>JAYPAN010000034.1:0-10076 GCA_038123715.1 Rhodobiaceae bacterium | reverse complement strand
ACATTGCTGACCAAACCTGTGGGGGGTTCAATGACTTTTTATCACCGCCTTTTAATGGCGAGCTGCGCTATTGCTGTTTCTGTTTCCTTGGCACATGCGCAGAAACTGAACAATGTTGTCCAAATTGCCCAATCCGGCACCAATGAGGGCGTCGCCTCGCAGGGACGGATTGACCAATTGGATGACGAAACCGACGGTTTAGTGCGCGAATATCGCGCCGCGCTGAAGCAGCTTGCTTCCTTGCGCGAATATAATGCCCAGCTTGAAAAGCTGATTGGCGCGCAAAAGGCCGAAATGGTTTCCATTCGCCAGCAAATTGAAGATGTCACCAATGTTGACCGCTCCATCATGCCGCTTATGTTCCGCATGATTGAGGCGCTGGAAGTGTTTGTGTCGCTTGATGTGCCGTTCATGTTGGATGAGCGCAAGGCGCGGGTCGCCAATTTGTCGGCGCTGATGGATCGCTCGGATGCCAATCCGGCTGAGAAATATCGCAAAATCCTTGAAGCCTATGAGATTGAAAATGAATATGGCCGCACCATTGAAGCCTATGAGGGCGAAATGGAAATTGACGGCGCGCCGCGCACCGTGTCTTTCTTGCGGATTGGCCGTGTTGCGCTGATTTATCAGACATTGGATGGCGCCAAAAGCGGCGTTTGGAGCCAGGACAGCAAAAGCTTTGTTGACCTTGATGGCGCCTTTAACAGCGATTTACGCAGCGCCCTGCGTATCGCCAAACAACAAGCGGCACCCGACCTGATGGTTGTGCCGGTAACGGTTAAATAAGGGGACGCGGACATGACCAAATTGACCAAACTGATTTCAACTGTCTGTCTGCTCGTCGCTTTTGGCCTGGCCGGAAGCCTGTCTTCAGCAATGGCACAAGAGGCTGGCCCGTCCGGCGATGCGGATGCCAAAACCCTGCAACAATTGCTCGATCAGGTTCGCAATGGCCGGGTGACCGATAATTCCTTCTTCAAGCAGCGCGAGGCAGAGTTCCGCAAGAACCGCGACCGCCAAAAAGCCCTGCTGACACAGACGCAAAAGGCAATTTCCCGCGAGGAAGCGCGCAGTGAGCGTCTGGAAGGCGAGTTCAACGAAAACGAGCTTAAGCTGGCCGAATTGGAAGGCTTGCTGAATGAGCGTTTGGGCGTGTTCGGCGAATTGTTCGGCATTGTCCGTCAGGTTGCCGGAGAAACCCGCGCGCAAGTTGATGAAAGCGTGATTTCCGGCGAGATTAAAGGCCGTTCAGAGCCGCTTGCCAAACTCGCCCAGACCAAAGGTCTGCCGGCGATGGAGCAGCTTGAATATCTCTGGTTTGCTCTGCAACAGGAAATGACCGCCCAAGGTGAGGTGAAACGCTTTGCCGGTGAAGTGGTTAACCTTGACGGCACAGTGCGCGAAAGCGAAGTGCTGCGCGTTGGCCCGTTCACCGCTTTGGCTGACGGGCAATTTGTCCGCTATGCCGGCAATAACCGGTTTGCCGATTTGGGTCGCCAACCGCCAGCACGCTTTGGCGATGCAGCCGATGAGTTGCTCGACGGCGATGCCGGCGAGATTGTCGCTGCGCCGGTTGACCCGTCACGCGGTGCGATTTTGAACCTGTTCCTGCAAATGCCGACTTTGTTTGAGCGCATCAATCAGGGCGGTTTAGTTGGCTATATTATTATCGCGCTGGGCCTGTTTGGCGTCGCTGTGGCGTTGGAGCGCATTACCCGTCTGACTCTGACCTCGCGGCAGGTGCGTAAGCAGCTGAAAAGCGGACAGGCCAATGGCGACACGCCATTGGGTCGCGTTTGGGCGGCTTACCAGTCCAACAGTTCCGCCGATGTGGAAACGCTGGAGCTTAAGCTGGATGACGCTATTTTGAAGGAAATGCCGGCGCTGGAAAAATATCTCGCCCTGCTGAAACTCTTGTCGGGTGTCGCACCTCTGATGGGTCTGCTTGGCACGGTGACCGGTATGATTTTGACCTTCCAAGCGATTACGCTGTTCGGCACGGGCGATCCCAAGCTGATGGCCGGTGGTATTTCGCAAGCTCTGATAACCACGGTTCTGGGGCTGGTCGTTGCCATTCCGATTTTGCTGCTGCATTCCGTCGCCTCTGCGCGTTCCAGAGAAATCGTGCAGATATTGGAAGAGCAGGCGGCGGGCATGATTGCCCAGCACGCAGAGAGCAAATAAGGCGTCGGTCAGATGGAATTCAGCGATATCATCTGGATGTTTGTGAACCCTTTCGAGGCCATTCGCGGCGTTCGCGATTTCCTCGAAATGGGTGGCGACGTGCTGATGCTCATCATGCTGGAAACGCTGGTGCTGTGGCTGCTTATATTTGAGCGTTTCAGCTATTTTCGCGGCGATTTCAAGCGGCTGGCTGAGACGCGGATTGCCGAATGGCAGCAGCGTCCGGAGCATAAAAGCTGGCACGCCCACCGAATTCGGGAAATGATTATTTCCGATGCGCGGGTCAAGGCACAGGCCAATCTTGGCTATATCAAGACATTGGTCGCGCTGGCGCCGTTTCTGGGGCTTTTGGGCACTGTGACCGGCATGGTTGAGGTGTTTGATGTGATGGCGGTCACCGGTTCGGGCAATGCCCGCGCTATGGCTTCCGGCATTTCAAAGGCTACTTTGCCGACTATGGCTGGCATGGTTGTTGCTTTGTCGGGGCTGTTTTTCACCTCGACACTGGAGCGTATGGCCGGACGGTCGGTAGAACAATTGGAAGACGACTTGGATTTGGGTTAGTCTTTAAGGGATGGGACGACCCGTCGGGTCGCCAAAAGGGGATATTATGCGTCGTAGACATGCCAAACCGGAAGATGACACAGCCATCGACATGACACCCATGTTGGACATTGTGTTCATCATGCTGATTTTCTTCATTGTGACGGCCACTTTCGTTAAGGAAAGCGGCATTGACGTGACACGGCCGGATGCCGAAACCGCGGTCAAGCAGTCGCGGGTCGGCATTTTGATTGCCATTCGAGACAATAATGAGGTTTGGATTAACCGTCGGCAGGTTGATTTGGCAGCCGTGCGCGCCAATGTAGAGCGCCTGCATGCGGAGAACCCGCAGGGCGGTGCTGTGATTCAGGCCGATAAGGGCGCGCAAACCGGTGTGCTGGTCGAAATCATGGATCAGGTGCGTTTGGCCGGTGTCGGCGCCATCTCGATTGCGGCGGAGGAAAAATAGCCAATGCCCGCCTTTATCGCCCCGCGTATGCTTGTTGTCTATGGTTCGGCGCTGGTCGCCACTATGGTGCTGTTTTTGACCATGAAAGTGCTGGTCACCGGGCGCGATTACGAGATTGAAGACGAAATAGCCAGTCTTGGCATTGATTTTGTGCGGGTTGAGCGCGACGAAGATGTCAACACCAAAAGCCGCGCGCCCAAGCGCCCGTCCAAGGAACAGCCTGATGAGCCGCCCCCGCCGCCCAAGCTGAATGATGTCAGCCGCCCGAATGCCAATAATGCGTCCATGTCAGCCGATTTGGGTCAGTTTGACCTTGGTGGCATGAATCTGGACGCGCCGGTGGACGGCGATGCGCTCGCCATTGTGCGGGTTTTGCCGCGTTACCCGACCCGCGCCCTGTCGCGCGGCATTGAAGGCTGGGTGCTGCTGGAATTTGCCATTAGTGAGTTGGGGCTTGCAATTGACCCGATTGTCATTGAGGCTGACCCGCCCGGCATTTTCAATCGCTCGGCGATAAATGCGGTGAAACGGTGGAAATATAAACCCATGGTTGAAGATGGTCGCGCGCAGACCCGTTACGGCGTGCGCCAACTTATCAGCTTTGAGATAGCCGATTAGGTCGGCAGGAGGATAGAATGCGTCGCCAGCTTGCTTTGCAATTTGCCCTTGCCACGGCTCTTGGCTTTGGCGGTTTATTGACCCTGCCGGTTATTGCGCCGCATATGGCCGAAGCGCAGGCTCAGGAAGAAAAGAAAAAGGAAAAACCTTCCAAGCCGCAAACCCGTCGCTCGGAAGTGCTTGGCAAGGCGGCTTTCAGGCGGATTGAGGAAGCCCAGATTCTGATGGGCGAGGAAAAATATGCCGAGGCGATGGTGCCATTGCAGGCGGTTCTCGACAGCGACAAATTCAAACCCTATGAAAAAGCCGTCGCGATTCAAACAATGGGCTTTATCTATGCCGGTCAGGGCGATTATAAAATGACCCTGCAAACATTTGAGCGCGCCATTGCCACCGGCGCCTTGCCGCCGCGTGTGGTCAATGATTTGACCTATAATCTGGCGCAACTCAATCTGGCCGAAGGCAAAAACCGCAAAGCACTGCAATTGCTTGAGAAATGGTTTGCCAATTTCGAGGGCGATCCACCGGCTGATGCTTATGGTCTGAAGGCGCAAATCCACCTGATTCTGGAAGATTTGCCGAAATCCGAACAGGCCATCCGGCAAGCGCTTTCCATGGTTGAAGCGCCGAAAAAGAATTGGACCCGGATTTTGCTGTCAATCTTGTTGCAGCAGGAAAGATATAAGGATGCGCGTCCGGTGCTGGAAGATGCGGTGGAGCGTTGGCCGGGTGAGAAAATCTTCTGGCAGCAATTGACTGTTATTTATTATGACGCCAATGATGAAAAACTGGCCTTTGTGGCGCAGCAAGCCATGTTCGTGCAGGGCATGTTGACCACATCAAAAGAATTGTCCAGCATGGCACAGCTATTCCTGTATCACGGCGTTCCGATTAAGGCGGCGCAGATTCTCGATAAGGGTCTGGAAGACGGCACGATTGAAAAAACCGAGAAAAATTACGAGCTTCTGGCAAATGCCTTCATGCATTCGCGCGAATGGAAAAAAGCGGTCAAGCCGCTGACCATTGCTGCTGAAAAATCCGACAAAGGCACATTTTACGAGCAATTGGGGCAATCCTATTTGCAGGATGAAAAATGGAAAGAAGCCAGCAATGCGCTTGAAAAAGCGCTGGATAAGGGCGGTCTTGACGATGAAGCTAATACTTGGCTGCTGCTCGGTATCGCGCGCACCCGTATTGAAGCCTTTGATGACGCCATTAAGGCTTTCCGCAAAGCTGGTGATGATGATGATGTCGCCAAGGATGCGTTTCGCTGGATTCGGTCGATTGAACGGCGTTTGGCCGAAGAAAAGCGCAATTCTGCCTCCTAATGTCGCGCCGGTCTGCTGTCGCGCCACGCACATCACTGCTTCGACAATTTTGGCATTAACAATTCCGGTTGACCGGTCGTAAACGACTATGTGGTATAGTCGCTGGCGTATGGAGTTGAGGCATGAGTGAAAAAGCACTGGTAAAAAATGTGAAAACCGTTGCCTATAAGGCTGGCAATGTGATTTTCGACATTGATACAAGCGGCGACGAGATTTACCTGATACATTCCGGCACGGTGAATATCATTTCCCGCGAGGGGCTGAAACTCTCCGAAATGGGCGAAGGCGAATTATTCGGCGAAATGGCGTCCGTGCTGAGCGAACATCATCGCTCGGCCAGTGCGGTCGCGGCCACGGATTGCGTGATAAATGTGTTGAGTGCATCTTCCATGAAAGCCCGTTTGGCCGAGGCCGATCCGGTCTTGCGGGCGCTTATCAGAAGCATGACTATCAGAATTATTGAAGCCAATGAGATGAACGAAAAATACTGGACGGAATTGGGCATTTACAAGGCGCTGCACATTGACAAAGTCGTCACCTGACACGGCAATGAGGCAACATTAATTTGAAAAGGGCGGGCTTTTGAAGCGCCGCCTTTTTTGTTAGACTGGCGCATGGCTCCCAAAATCAACGCTTCGCTGCTTGGCCTTTGCCTGATGCTTGCCAGCTTCACGGCCACCGCCACCCATGCCCAAACCGAGGGCGCGCCGCCTGCGCCGGTCATGCGCGAGACTTTGGCTGGTGGACTGATTGCCGCCGATACGCCACCCTCAATGGTGCCTTTCATGATGGCATTGGTTTCCTGCTTTGACCAAAAGCGCGATGCCTCCATTGTTTCGCAAATCGCCAACACTTACCCTTCGCTTTTGCTCATGCTCGGCGACAATGTTTATGGCGACAGTGAAACGGCTGATTTGGTCAATCTCAAAGCGGCCTATCGCATGGCGGCCAATAAGTTTTCCCTTTCAGCCTTTGCTGAAATTGAGGCGATTTGGGATGACCATGATTTTGGCCGCAATGATGGCGGCGCCGATTACCCGCATAAGCAGGCGGCAAAGGCGCTGTTTCTGGAGCATTTCAAAGTGGCGGATAATGACCCGCGCCGGTTCCGCCCCGGCCTTTATCACAGTTTCCGTCGCCAGATTGGCGGGGTTGATATGCAAGTCATTATGCTGGACACACGCTGGTTTCGCGTGCCATTGACCCGTGCCAGCTTTTATGACCGCGTGGTGCGCGGCCAGCGTTACGCGGTCAATATGGATGCCACGGCCAGCATGCTCGGCAAGGCGCAATGGCAATGGCTGAAGCAGGAATTGGCGCAACCGGCGGATGTGCGGCTGATTGTTTCTTCCGTTCAAGTGCTGGCGCGCGACCACGGCTTTGAAAAATGGCACAATTTCCCCTTGGAGCGCACGCGGCTTTTGCAGGCCGTGGCGGCGCGCAATGGCGGTGTGGCGGCCTTTGTTTCGGGCGACCGGCATATCAGTGCCTTTTATCGCTCCGAACCGGTCACCCGTGCTGATGGCACGCAAGAGCAATTCACCGAATTGACGGTCGGCTCGGCCAATGCGCCTTGGACTTCGGCGCACGAGCAAGACGCGCTGCAAATCTCTCCGCTTTATGTCAAAACCGGCAGCTTCTCCCTGATTGAAATTGACCCGAAAGCCGCCGAAATGCGCTTTGCTGTGATGAATGACAAGGGCAGCCGAGAATTGCTGTATAAGTTGCCCCTCACACAATCTCAAAATCGGTGATGGTCAGTATAAGCGCATATTCTTCCAGCACCGTTGCCACAAAATCCGTATTCAAGCCCGTGCGCCGGATTCAGGGAGTAGTAATGCGTTATTTTGTAATTCTGTTGTTAATAATTTCACCGGCTCGCTCAGCCGACCAAAGCGGCACCAATGCTGCCGATTGGAAAAACCGAGGCCTGCAAGTGCAGGTAACAAATATACGCGTTATTGACGGCGACACATTTGATGCCGAGCTGGCGTTGGCTGGGGGGCCGGGCTTCCATATACGCGTGCGGCTGGCGGATATTGATACGCCGGAATTGAGCGGCAAATGCAAACGTGAAAAAAGTCTCGCCAGTGCCGCCAAATCCTTCGTTGCCGATTGGCTCTCCGTGCCGCCGGTTAAGCTGACTGTGCGTGGGCGCGACCGCTATGGTCGCCTGCTGGCCGCAGTGGAAAGCGGTCGCGGCGACTTGTCACGCGCTTTACTAGAGGCAGGCCTGGCACAAGTCTACGTTCCAGGCAAAAAAACTTGGTGTGACAAGTAATTTACCCAAAAAAATAATACTTTAAAAAGTAGATGGCGGAGAGAGAGGGATTCGAACCCTCGGTACCTGCAAAGGCACAACGGTTTTCGAGACCGCCCCGTTCGACCACTCCGGCACCTCTCCGCATGGCGTGTGTTATATCGTTCATGACTATAATTTCAAGGGGCGTATTGGGAAACAGAAAGGAGCAAACATAAAGCGATATCTGCGCCCTTGAAGCGCGCCGTTTTGCAGATATATTGGAGAAGTGACACAGGCGTCATTTATGTTAACGGGAGAAATGCATGGAAGCGTTGTCCGAAACCATCCAGCCGGAAGACAATGGATACCGCCCGCCGCAAGGCATAAAATACGCCACGCCGGACGGGTTTGACCTGCTGGACATTATGGCTTTTCGTGATCACGGCCAGCCCTATGATTATTTCCACAGCCTGCGCGAAAACGCGCCTGTTTCCTGGTGGCAGCCGCCCGCAACAACCGATGTTGCCGGTTTCTGGTCGCTGTCGCGCTATGAGGATGTGAAAGCATGCGATTTGGATGCCAAGACATTTTCTTCCGGAACGGGCGGTATTTTAATGGGTTACAGCGCCGCGTCAGCCGGCCCCAAACGGCTCAGCGCCGCGGCGCTCAACAGTATGATAAATATGGACCAGCCTTTCCATATTCCGCTGCGTATGGCGCATCGGCCGTTTTTCACGCCCGACTATATTGCCCGCTTGCAACAAAGCGTGGCGGCGGAAGTTGACCGGCTGCTCGACGGTATGGAAGCCAAAGCCAAAAAAAATGACGGCAAAGTCGATATGGTGACTAATTTTTCCGAATGGCTGCCCATGTTTACCTTGTGCGAAATGCTCGGCATTGATGAAAAAGACCGCCCGAAAATTGTCCGTTGGATGCATTATTTGGAGCTGGCACAATATATCACCACTGACCCGGACGCCAAAATATCGCCGCTTTTTGTGTTGAAGTTTATTTGGAATATTAGGCAAATGTTCCGCTTCGGGCAGAAAATCCTTGAAGACCGGCGCAAAAACCCGCGCGATGATTTGTTGACCGTGATTGCCACCACCGAGGTTGATGGCGAACCGATGGACCAGTCTTACCTTGATGGCTCATGGCTGCTCATCATTTTTGCCGGCAATGATACGACACGCAATTCCTTGTCCGGCACGATGCGGCTTTTGTCACAATTTCCTGACCAGAAACAAATGCTGCTTGATGACCCGCAATTGATACCCAAGCTGGTGCCGGAAGCCTTGCGGCTGGTATCGCCGGTTATGTATATGCGTCGCACGGCGCTGGCTGAGGCAGAATTTTCCGGCCAGAAAATCATGCCGGGCGAGAAAGTGTTGATGTGGTATGGCGCGGCCAATCGTGACCCGGAAGTATTTCACGACCCTGACCGGATGGATATTCACCGCAATAATGCCGGCGACCATCTGGCCTTTGGCACTGGCCCGCATGTATGTCTGGGTCAACGCATTGCCACCATGCAGCTGGAAACCGCTTATCGGCGCATACTTGACCGCTTCCCCAATGTGCAATGGACAGGCAAGCAGGCGCATGCACCGAATAATTTCGTCAATGCGATTTCGCATTTGGAGGTTGATTTGGGGGTGCGCTGAGCGCACCTGTGGGTCAAGCCGCCAAAGCCGCACGCCCAAAAACCGCTTGATTTGAATTTTGAGCCATGCTTACACTTGATGACGCAGGCGTCATAATTTGGGTTCACACAAGAAACCAGGAGGAAAATCATGAGCGAGGCAGTTAAACACGAAACGCGTCCGGGTGAGGATTATGCCTATAACACCCCTCTGAAGGATTTGGATCCGTCGAATCTGGATTTATGGCCGAATGAAGCATATTGGCCGGTCTTTGAGCGTTTGCGTGATGAAGACCCAATTCACTATGTCGAAAATGCTTGGGAATCCGAGTTCCGCCCCGAAGATACGGAGCCAATTGGCCCATATTGGGCAATTACCCGCTATGACGATATTATGGCCGTGGATACTGACCATAAGCGCTTTTCCTCCGAGCCGGCCATTGTGCTGCCCAATCCGGCAGAAGATTTCGCCCTGCCCATGTTTATCGCCATGGACCAGCCAAAACATGATGTGCAGCGCAAAACAGTGGCGCCGATTGTCTCGCCCATGAGTTTGGCCGATATGTCAACACTCATCCGTGAGAGAACGCAAAATCTGCTCGACACGCTGCCGGTCAATGAAGAGTTTGACTGGGTTGATACTGTGTCGATTGAGTTGACCACCATGATGCTGGCCACTTTGTTCGACTTCCCGTTTGAAGACCGCCGCAAGCTGACCCGCTGGTCGGATGTGGCGACCGCCGGGCCGGAAAGCGGCATTGTCGAAAGCGACGACCAACGCCGCGCCGAGCTGATGGAATGTGTCGAGTATTTCATGGGGCTGTGGCAGCAAAGGCAGGGCAAGGAAGGCTTTGACCTGATTACCATGCTGGCCAATGGCGAAGAAACCAAAGATATGGACACAATGGAATATCTCGGCAATCTGGTCTTGCTGATTGTCGGTGGCAATGACACGACCCGCAATTCCATGTCCGGCTCGATTTGGGGTTCCAATCTGTTCCCCTCCGAATGGGAAAAAGTGCGCGCCAATCGTGACCTCATCCCCAATGC
>JAYPAN010000033.1:0-11234 GCA_038123715.1 Rhodobiaceae bacterium | reverse complement strand
TCATCGCGCAAATTATCCGAGGAAACAGCCAAACCGTCGCGCAGCGATTTTTCGATAAGTTGGCGTCCGGCCATAAACTCCGCCGGGCGGTTCACCGCCGTCACGCCGGTCAGCCGGTCGCCGGTGAAATAAAACCAAGCAAAGGAATGGCCGTTACCATCGCCGCGCAAAACCTTGTTGTCGATCTTGTCCGGCACACCGGCGATTTGCAGCTTAATGTCATATTGGTCAGACCAGAACCACGGCACTTGATGATAGGGCGCCGGATTGCCCAATATGGCCGAAGCCACCGCCTTGCCCTGTTCAATGGCATTCGGCACGCTTTCAAGCCGCATGCGGCGACCCAGCAAATCATTCGGGTGCTGGGTGCAGTCTCCTGCTGCATATATATTCTCGGCGCTGGTGCGCCCGCATTCATCGACCAAAATGCCATTGTCAATTGCCAATCCGGCTGCTTCGGCCAGTTCGATATTGGGCAGAATACCAATGCCGACAATCGCCAAATCGGCGGCGATTATGTCGCCAGAAGCCATTTCAATACCGTTAATGCCGCCATTCTGTGCGCCAGTAAAACCGGCAATCTGGCTTTCAAGATGAAACTGCACGCCATTATCGCTGTGCAGGCGGTGGAAAAAATCCGAGATTTCAGGCTCGGCAACGCGCGCCAGCAGGCGCGGCGCGGCTTCAAACACATTGACACTCAGCCCGCTTTGCGCGGCCACTGCTGCCGCCTCAAGACCGATATAGCCGCCGCCGATAATAGCCAAAGATTTGCCGGCCTGAAAATGCGGTTGAATGGCGTCAATATCGCCCATGCCGCGCAGGTCGAAAATGCCGGACAGCGCGCGATTGGGCAGGGGCAGGGGGCGCGGACGACTGCCGGTCGCCAATACCAGCGTGTCAAATGCCAGCGCGCCAAGGCCATTGCAAATGACTGTGCCGCCGGTCACATCAATTTCTTCGGCGCGCGCGTCCAAATGCAGCGCTACATTATTGTCATCAAAAAAAGACTGCGGTTTGAAAAACAGCCGGTCACGCTCCATTTTGCCCGACAAATAGGCTTTCGACAAAGGCGGGCGCTGATAGGGCAGAAACCCCTCATCCCCGAGAAGGGTAATGCCGCCCGCATAGCCGCCTTGGCGCAGCGATTGAATGGTTTGCATGGCCGCCTGTCCGGCACCGATAATCAAGACTGTCATTGTTGAACCTCTTTTTATGGCTTGAACGGGGCAGGCGCGACTGCGGGAACGCGCCCTTCAATTAAATCTGCCAGTATTTTGGCCGAGCCGACAGCCATTGTCCAGCCGAGATGACCATGCCCGCAATTGAGCCAAAGCCCCGCCATGCCGGATGCGCCAATGCGCGGTCTGCCGGAGCTGTGCATGGGGCGTAATCCTGCCCAATTATCGGTTTTTGCCCAATCCACCTCGGCGGCCATATCGGGCAATAAATCTGTCAGAAATTGTCGCAAAATCTGCAAGCGCGCCGCGTTTAATGTCGTATTGGCACCGATAAACTCCGCCATGCCGAGAATCCGCAATTTGTCGCCCAAGGGTGTCATGGCAATATGGCGCGCATCATCAACCAGCGGGTGGGTGAGCCGCGCGCCTGTTGGCGCATTTTTTGTCCGATTGGGCAAGGTGATGGAATAGCCCTTGGCCGGGCGAATGGATAAAGGCAGGCCGCAGGGTTTCGCCAATGCCGGTGCGGCATGACCATTGGCCAATATCACCGTGCCGGTCAATCTGTCACCATTGGCCAATTGCACACCGGTTACGCGACCATTTTCCCGCAGCAGCTTGATGGCTTGAGTATTGAGCCGGATGTCGCCGCCTGCCGCGCGCGCCGCCTCGGCCAATTGCTGCAGAAAGAGCAGTGCATTGCCAATCTGGTCATTGGGGAAGGCCAGCGCGCCGGTCAAAGAGGGTGCAGTTGCCGCCAGTGCCGGTTCATGCGCGGCCAGCTCTGTTGGCGTCCATGCCTCATAAGCAAGCCCCTGTGCGGCCAGCATATCGGCCAAGTGCCTGCCGCGCGCCAAGGCTTTTTGCGTGCTGAACAGTTTCACCGTTGGCGCTTCATGGTGCAGATTGGCTTGCTCATAAGACAGGCCGAGCTTTTGCGTCAAAGCCTGCGTTTCGGCAAGCGAATAGGCGGCCAGCGCATAATTGGCAAGGGTAGAGGTGCGGTGCTGTGCCGGGCTTGAATAGCGGATAAACTCAAAGCCGAAACGCCACAGGCGCGGCAATTCACCAAGCCCCATGCGTATCGGCGCGTGGTGGTTGAACAGGGCAGACAGCAAGATACGCCCAATGCCGGGATTATTCCAAGGGTCGGGCAGGGAGGGGTGCAACACGCCGCCATTGGCGTGACTGGCGCCATTGCCCAGCGCGTCGGAGGTTTCCAGCAACACCGCATCATGGCCGCGTTGCGTCAGCTCATATAATGAAGTGACCCCCATCAACCCGCCACCGATAATGATAAAACCTTGCCCCATAGCCGCATTGATAGCTGATTGCACCGTTCTGTCCAAGCGCGCTTTCATTTGACCTGAACGGCTTTGTGGGGCAAGATTTTCGAAATAAAGGGAGGATGAAACCATGTCGCTTGCCGAAGAAAGGCCGCAACAGGCAGACCGTTTTCAAATACGACCGCTGACGCCGCATATTGGCGCGGAATTGCTGGATTTGGATTTGCGTGATTTTGATGCGGCAATGATTGACGATATTCGCGCCGCATTGCTGAAATATCGGGTGATATTTTTCCGCGACCAGCAACTCGACCGGTCGCAGCATATTGAATTTGCGCGCCAATTTGGCGATTTGGAAATCCATCCGGCGACACCGAAAGACCAGCCCGACCCGGAAGTGCTGCGTATTGCCCATGGGCCAAAATCGCGTGGCTCGGAGAATAATTGGCACTCTGATGTGACATGGCGCGAATGCCCCTCGCTTGGTTCGATTTTGCGCGCTATTGAACTGCCCGAAGTGGGCGGCGATACGCTGTTTGCCAATATGGTCATGGCTTATGACCGGCTGTCCGATGAAATGAAACAACGCATTGAAAACCTGACCGCCGTGCATGATATCGCCCGTGTTTTTGCCCGCCGGTTAAACCGGGCGCCGGAAGATTTGCACGAAAAATTCCCGCCTATGGAGCATCCGGTCGTTCGCACCCATCCCGAAACCAAAGAGCGTGTGCTTTATGTCAATACTGGCTTTACCAGCCATATTAAAGATATGGATGCGGCGGAAAGCAAGGCGCTGTTGCAGGAGCTTTACCGAACGGCGTGGAATCCGGAAGTGCAATGCCGCTTCCGTTGGGCGCCCGGCTCGCTGGCCTTTTGGGACAATCGCTCCTGCCAGCATTTTGCCGCCTCGGATTATTATCCCGATGTGCGGGTGATGGAGCGCGTCACCATTGCCGGTGACCGCCCCTATTTTGATGCCGCCGCCTGATTCTTCCAGCCGATTCTAATCGCTGTTTCATGCTCTGAAAGGGCGCAGAAAATGGGTCGCGCGCCGCCAAAATGTTTGAAATTAGAAGATATTTTTGACCTATATGGTTTGGATATCTCAAAGATAAGTGCGTAAATCGCTGTTTTACAATTATTTTTTACACTTCCCCCACAGGGCAAGGCGGCACCCGCAAAAAATAATTTGATTATCAAACATTTTATCTTATATTCAGACGCAAATTGGCCGTTGTTTCGGCGGTCTTAGGAGGAATCATGTCAAAGAAATTATCCATACGTCTGATGGGCGGCGTTTCTGCCCTTACATTTGCGGCTGCGTTGAATGCACCGGCTTTCGGGCAAAATGCGATTGACGAAATTGTTGTCACCGCGCGGAAAAAAGCGGAAAGCCTGCAAGAAGTTCCGGTAGCGGTGAACGCGCTGGGCGAAAAAGCGTTGGATGAGCTGGGCGTTGATGTGTTTACCGATTATCTGGTGCAAATGCCGGGCGTGACGGCGGGCGGCTCCGGCCCCGGCCAGAACACGATTTATATTCGCGGCGTTGCCTCCACCACGCCCAATCTGACCACTGCCGGTGTGGCAGGTCTGGCGCCGAATGTGGCGCTTTATCTTGACGAGCAGCCATTGGCTCAGCCGGGGCGTAATTTGGATGTTTATGCGGTGGACATGCAGCGCATTGAGGTGCTTTCCGGCCCGCAAGGCACGCTGTTCGGTGCCAGTTCGCAAGCCGGTGTGGTGCGCCTGATTACCAATAAGCCCAATCTTGATGAAGAAGAATATAAGCTGAATGCCGATATCGGCTTCACCAAGGATGGCGATGCAAGTCGCAAGGTTGAGATTATTTTCAACCAGCCAATTTCCGACACAATGGCTGTGCGCGGCGTGATTTTCAATGATGTGCAGGGCGGCTATATTGATAATGTCGCCGGCACTGTCGATGCCAGTGAGTCGGCGCGTTTCCGCGAAGCCGGAACCATGCGCGCCAATGGCGTGCCGGTCAGCCTCAACCGCGCCGGTGTGCAAAGCCGCACCGGTATTTTACAGGCGCAAGCGCGCGGCGATTACACGCCTGACCCGTTGCCCAATGGCACGCCAAATCTGTTCAGTGTTGGCTCTGGCGACCGCGCCATGCCAAATGTCGGCCAATCTTTCAAGGATGCCTTTTCAGATGTCCGCTTCATCGCCGCCGATAACAGCGCGCTGGTGGAAGATAATTTCAATGACGCGACCTATAGCGGGTTCCGCATTGGCGTGATGAAAGAATTGAATGAAGACTGGTCTTTGAATGTTAACCATATGCAGCAAAGCGTCGCGTCGGATGGTGTGTTCTTCACCGATCCGGAGCTGGATGATTTGCAGGTTCAGCGTTTTGAACAAGACTCCATCAATGATGATTTCCACAACACCAATTGGACATTGGAAGGGCGTTTGTCGGCGCTGGATGTGCTTTACACCGGCGCTTTCACCAAGCGTGAAACCGACCAGCGCGTTGATTACACGGATTATTTATTTGTCGGCCAATATCTACCTTATTACATTTGCGACAGTTCGGTGACATATCCCGAATATAATTACGCAAGTGGCGGCATTAACCCGAACCCGATTGTGCCGACAGGCGGCTTCACACAAGGCACACCGTTTGGTGTTTGCCATGCGCCGAACCTGTTTGTGACATCAGATTCAGCAACCGAAGTCTGGTCGCATGAATTCCGCGTGCAAACAGACCAGGATATGCGCCTGCGCGGCACGGCGGGTGTGTTTGCCAGCCAAACCGAGCTGAAAGAGCGCGTTGATTTCACCTATCCGGGATCGGAAAATGCCCATATTTTCCCGCATTTTGAGTCGGATGCTGCCTTTGCGACCGTGGCGGGTTTCCACCCGAATGGTTATTTCCCGACCGTCGATTATAAATCCGGCTCGCCGACTTTGCCGCGCGGTGCCATTTTCCGCAATGATGTTTTGCGGACAGATGACCAATTCGGTCTGTTTGGTGAAGCCAGTTATGACATTGTGCCGGACGCATTGACGCTGACTTTTGGCGCGCGCCAATATGATGTCAAAGTCGATATGCGCGGCAGTGCAAACAGCAGCTTTGGCAATGGCTTTGGCGGCGATAAAAACGCTTTTGGCACGAATATCTCCGATTTATATGATGGCGATGGCCGTTTCACCTTTATCGGCGACACCAATGGCAATACGCATATTACTTTTGTTCGCAATGGGTTGACCACGTCCGGCAGTGAAGTTTCCTTGAGTGCTGACAAGGCGGCGGCGATTCAACAAATCAAGGATGCGCTGACCGCAGCCGATGGCTGGAGTACAAATACGCGCGGCTTTAACGGCCTTAACTTATGCGCGCCAAACGCCATTTGTGACGCCGAGGTTGAGGCGATTTACAATGCGGTTCATGCGCCAGACAAGGCAGAATCGGACGGCACGATTTACAAGTTAAATCTGGCCTATACGCCAAATGATGACCTGATGTTCTATGCCACTTATTCTGAAGGATTCCGACCCGGTCTGTTGAACCGTCCGGGCGGTGCTGCAGGGCCGAATAATTATACTGTTCCGTTTGAACTGCAATCGGATGAGGTCAATAATTACGAGTTTGGCTGGAAAACCACCTTGATGGACGGCATGTTGCGACTTAACGGTAATGCGTTTTTTGTCGAAATCGAAAATCTGCAAACCACGCTGTTTGACCCAACCATTGTTAACCTGTTCTTCTCCGATAATGCGGCCAATGCGGAAATTACCGGCGTTGAAGGCGATTTCATCTATGTTGTGCCATCATTTGAAGGTCTGCAAATCAGTGGTGCTTTCTCTGTTCTGGACACTGAAATCACCGATGTGCTTCTCCCGACCAGTGATGTTGTGGTTGGCCGCGAGCTGGCATTTGCGCCTGAATTCTCCGGCAATCTCGCCGCACGCTATGTCTGGGAAACCGGCAATGGCAATTCACGGCATCTGGCTGCTCAGGTGACTTACACCGGCGCTTCGCGCAGTGATATTATTGAGATGAATGCCGGCGATATTGACAGTTCAATGGTGCTGAATGTCTCAACCGGCATGTCGAGCGATAATTGGTCGGTTGATGTTTATGCCGATAATTTGACTGATGAGCGTGCCGAGATTTCCAATAATTTCGTCAATGACCGCAATCGCCTGACGGTTATTCGTCCATTGACCATTGGCTTGCGACTTGGTCGGAACTTCTAGTTCGCCGCAAAAGAGCAGCGATACGCGCCTGTCTGTCGCTTGTCGCTGCTGCCTTTTGGCCTTAGGGTGAGGGCCATGGTCATAAAAAGAGAGCATAGCGAGGAACTCAAAGCGGCGCAGTCGGCTTTGGAGGCAGGGAATTTTGGCGACGCTATGACGCTGCTTGACCAAATCCTTGACGATGCTCCTGATTTGTTTGATGCCCATTATATGGCAGCGGCGGCGGCGCGATATCTGAATGACGTCGCACGGGCGCAACACCATATTGACCGGATGAAAGATATTTCCCCCGATTTCGGTCGGATTTATCAGGAAGAAGGTCATCTTTACGCCAAAACCGACCCGGAGCGTGCCTTGCGTGCTTATCGGTTTGCTTGCGACCAAAATCCGTCACTGGTGGCAAGTTGGCGCGGTCAGGCGGATTTGCTGGCGGCCAAGGATATGAAAGCTGCGGCTGAAATGGCGTTGTTTTACGGCAAGAGCGTGGCCGACCAACCGCGTGCCATCCAGTCAGTGATGAACCATATGTATGAAGGCCGTCTGGCGCAGGCCGAGGAAATCTGTCGTGCCTTTCTGGTCAAGAACAAGCACCATGTTGAAGGCATGCGCTTGCTGGCGCAATTAGCCTATCGTCATGGCGAAAATGACCAAGCAGAGTTTCTTCTTGAATCGATTTTGGCGTTTCAACCTGAACTTGACAATATAAGGCTCGAATATATTGAGGTTCTGAAAAACCGGCAAAAATTCAAGCAAGCCGAAGAGCAGTCGGCGATTTTGGTGAAACGCGCGCCCGACAAAATACAAAACCTGTCCATTCATGCGGTAAATCTGATGCAGTCGGGTCATTATGAATTGGCGCTGGAAACATTCGACAAGGTTTTGCAGCGCGCACCCAAGGAAGTGGCAACACTGACCTCAAAAGGCCATGCGCTGAAAACAATGGGTCGTGAAGATGATGCCATTGCCGCTTATCGCGCCGCGATTGCCAATAAGGGCGACCATGGTGACGGGTTTTACTCTCTCGCCAATCTGAAAACCTTTTCTTTTGAGGACAGCGAAATCGCGCATATGCGCCAGCAACTCACCAGTGACAGCCTGCTGCCCACTGACAAGATTTACATGTCATTCGCCCTCGCCAAAGCCTATGAAGACCAGCAAAATTTTGAACAATCTTTTTTTCATTACGAAATGGGCAATAAGTTAAAGCGTCGTCAATCACGCTATGACGCCGATGATATGCAGGCAGATTTTGAACGGCAAAAAGAAATATGCACGGCGGCGCTTTTTGAAAAGCGCGCTGGCAAGGGACATGATGCGCCCGACCCGATTTTTATTGTCGGTCTGCCGCGCGCCGGTTCGACATTGATTGAGCAGATACTCGCGTCGCACAGCCAGATTGACGGTACGCTGGAACTGCCGAATATATTGAGCCTCGCGCATCGGCTGAGAGGCAAGCAGCGCGACAGCACCGGCTCGGCCTATCCGCAAATACTCCACGATATAAGCGATGAGGAATTGGCGCAATTTGGCCGCGACTTTATTGAGGAAACGCGGATTCACCGGCAGGGCGCGCCTTTCTTCACCGATAAAATGCCCAATAATTTCAGGCATATCGGGCTGATTCACCTGATATTGCCCAATGCCAAAATCATTGATGCGCGCCGCGACCCGATGGATTGCTGTTTTTCCGGCTTCAAACAGCTTTTCGCGCAAGGCCAAGAGTTCACTTACGGGCTGGAAGAAATTGGCCGCTATTATACCGACTATGTTGACCTGATGGCGCATTGGCACAATGTTCTGCCGGGCAAGGTCTTGCATGTTCAGCATGAAGATGTGCTGGATGATTTGGAAGGGCAGGTGCGCCGCATGTTGGATTATTTGGGTCTGCCTTTTGAAGAAGCCTGTCTTGATTTTCACAACACACAGCGCGCGGTCAGAACCGCCAGCTCGTCGCAAGTGCGTCAGCCAATCAACCGCAAAGGTGTCGGTGTTTGGCGTCCTTATGAGCAATGGCTGTCGCCGTTGAAACAGGCGCTGGGTTACAACAAGCCGGATTCGGACGCCGGAGAAGAGAAGGTATCGCATGTCACAGGGTGAGGGAACGGGCATTGAAGAACCGGTCGATACGGTTCAGCATGATTTCGATTATGAACCGGGCGAACATAATATCGCTTGGTTGGGGCTTGATGTGCATCATCCGGTATTTGGCACGAGCGCCTTTGTCGCGCTTGTTTCGGCGGCCTTTGTGCTGAGTTTTCCCGATTTGGCCTCCGGCCTGCTGCTCGATATGCGTAACAGTCTGATGGCTGGTTTTGACTGGTTTTTCTCGGCCTCGGCTGCCGTGATTATTGTCTTTGTGTTGGGCGTGGCCGTCTCGCCCTATGGCCGGATTCGCCTTGGCGGATCGGAGGCGCGACCCGATTTCGGTTTTCTGTCATGGATTAGCATGTTGTTCTCCGCCGGTGTCGGTATCGGCATGACATTTTACGGCGCTGCCGAGCCATTGGCCTATTATACAGGTTGGTATGGCACGCCGTTTAATGTGGCGGCCAATTCATCGGCGGCGGAAAATCTCGCCTTGGGCGCGACTTTGTTTAATTGGGGGCTGGTGCCGTGGTCAATTTATGCACTGGTCGGTTTGGGCATTGCCTTTTTCACCTATAATTCCGGCCTGCCTGTGACCCCGCGCGTGCTGTTGTTTCCGCTTTTCGGTGACCGTATCTGGCGTTGGCCGGGTCATGTTGTCGATATGTTGGCTATTCTGGCGACGATTTTGGGGCTGGCAACCTCGCTGGGGCTGGGCGCGCGGCAAGCGGCTGGCGGCATGAATTTTCTGTTTGATTTCGATGGCGGCCTGCAAACGCAAATCATCTTTATCATTATCATTGCGCTGGTGACGATTTTATCGGTGGTGCGCGGTCTCGACAGGGGTATTCGTGTGCTGAGCAATGTCACCATGCTGCTGGCGCTGGTCTTGCTGGCCTATATTCTGGTCTTTGGGCCAACCGGTCTTATTCTCGCCAGCTATGGCGATGCGCTGGTGCAATATGGCGAAAACATTTTGCCCTTGATGAATTGGATTGGCCGCGATGACACAACCTATTTCCATGGCTGGACGATATTTTACTGGGCTTGGTGGATAAGCTGGTCGCCTTTTGTGGGGCTGTTTCTGGCGCGCATTTCGCGTGGGCGCACCGTGCGTGAGTTTATCACCGTTACACTGGCTGCGCCCTTGCTGATTGCCCTTGTCTGGTTTTCCTCCTTCGGCACAAGTGCGATTTATCAGGCGAAAAACAATATTGGCAGTCTGGCAGACGGTATTGGCGATGTGTCGCTTGTGCTGTTCCAATTATTCGAAAACCTGCCCTATGGGCAAATCGCCAGTGTGCTGGCGCTGCTATTGCTGGTGGTATTCTTCGTTACCTCCTCCGACAGTGGCGCGCTGGTGGTGGACAGTGTGGCCGCCGGTGGCAAGATAGATGCGCCTTTGCAGCAACGGGTTTTCTGGGCGGTGATTATTTCCCTGTTCGCGGTTGTCTTGCTGGTGGGCGGCGGTGCCAAGGCGCTGGACAGTTTGCAGGCATGGACTTTGATGGCGGCGCTTCCCTTCACAATTATTCTGTTGCTCACCTGTTTCAGCCTGTATTTGGGGTTACGCACGGAATATAGTGAGATACACAAAACCACAAATAATGGAATTGAGGCTCATGGGTCAGAGAATAAATGATGCGCTGATTGCCTTGCGGCAGATATTACGGGCGACCGAGACCAATGCACGCGCATTGGCCAAAGCGTCCAGCCTGTCGCCGTCGCAATTGATTACCTTGCAGGTTATTTTGTCAGCCGGTGAGGCGACGCCGTCTGATTTGTCGCGCGAAGTCTCGCTCAGTCGCGGCACGATTACAACGCTGATGCGGAAGCTGGAAGCGCGCGGTCTGGTCGTGCGGCGCGGCGACGAGCATGACAAGCGCAAACAGTATTTTTGCCTGACCGATGAGGGCAAGGAGGCGATTGCCGATGCGCCGCTAATGTTGCAGCAGCGTTTTACCCGTAAATTCGAGACATTGGATGCGTGGGAGCAGGCCAGCCTTGTGGCTGCTTTGGAGCGTGTCGCGGCGATGCTGGGTGCTGATGAGCTGGATGCCGCGCCGATTTTGGATGTTGGTGATATCAGCAAAGTGACACTGTAAAGCGGCCATATCGGGCGGGAGGCGGCAATGACTTGGATGCTTTTGGGCTTGGCCATTGCGTTTGAAGTGACGGGAACAATTGCCCTCAAACTTTCCGACGGTATGCAGAAAATCGGCTATGTCGCCATTTTGGCCGCCAGCTATGGCCTGTCATTTTATTTAATGTCATTGGTGGCTAAGGTTTTGCCGGTCAGTATTGTCTATGCCATATGGTCTGGCGTTGGCCTGTCATTGATTACGCTGGTCGGCTGGCTGTTTTTGAAAGAAAGCCTGCAATGGCCGGTCTTTCTAGGCATGGGCTTTGTCATCATTGGCGTGGTGATGATTTCGCTTTATTCCAATACGAGCAGCTA
>JAYPAN010000032.1:0-11858 GCA_038123715.1 Rhodobiaceae bacterium | reverse complement strand
ATTGGCCTTGGCATATTTCAACGCACCCAGCGTGCCACCAACATCAGTTGCCAATGTGCCTTCCGGACTGCGATTGCCAAAATCGGCCATCAATGCGTCAACCATTTTGTCGCCATTATCGACAATCAGCGCAATCGTCCGGTTTATCAGGTCAATGCGCCGTTCGGCTGACATTGGCCCTTCGGCGATATGGGTTTTCTTCTGCAATTCCACCAGACGGCGGATTTCTTCTTCCGGCGTATCCGGAAGCTCCTTGATTTGTTCGGCAGCGCTCATGCTTTCCTCCCATTGTTAAATAGACCCTCACTTAATCAGAACATGTCGCACTTGCCAATAGGCGTTTTGCTGCTAGGCTGTGTGTGGATTTTGGGTCAGCAAGGGGGAGAGGCCGCAATGACCGATTTGATTGAAAAAGATTTGGCGGAAAACGGCGTTCTGACCATAAAAATGAACCGCCCCGATGTGCTGAACAGCCTGAACAAACCTTTGGTTGATGCGCTTATTGCCGCTTTTAATGAAGCCGAGACTGATGATGCGGTGCGCTCTATTGTGCTGACCGGCAATGGGCGCGGGTTTTGCGCCGGTGCCGATTTGGCCAATGGTCAATGGCCGTATGAAAAAGGCTGGTCGTCGGGCGATGTGACCGCCAATGCAATGGAAATCGGCTATAACCCGCTGGCGCGTGCGCTTGTGAACAATCCAAAACCGGTCGTCAATGCCATTAACGGTGTTGCCGCGGGTGGCGGTGTTGGCCTGGCGCTGGCCGGTGATTTGGTGATTGCCGGTGAAAGCGCAAAATTCAAACTGGTCTTTGCCCGCCAGCTTGGCATTATTTCCGATGTCGGCTCATCTTGGATGTTGCCGAATTTGCTGGGTCGCGCCCGCGCCAATGGCCTGGCTCTGCTTGGCGATGATTTACCTGCCGAAAAAGCGGCTCAATGGGGGCTGATTTGGGAAGCTGTGCCGGATGATAAATTGCTTACCACGGCGCAAGACTATGCGGCACGCTTCGCCGAAAGCGCCATAACCGGCATTAAGGCTTCCGTGCGGGCGCATGACCACGCCATGACCCATAGTTTTGAAGAACAACTTGATTATGAAAAAAACATGCAGCATCATTATTGCAATCAACCGGTTTTTGCCGAGGGGGTAAAAGCCTTTATTGAAAAGCGTAAGCCTGATTTCCGGACAGTGGAAACCGAGCAATTGCGCGCCATTCGGGGAGACAAGTAATGGAATTTGACCTTTTGAAACTGGAATTGGACGGGGCAATTGCCACGCTGACATTTAACGATCCGGACAATCTCAACGCCATGTCGGAACCCATGCTGAACAGCCTCGACAAGGCGCTGGATGTGATTGAAGATCCGGAAAACGGCGTGCGCTGCCTTATCATGACCGGGGCGGGTCGCGGCTTTTGCGCCGGTGCGAATGTCGCCAATATGAATGGCAATGGCGCGGAAGATGCTTCGCGCAAATCCAACGCCAAGCCAGATGTCGGCGCAGGACTGGAGCGCATCTATCACCCATTGCTGCGGCGTTTGCGTAATCTGCGCTGCCCGATTGTATCGGCGGTCAATGGCCCATGCGCCGGTGTCGGCATGAGTTTCGCATTGATGGGCGACATGATTATCGCCGGAAAATCTGCCTTTTTCTTGCAGGCTTTCCGCCGTATCGGTCTTGTGCCGGATGGCGGCGCGACCTATTTGCTGCCGCGCATTATCGGCATGGCGCGCGCCCGCGAATTGGCGATTATGGGCGACCGCCTGCCGGCAGAAACGGCTTTGGAATGGGGGCTGATAAATCGTGTTTCCGAAGATAGCGCGCTGATGGATGATGCCGAAACACTGGCGCAAGAACTGGCCAAAGGCCCCATGTCCTTAGGGATAATCCGCGAATTGCTGTGGTCAAGCGTTGATGCCAGCTATGAAGAGCAATTGAACAATGAGCGCATGGCGCAAAAAATGGCAGGGCGCACCAGTGATTTCAAGGAAGGCGTTGCCGCCTTTAACGAAAAACGGGAGGCACAATTCCAAGGCCAATAAGCGGGCATACCCGCGGGAGGAAAAATGAGAAGAGTTGATTGGTTCCCCATCGGCATAGCCTTTGCGGTCTGGGCGACATTTTTCGCTATTATATTCGTCGAAAGGTGGCAGGCCAGCCAGCGCGCGGGCTTTGATGAGGCGCGCCTTGCGCGCATTGATGCCCATTATCAAGCCGCATTTGACAATGGCGAAATGCCCGGTGCGCGTGCGGTGATTTATCAGGGCGGCGAGATTGTCTATGAACGCAATTGGGGGTTTCA
Organism: Rhodobiaceae bacterium; assembly: GCA_038123715.1. Taxonomy (GTDB): domain Bacteria; phylum Pseudomonadota; class Alphaproteobacteria; order RS24; family RS24; genus JAYPAN01. The sequence goes on along the minus strand of JAYPAN010000032.1, from coordinate 9,553 downwards.
AGATATCGCGTCGAAAACGCCAATAAAAGCCGATACGATTTTTCACATTTACTCCATGACCAAGCCGATTACCTCGGTGGCGGTGATGATGCTGTTTGAGGAAGGCAAGTTTCTGCTGCATGAGCCAATTGCCAAATATATTCCCGAACTGGCCGATTTACGGGTCTATGATGCCGAGAACGGCACTGGCAATCCGCCGACCCGCAGGGCTGTTCGTCAACCGACCATTCATGATGTTCTGACCCATAGCGCCGGTTTCACCTATGGCCTGTTTGACCTCTCACCGGTTGGCGACATGTATCGCCAAGACGGGTTTGAACTGAGTGCCGCAATAGATTTGCAGCAATTTGTTGCACGGCTGGGCAAACTGCCTCTGCGCTATGACCCCGGCACGAAATGGAATTACAGCGTCTCGACGGATGTGTTGGGGCGGCTTGTCGAAGTGGCATCGGGCATGTCGCTTGGGGCGTTTTTGAAAACCCGCCTGTTCGACCCTTTGGGCATGAAAGATACCGGCTTCACCTATCAGGCTGACAGCCGCGACCGCGTGGCGACCTTATATTCGCCGGAAGGCATACCCGGCCAGTTTGCCGAAAAAGGTTTCCTGTCGCAGCCAAGCGGGCCGGGGCTGGAGCCAGCCCATAAAGGCCTGCTGACCCCCTATCATCCGGACGCTTTACTGCAATCAGGTGGTGGCGGGCTTATATCGACCACCGATGATTATTTGCGCTTTGCCCGCATGTTGCTGAATGGTGGCACATTGGACGATGTGCGGATATTGTCACCCATATCGGTCAATATGATGCGCCATGACGCGCTCGGCGATATCAAATCCGGCCAGCGCCTCACTTCCATCATGCCCAAACAGGGCATTGGTTTCGGGCTGGGCTTTGGGGTCATCACTGACCAATCGCAAAGCGGGTTGATAATGCCCACGCAAAGTTATTTCTGGGGTGGTGCGGCCGGCACAATTTTCTGGATTGACCCGCAAAATGATTTAATCGCGCTGTTCATGACACAGATTGTCCCGCATCGCACAACATTGCGCCAAGATATGTGGCCGCTGACCTATCAGGCCATGACCAAATTGCCGAAAAAGCGCAAAGACGCGCACCGCTAGCCGACCATGCAGGAGGCCAGCAAACCAACAAATGACAGGGCAAAAAATATCACCAGATGCGGCATGGGCGCCTAGGCGTCCTCGTCGAGACCGAGCTTGGCGGCCACCAACTTATTGACCGCTTGCGGATTGGCCTTGCCGCCGGTTGCCTGCATCACCTGACCGACAAACCAACCGGCCATTTTGGGCTTGGCCTTGGCCTGCTCCACCTTGTCGGGATTGGCAGCAATCACCTCGTCCACCGCAGCTTCAATCGCGCCAGTGTCGGTGACTTGCTTCAGCCCTTTTTCCTCGACAATATCGGCGGCGTCGCGCCCTTGATACGGCCCGTCGTCAAACATCAGCTCGAACACATCCTTGGCAATGCGGCTGGAAATTGTGTCATCAGCCAGCAAATCAACCAGCCCGCCCAATTGCGACGGCGATACCGGGCTGTCGGCGATTGCCAGACCGGCCTTGTTGAGACCGGCAAACAGGCTGCCGACCACCATATTGGCCACTGCCTTGGCATCGCGGCCTTGCGCTGCCGCCTCGAAATAGGTGGCATTTTCCGCCTCGGCAACAAGAATACCGGCATCATAGGCCGACAGGCCATAATCAGCGATAAAGCGCGCCTTTTTGTCATCCGGCAATTCCGGCAGACCAGCGGCAATGTCATCGACAAAGCTCTGCGTGAAAGTCAGCGGCAGCAAATCCGGATCGGGGAAATAGCGATAATCATGCGCTTCTTCCTTTGAGCGCATAGCGCGCGTCTTACCGTTTTTCGGGTCAAACAGGCGGGTTTCCTGCTTCACTTCACCACCATCTTCAATCAAGTCAATTTGGCGGCGCGCCTCATATTCAATGGCCTGGCCGATAAAGCGTATCGAATTGACATTTTTGATTTCACAGCGTGTGCCAAGCGCGTCACCGGGGCGGCGCACGGAAACATTGACATCAGCCCGCAAACTGCCCTGCTCCATATTGCCGTCGCATGTGCCGAGATAGCGCAAAATCGCGCGCAATTTTTTGACATAAGCCTGTGCTTCAGCCGCCGAACGCATATCCGGCCGCGAGACAATTTCCATCAGCGCCACGCCGGAGCGATTCAAATCGACAAAGCTCTGCTCCGGATGCTGGTCATGCAATGACTTGCCTGCATCCTGCTCCAAATGCAGTCTTTCAATGCCGACTTTTTTGACGACGCCATCATCCAAATCAATCTCAATCTCACCCTCACCGACAATTGGTTGTTTGAATTGCGAGATTTGATAGCCTTGCGGCAGGTCAGGGTAGAAATAATTTTTGCGGTCGAAAACCGAAGTCAGATTGATTTGCGCTTTCAGCCCCAAGCCGGTGCGAACAGCCTGTTCGACACATTTCATGTTAATCACCGGCAACATGCCCGGCATGGCGGCATCAACCAGCGAGACTTGGGCATTGGGTTCAGCACCAAACTCGGTCGCCGCGCCGGAAAACAGCTTGGCATTGGACATTACTTGTGCATGCACTTCCAGCCCCAGCACAATCTCCCAATCGCCGGTTGCCCCGCCAATCAGATTATTTGTTCCGCCTGTCTCGCTCATTGGTCTTTCCACCATGCTTGTGGCCGCGCGGCAAAGCCGGCGGCGGCCTCCATCACCTCGGCAACGCGCAGCAATTGCTCTTCGCCGAAAGCCTGTCCTATCAATTGCAGCCCCAAGGGCAGACCATCCTTATCCAGCCCCGCCGGCACGGATATGCCCGGGAGACCGGCCAGATTGACGGTCACGGTAAACACATCATTCAGATACATGTCCAACGGGTCATCGACTTTGCCGCCAATCGGAAACGCCGCCGACGGCGTGGTCGGCGTGAGCAGCACATCACATTTTTCATAGGCCGCCGCAAAATCTTCGGCAATCAGACGCCGCACCTGCAAAGCCTTAATGTAATAAGCGTCATAATAACCGGCGGATAGCGCATAAGTGCCAATCATCACGCGCCGCGTCACTTCCTCGCCAAAGCCTGCCGCGCGCGTGCCGGCATACATATCTTCCAAATCAACGCCCGCCTTGCGCGCGCCATAGCGCACGCCGTCATAGCGCGCCAGATTGGATGAGGCTTCAGCCGGTGCGATAATATAATAGGCAGGCAGCGCATATTTGGTGTGCGGCAGTGATATATCGACAATTTCCGCCCCGGCAGCGCGCAGCCAGTCAATGCCTTGCTGCCACAGCGCATCAATTTCGGCGGGCATGTTATCGACGCGATATTCCTTCGGTATCCCGACTTTCAACCCGCGAATATCGCCGGTCAGCGCCGCTTCGTAATCCGGCACGGGTCGGTCAATACTGGTCGTGTCCTTGGCGTCAAAGCCCGACATGGAGGTCAGCATAATCGCCGTATCACGCACATTTCGGCAAATCGGGCCAGCCTGGTCAAGCGAGGAAGCAAAAGCCACAATGCCCCAGCGCGAGCAGCGCCCATAGGTTGGTTTCATGCCGACCGTGCCGGTGAAAGCCGCCGGTTGGCGAATCGAACCGCCTGTATCGGTCGCTGTGGCAGCAACGCCCAAATGCGCCGCCACTGCCGCCGATGAGCCGCCCGACGAGCCGCCCGGCACCAGAGTCTGCCCATCCGCGCCGCGCCACGGATTGACCACTGGCCCAAAACGCGAGGTTTCATTGCTCGACCCCATGGCAAATTCGTCATTATTCAGCTTGCCGAGCATCACCGCGCCATCATTCCAGAGATTTTGCGTCACCGTGCTTTCATAAGTCGGTGTGAATTCGTCCAGAATGTTGGAACAGGCCGTGGTGCGGACATCTTTGGTGCAGAACAAGTCTTTGACACCAATCGGCAATCCCTCAAGCGGGCGCGCCGTGCCTGCCGCCAAACGCGCGTCACTGTCTGCTGCCATTGCCAGCGCCTTGTCGGCGGTTTCCAGCACGAAGGCGTTAAGCGGCGTAGAGGCCGCGACGGCATCCACATGAGCTTGTGTCAACTCGCTTGCGGTAAACTCTTTTTTGGCCAGCCCGTCGCGCGCTTCGGCCAGATTCAGCTCGGTCAAATCACCCATTATTCCACCACTTTCGGCACGGCGAAATAATCATCATCGCGTTCGGGCGCATTAGCCAGAATCGCATCAGGATAACCGCCATCGGTCACAACATCCTCGCGCATCCGCATGGTTGCCTCAACTGCCGAAGTCAAAGGCTTGACGCCTTGCGTGTCCAGCTCGTTTAATTGTTCAACAAAATCAAGAATAGATGACAATTCCTTCGCCAGACCGGGCAATTGCTCATCGCCCACGCCAATCCGCGCCAATGTAGCGATGCGGCGCACCATTGTTTCGTCAACCGACATATTCAAGCCTTTTCAGATGTTATAAAACGTGGGCGGAACCTAGCAAAGCCTGTCTCTTATCGCAATATGTCGCGGGGTGATATCTTGCCAGCAATAGGCCTGTCCGGCTTTTTATGCTATCAATAATTATGCAAACAGTCGAAACGGCAGAGAGTCTCAAGGAAAATCTGACAAAAGGCCAAAGGCTGATGGCCTTGGATTTGGGGAGCAAGACGATTGGTCTGGCGATTGCCGATACCGGCCATCAAATCGCCACGCCCTTTGCCACGATAAGGCGCAAGAAATTCGCGCTTGATGCCGCGCAATTGGCCGACATTATTGCGCGCGAGGATATTGGCGGGCTGGTGGTCGGCCTGCCATTGAATATGGACGGCTCGGAAGGTCCGCGTGTGCAGGCGACCCGTGCCTTTATCCGCAATCTGGCGCAATTGGCTGGCTTTCCCGCCCTGCCCGTTTTGCTGTGGGATGAGCGCCTGTCCACTGCCGCGGTTGAGCGCACCTTGCTGGCCGCCGATACCAGCCGCGCCAAACGCGCCACGGTGATAGACAAAATGGCCGCCGCTTTTATTCTTCAAGGTGTGTTGGATTATCTGAATAACTGATTATCCGCTTGCCACGACTCGCTCTCTATCCTATAGATTTGGCTTTGATGAGCCAGCGCCCACCAAGTTTCACATTCCCCCATCGCAATCTTCTGGGGATTGAAGGGCTTTCCGTTTCCGATATCACCAATTTGCTTGATTTGTCCGACAGCTATGTTGAGCAAAACCGGCAGCTTGACAAGAAAACAGCTGTGCTGCGCGGGCGCACGCAAATCAATCTTTTCTTTGAAAGCTCCACCCGCACGCAAAGTTCGTTTGAACTTGCCGGTAAACGCCTTGGCGCCGATGTGATGAATATGTCGGTGGCGGCCTCGGCAGTGAATAAGGGCGAGACATTGCTTGATACCGCCGTCACTTTGAACGCCATGCATCCCGATTTGCTGGTTGTTCGCCATGGTGACAGTGGCGCGGTCGCCCTGCTGGCGCAGAAAGTCTCTTGCGCGGTGCTGAATGCCGGTGACGGCGCGCATGAACACCCGACCCAAGCGCTGCTTGACGCGCTGACCATACGCCGCCGCCTTGGCCGCCTTGAAGGCTTGCGGGTGGCGATTTGCGGCGACATCACCCATTCGCGGGTCGCGCGCTCCAATTTGCTGCTGCTCAACCGTATGGGCGCAAGCGTGCATCTTATCGGCCCGCCAACCCTGATACCGGCCGGTGCCGAAGCACTGGGCGCGCGCGTTTTCCATGATATGCGCGAAGGGCTTGCCGGTTGTGATATTGTGATGATGCTGCGCCTGCAAAGCGAGCGTATGAGTGGCGCGCTTATCCCGTCTGTGCGCGAATATTACCACCTTTACGGGCTTGACCGCGACAAGCTTGCCCATGCCAAGCCGGAAGCGTTGGTTATGCATCCCGGCCCAATGAACAGAGGCGTAGAAATTGACAGCCTCTTGGCCGATGACCCCGATATCAGCTTGATACGCGACCAGGTGGAAATGGGTGTCGCTGTTCGCATGGCCGTGTTGGAGGCACTGGCCGCCAATCTGCCCAATAATGGAGGCGCGCCATGAGCCAGCATGACCGCGCCTATATCAATGCCCGCCTGCTCGACCCGGCAAGCGGGCTGGATTGCCTTGGCACATTACTGGTCAAGGATGGCAAAATTGCGGCTCTCGGTGGCGATGTTGTCCTGCCCGATAATATAGAAACACAGGATTGCACCGGGCTGGCGATACTCCCCGGCCTTGTGGACATGCAGGTATTTACCGGCGAGCCGGGCGCGGAGCATAAGGAAACTTTGGCGACCGCCTCCAATGCGGCAGCGGCAGGCGGCGTTGCTCATATGGTCGTCATGCCCAATACCGACCCGGTGATTGACGAGGCGGCACTGGTTGATTTCATCCGTCGGCGCGCCCACGCCACGGCGAAAGTCAATATACATCCGATGGCGGCTATTACGCGCGGCTGTGCGGGCGAAGCCTTGAGCGAGTTCGGCCTGTTGCTGGAAGCGGGAGCCGTGGCCTTTACCGATGGCGACCGCGCGGTGATGAATGCGCTGACCATGCGTAGGGCATTGGCTTATGCCGCCCCCTTTAACGCGCTGGTCATGCAACATGCAATGGATCAGAATCTGCAAAGCGCCGGTGTTATGCATGAAGGCGAATTGGCAACACGGCTTGGCCTTGCCGGTATTCCGGTTGCGGCGGAAACCGCAATTATCGACCGCGATTTGCGGCTGCTGGCGATTACCGGCGGGCGCTATCATGTGGCGCAAATCTCAGCCGCCGACAGTGTAGAGACCATTCGCGCCGCCAAAGCGCGCGGTCTGAATGTCAGTTGCTCGGTCTCGGCGACCCATTTAATGCTGAATGAAAATGATGTCGAAAATTACCGCACTTTTGCCAAGCTGAACCCGCCCTTGCGCGCCGAAACCGACCGGCTGGCTCTATTGGCAGGCATTGAAGATGGCACGATTGATGTCATTGTATCCGGCCATAATCCGCAAGATGTCGAGGCCAAGCGCCAACCTTTCGCGCAAGCCGCTTATGGCACAGTCGGGGTTGAGACGCTTTTGGCAACAGTGTTGAGCTTGCATCACAGCGCCAATTCTGATTTGCTGACTTTGCTGGGATGTGTCACCATGCGGCCAGCCGCGCTTTTGGGGCTGGCGGCTGGCGGGTTACAGCCCGGAGCCAAGGCTGATTTTGCGATTGTCGATATTGAGGCACCTTGGGTGATTGACGCTGACAGGCTGAAATCCAAGTCGCAAAACTCGGCGATTGAGGGACGGCAAGTGCAAGGTATTGTGCAGGCACTTTATTTGGCCGGTGAACAAGTGACGCCCGACTGAGGAGGCAGGGCGTAAAAAGGAGAAAAATATGGCTGACAGTTTCATGCTTTTATTGGTTGTTCTGGGCGGTTATCTGCTCGGCTCGATTCCGTCCGGTCTGGTTCTGACACGGGCAGCTGGCAAGGGTGATATTCGTGATATTGGCTCCGGCAATATCGGCACCACAAATGTTTTGCGGACAGGCAGCAAGCGCCTTGCCGCGCTGACCCTGCTGGCCGATATCGGCAAGGGTGTGCTGACCGTTTATCTTGCCAATGCGCTGGTTGGCGGCACGGCCACTTACCTTGCCGCGCTGGCTTGTTTTTGCGGCCATGTCTTTCCGGTCTGGCTCGGCTTTAAGGGCGGCAAAGGGGTCGCCACTTTTATCGGCCTGATATTGGCGCTGTCGCCTCTGCCCGGTCTGGCCTTTTTGCTTGTCTGGCTGTTGACTGCGCTGGTTGGGCGGCGTTCGTCGCTGGCGGCGATTGTCGCGCTGCTTGTAACACCATTTTTCCTCTGGTTTCTCGGCGAATATGACACTGCCAGGATATTTGCCGTCATGGTGCTGATTGCCCTTTGGGCGCATCGGGAAAACATTGCCCGTCTGCGCGCCGGCACTGAGCCGCGCATTGGAAGTGCTGCCTGACGGATTAGCCTGCCCCGCTTGCGGGAATAATAAACAAAGCCCGCAACGGGCTGAACAATAAGAATAAGGACGCAATATGACCGAAGACGAATTGGTGAATTTCATTCGGCTGGCACGCACAGAACAAATCGGCCCGATTACTTTTCAAAGATTGATGCAGCTTTACCCTGACGCGGCAAGCGCGCTTGAGGCATTGCCCGATTTGTCACGGCGCGGCGGACGCAAAATGCCACTCAAACCGATATCGGTCAAAGCCGCCATAAGCGAATTGCGGGCGACCGAGGCAATGGGCGGCAGATATATTGTGCATGGCAGCAAAGATTATCCCGCACCGCTTGGTGAGATACCCGATGCTCCGCCCGTGCTGGCGCTGTTCGGCCATGCACAATTGCTGACCAAGCCGATTATCGCTCTGGTCGGTGCGCGCAACGCCTCAGCCGCCGGTCACAAAATCACCGAAAGACTGGCTGCCGGTCTGGGCGAGCGCGGCATGATGGTTGCTTCAGGTCTGGCGCGCGGTATTGACCATGCTGCCCATCAGGCTGCTTTGACGCATGGCACGATTGCGGTTCTGGCTAATGGCATTGGTCATATTTATCCGCCCGAACATGCCGAATTGCAGGAGGCGATAATGGCGCAAGGTCTTGTGATTTGCGAAAACCCGCCCAACACCGCACCGCAAGCCAGCTTGTTCCCGCGCCGCAATCGCATCATTGCCGGTCTGTCACTCGGCGTGGTTGTGGTTGAAGCGGCGCGGCGTTCCGGCTCACTGATTACCGCCCGCATGGCCGGTGAATATGGCCGCGAAGTGCTGGCCGTGCCGGGTTCGCCGCTGGATATGCGCTGTCATGGCAGCAATCATCTTTTGCGACAGGACGCGGCACTGGTGGAAAATGTTGATGATGTGCTGGATGTGGTGCTGCCCTTGATTGAAAACCGACAAGTGGAAACAAAATCACGAAAACAGCCAGAAGCGCCAAAGCTGCCGCCGGCTGATATCAGCGACGCGCTAAGGCAGGAAATTATCGCCCTGCTGGGGCCGGTGCCGGTCTCGGTTGATGAGTTGGTCGAACGCTCCGGCGCCAGTGTTTCGCAAGCGCATCTGGTTTTGCTGGAACTCGATTTGACCGGCAGGCTGCATTATGAGGCCAGCGGGCAAATGTCGCTGATTGGATAAAATGGCGTGGATTTGCCCCTTCAAAGCGTTAGTTTTTGATATTTTAAGACGGCATGGCGGCGGTAAGCATTTGACACATGCCCCCGTTTTGCCCATATCATGCGCCCAACAGCATGCGTGAAAGGCTATTTCATGGACGTCGTCATCGTTGAATCTCCGGCGAAGGCCAAAACCATCAATAAATATCTCGGCTCGAACTTCACGGTTCTGGCCTCTTTCGGTCATGTCCGCGATTTACCGGAAAAGAACGGCTCGGTTGACCCGGATAATGATTTCGCCATGCTTTGGGAAGAAAGCGGCGACGGGCGCAAGAGACTGTCGGAAATTGCCAAAGCCGTGAAATCAGCTGACCGTCTGGTGCTGGCCACTGACCCCGACCGCGAAGGCGAAGCGATTAGCTGGCATGTGC
>JAYPAN010000031.1:0-13561 GCA_038123715.1 Rhodobiaceae bacterium | reverse complement strand
GCCTGCAAGGGTTCCAGCAAGGGGGTGTAGGTTTCTCCGTTAAAACCATTGGCATGCGCCCAATGCAGCACCGGCTTGTCGCCGGTCGGAGCAGCACCGGCCATCCAACTGCACAAAGAAATATCGCCATCCGCCATTGCAATTGAAAACCGCTGCATGTCTCACCTGTTTATTCGCCTGACAGCAATATGCGTCTGATTGCGCCAAAGGCAAGAAACGCTTGGGCGGTTTGCGCGTCATCTAGGCAAATCGGGCGGAATATGCTACGCACCGGCAGACAGGAAAGGCCGTTACGCCATATGCAAATATACCTGCCCATTGCCGAAATCAGCGCCAATATATTCGTGCTTATTGGCATGGGAGGGCTTGTCGGTTTTTTATCCGGCCTGTTCGGTGTTGGCGGCGGCTTTTTGATGACGCCCCTGCTTATTTTCAACGGTATTCCCCCAGCTGTTGCCGTAGCCACAGAAGCCAATCAGATTGTCGCCTCATCGGTTTCCGGCGGTCTGGCTTATTGGCGACGCCGCGCGGTTGATGTGCCAATGGGGCTGATATTGATGGCCGGCGGCGTATGCGGCTCTTATGCCGGTGTCCAATTATTCAAATTGCTGCGCGCTATGGGGCAGGTCGATTTGCTGATTTCCCTGTCCTATGTGCTGTTTCTCGGCGTGATTGGCAGTCTGATGCTGCGCGAAAGCGTGGTTGCCATTCGCGCCAGCCGCGCCGGCACACCTTTGCGCGCGCGCCGCCCCGGCCAACATAGCTGGATACAAGGTCTGCCCCTGCGGATGCGCTTTCGCCAGTCCAAGCTTTATATCAGCGTCATCCCGCCTTTGCTTATCGGCTTTTTTGTCGGCACAATGTCGGCCATTATGGGCGTTGGCGGCGGCTTTATCATGGTGCCGGCGATGATTTATATTTTGCGTATGCCGACCAATGTGGTGATTGGCACTTCGCTGTTCCAGATTATTTTTGTCACCGCTTCCGTGACGATTTTGCATGCGGTGGAAAACCAGACGGTTGATATTGTTCTGGCGGTTTTGCTGATGATTGGCGGTGTGCTGGGCGCACAAATCGGTGCTTGGTTCGGCCAACGCTTGCGCGGCGAGGAATTGCGCGCATTGCTGGCGCTTATTGTGCTGGGGGTTGGTATTAAATTGCTGGTCGATTTGGTGGTGCAGCCGGATGAATTATTTTCGCTTGTCCGCTTGGGTCTGTCGCAATGACGGCATGGCTTCGACATATTATCGCCTTAGCCTTGCTGGTGCTTGCCGGCGCACCGGCACTTGCCAATGGTCTGGTCGCCGATGTGTCCAAAGACAGTATTGCCATACAATTTGACTTCAAAGGCGACAGCCTGCTGCTGTTCGGCGCGATTGAACCGATAGATGACGGCCTGCCGACCGATGTGGTGATTGTGCTGCGCGGGCCGGGTGAGAATTTCCTGCTGCGTAAAAAACAGCGCATTTTCGGCATTTGGGTCAATGCACTCAGCTATCCGATGGGGCCATTGCCGGGATTTTACGCGCTGGTCAGCAGCCGCCCGATTGGCGCGATTGCGGCGGAAGAAGAACGCCGCCTGCACGAATTGGGCAGCGATTATTTGCGGGTCAATGCACTGGAAGATGCACTGGAAGATGCCGCCCATAAAGACAATCCGCAAAGTTTCACCGAAGCAATGGCCGCCTTTATCCGCATCAAGCAGGAACGCGGGCTGTTCATCCAGTCCGATGACGGTGTTGAAATTATGGATGGGCGGTTGTTTCGCGCTGAAATCAAACTACCTTCCGGCATGCCGGTCGGCACTTATGTCACCGAATTTTTCGCCTTTCACAAGGGTCGTCTTGTCGGCTATCAGACCGGCGAAATACCGGTTGATATTGTCGGGGCCGGACAGGTTCTGCACAGCGCGGCTTTTGACCAGCCCTTTTTCTACGGGCTGGGCGGGGTGATTATCGCTTTGCTGATGGGCTGGCTAGTGGCGGTCATGTTCCGGCGCATATAACAGAAGGGCAGCATGGATGGACGGGTTTGCAGCATCCGCATTGGCGGCTTTTTTCGGCGGCGCCTTGAGTTTTCTCTCGCCCTGCGTCCTGCCGCTTGTGCCGGGCTATTTATGCTTTGCCGCCGGTTTGCAATTCAACGAATTGAAAGCGCTTGACCAAAGCGGTGGCGCGGCGCGCGTTGTATTGCCCGGCGCGACGGCTTTTGTCGGCGGCTTTTCGGTGGTGTTTATGAGCCTTGGCGCGGGTGCGTCGGCCATTAACCCGCTATTGGTCGCCTATCAACAAGAGCTTGGTTATATCGCTGGTGCGACAATCATTCTGCTGGGCTTGCATATTGGCGGCGTGGTGCGACTGCCCTTTTTGCAGCGCGAAGCGCGCTTTACATCCGGCTCGACGGGCGGCTCAGGCCTGCTCACTGCCTTTGTCATGGGGCTGGCCTTTGCCTTTGGCTGGACGCCCTGCATCGGCCCGATATTGGCGACCATTTTGGCGCTGGCCGCTACCCGCGACAGTCTCGGCGACGGCGTGTTGCTGCTTGGCATTTACGCTGCCGGTCTTGGTCTGCCGTTTATTTTGGCTGCTTTCGGCATTGGCCGGTTTCTGGAGGCCAGCAAATCGGTCAAACAGCACATGCTGTGGGTTGAACGCGGCGCCGGTGGCTTGCTGGTCGCTACCGGTCTTTTAATGATGCTGGGCAGTTTGCAACTAATGGCCGGATATTTGCTGGACTGGTTTCCCTTCATGTCGCGGCTTGGTTGACAAGTGGAGCTGATGAGTGGGGCGACAAGTAGGGCTAATAAGCAGGGCTGACAGCAGATGAAACAGTTTATGGCATCCCTCTCCACCATACCGCCAATGGCGCTGACGCTTGGACTGGCCGGGCTGTTGCCATTTCTGGCCGGCGGCTTGGGTGTCTGGCTGCCATTTCTGGGCGATTGGCGCTTCGGCCTGCCAGTGCTGGTTTCCGGCTATGCCGCTTTGATCGCGGCCTTTCTCGGCGGTGTGCGCTGGGGCGCGGCCATGCAATCACCCAATGCCGGATTTTTATCGCGCTATTTATTGCTGGCCATCCTGCCAAGCCTGCTGGCGCTGGTAACGCTTGTGCTGCCGCAACGCCATGCGCTGCTTTTATTGCTGTCCATGTTTATCGCGCAAGGCGTGGTCGATATGCTGGCCGTGCGGCGCGGTCATCTTGTCGATTGGTATGCGCCCTTGCGGCTGATATTGACCAGCGGCGTCTCGCTGTGCCTGTTATCCATGCTGCTGCATAATTTTCTGCGCTGAGACGGTATCGGGCAAAAGACTGCCGGACGGAAAAGCCGCCAGCCGGTTCTCGCCCATCATCCAAACCATAAAGGGGCGGTCATCAAAAAGCGGCTCAAAAGCGGTGTCGCGCACATTAAGGCTGCCGGTCAACGCCCCGAAAGCAGGCAGCACAAGCCGTGTGCCATCGCCGACAAAACAGCGCCGCCGCAAATTACGCCCGCGCCATCGTATGCGCGCGCACGGATGCAAATGCCCGGCCAGTTCACCGGCGCGAAAATCAGCATGACCACGCGCCAGCGGCTCATGGCGAAATGTCAATTCTCCATCAGCCGAAAGCGTCATTTCCGGCATGGCCGCACCGGCCAGACCTGAAGGCGGGGTCGGGTCATGATTGCCGCCAATCCAGACAAAGGCGGCGCTGGCAGCCAGGCCGGCCAGCCTTTCGGCATCGCTGGCAACCATGCGCGATAGCCAATTGTCATCGTGAAACGCATCGCCCAGCGATATCACCCGCTTGGGGCGATATTTTGCCATACAAGCTTCCAGTCGAGTCAGGGTCGCCGCCGTGTCATAGGGCGGCAGGGCGACACCGCGCGCGGCATAGGCCGAGCCTTTTTCAAAATGCAAATCGGCGACAATCAGTGTTTCAGCAGCAGGCCAGAACAGCGCACCGGAAATATCGGCCAGCACATGCGCGCCATTTATGACCAATGCCATTTGCGGTTCATCCATCCGCCACTCCCGCATCACCTGCATTTGCATCATCCAAGCCAGATGCCTCGCGTATCAGTGCCATATGGCGCGACGCCGCCTCGCCGAGCAATTCATCATCAGCCCCGCCATTGACCGGCTCTTTGCCCATTTCCATCAGCAATGGCACGGCCAGTGGCGACACATGCGCCAAGCGTTGCAAAGTCATCGCGCCATTTATTCGCTTCAGCATAGCGCCGAGCCGCCCAATATCGAGCAGACCGGTTGCCGCATCGGCACGCGCTGCCTGCAATAATATATGGTCGGGTTCGTGGCTACGCAGCACATCATAAATCAAATCGGCAGAAATTGTGACTTGCCGTCCGGTCTTTTCGCGGCCGGGAAAGTTTTTTTCAATCAAGCCGCCAATAATCGCGCAATCACGAAAAGTGCGTTTCATCAGGCTCGATTCATCGAGCCAGCTTTCCAAATCATCGCCCAGCATATCTTCGGAAAACAGGCTTTCCGGCGTCAATTGCCCGCGCTCAACCATCAACCCAATATCGCGCAAACCCCAAACCGCCAGCGCATAATCATTGGCAACAAAGCCCATAGGGCGCGCACCGGCGCGCTCCAGCCGCCGCGTCAGCAACATGCCCAAAGTCTGATGCGCCAGCCGCCCCTCAAACGGGTAGCAGGTCATATAAAAGCGCGCACCACGGGCAAAGCTCTCTATCAACAATCCCTTTTCGCCCGGCACTTGCGAGATTTGCTGCTGCAATACCAGCCAGTCGCGCACTTGGTCGGGCAGCAGCGCCCAATCCGCCGGTGTGGCAAGCATATGGCGCACACGCGCCGCCAAATGGGTGGAAATCGGAAATTTGCCGCCCTGATAAGTCGGCACTTTGGCATCTCTATTGGCCGCACGGCTGACCAGAGCTTCGGTTTCGCGCACCGTTTCCAAACGCAAAGTCTCACCGGCAAAAACAAAAGTGTCGCCCGGTGCCAGCGTGGTCAGAAAATACTCCTCCATTTCACCCAGCACACGCCCCCCCATAAGCGGGCGGGTGCGACCGGCGGCGGCTTTGCGGGCGCGCGCCAGCCGCACTTTCAGCATGGGCGCTTCGACAATTGTGCCGACATTCATCCGATAGCGCGTCGCCAAGCGCGGATGCGCCAGCCTGACCAGCCCTTCCGGTGTTTGGCGCAAGCGGGCATAGCGGTCATAGCTTTTCAGCGCATAGCCGCCAGTGCTGACGAAATCCAGCACGCGGTCAAAACGCGCCCGCGTCAGACCATGATAGGGATAGGCGGTGCAGATTTCAGCATAAAGGGCATTGGCATCAAACGCAGCCGCACAGGCCGTGCCGAACACATGTTGCGCCAGCACATCCAGCCCGCCCTCGCGCACGCAAGCGCCATCTTGTTCATGCGCGGCAATGCTGGCGCGCGCCGCTTCACATTCCAGCACTTCAAACCGGTTGGACGGCACAAGCAAAGCGGCAGACGCATCATCATAGCGGTGATTGGCGCGCCCGATACGCTGCGCCAGACGGCTTGCCCCTTTCGGTGCGCCGACATGAATGACCAAATCAACCGCCCCCCAATCAATGCCCAAATCAAGCGTTGAGGTGCATATAACGGCGCGCAATTGCCCTGCCGCCATCGCCGCTTCCACCTTGCGGCGGCGTTCCGGAGCCAGCGAGCCATGATGCAGGGCGATTTCCAACCCGTCCTCATTCAATGCCCATAATTCCCGAAACACCGATTCAGCCTGCGAGCGCGTATTGACAAAAACCAGCGAGGTTTGCGCCGAGGCAATGGCAGCCAGCACATCGGCCATCGCATGACGCGCCGTATGACTGCCCCAGGGCAGACGCTCCTGAGTGTCAAGAATATCAAGCCTGGCCGGCGCGCCTTGCGCCCCTTCCACCAAAATCGCCTGCTGGTTGGGTGCTTTATCATCAGCCTGTTGCTGTGCCAGCCAGCAGCACAAGGCCGGTTTATCGGCAATGGTCGCCGACAGACCCAGCCGCGCCATTTGCGGAGCCAGCCTTTGCAGCCGCGCCAGACCCAAGGCCAGCAAGTCGCCCCTTTTATTGGGCGCCAACGCATGCAGCTCATCAATAATCACATAATCCAGCGCGGCAAAATAATCCGCCGCTTCCGGCCAACTCAGCATCAGCGCCAATTGCTCCGGCGTGGTCAGCAAAATATCGGGCGGATTGTGCTTTTGCCTTTGCTTACGATTGCTCGGCGTGTCGCCGCTGCGCGTCTCTATGCGGATATCCAGCCCGATTTCCTCAACCGGCTGCATGAGATTGCGCTGCACATCAACCGCCAGCGCTTTCAACGGTGAAATATACAAAGCCCGCAAGCGACCGCGCTCGGCTTTGGGCAAAGCTGCCAGACGCTCCAAAACAGGCACAAAACCGGCCAGCGTCTTGCCGCCACCGGTCGGGGCAATTAACAGCGCATCATGTCCGGCACGCGCCTGCGCCCAAAAGGCAAGCTGATGCGCCCTTGGCTGCCAGCCGCGTGCGGTGAACCAGCCCTCAAAGACAGTGGTCGGATTGGCTTGGGGTGAAGCGGCGGTTTGCATGAGCGCAGTATAGACGCCCTAATGCGTTTCGTCTGCCTTTTGCAAAAGTGCCGCTAGGTCACGCGCCAACTGGTCGCAGGCCGTGTCGCAAGCGCGGCTGACATTGCCCATTGACCAGAAACTGTGGCACAGGCTGGAAAAACAATAATGCTTCACCTGATTGCCCGCCGCTTTCAGCCGCGCCGCATAATCATTGCCCTGGTCGCGTATCGGGTCGAAGCCAGCCGTGGCGATAATTGCCGGTGGTAAATCAGCGAGATTTTCATGGGTCAGCGGATTGGCGTAAGGATGGTCGATATTCTTGCCATCGGGAAACACCATTGCATTGAAAAACTCCATCGTATTGCGGGTCAGGGGAAACGCCTCAGCGCAACTGACGACGGAGCCGGTTTCGGCAAGCTGCGTCGTCACCCAAGGATAGCCGAGCAATTGCGCCGCCGGGCGTATTTCATCACCGCGGTCGCGGATGATTTGGCACAACACGGAAGACAAGAGCGCGCCGGCACTGTCCCCGGCCAGCGCCACACGCTGCCGGTCAATCCCCATATCTGCGCCCTGCGCCTGCACATGCGCCCACAGTGCCAGCGCATCGTCAAAGGCCGCCGGAAAGGTGTTTTCGGGGCATAGGCGATAATCAAGCGAAATCACTGTCGCCTGACACACATCAGCCAGCACGGTGCAGAATGTGTCGTCCGTATCAACATCCATGACGACCAACCCGCCCTGATGAAAAAACAAAATGGCAGGGCGCGGTGTCGCTGCGCCGACCGGCTCATATAAACGCATGGTCAAAGCCCCGGCCGGGCCGTCAAATTGGCTGTCGCGCACGGCGACATTTTTGCGCCTTGCCCCATTCAGAACCTTGAAGCTCTCATGGATACCGGCGCGCATGGCGGCCAGCTCGGTCGGTGTTTCAGCATTGGCCGCCTGATTGGCAACAAGCTGGATATTGGCATCCAACACATTACCGTCAATTTCAAGCGGCGCACCGGCCATGCGCCGCACAATGAAAGGCGGTAAATGTTTGAACACACCAAGCATGAATTTCTGCACTGTCATCGCCGCACCTCCCTGCCACATTATTGAGCCGATTGACCAAATCGCGCGCCCCGTCGCCATCGGGACAGATTATAATTTTTTCAGGCTTAGATTAAATGGCGCGCCAAGGCGGGCGTCAACCAAATGTTTCAATTTATGAACCATTGGCGGCAAGGGTGACGGATGCATCTGCCGCGCCTGACTGGCCGTCAAAGCCGTCCACACCGGCCATGATGAGCCGCGAGGCAAAGCGTGCCGCCGCTTGCGGGTCAATCGATTTGCGCTCCATCATTTCATCGAGAACCGCAAAAGCCACACCGCCCAGCGACGCATTGAGATAATCGACATCCAATTGCGGCACAACGCCTTCCGCCATCGCCGCCTCAATATCTTTACGCATTTCTTCCAGTCCGGCTTGCACTTGCGGGCCGGGCATTACCGAATTATGCCCGCCACGCCCGCGATTGGAGCGTATCAGCCAATAGGAATCGGGATTGTCGGCATAATAGGTAAAATAAGTGTAGAAGCTGTTTTCGACAAATTGCTCAAATGTGCTGGCCACATGGCGCGCTTCGGACAGCTTGGCGCGCAACTCCGTGCCGATTTCATCATTCAGCGCCGAAAACACGCTCTCCTTGCTGTCAAAATAATTATAGAAAGTGCCGGTCGCCAAATTGGTGCGGCGGATGATATCGCGCACAGTCGCGCCGCCAAACCCCAATTCAGCAAAAACCTGCCGCGCCGCCTGCAAAATCGCCGCGCGATTATCGGCGCGGTTAAAGGCGCGACGGCCTGTTTGCAACTGATCCTGAACACTCATAGTGCCAAAATATCCAAAAAGTGAGAAAAAACAAACAATTAAAATAATGTGCGACGAACTGCGCCGCACCTGTCGCAGCCCTGATTAGGGCGGTCAAAATCCGGCTGGCTTAAAATAATGTCTCGACCCGTTCCGGCGGGCGACAAATGGCGGCGCGCTTGCCAATCACCACAATCGGGCGTTCAATTAAAATCGGATGCGCTGCCATTGCCGCCAACAGCGCCGCCTCATCACTTTCCGCAGCCAATTCAAGGTCACGATAGAGCGCTTCTTTCGGGCGCATCATGTCGCGTGCCGTGACGCCAAGCATATCGCGCAATTCGGCCAAACGCGCCGCATCCGGTGGGGTTTTCAGATATTCGATAATTTCAATATCCAGTGCTTTTTCCTGCGCCGCCGCTTGCAGCAAAGCCAGCGCCTGCCGCGATTTCGAGCATCGCGGATTGTGCAATATCTCAACCTTCATTTGATTGACCCTTTTTTGATGGCGGCGCATGGTCGCTGCCAATCGCCGCGCTGACAGAGGCAAAGCCGTCGCGCCGCAGCAAATCCGCCAAATCGCGTTTCATCCGGTCAACCAGACCGGGGCCATGATAAACAAGGCCGGTGTAAAGTTGCACCAGACTGGCGCCGGCGCAGATTTTTTCATAAGCCTGCTGCGCCGATGCCACACCACCAACCCCGACCAAAGTCAGCTTGCTGCCGGTCTCACGATAGACAGCCGACAGCATGTCGGTTGATGCTGCAAACAAAGGCTGGCCGGACAGGCCGCCTTCCTGCGCCGCATGCGGGCTGTCGGCCACCGCCTCGCGCGCAATGGTGGTGTTGGAAATAATTAGCCCGTCAATGCCATTGGAGACAGCAAGCTGCGCCAAACGGCAAGCCTGTTCATGCGGCAAGTCCGGCGCGATTTTAACCAATATCGGCGTTTCCGGTGCTGCCTCACGAACCAATTGCATCAGACCGCCCACTTGGTCATCGGCCTGCAAATCGCGCAGACCCGGCGTATTAGGCGAAGATATATTGACCGTCAGATAATCAGCCATGCCCGCAAAGCGCACCGCACCGAGCCGGTAATCTTCCTGCCGGTCGGCACTGTCCTTATTGGCACCGATATTGACGCCGACAATATCGCCAATATCCGAGCGCGGGCGGGCGCGAAACACCGCCAGCCGGTAATGCGCCTCAACCTGCCCCTGATTGTTAAAGCCGAGCCGGTTAATCACTGCCTCATGCGCTTTCAGCCGGAACAGACGCGGCGCGGGATTACCGGACTGCGGCAAGGGCGTCAGCGTGCCGATTTCGGTAAAACCGAAACCGGCTTTCAACACGCCGCCCATGACTTCGCCATCCTTGTCGAAACCGGCCGCCATGCCGAACGGGTTGGTGAATGTCATGCCCATCAGGCTTTGTTCGAGAATATGGTCATTGACCGGCGGGCTGGCGCGCAATTGGTCAAGCATTTTCAGCCCGTTAATGGTCAGCCGGTGGGCGCGCTCCGGCGGCAGGGTGAACAGCAAAGGGCGCAAGCGGCTGTAAAGGCTCATCCAACCACCTCCCTTTCGCACTGGTTTTGGTCAATCCAGCTGCGTGCCGCGATCGACAGGACAGGGCCGGTTTGGGTATCATCAAGCGCAAAATCGGCAACTATATGCGGGCGCGACAGGGGCGCGTAAAGATGCGGAAACAGCGCGCCATTGCGCGAGGCTTCCCATTTCAAATCAGTGGCAATCTGCGTCGCATCAAGCGCCAGCAAAACCAGATTATCGGCGCCGGCGAAATGCTGCTGCAATGTGCCGGCAAGCTGTTGGGCGGTGGATAAATGCACAAAGCCGTCACGCGCATCCGTGCCGGTTAACGGCAATTGCCCGTCGCGCTCAAGTGCCAGCCAATCGGCTTGCGGCAGTATTTTGTAAACAATATCGGCCATAAACTTATTCATAGGGGCAAACCGGTCTTGCCGCAATTGGCAGCGCCGCCTGCCCCGCTATATTTTCCCTCGGCAATATGCCCTCAGAAATCAGTTTCACCCTGCACCGTCACCCTGTTGCCGTCAACCGCGCCTGCTTAATCTGCCTCTGCTTGCAGGGCATGGGCAATCAGCGCGCGACTCTCAGCCAAACCATATAGCGCAACGAAAGAACCAAAACGCGGCCCCTGATCCTGACCCAGCAAAATCTGATACAACGCCTGAAACCAGCCGCGCAAATTTTCCTCAAAATGGGCTTTGCCCACCGCGTAAATCTCGGTCTGTATGGTCTCCGCATCGGCATTGGCGGGCAAAGCGGCAAGGCGCGCATCAAGCTCGGTCAATGCGCTGCGCTCGGCGTCATCGGCGGGGCGGTATTTTTTATTGGGCGCCACAAAATCACGATAATAGGCCAGCGCATAATCAATTAGCCGGTCGAGCAAAGGATGGCTTTCAGCATTGGCACCGTCGGCATATTTGCCGATAAATCCCCACAAAGTCTGCTTATTGTCGGCATTGCTGGCGCTCACCAGATTGAGCAAAAGTGCGAAACTGACCGGCGCGCTTTTTTCCGGCGGCGCACCGGCGTGAATATGCCAGGCCGGATTGGTCAGTTTTTGCGCCGCATCCGCCGCGGCATATTTATCGACAAAGCTGATATATTCATCCACCGCTTTCGGGATGACATCGAAATAAAGCCGCTTGGCCTTGCGCGGGTTTTGAAACATATAAAGCGACAGGCTTTCGGGCGGCGCGTAAGCCAGCCATTCCTCAATAGTCAGCCCATTACCCCGCGATTTGGAGATTTTCTCGCCATTCTCATCAAGGAATAATTCATAGGAAAACCCCTCTGGCGGGGTTGCGCCAAGCGCGCGGGCAATCCGCGAGGATAATTTTACCGATTCCGACAAATCCTTGCCGGCCATTTCATAATCAACCCCCAGCGCCGTCCAGCGCATAGCCCAATCGGCCTTCCATTGCAATTTGCACGCCCCGCCCGTCACCAATGTTTCAACCGTTTCGCCGGTTTCAGGGTGCGGATAGGCAATCCGCCCTGCCGCCGCATCAATGACGCTGACCGGCACCATCAGCACGCGGCCGGTCTCAGGGCATATGGGCAGAAACGGCGAATAGGTTTTGCGCCTTTCCTCACCCAATGTCGGCAGAATAATGTCCAGCACTTTGTCATAATTGGCCAGCACGGCAAGCAGCGTGTCATCAAACGCACCGGCGCGATATTGCGCCGTGGCGCTGACAAACTCATAGTCAAAGCCGAAACTGTCGAGAAAGGCTTGCAGGCGGGCATTATTATGCGCGCCGAAACTGTCATGCGTGCCGAACGGGTCAGGCACGGAAGTCAACGGCTTTTCCAAATGCGCTGCCAGCATGTCGCCATTCGGCACATTATCCGGCACTTTACGCAAACCATCCATATCATCGGAAAAGCAAATCAGCCTTGTCGGCATATCCGGTGCCAGCAGCGAAAAAGCATGTCGCACCATAGAGGTGCGCGCCACTTCACCAAATGTGCCAATATGCGGCAGACCGCTTGGGCCATAGCCGGTTTCAAACACGACGCCAGATTTATCGCCTGCCGCGTCCATGCGGGCGAGCAATTTGCGCGCCTCTTCAAAAGGCCATGCCTTGCTGTTAATGGCGTCTTCGCGGCTTGTCATCTGTCTGTCCATCTATCTGACCATCTGCCTGACCGGTGCGTCAAAGGCGCAGGCGATTGGCTGTACGATATGTGCCGGAACCTAAGCAGCCCGCCCGGCAAAGTCAACTTATCCGGTGCGGAAAACCGCTTGCCAGCGCCTGCCGGTAACGCCATATAGGAATGATGGAAATGAAAGGCGACATTACAGAAAATGCGTCCCATCATGCTGTCAGCTTGGCGCCGCAACAGGCGACCCTTGCCTGCCTTTATGTGCTGGCCGCATGTGATGGTGTGCCATCAAGCGAAGAATTGGCACTGATAGACGCGCTGGCCGCCAGTGCCGCCAGCCTTGCCGATATGGCGGCGACAGACAGGGCGGCAAGCCTCGCATTGGCGCGCGATTTGGCCGATGCGCCTGACGGGCTGGAGACTTTGCTCGACCTATGCGCGCAAGCCCTTAAAAACGGTCGTGACGGGCAAATCGCCTATGCACAGGCGGTGGAGTTTGTCGTCTGTCACGGGCAGGTTAGTCCGGAAGAAATGCATTTGCTCGACCTCATCGCCAATCGGCTGTCGGTCGACAGATTGACCCGCGCGGCGGTTGAAACCGCCGCCCGATTGCGTCAGGCGCGGTTTTCATAATGGCTGGCGACACACCATTTTGGGCGATGAGCATGATTGACGGGGTGGATTTCTGGCGTCCTGCCATTTTTATCAGCGTTTTATGCCTGCTGCTGCTGGCGCAGCGTCTGATACCGCGTCGCAATGAACGGGCAATTGCCGGTCGCCGCTTTGCCAATTATGGGCTGGGCGCGGTCAATATCATTGTGCTGCGGGTGCTGGTGCCGGGTGGGCTGGTCGCCATTGCCATGCTCAATATGGGCGGCGGCTTGACCGGCTGGCTGCCTTTCGGGTTTTTTACTGAGGCGCTAATCTGTCTGCTGGCGCTTGATTTGACGCTCTATCTGCAACATAGGGCGTTCCACAAAATCCCCCTGCTCTGGCGTTTCCATGCGCCGCATCACGCCGACCGCGAATTGGATGTCAGCTCCGGCTTGCGCTTTCATCCCGGCGAGGCGGTGATTAGCTTTGCCATCAAGGCGGCGGCGATTGTCGCGCTTGGTGTGCATCCGGCCATTGTGATTATGTTTGAAATCCTGCTCAATGCGGCTTCGCTGTTCAATCATGCCGATATTCGGCTGGGGCGCGCTGATGGCTGGCTGCAAAAGCTGATTGTCACCCCTGACATGCACCGCCTTCATCATTCGCGCCGTGCCGATGAGGCACTGAGCAATTTCGGCTTTTTCCTGTCGATTTGGGACAGGCTGTTTGCCAGCTATGCCCTGACCGATAATGCGCGCCAACAGACCATGCCACTGGGTCTTGACGAACAGCCCGACAGCGATTTGCTGGCAAGTCTGAAAGCACCTTTCCTGCGCTAACATATTGACCAGTGCCACTCGCGCATAAGGCGAAAGACACATAATCTGCAACCGACAATCGCTGGCGCGGC
>JAYPAN010000030.1:0-13921 GCA_038123715.1 Rhodobiaceae bacterium | reverse complement strand
GCCCGCGCCTTGGTGCAGGATGTCACCGATGAGGCGGTCTGGCAGCAGACCATTGCCGATATTCGCGCCCATGAAGGCAGGCTGAATGTGCTGGTCAATAATGCCGGTATCGCGGTTGGCGGGTCGATTATTGACATGACGCTGGATGATTGGCGGCGGCAAAATGCGGTCAATCTGGATGGTGTGTTTTTGGCTACCAAATATGCGCTGCCCCTCATGGCTGAAAGCGGGGCGGGGTCAATCATCAATATATCGTCAATTGCCGGTTTGGTCGGCGCCTCCGGTCTGGCCGGATATTGCGCCAGCAAGGGCGGCGTGCGCCTGTTCACCAAAGCAACCGCGATGGAATGCGCGCAGGGCGAATTGAACATCCGCGCCAATTCCGTGCATCCGGGGCTGATTGACACGGAGATATGGGGCAAGGAAATCGCCGCCATTGCCGAACAAAACCCCGATTTAATGGCCGAAGGAGCCAATCGCATTGACCTGCACGCATTGAGCGCGGTCAGCGTGCCGGGCGGACGCGCCGGCCAGCCGCAGGAAATTGCCGGCGTGGTCGTGTTTCTGGCCTCCGATGCCTCATCTTATGTGAATGCCGCAGAACTGGTAGTTGATTACGGCCAAACCGCCCGCTAGGGTGAGAGCAGCGTGTAATCTTGTCATAAGAGGCGGCAATGTCTGACCCGATTGAAAATGGCATGGCCTGTCTGGACGGCCTGTATCTCGTGGATAAGGGCAAACCGGCCTGTCTGATTTACGCGCTTGACCCGAAACAGCTTGAGATTTGGAAGCAGGCCAATAGCGGCCAGCATTTAGCGTGGGTCGAAACCACAAACTTCAAAGCGTCTGCCAATGAGGTTTTACTGCTGCCCGACAGTGCCGGTGGCCTGTCTGCCGTGTTGCTGGGGCTGGGGCGCAAAGCCGACCCGTTTGCGCTGGCTGTTTTACCGCGCAAATTACCGCCGGGCCATTACCGGCTCGACAATTCTTGCCCGGCTGATGTCGCCAAAATGGCACCGCTGGCTTGGGCGCTCGGCCATTACCGTTTCACCGCTTATCGCAGCCATGCCGGTGCGACTGCCAATAATGCCAAAGCCGAAGAATTGGCGCGTCTTGTTGTGCCTGCCGAAGCTGACATAGCGGCGATGACCCGCATGAACCGCGCCGTGTTTCTGGCGCGCAATCTTATCAATACACCGGCGGAAGATATGGGGCCGGACGCCCTGCATCAGGTGATGCAATCGCTTGCTGACACACATGGCGCTGATTTTTCGGCCATTGTCGGCGATGATTTGCTGGCTGAAAACTATCCGATGATTCACGCGGTCGGGCGGGCGGCGGCACAAGCGCCGCGCCTGCTTGATGTGCGCTGGGGTCGCCAAGACGCGCCGCGCGTCACGCTGGTCGGCAAGGGCGTGTGTTTCGATACCGGCGGGCTGAATCTCAAAACCGGCAATTATATGGATTTGATGAAAAAAGATATGGGCGGGGCAGCTTTGTGCATTGCGTTGGCCGATGCCATTATGGCGGCCAATATGGATGTCCGCTTGCGGGTGCTGGTCGGCGCGGTGGAAAATGCCATTGGCCCCGGTGCTTTCCGCCCCGGTGATGTGCTGGCCAGCCGCAATGGTATGAGCGTTGAAATCGGCAATACGGATGCCGAAGGGCGTCTGGTGCTGGCCGATATGCTGGCCGAAGCGGATGGTGAGCAGCCTGAGATTATGGTCGATTTCGCCACTTTGACCGGCGCGGCACGGGTCGCTATGGGGCCGGAAGTCATTCCCTTTTACACCCATGATGACGCGCTGGCCGAGGATATCATGCAGGCCGGTGCCGGTGTGCATGACCCGATGTGGCGCATGCCGCTTTGGCCGGGCTATGATGGCTGGCTCGACAGCCAGATAGCCGATGTCAGCCATATTGGCAGCTCGCCAATGGGCGGCTCAATTACTGCCGCGCTGTTTCTCGCCCGTTTTGTCAAGGCCACGCCAAGCTGGATGCATGTTGATGTCTATGCGTGGAATGCCAAATCGCGCCCCGGCCGACCGGTCGGCGGCGAGGCGCAATCCATCCGCGCCGTTTTGCAGGTGTTGGAGCAACGCTTCGGGAATGGCGGCAATGGCTGAGGCAGGTGGCAATAATAAGGGCGGTAATAATCAGGCCGGTAATGCGGCCGGGTTTGCACAAAAGCCCGACCCGCGCATCAATCCGTGGCGCGATGATTTGGCGGCGGCGCATTTGCGCGGCGAAGTTAAGGCGCACCATTATGTTAGCGGTCAAGATTACAGCGTGATTGCGCCGGTCACGGCGTTGCGGCGCGCGCCGGCGCATGGTGCGCTGATGGACAGCCAGCTTTTGCATGGCGAGCATTTCCGCGTCTATGAACGGCGCGGCGCTTTTGCTTGGGGGCAATCGCGCGAGGATGATTATGTCGGCTATGCGCTGCTGGAAGATTTGGGGCCGGTTGAAACGCCGACCCACCAGCTTTGTGCGTTACGCAGTTTCGTTTACACCGATGCAGATATCAAATCACGCCCGCTTATGGCGCTGTCTATGGGCGCAAGGCTGACCGTGCGCGCCATTCAGGGGCGCTTTGCCGAAATGGCGGATGGGGCGTTTATCATTGCCGATGATATTGCTCCGCTATCGCAATCGGCAGATGACCCGGTAGCGATTGCCCGCCGCTTTATCGGCACGCCCTATTTATGGGGTGGGCGGGAAAGCCTTGGGCTGGACTGTTCCGGCCTTGTGCAAATTGCGCTGCGCCAATGCGGCATGGCCTGTCCGCGCGACAGCGACATGCAAGAAGCGGTGCTGGGCAAGGAGGTAGCAGCGGGTGACGCCGGTGATTTGGTTTTTTGGAAAGGCCATGTCGGCCTGTTGGCTGCGCCCGACCGGCTGATACACGCCAATGCCACCCATATGCGCGTGGTCGAGGAAGATTTTGCCGAAGCCTGTGCGCGGATTGAAAAAACCGATGGCCCGGTGCGCTGCATCAAACGGCTGCACCAAAATGGCGGCTAAATATCCAGTGCCGCTTGCAATAATTCATGCGTGTAAAGATTGCGCGGGCGGGTAAAAATTGACTCGGTCGGGCCAGTCTCCACACATTTGCCATCCTTCATCACCATAATATGATGCGCCAGCGCGCGCACCACTTTCAAATCATGGCTGATAAACAGATAGGTCAATTCCTTTTCATTTTGCAGGCGGCGCAGCAAGTCAATGATTTGCGCCTGCACCGGTCGGTCAAGCGCGCTTGTTGGCTCGTCCAGCACCAGAAATTTCGGTTGTAAAATCAGCGCGCGGGCAATGGCAATGCGCTGACGCTGGCCGCCGGAAAACTCATGCGGATAGCGATTGGCAATCGCCGGGTCAAGCTCGACTTCGCGCAAAATATCACCGACACGGCGTGCACGCGCATCGGGCAGCAAATCCGGCTCATGCAGTTTCAACCCCTCGGCGATAATTTCATTGACTGGCATGCGCGGGGAAAGCGAGCCAAACGGGTCTTGGAAAACGATTTGCAAATGGCGGCGCATCATCCGGCGCTCGGCGGGCGAGGCGTCCAGCACATCCCTCTTGTCAAACACCACCCGTCCGCGCGCCGGCAGCAGGCCAAGAAGCGCGCGTCCAAGGCTGGTTTTGCCTGAGCCGCTTTCACCGACAATGCCTAAAGTGCGACCCTCGGCAATGGTGAAGGAGACATCATCAACCGCCCGCACATAATCATAAGTGCGCTTCATAAGGCCGCGTTTCAGGGGAAACCAGACTTTCAAATCATTGACCGACATAATCGAGGTCAAGGAAGGTGAGGCGACGGGCGCGCCTTTCGGCTCGGCATCAATCAGCTTTTGCGTATAGTCATGCTGCGGGGTTTCAATCACCTGGCTGACCGACCCCTGCTCGACAATTTTGCCATTTCGCATCACGCAAACCCGGTCGGCCATTTTCTTCACAATGCCCAAATCATGGGTAATCAGCAAAATCGCCATGCCGGTTTCGGCCTGCAATTCTTTCAGCAATTCGAGAATCTGCTTTTGAATGGTCACATCCAACGCCGTGGTCGGCTCGTCGGCAATCAGCAATTTCGGGCGATTGGCCAGCGCCATGGCAATCACGACACGTTGTCTTTGCCCGCCGGAAAGCTCATGCGGCAGCGCATTATATTTCTGCTCGGCATCCGGCAGGCCGACACGGTGCAGCAATTGAACCGCCTCATGCATGGCGGCTTTGGCCGATACCGGACGGTGCAGCAAAATGACCTCGCTGATTTGCCGGCCAATCGCATGAAGCGGGTTCAGCGATGACATGGGTTCTTGAAACACCATTGAAATATCATTGCCGCGCAATTGGCGTATCCGTTCTTGCGTCGCAAGGCTGATATCCTCGCCATTGAACAATATCGTGCCGCGCCGGTGAAAAGCGGTCGGATAGGGAAGCAATTGCAGAATAGACAAAGCGGAAACCGATTTGCCGGAGCCGCTTTCACCGACCAGCCCCAGCGTTTCGCCGACATTAAGGTCGAAGGACACATCATCCACCGCATCAATATCTTTGCCATCGCTGCGAAAGCCGACATGCAGCCTTTCGACCATCAGCAATTTATCTTTGGGTTCTTCAATCGGCGTCATGGGTCTGGCCTATCCGAGGGTTTTGCGCGGGTCAAAAGCATCGCGCACAGCTTCGCCGATAAAGACCAGCATGGACAGCATTATGGCAATGGTGAAAAAGCCGGACAGGCCGAGCCAGGGCGCTTGCAAATTAGCTTTGCCCTGCGCCAGCAATTCGCCCAAAGAGGGCGAGCCGGGCGGCAGGCCGAAGCCAAGGAAATCAAGCGAGGTCAAAGTGGTGATGGAGGCGTTCAGAATAAACGGCATGAAAGTCAGCGTGGCGACCATGGCATTGGGCAGAATATGGCGATACATAATGGTGACATTGCCAATGCCGAGCGCGCGGGCGGCCTCAATATATTCAAAATTGCGCGCCCGCAAAAACTCCGCGCGCACCACACCGACCAGCGCCACCCATGAAAATAAAAGCAAAATGCCGAGCAAAATCCAAAAGCCCGGCTCAATCACCGCGGCGATGATAATCAGCAAATAAAGCGATGGCACGGATGTCCATATTTCAATGAAACGCTGCATACCCAAATCCACCCAGCCGCCGAAATAACCCTGCACCGCACCGGCGCAAATCCCGACCAATGAGGAGGCCAATGTCAGTGTCAGGCCAAACAGGATGGAAATGCGAAACCCGTAAATCAGCCGCGCCAGCACATCGCGCCCTTGGTCATCTGTGCCAAGCCAATTGGCGGCGCTGGGCGGCGCAGGCGCGGGACGCTCAAGGTCAAGATTTATTGTGTCATAGCTGTAACGCAATAGCGGCCAGACTATCCGCCCGCCCTTATCTTCAATCAGGGCGACAACAAACGGGTCGCGGTAATCAGCTTCTGTCGCAAAGTCGCCGCCAAACTCGGTTTCCGGATAGGCTTGCAAGACCGGCACATAAGCCTGCCCGTCAACCAGAATAAGCAGCGGTTTGTCATTTGCCAGAAATTCCGCAAACAGGGTCAGGGTGAATAGAACAGCAAACAGGTAAAGCGATATCAGCCCGCGCTTATTGGCTTTGAAATTGCGCCAGCGGCGTTGGTTCAGCGGTGAAAGGGAAAAGCGTTTGACCATGCCGCTAACCCCTTCCGCGCGCTTCAAAATCAATGCGCGGGTCAACCCACATATAGGTCAAATCCGACAATAACGTGACGACCAGCCCGATAAGCCCGAAAATATACAGCGAGGCGAACACCACCGGATAGTCCCGATTGACAATGCTTTCATAAGATAACAGCCCCAGCCCATCGAGCGAAAAAATCGTCTCAATCAACAGCGAGCCGGTGAAAAATGCGCCGATAAAAGCACCGGGAAAACCGGCAATCACAATCAGCATGGCATTGCGGAAAACATGACCATACAGCACTTGTTTTTCATCCAGCCCCTTGGCGCGCGCGGTCATCACATATTGTTTGCGAATTTCGTCGAGAAAGGCGTTTTTGGTCAATAGCGAGGTGGTGGCAAAACCGCCAATGGTCAGCGCCAGAACGGGCAGGAAAATATGCCAGAGATAATCGGCCAGCTGTCCGATAAGGCTCAACTCGCTGAAATTATCGGAAGTCAGGCCACGCAAGGGAAACCAGTTAAAATAGCTGCCGCCGGCAAACAGCACGATAAGCGCCACGGCGAATAAAAAGCCGGGAATGGCATAGCTGACAATAATCACCGCTGATGTCCACATGTCGAAAGCCGTGCCGTCGCGGCGCGCTTTGGCAATGCCAAGCGGAATGGATATCAGATAGGTGAGCAAGGTTGACCACAGGCCAAGCGTGATGGAGACCGGCAGTTTTTCAGCAATCAGGTCAATCACCGCAATGTCGCGATAATAGCTTTGGCCGAAATCAAACCGCAAATAGTCGCCCAGCATTTTGACAAAGCGTTCATGCACTGGCTTGTCAAAACCGAATTGCGCTTCCAGCTCGGCAATAAACTCCGGGTCAAGCCCTTGCGCGCCGCGATATTTGCCAGCCACGCCAGACGCCGCGCCCGTGCCACTCATTGCACCTTCCTGCAAGGAGGTGAAACGCGCTGTCGCCCCGACATCATGGCCTTGCAATTGCGCGATAATGCGTTCAACAGGCCCGCCCGGCGCAAATTGCACCAACGCAAAGCTTATCGCCATGACGCCGAAAATCGTCGGAATCATGAGCAGCAATCGGCGTAAAATATAGGCTGACATGGCGGCTTGGTTCTCCTTGAAGTGGCCGGTGAATATGCCCGAAAACGCCGCCAGTATGCCGATATGGGGGGCGTCCGGCAAGGGTCATCATGGCGCCAATGGGTGAGGTTTGCGGTTTATGGTTGCACGCCTTTATGCGGCGCTGTGCGATACCAGACGGATGGAAAGCCCAACCCATATTTGGGCAGGCGCGCGCCATGGGCAATGCCTTGCCAATAGGCCAGACGCTCATGCGGTGCGTGCCATTGCGGCACGACATAATGATTGGCGCGCAACACACGGTCGAGCGCCCGGCTGGCCGCGACAAGCCGGTCACGCGAGGGCGCAAAAATCAGCTTTTCGACCAAAATATCCACTGCCTTGTTTTTAATACCAATCAGATTGCGCCCGCCCGGCCTGTCGGCGGCGGCGCTTGTCCAGAAATCGCGCTGCTCATTGCCCGGCGACAGCGATTGCCGGAAACTGTAAACCGAAATATCGAAATCATAATTGGTCAGGCGGTTTTGATATTGTGTCGGGTCGATTGTCCGCATATGCGCGTCAATGCCGAGCTTTTCCAAATTGCGGATATAAGCGCCGACAATGCGCTCAAAGGCCGGTTGCACCAGCAAAAACTCGATTTTCATCGGTGTGCCGTTTTTTTGCAATTTGCCCTTTTCAATCGTCCAGCCCGCCTTTTGCAGCAGGGCGCGGGCTTTGCGTAAATGGCCGCGTATATTGCCACTGCCATCGGTCACCGGATTGGCGGGCGGCGTGTCAAAAACGGCGGGCGGCAACTGGTCGCTCAAGGGCAGCAACAGTTCAAGCTCGGCCTTGCTTGGCTTGCCGGTCGCCGCCAGTTCAGAGTTTTCAAAAAATGAGCCGGTGCGCGCATATTGCCCGTAAAACAGGTTTTTATTTGTCCATTCAAAATCATAAGCCCAATTCAGCGCCTCGCGGACATAGATATTGTTGAAGGGCGCGCGGCGGGTATTCATCACAAAAGCCTGCATGCCATGGCTGTTTTCAAGCGCTACGGTTTCGCGCCGCAATTGGCCTTTCTCAACCGATGGCAAATCATAGCCGGTTGCCCAGACGCGCGAGGAGTATTCGCGCCGGAAATGCACATCGCCCGCTTTCAGCGCCTCAAACGCCACTGTGTCATCGCCAAAGGACAAATATTTTATCGTGTCGAAATTATGCTTGCCGATATTGACATTCAAATCGCGCGCCCAGTAATCGGCAAGGCGCTGATAGGTGATGCTGCGTCCCGGCTCCAGCGCGGCAATGCGATAAGCGCCCGATGTGACCGGCACATCCAGTGTTGTTTTATCGAGGCCGCGCCCTTCCGCCGACCACCAGGCTTTCGACAGCACCGGCAATTGCCCCAGAATAAGCGGCAATTCCCGATTGCCGGTCTGCGAAAAGATAAAGCGGATTTTATGCGGGCTTAAAATCTCCATCTTTTCGACATCGCCATAATAGGCGCGGTAAAATGGATGCGCGTCGCGCAGCGCGTCGAGCGAAAAGGCGACATCATTGGCGGTAATCGGGCTATTGTCAGAAAACCGCGCCGTTTTGCGTAAAGTAAAGGTGACGGATGAATAATCCGCCGGATGGCTCACCGTTTCGGCAATCAGCCCATAGGCGGCGCTGGGTTCGTCGAGACTGGGCATCATCAGCGCGTCATGCACCAGCCCTAGCCCTTCAGCCGGATTGCCCTTGATGGAAAACCGGTTCAGGCTGTCAAATGTGCCAATCGAAGCGATAGTCAGCGCGCCGCCCTTGGGCGCTTGCGGATTGACATAGGGAAAATGGGCAAAGCCTTTCGCCAAAGCAGGGTCGCCAAACAGCGATATGCCGTGTCGCTTTATATTATGTTGGGCGGTTTCATTGGCGATGACCGGCGACGCTGCCAGCAATGGCAAGGCAAGGCAAAAAATAGCCGCGAAAAGACCGGATATGCGAGAAATTACAGGCTGCATGGGGGTCTCCTGTCACCGACGCCGCTTGACCAATAGGCAAGTGAAGCAGAGTTGGGCGGTGCAAGCAAGCCATCTGCCGCTTGCTGTCAGCCGCCGACCGGTGGCGGCAGGGCCAGTCTTTCATAGGGCCAGTCTTTCAGAGGGCTAGTCTTTCAGACTGTCCAAATAGCTGATGATATTGGCGCGGTCTTTGGCCTTACGCAGTCCGGCAAAAGCCATATTGGTGCCGGCGGCATATTTTTTCGGATTTTCGAGAAAGCCGTTCAACTGCTCATAATCCCAATTGCCGCCAAGGCCAGCCAGCGCGCCGGAATATTTGAAGCTGGCATCATCGGCGATTTTGCGGTCAACAATGCCCCACAAGGCCGGGCCGATTTTATTGGCGCCGCCCTGCTCAAAACTATGGCAGGAGATACATTTCTTGGCCACTTTCATGCCCTTGTCCACCGAGGCGGTTTGCAGCAATTCGGCAATGCTGACGGTTTCCTCGGCGACGGCAGCGGTGTCAATGCTTGCGCCTTCTTCAATTACGCCCTCGACGATATAGGCTTGCGGATTGGCCGGTTCGCTGTGAAAGAGTATGTCGCCCAGATTTTGAACG
This sequence comes from Rhodobiaceae bacterium, assembly GCA_038123715.1. Taxonomy (GTDB): domain Bacteria; phylum Pseudomonadota; class Alphaproteobacteria; order RS24; family RS24; genus JAYPAN01. Next base: position 4,567 of record JAYPAN010000030.1, on the reverse strand, counting down.
CCGAGATAGACCAGCAAAGTAAAAAGCACCGCACCGGCGATTTTATTGAGTTCAAAACTATCCATGTCACCCTCTTTAACCTGCCGGCTATGCGACTGCCAGCTCGCTTATGGCCTTAAATTGCGGGCGGGTCAATGCCCCGCCATGCGCGTGCAACCTACAATCTTATCCGCGATTAAGACTTGCGGCGTAGCGTCGCACAGACTAGGAAATGAACAGTTGAGTCGCAAGCATTGAGGGTGCCGCTATGGCGCGCAAAATTGACAATCCGGTGATATTGATTCCCGCCCGCATGGCTTCGACGCGCCTGCCCAATAAGCCTTTGGCTTTGTGCGGTGGCGCGCCGATGATTGTGCAGGTCTGGCGACGCGCCTGCGAGGCCAATTGCGGGCGTGTGGTGGTCGCGGCGGCGGAGCGCGAAATCGCAGATGCGGTGCGCGCTGAAGGCGGTGAAGCGGTGCTGACCGATGCTGATTTGCCCTCCGGCTCCGACCGTATTTTTGCAGCTTTGCAGCATATTGACCCGTCCGGCAGCCATGATGCGATTGTCAATTTGCAGGGTGATTTGCCGACGCTTGACCCGTCGCTGATTGGCGCCGCGCTGGCTTGCTTGCCCTATGGCGATATCGCCACGCTGGCGGCGGAAATTACCGAGGCCGAGGAGCGTGACAATCCGAATGTCGTGAAGGCGGTTTTATCCATGCGGCCACCGCCCGAACCGGCGCGCGCGCTGTATTTCACCCGCGCGACCGCCCCTTATGGCGACGGCGCGCTCTATCATCATATCGGGCTGTATGCCTATTGGCGCGAAGCCTTGGCGCGGTTTGTTGCCCTGCCGCCTTCGCCCTTGGAAACCCGCGAAAAGCTGGAGCAATTGCGGGCGCTGGAAGCCGGTATGGAAATGGCGGTGGCCTGTGTCGACACCGTGCCGGTCGGTGTTGATACGCCTGCCGATCTGGCGCTTGCGGATGCCATGCTGAACGGGCAGGATAAACCGGCGTGAAGCAGGAGAGGTAGCAATGGTCAAAATAGCATTTCAGGGTGAGCCCGGCGCCAATTCGCATATTGCCTGCAACACGCTGTATCCGGATATGGAGATACTGCCCTGCACACGGTTTGACGATGCGTTTGAGGCTTTGAGTTCCGGTGCTGCCGCTTTGGCGATGATACCGGTGGAAAATACGGTGGCCGGTCGCGTGGCTGATATTCATCGGCTGCTGCCCGGCTCCGGCCTGTATATTATCGGCGAACATTTCATGCGGGTGAACCATTGCCTGCTGGCGCTGAAGGGCGCGGATGCCAGTGCGTTGACCCATGTTCACAGTCATGAAATGGCGCTTGGGCAGTGCCGCAAGCTGATTGATGAAATGGGCTTGCAGCCGGTTGTGGCGGCTGATACGGCCGGCGCGGCGCGCGAATTGGCTGACTGCGCCGAAGCCGGTCATGCGGCCATTGCCAGCCAGTTGGCGGCAGAGATTTACGGGCTGGATGTGGTGCGCGAAAACATTGAGGACAGCCAGCGCAACACAACGCGCTTTCTTATCATGTCGGCACAGCCGGACGATGCCGAGCCGGATGCCGGTGATGTGATAACCAGCTTCATCTTTCGAGTGCGAAATGTGCCGGCGGCTTTGTATAAAGCGCTGGGGGGCTTTGCTACCAATGGGGTGAATATGACCAAGCTGGAAAGCTACCAGCCGGACGGGTTTATGGCGACGCAATTCTATGCCGATATTGAAGGCCATCCCGACAGCCACCCGGTGCGTCTGGCGCTGGAAGAGCTGAATTTCTATTGCTCGGAAATGGATGTTTTGGGCGTATATAAAGCTGCGCCGGAGCGCAAAACCCTGAAAAGCGACTGAGCCGGTTTGGTCTAATTGCCTTGTGCAAAAGCACGCATAAGCTGATGCGCTATCGCCATTTCCGGCGGTATGGCGACACCGCCCGCGCCGTTAAAGGCGGCTTGCACATCGGCGCGCGCTACCCATTTGGCGTCCTCCAGTTCAACATCATCCAGACTGATTTGCGTGCTGTCAGCATCGGCCAGACAGCCAATCATCAAAGAAGCAGGAAACGGCCAGGGCTGGCCGCCATAATAGCGCACGGCGGAAACGTGAATACCGGCTTCCTCGTGCAATTCGCGCGCGACCGCCTCCTCAATCGTCTCGCCCGGCTCCATAAAGCCGGCCAGTGCCGAATACATGCCCTCCGGCCAGCCTTTTTGCCGACCGAGCAGGCATTTATCGCCATGCGTGGCGAGCATGATAACCACCGGGTCGGTGCGCGGAAAATGCTCCGCGCCGCAGGATGGGCAGACCCGTTTATACCCGCCTTCGCCCATTTGCGAGGGCGCACCGCATACGGCGCAAAAGCCGTGCCGCAAATGCCAGTCCAGCATGGCTTTGGCTTGCGCCAGAATAGCCAGCTCGGTGCGCGCCATATCGCCGGTGGCGGCCAGTGACCGCAAATCTTCAAAATGCCCCATGCCCTTAAACGGGCCGATATCTTCCGGGCTGGATAATTGGCTGACATCGACAGCAAAAAGCGGTTTGTTGCGTCGGTTCATGCCAAGAAAAACAGACAGGCTGTCCGAGTGCAATGCCTCGCCCAGCGCGGCGCGCGGCAGCCAGCCGACATCGCGCCCATCGCCGGGGTTCAGCTCCGGCAAAATCAGCGGCTGCAAATGCCAAAGCGGCACAAACAGCGCGCTGTCATCGGCAAATTGCGCTGCCAGCCAGTCCGCATTGCCGCGCAAATGTCCGGCACGGTCAAGCGGATTATTGGCGAACATGATGGGGCTTTCGGGCAGGGGCATGGTGAACCTCGTTGAAATGAATGGCCGACTATACCAGAAATGAATGTTCTCGGCGGAAATTTCGTCCCCGAAATAATCTGCATGGCGGGGGTGTGCGGGCGGGCTTGGCCTGCTATATTGGGTCCGGGAAACTGGCGGCAGACGCATCCCTCGCCAACCGGGTCAGGTCCGGAAGGAAGCAGCCCTAACGAGTTCGGTGCGGGTTGCCTGTCCAGTTTCCCACCCGGTTCCTGTCGGAACCGGTGCGACAGGCAAGGATATCAGGAACAATACCGGCAACAAAATGGCAGACCCGAACGATACCCAATCCCGACCTGAAGACGCGCTCACCGAAGCAGACAATCAAGCGCCTGAGGCGGGCATGGCCGAGCCAGAGCCGCCGGTCTTCAGCGATGACGCGCCGGGTTTCGACATGCTGAATGAGGCCGATGCGGCCAATGAAGCCATCAGTGAAGCCGCCAGTGAAGCCACCAATGAAGCTGTTGATGCGCCTGTGGCCGCACCAAAGGCCGAAAGTGGCAATGGCGGAAGCTATGGTAGAGGCGGCAGCTATGGTAGTGGTGGCAGCTATAAAGTGCTGGCGCGCAAATACCGACCGGCCAATTTCAATGACCTTATCGGCCAGGATGCAATGGTGCGGACGCTGACCAATGCGTTTGAAACGGCGCGCATTGCCCATGCCTTTATGCTGACCGGTGTGCGCGGCGTTGGCAAAACCACCACGGCGCGGATATTGGCGCGCGCGCTGAACTATCAGACAGAAACAGTCAGCGCCCCTTCGGTCGCGCTTGACCAGCTCGGTGTGCATTGTCAGGCGATTATGGATGGCACGCATGTCGATGTGATTGAGATGGATGCCGCCTCCCGCACTGGCATTGGCGATATCCGCGAAATTATTGAGAATGTGCGCTATATGCCGTCCTCGGCGCGATACAAAGTCTATATTATTGACGAGGTGCATATGCTCTCCAAAGCGGCCTTTAATGGTCTGCTGAAAACGCTGGAAGAGCCACCCGAACATGTAAAGTTTATTTTTGCGACAACGGAAATCAGGCAAGTGCCGGTGACTGTGCTGTCGCGCTGCCAGCGTTTTGACCTGAAACGGCTCGACCAGAGCGAAGCCATAAGCCTGTTGCAGAAAGTCTGCGCTGCCGAGCAGGTTGCCTTGCCGGAAGAAGCCTTGACGCTGATTGCCCGCGCCGCCGATGGCTCGGCGCGCGATGCGCTGTCGCTTCTTGACCGGGCGCTGGCGCATGGCGCGGGTGCTTCCGGTGCAGGCGGGGCAGATGCGGCGATTGACGGGGAAACCATGCGCGCCTTGCTGGGGCTGGCCGATCGCGGGCGCGGCTTTGACCTTTTCGACCTCACCCTGTCCGGCGATGTGGCCGGTGCGCTGGCCGAGTTTGACGCGCAATATGCGCTTGGTGCCGACCCGTCCATGATAATTGCCTCGCTGGCTGAATTGACCCATTGGCTGACGCGGCTGAAATTTGTCGCTGATGCCGGTGCTGATGTCACTTATTCGGCGGATATGCGCGCGCGCGGGCAGGCGGCGGCGGAAAAACTCTCAACCCGCATTTTGTCGCGCGTCTGGCAGGCTTTGCTGCATGGCCATAAGGAAACGCTCAATGCGACCAATCCGAAAGCCGCCGCCGAAATGGTGCTGATAAGGCTGGCGCATTTATCCGATGTGCCGACGCCGGAAGAATTGCTGAAACAATGGGAAGCGACGCAAAACAGCAGCTCTGCCGC
>JAYPAN010000029.1:0-15394 GCA_038123715.1 Rhodobiaceae bacterium | reverse complement strand
TCGTGAAGGCGGACGCACCGTCGGTGCCGGCGTCGTCGCCGCAATTATTGAGTAGTGTGACCGGAGGAGTGTAGCTCAACTGGTAGAGCACCGGTCTCCAAAACCGGGGGTTGGGGGTTCGAGTCCCTCCACTCCTGCCACCACCGGACACTCCTGCCATCACCGGAAAGGCGGCAGGCGCAAGGGAAGTGAGGAACAGGCGATAAATGGCAAATCCGCTTAAATTTGCACAGGAAGTGCGTGCTGAAACGGCAAAAGTCACTTGGCCGACCCGCAATGAGACGCTGGTCACCACAGTGATGGTGTTTGTTCTGGTGTTTATCGCTTCCGTGTTCTTTTTTCTGGCTGACCAGCTTTTGAGCTGGATTGTGTCACTATTATTGGGATTGGCAGGCTGATATGGCGAAGCGTTGGTATATCGTCCACGCATATTCGAATTTCGAGCATAAGGTTGCCGAAAGCATTCGTGAGCAGGCCGAGCAAGGCGGGCTTGGCGATGCGTTTGAGGAAATCCTTGTGCCGACGGAAGAAGTCGTTGAAATGCGCCGCGGGCGGCGCGTCAATGCGGAAAGAAAGTTTTTCCCCGGCTATGTGCTGGTGAAAATGGACATGACCGATGAGGCTTATCATCTGGTCAAAAACACACCGAAAGTGACCGGCTTTCTGGGCAGCCAGAACCGGCCAGCACCGATTTCGCAAGGCGAGGTGGATCGCATTGTCAATCAGGTGCAAGACGGTGTGGAGCGTCCCAAACCCTCGGTTATTTTCGAGGTTGGCGAACAGGTGCGCGTCTGCGATGGCCCGTTTGCGTCCTTCAGCGGCCTTGTTGAAGAGGTTGATGAAGAAAAGGCACGGTTGAAAGTGGCTGTGTCGATTTTCGGTCGGGCCACTCCGGTCGAGCTTGAATATGGTCAGGTCGAAAAGGGCTGACTTGTCGTTCGTGGGAGGCAGAGCAAACTGCCCGACCACGGCCCATAATCGTGAGCGCGGCGCAAGCGCGGCGCAGGAAAGGAACGAGAGATGGCAAAAAAGATTGAAGGTTACCTGAAAATGCAGGTGCCGGCAGGGGGCGCAAGCCCGTCACCGCCGATTGGCCCGGCTTTGGGTCAGCGCGGTCTGAACATTATGGAATTTTGCAAGGCTTTCAATGCGAAGACGCAGGAAATGGAAGCCAATATGCCGATTCCGACCATTGTGACGATTTTTGAAGACAAATCATTCACTTTTGAAATCAAAACGCCACCGGCCAGCTATTTTCTTAAAAAAGCGGCCAAATTGCCAAAGGGCGGCAGCACGCCGGGGCGCGAGGTGGCCGGTTCGGTGTCGATGGCGCAATGCCGTGAAATCGCCGAGCAGAAGCTGAAAGATTTGAACACGGATGATTTGGACGAAGCGCAGAAAATGATAGCCGGTTCGGCGCGCTCCATGGGTTTGGAGGTGACGGAATAATGTCGAAAAAGGGAAAACGGATTGTTGGCGCGCAAGGCGCGATTGACAAAAACAAGCTTTATTCGATTGACGAGGCGATAAGTCTGGTCAAGGAACATGCCGTCGCCAAATTTGACGAAACGGTTGAATGCGCCATCAATCTCGGTGTTGACCCGCGCCATGCCGACCAAATGGTGCGTGGCGTGGTTGAATTGCCCAATGGCACAGGTCGGGCGCAGCGCGTTGCGGTTTTTGCCCGCGAGGAAAAAGCCGAAGAAGCCAAATCGGCAGGCGCTGATATTGTCGGCGCGGAAGATTTGATGGAGAGCATTCAGGGCGGCAAAATCGATTTCGACCGTTGTATTGCAACGCCGGATATGATGCCGCTGGTTGGCCGTTTGGGCAAAGTGCTTGGCCCGCGCAATTTGATGCCGAACCCGAAAGTCGGCACGGTGACGGCGGATATAGCCGAAGCGGTGCGCGCGGCCAAAGGCGGTGCGGTCGAGTTTCGCGTTGAGAAAGAAGGCATTGTTCATGCCGGTGTCGGCAAGGCGAGTTTCTCGGAAGAGCAATTGGTGGGCAATTTGAAAGCGTTGGTGGCAGCCGTTCAAAAAGCCAAGCCGACAGGTGCTAAAGGCACTTACCTAAAGCGTCTGGCGGTCAGTTCGACCATGGGGCCGGGCGTGAAAATTGATATTTCAGGCATTGGAGACAGTGCCTGATTGAAATTCCGTTTGGGGCGGCTTGCTGCCTCATGCGGATGACCGGAGGTTCGCCTCCGGCCTGTCCAAGATTACAGGTGCATCCGATTTGGGATGCTTAATGTCCTGTATGAGACGGGAGAAAGGTTTTTGCAGCTATGCCGTGGGGCATGGGTGCGGGCCAGACCCGGGACAGGAAGAGCGTCGCTCGTTACTGGTTTTGTGAGGAGATTCCTTGCACTGCAAAGCGGGCGGCAATTCCGAAACGGTGAAGGCCTTATGGTTTCACCACAATGCGCATGAAATATGCGCGAAGGAGAGAGAACAGTGGATAGAGCTGGCAAAGAAGAGCTCGTGTCACACTATTCCGGCATTTTTGAAGATGCCGGCATTGTCGTGATTGCCCACTATTCCGGGCTTTCCGTGCCTGAGATGGATGGTCTCAGACACCAAATGGCTGAAGTCGGCGGAACGGTCAAAGTGACCAAAAACCGGCTGGTCAAGCTCGCTCTCGCAGGCACACCTGCTGAGGAAATCAGTGACATGTTTTCCGGGCCAACCGCGATTGCCTATTCGCAAGATCCGGTTGCCGCACCGAAAGTGGCGGCAAAATTCGCCAAGGAAAACGACAATCTGGTGATTATTGGCGGCATTATGGATACGACTGTCCTTGATGCGGAAGGTGTGAAAAATCTGGCGTCCCTGCCTTCGCTTGACGAATTGCGGGGTCAACTTGTCGGGCTTATCAATTCGCCGGCCACGAAAGTGGCAGGTGTGTTGCAAGCGCCGGCCGGTCAACTGGCACGTGTGCTGGGCGCCAAAGCTGCACAGGGTGATGCCGCATAAAGCGGAGCCCGGATTAACTATTGGAGACAGAAAATGGCTGATATTGAAAAAATTGCCGAAGACCTCTCAAGTCTGACCGTTCTGGAAGCTGCCGATTTGGCAAAACTTCTGGAAGAAAAATGGGGCGTTTCCGCCGCAGCACCTGTTGCTGTGGCTGCTGCTCCGGCCGCCGGTGGTGATGCCGGTGGTGCCGCGGAAGAAAAGGACAGCTTTACCGTTGTTCTGGCTTCTGCCGGCGACCAGAAAATCAACGTCATCAAGGAAGTTCGTGCCATTACCGGCCTGGGTCTGAAAGAGGCCAAGGAAATGGTAGAAGGTGCGCCGACTGATTTGAAAGAAGACGTTCCGACCGCCGAAGCCAATGAGCTGAAAGAAAAGCTCGAAGCCGTCGGCGCGACGATAGAGCTGAAATAAAGCTCTTTTTGAAAGATAAGGGGCAGGCGGGTGAACCGAAAATCCGCCTGTCCCGTATTGCCTTTAACCGCCAGTGCGCTGTGCCGCGCAAACTGACCGGTTCCGGCAAATGGGGGACGCGCTTTTTGATGCGGGGTGGCGCGCCTTCTTCGGGATTTCCCGAACCCGCGGTGATGAGATTGAGGAAATCACATGTCGCAAGCTTATGCAGGTCGCAAACGTATTCGTAAATCATTTGGACGTATCCCACAAATTGTGGATGTTCCCAATCTGATTGAGGTTCAAAAATACTCTTATGACCAGTTTTTGCAGGTGCAAGCACCTGAGGGCGGCCGTTTTGAAGACGGTCTGCAAGCGGTCTTTAAGTCGGTTTTTCCGATTACCGATTTCAGCGGCGCTGCCATGCTGGAATTTGTCAGCTATGAGTTTGAAAAACCGAAATATGATGTGGAAGAGTGCCAGCAACGCGGCATGACTTTCGCGGCTCCGCTGAAAGTGACATTGCGGCTGGTGGTTTTCGATATTGACGAGGAAACCGGCGCCAAATCGGTCAAAGATATTAAAGAGCAGGAAGTTTATATGGGCGACCTGCCATTTATGACGGATAATGGCACATTTATCGTCAATGGCACGGAGCGCGTTATCGTTTCGCAAATGCACCGCAGCCCCGGTGTGTTTTTCGACCATGACAAGGGCAAAACCCATGTGTCGGGCAAGCTTTTATTTGCCGCGCGCGTGATACCCTATCGCGGCTCCTGGCTGGATTTTGAATTTGACGCCAAGGATATTTTGCACGTGCGGATTGACCGCCGCCGTAAATTACCGGCAACGGTGTTGTTGCACGCATTGGGCTATGCCTCGGATGAAATCCTCGACATGTTCTACAATAAAGTCGCCTATGTGCGCGGCAAAGACGGCTGGGTTACAGATTTTGTGCCGGAACAAAGGCGCGGCTCCAAACCGCTTTACGATTTGATAAATGACAAAAATGGCAAGGTGGTGATTGAAGCAGGGCAGAAAATCTCGCCACGCATGGCGCGCAAGCTGGCCGAGGATGGGCTGGAAAAACTCCGCGTCTCTGATGATGAGCTGATTGGCCGGTTTATCGCCGATGAAATGGTCAGCTTTGAAACCGGTGAGATTTTTGCCGAGGCAGGCGATGAAATCACTGAGGACTTGCTCGGCGAGTTGCTGGAAAAAGGCTATACGGAAATCAACACGCTGGATATTGACCCAGTCAATCGCGGGCCGTTTATCCGCAATACGCTGGTGGCGGATAAATCAAGCGATTTGCTGACCGCGCTTGAAGAGATTTACCGCGTTATGCGTCCGGGTGAGCCGCCAACGCCGGAAACCGCCGAAGCGCTGTTTAACGGGCTGTTCTTCGATTCTGAACGCTATGATTTATCGGCTGTCGGTCGGGTAAAAATGAATATCCGCCTGAATCAGGAATGTGCCGATGATATTCGTGTGTTGCGTAAAGAGGACATTGTCGGCGTTGTCAAAACGCTGGTCGATTTGCGCGACGGCAAGGGTGATGTTGACGATATCGACAATCTCGGCAATCGGCGTGTGCGCTCGGTCGGCGAATTGATGGAAAATCAGTATCGTATCGGCCTGTTGCGGATGGAGCGTGCCATTAAGGAACGGATGAGTTCGATTGATATCGATACGGTCATGCCGCAGGATTTGATTAACGCCAAGCCGGTGTCGGCTTCGGTGCGGGAGTTTTTCGGCTCCTCGCAATTGTCGCAATTTATGGACCAGACAAACCCGCTGTCGGAAATCACGCATAAGCGGCGTCTGTCGGCGCTTGGCCCCGGCGGTTTGACGCGCGAGCGTGCCGGTTTTGAAGTCCGTGACGTGCATCCGACCCATTATGGCCGGATTTGCCCGATTGAAACACCGGAAGGGCCGAATATCGGCCTTATCAACTCGCTGGCGACTTTTGCCCGCGTCAATAAATACGGCTTTATTGAAAGCCCCTATCGCAAGGTTGTTGACGGTAAAGTCACTGATGAAGTGATTTATCTGTCGGCCATGGAAGAAGCCCGCTATCGTGTGGCGCAGGCGACAATTTCCATTGCCGCCAATGGCCAGATTGAAGAAGAGCTTATCAATTGCCGCGTCAATGGCGATTTTGAAATCGTGCCGCCGGAAATGGTGGATTTGCTTGATGTCTCGCCGAAACAGATTGTCTCGGTTGCCGCCGCGCTTATCCCCTTCCTTGAAAATGATGACGCCAACCGCGCGCTGATGGGGTCGAACATGCAACGCCAAGCCGTGCCGCTTTTGCAGGCCGATGCGCCGCTGGTCGGCACTGGCATGGAAGAAGTTGTTGCGCGTGACAGCGGGGCGGCGATTTCGGCGCGCCGCGCCGGTGTGGTTGACCAAGTGGATGCAACCCGTATCGTTATCCGCGCAACCGATGAAACCGATGCCTCAAAATCCGGCGTTGATATTTACAATCTGCGGAAGTTTCAGCGCTCCAATCAATCGACCTGCATCAACCAGCGTCCGCTTGTGCGGGTTGGTGACCGGGTGGAAGTCGGCGATGTTGTGGCTGATGGCCCGTCCACCGAGCTTGGTGAATTGGCGCTTGGGCGCAATGTGTTGGTCGCCTTCATGCCTTGGAATGGCTATAATTTCGAGGATTCCATCCTGATTTCCGAGCGTATTGTGCGCGATGATGTTTTCACCTCAATCCATATTGAGGAGTTTGAAATCATGGCGCGTGACACCAAGCTGGGGCCGGAAGAAATCACCCGCGATATTCCCAATGTTGGTGAGGACGCGCTCGGCAATCTTGACGAGGCCGGCATTGTCTATATTGGCGCGGAGGTTAATCCGGGCGATATTCTGGTCGGTAAAATCACGCCGAAAGGCGAAAGCCCGATGACGCCGGAAGAAAAATTGCTGCGCGCCATTTTCGGTGAAAAAGCCTCTGATGTGCGCGACACTTCTCTGAAACTGCCGCCCGGCACATCCGGCACGGTGGTTGAGGTGCGCGTGTTCAACCGCCACGGCATTGACAAGGATGAACGGGCGCTGGCCATTGAGCGTGAAGAAATTGAAGCGCTGGCCAAAGACCGGGATGATGAATTGTCAATTCTTGAGCGCAATGTCTATAAGCGTCTGGGCGAAGCCCTGCTGAACAAACAGGTTGCCTCAGGCCCTGGCGGCATGGCGGCTGACAGCAAAATCACGCAAGCGATACTGGATGATTTGCCGCGTTCGCAATGGTGGCAAATAGCGTTGAAAAATGACGCGGCGATGGCTGAAGTCGAAGCGATGAAAAAGCAGTTTGACGAAGCCAAAGGGGCGCTGGAAGCGCGCTTTGAGGACAAGGTGGACAAGGTGCAGCGCGGCGATGAGCTGCCGCCCGGCGTCATGAAAATGATTAAAGTCTATGTTGCCGTGAAGCGTAAGCTGCAACCGGGTGACAAAATGGCTGGCCGGCATGGCAATAAGGGTGTGATTTCCCGCATTTTGCCGCTTGAAGACATGCCCTATCTCGATGATGGCGCGCCGGTGGATATTGTGCTGAACCCGTTGGGTGTGCCGAGCCGGATGAATGTCGGACAGATTCTTGAAACCCATTTGGGTTGGGCCTGTGCCGGTCTTGGCCGTCAAATCAATGAGGCGCTGACCGCCTTTGAGATGGATGGCAATGTCGGACGCATCAAGGAGACATTGAATGATGTCTATTCCGGTGATGATGATGTGGCGCAATTATCCGATGGTGAAGCGCTTGAGATGAGCCAGACTTTGCGTAATGGCGTGCCGGTAGCAACGCCGGTCTTTGACGGCGCAAATGATGGTGACATTGTTGAGATGCTCAGCAAGGCTGGCATTGACAGCTCAGGTCAGGTGCAATTGCATGATGGCCGCACTGGCGAGCCTTTCGACCGGAAAGTGACTGTCGGCTATATTTATATGCTGAAACTGCACCATCTGGTTGACGACAAAATCCATGCCCGTTCCATTGGCCCATACAGCCTTGTGACCCAACAACCTTTGGGCGGCAAGGCGCAATTTGGCGGCCAGCGCTTCGGTGAAATGGAAGTCTGGGCGTTGGAAGCCTATGGCGCTGCTTACACATTGCAGGAAATGTTGACGGTGAAATCAGACGATGTGGCCGGTCGGACGAAAGTCTATGAGGCCATTGTGAAAGGCGATGACACATTTGAAGCGGGTATCCCCGAAAGCTTCAATGTTCTTGTCAAGGAAATCCGGTCTCTGGGTCTCAATGTCGAACTGACAGAGAGCCGCCGGGACATTCAGGGTTAATGCGGCACGCCGCAATTTAGGAGACGACCGATGAACCACGAGGTCATGAATATCTTCAATCCACAGGCCAACCAGCAGGCCTTTGATCAAATCCGCATCTCGATTGCCAGCCCGGAGAAAATCCTGTCTTGGTCTTATGGCGAGATTAAAAAGCCGGAGACGATTAACTACCGCACCTTCAAGCCGGAGCGTGACGGGCTGTTTTGCGCGCGTATTTTTGGCCCGATTAAAGACTATGAATGTCTGTGCGGCAAATATAAGCGGATGAAGTTCAAGGGCGTAATCTGCGAAAAATGCGGTGTTGAAGTGACGCTGACCAAAGTGCGTCGCGAGCGTATGGGTCATATTGAACTGGCCGCGCCGGTCGCGCATATCTGGTTTTTGAAATCGCTGCCAAGTCGTATCGGCCTGCTTTTGGACATGACGCTGAAAGACCTTGAACGGGTTTTGTATTTCGAACATTTCATTGTTCTTGACCCGATGCTGTCGCCGCTGAAACAGGGGCAATTGCTGAGTGAGGAAGAATATTACGACGCCATGGATGAATATGGCGAAGATAATTTCGTTGTCGGTATCGGCGCTGAGGCGGTGCGTGCCATGCTTGAGGATATCGACCTTGAAAAGCTGCGCGATGAGCTGCGGGTTGAAATTGCCGAGGCAACAACCGAGCTGAAGCCGAAGAAATTGGCGAAAAGGCTGAAAGTCGTTGAGGCCTTTATTCGCTCCGGCGGGCGTCCTGAATGGATGATTTTGAATGTTGTGCCGGTGATTCCGCCGGAACTGCGCCCGCTTGTGCCGCTGGATGGCGGGCGCTTTGCGACTTCCGATTTGAATGATTTATATCGCCGTGTGATTAACCGCAATAACCGGTTGAAGCGGCTGATTGAACTGCGCGCGCCCGATATTATCGTGCGTAATGAAAAGCGCATGTTGCAGGAATCGGTTGATGCGCTGTTCGACAATGGGAGGCGCGGTCGGGTGATTACCGGCGGCAATAAGCGTCCGTTGAAATCGCTGTCCGACATGTTGAAAGGCAAGCAGGGTCGCTTCCGGCAAAATCTGCTCGGCAAGCGGGTCGATTATTCGGGACGCTCGGTGATTGTGGTTGGCCCGGAGTTGAAACTGCATCAATGCGGCCTACCGAAGAAAATGGCATTGGAATTGTTCAAGCCGTTTATTTATTCACGCCTTGAGGCCAAGGGTCTGTCCTCGACCGTCAAACAGTCGAAGAAAATGGTCGAGAAGGAACGCCCTGAAGTGTGGGATATTCTTGACGAGGTTATCCGTGAACATCCGGTCATGCTGAACCGCGCGCCGACACTGCACCGGCTTGGTATTCAGGCTTTTGAGCCGGTGTTGATTGAAGGCAAGGCGATTCAATTGCATCCGCTGGTTTGCGCCGCTTTTAACGCTGATTTTGACGGCGACCAAATGGCTGTGCATGTGCCGCTGTCACTAGAGGCGCAGCTTGAAGCGCGTGTCTTGATGATGTCCACCAATAACATTCTGCACCCAGCCAATGGCGCGCCGATTATTGTGCCGTCGCAAGATATCGTGCTTGGCCTGTATTATATGAGCCTGCAACGCGATGGCCTGCCGGGCGAGGGCATGGTGATTTCTGATATTGGTGAGCTGGAACAGGCGCTTGACCAAGGCGCGCTGACACTGCACACCAAAATAAAAGTGCGGGTTGACCAGATTGACGAGCAAGGCACTGTTTCACAGCGTGTGGTTGAGACAACGGCGGGGCGTTATATGCTGGCACAGGAATTGCCACTGCATGTCAATCTGCCCTATGAGACGATTAACAAGCTGATGACCAAGAAAGAAATTTCCAAAGTCATTGATGCGGTGTATCGCCATTGCGGCCAGAAGGAAACCGTTCTGTTTTGCGACCATATTATGAAAATCGGCTTCCGCGAAGCGTGCAAGGCCGGTATTTCCTTCGGTAAAGATGACATGGTTATCCCTGAAGACAAGCTGTCGCTGATTGACGAGACGCTGGAGCTGGTCAAGGAATATGAGCAGCAATATACGGACGGGCTGATTACCCAGGGCGAGAAATATAATAAGGTTGTCGATGCTTGGGCGCGTTGCACTGACCGTGTGGCTGACGCGATGATGGGCAAGATTTCCACTGTCGATGCCGAGGATACGGAAGACAGCAATTTCATCAATTCGATTTACATGATGTCGCATTCCGGTGCGCGTGGCTCGCCGGCGCAAATGAAACAGCTTGCCGGTATGCGCGGGCTGATGGCCAAGCCATCCGGCGAAATTATCGAAACGCCGATTATTTCCAACTTCAAGGAAGGCTTGTCGGTTCTCGAATACTTCAACTCGACCCACGGTGCGCGTAAAGGTCTTGCCGATACCGCGCTGAAAACGGCCAATTCCGGCTATTTGACGCGGCGTCTGGTCGATGTGGCACAAGATTGCATTGTCAATATAGATGATTGCGGCACGCAGGACGGCATTACAGTTTCCGCCGTGATTGAGGCCGGTGAGGTGATTACGTCGCTGTCCGAGCGTGTGCTGGGACGTGTGCCTTGCGAGGATGTTGTCAATCTGGCGACCGAGGAAGTCATTGTCAAAAAAGGCGATATGATTACCGAGGAGCATCTCGATGCCATTGAGGAAGCCAATCTGGTCAGCATCAAAATCCGTTCGGTTTTGACCTGCGAAACCAAAAGCGGGGTTTGCGCCAAATGTTATGGCCGCGACCTGGCGCGCGGCACGCCGGTTAATATGGGCGAAGCCATTGGCGTGATTGCAGCCCAATCAATTGGTGAGCCGGGAACCCAGCTGACCATGCGGACTTTCCATATTGGTGGCACGGCGCAAGTGGTTGACCAGTCTTTCATTGAATCCAATGCTGAAGGCATGGTGCAGATTGAAAACGCCAATATCGTTGAGGACAGCAGCGGGCGCGCGATTGTGATGGGGCGTAATGTCAGCGTCAAAATCGTTGACAGCAATGGTTTGGAACGCGCCAGCCACAAACTCTCTTATGGTGCGCGTTTGCGCGTCAAGGAAGGCGATGAAATCAAACGCGGCGACCGTCTGGCCGAGTGGGAACCCTATGCGATTCCGATTTTGACCGAGCTTGAAGGCGTGGTCGAATATGAGGATTTGGTTGACGGTGTGTCGGTCAGCGAAGTAACCGATGAGGCCACCGGCATCAGCCAGCGCGTTGTGCTGGACGGCTCCGGTCAGGCGCGCGGTGCTGATTTGAAGCCGGCCATTGTTGTCAAAGACAAAGACGGCAAAATCAAAACCCTCTCCAATGGCAATGAAGCCCGCTTCATTCTGGCGGTGGGTGCAATTTTGTCGGTTGATCCGGGAGCCAATGTCCATGCCGGCGATACGCTGGCGCGGATTCCGACCGAAGGCGCGACATCGAGCGATATTACCGGCGGTCTGCCGCGTGTGGCTGAGCTGTTTGAAGCGCGGCGCCCGAAAGACCATGCGATTATCGCTGAAATTACCGGTAAGGTTGAGTTTGGCCGCGATTACAAGAATAAGCGGCGCATTGTCATTCATCCGGAAGAGGCCGATATGGAGCCGGTGGAATATCTTGTGCCGAAAGCCAAGCATTTGTCCGTGCAGGAAGGCGATATTATTGAAAAGGGTGAATATCTGATTGATGGCCACCCGGCGCCGCATGATATTCTGGCGATTTCCGGTGTTGAGGAATTGGCCGCCTATCTGGTCAATGAAATTCAGGATGTGTATCGCCTGCAAGGGGTGACGATTAACGACAAGCATATTGAGGTGATTGTCCGCCAAATGCTGCAAAAAGTCGAGATTCTGACCTCCGGTGAGAGCGATTTCCTCACCGGTGAGCATATTGACAAGGTGGAATATGAAGAGGCGGTTGAAAAACTGACCGCCGAAGGCAAGACTTTGCCGACCGCGATGCCGATTTTGCTTGGCATCACCAAAGCCTCGCTGCAAACGCGGTCATTTATCTCCGCCGCCTCCTTCCAGGAGACGACGCGGGTGCTGACCGAAGCGGCGATTAACGGCAAATATGATGAGCTTATTGGTCTTAAAGAAAATGTCATTGTCGGGCGTCTGATTCCTGCCGGCACGGGCGGCATGATGCAGCGTCTGAAAGGCGAGGCAGCCGAGCGTGATGCGGTGCTGGAAGCGGAAAACCCGACGGTTGAACTGACCGAGGAGGCCGATGCACCGGCAATGGCGGCAGAAGCCGATATGGCCGAGGCCGAAACCGTTGCCGAAGAAGCAGCCGGAGATGCCGGTCAGGCATAAATGCCGATAGCGGCACAGCAAATTAAAGGGTCGGGAATGGGTTTCATTCCCGGCCTTTTTTGTTGGAAATCGGGTGTTTTTGAGGATTTTTCCCTCATTTGCGGCGAAACCGGCAAAACCGGTGCAGAAAATCCAATTCTTCACTTGACCAAGTGGTTTGATTCGCCTAAGACAGCCTCACTTTGGTAGCAGGGCTGTAGGTTTCTTGCGATTGCGGGGCCGACCCGTAATGTTGAACCTAAACGCTGTTGGTCGATCTGAAGTAAATTCTGGCGCATGATCCGCAAGGATCCTCTGCACACATAACCGGCATGGGAACATGGCGGTTTCCGGGCTACAGGGCGTTGCGATGAGGCGGCGCACCTTATTGGCCTTTTTGTGTTTGACAATCGGGAGTGGCATATGCCGACGATTAACCAGCTTATCCGCAAACCGCGGCAAAAAGTTGTAAAACGGAACAAGGTTCCGGCTATGGAAGCGTGTCCGCAGCGCCGCGGCGTTTGCACGCGCGTTTATACAACCACGCCAAAAAAGCCGAACTCGGCGCTTCGTAAAGTTGCCCGTGTGCGTCTGACCAGCGGCTATGAAGTGACCAGCTATATTCCCGGTGAAGGCCACAATCTTCAGGAACACTCAGTTGTCATGATACGCGGCGGTCGCGTGAAAGACTTGCCGGGTGTGCGTTACCACATTATTCGCGGCGTCCTCGATACGCAGGGCGTCAAAGACCGTAAGCAGCGCCGTTCCAAATATGGCGCGAAACGTCCGAAATAGGGTTAGGAAGCAGATATGTCACGTCGCCATCGCGCAGAAAAAAGACAGGTTATTCCCGACGCCAAATATGGCGACGAAGTGCTGTCCAAATTCATGAACAGCCTCATGCTGCACGGCAAAAAATCAACTGCCGAAAGTATTCTTTACGGTGCGCTTGACGCGATTGAAGCCAAGCTGAGCCGTGAGCCGGTCGCTGTTTTCCACGAAGCGCTGGAAAACATTATGCCGGCTGTTGAAGTGCGCTCGCGCCGTGTCGGGGGTGCTACTTATCAAGTGCCGGTTGAGGTGCGGGCTGACCGCAAACAGGCGCTGGCTATTCGCTGGCTTATCGCTGCGGCGCGCGCGCGCGGCGAAAACACCATGGTTGATCGCCTGTCCGGCGAACTCATGGATGCAGTCAATAATCGCGGCTCGGCAGTCAAAAAGCGTGAAGACACGCATCGCATGGCCGAAGCCAACCGCGCTTTCTCCCATTATCGCTGGTAAAACCTACAGGATACGCTCATGGCTCGCTCCACCTCGCTTGAAGATTATCGCAATATCGGCATTATGGCGCATATTGACGCCGGTAAAACCACGACCACCGAACGTATTCTATATTATACGGGCGTGAGCTATAAAATCGGTGAAGTCCATGACGGCGCTGCCACAATGGACTGGATGGAGCAGGAACAAGAGCGCGGTATCACCATTACCTCGGCTGCGACAACTTGTTTCTGGAACGAAAAGCGCATCAATATCATTGACACACCCGGCCATGTTGACTTCACCATTGAGGTTGAGCGTTCTTTGCGGGTGCTTGACGGGGCGGTCGCTGTGTTTGACTCGGTTGCCGGTGTTGAGCCGCAATCTGAGACAGTGTGGCGTCAGGCCGACAAATACTCTGTGCCGCGCATGTGTTTTGTCAACAAAATGGATCGCATGGGTGCGGACTTCTTCCGCTGTGTTGAAATGATTAAAGACCGGCTGGGCGCGACCCCGCTGGTGCTGCAATTGCCGATTGGTGCTGAGGCCGAATATGAAGGTCTGGTTGATTTGGTGCGGATGAAAGAAGTTGTCTGGAAAGACGAGGCATTGGGCGCTGAATATGAATATGTTGATATTCGTGACAGTCTGAAAGACCAAGCCGAAGAATATCGCGCCATGCTGGTTGAATCGGCTGTTGAGGTCGATGATGATGTCATGGAAGCCTATCTGGAAGGCACAGAGCCGGATGAGGCAACACTTATTCGTTGCATCCGCAAAGGCACGATTGAACAGAATTTTGTGCCGGTTTTGAACGGCACTGCTTTTAAGAATAAGGGCGTTCAACCGCTTCTTGATGCGGTTGTTGATTTTATGCCGTCGCCGCTTGATGTGGCTGCCATTCAGGGCATTGATGCTAAAACCGAAGAAGAAATTGTCCGTAAATCCTCCGATGACGAGCCGCTTTCCATGCTCGCTTTCAAAATCGCCAATGACCCGTTTGTCGGCTCGCTGACTTTCGCGCGGATTTATTCCGGTAAGCTGGAAAGCGGGGCATCTGTGGTTAACACAGTGAAAGACAAGCGCGAACGGATTGGCCGTATGCTGCAAATGCACGCCAATTCGCGTGAAGAAATCAAAGAAGCGCATGCTGGTGACATTGTTGCGCTGGTCGGGCTGAAAGACACCACAACCGGTGATACGCTGTGCGAAACATCCAGCCCGGTTATTCTGGAGCGTATGGAGTTCCCCGACCCGGTGATTGAAGTTGCCGTTGAGCCGAAAACCAAGGGTGACCAAGAGAAAATGGGTTTGGCACTCAACCGTCTGGCGCAAGAAGACCCGTCTTTCCGCGTTAAATCGGATGAGGAAAGCGGCCAGACTGTGATTGCTGGCATGGGCGAATTGCACCTCGACATTATTGTTGACCGGATGAAGCGCGAATTCAAAGTGGAAGCCAATGTCGGTGCGCCGCAAGTGGCCTATCGCGAGACATTCACCAAGGCGACCGAAGTTGATTACACGCATAAAAAACAGACCGGCGGTTCCGGCCAGTTTGCCCGCGTGAAAATGATTATCGAGCCGATGGAGCCGGGCGGCGGCTATGAGTTTGACAATAAAATTGTCGGTGGCTCAATTCCGCGCGAATATATCCCCGGCGTGGAAAAAGGCATTGAGAGCGTGCGTGAAAACGGTGTGCTGGCCGGCTTCCCAATGATTGATTTCCGCGTGCAATTGATTGACGGCGCCTATCATGATGTTGACTCCAGCGTCATGGCCTTTGAGATTGCTGCGCGTGCCGCGTTCCGCGAAGCCTCGCGCGATGCCGGTGCGAAATTGCTGGAACCTATTATGCTGGTTGAGGTGGTGACGCCGGATGAGCATATGGGCGATGTGATTGGCGATTTGAACAGCCGCCGTGGCCAGGTGCGTGGCACTGAGGCGCGCGGCAATGCGTCTGTTATTACGGCTATGGTGCCGTTGGCCAATATGTTTGGCTATGTCAATACGCTGCGGTCGATGACGCAAGGTCGCGCCCAGTATTCCATGTTGTTTGATCATTATGAGCAAGTGCCACAAGCGGTGTCTGATGAAGTCATCGCCAAGCTGGCCTAACCACCCTTACAGGAAAATCGACGGAGAGAGATTATGGCGAAGGAAAAGTTTGAGCGTACGAAGCCGCATTGCAATATCGGCACGAT
>JAYPAN010000028.1:0-17455 GCA_038123715.1 Rhodobiaceae bacterium | reverse complement strand
AGAATATGCATTGTTTCGGTGATATGGCGGTTGCTGAGATTGCGGGTCTGACCGGCCTTGATATGGTGTCGGCGCAGGCCGCCGCCGCACGCGCGGCCAGCGAGCCGTTTATCTGGCGCGGTGATGCGCCGCCATCGCCCAATATGCTTGCGGGGCATGGTTACGGCCTGACCCGTGGCGGGCGATTTTACCATATTGTGCCAAAGCGCGATAAAGCGGCGGCCATGCAGGCCATGATGCGTGATATGGCGCAAGCTTGTGAAAGCTGGGCATTGGGCGACGGGCCGAATGATATTGCCATGTTGCTGGCCGCTGACCGCGCCGCGCTGGTTGCCAATCCGCATCTGACTGTTTTACCAGCGCTGCCGCCTGACCATGGTCTTTACAAAACACGGCAGGCCGGGCCGCAGGGTTGGTGCGACGCGATTGCGTTTTTCTTGGGCGAGGAAATAGGGTAAAACTGTCAGATTAGTTTTGCGTAAAGGATAGTCTCCCATGTCCGATTTTTTCCAGAACGGAAATGTGTCCACATTGCATAATCTCACCCGTCGTTCGGTTGAGGATATGGAAGCCGAGTTGACGAGTTTCGGCCAGCGCCGCCCGATTGGTCTGGTTCTGCCCAGCCTGTATTCCGAGCTTAGTGGTCCGGCACTGGAAAATATCGTGTCGGAACTGGCTAAAGTGCCATATTTGGAGCAAATCGTGATTGGCCTTGACCGCGCCAATGCCGATGAATATGCCCATGCCAAAGACTATTTTTCGCGCCTGCCGCAAAATCATGTGGTGTTGTGGCATGACGGGCCGCGCCTGACCGCGCTTGATGCGGAACTGGCGGAAATGGGGCTGGCACCGCCGGAGCCGGGCAAGGGGCGCAATGTCTGGTATTGCTTCGGCTACATGCTGGCCAGCCGCAAGGTTGATGTTATCGGCCTGCATGATTGCGATATTGTCACTTATGAACGCACCATGCTGGCGCGGCTGCTTTATCCGGTGGTCAATCCGGTTTTCCCTTATGTGTTTTCCAAAGGTTATTATCCGCGCATCAATGGTGACAAGCTGGGCGGGCGTGTCACGCGCCTGCTTATCACACCCTTGCTGGCCGCTTTGCGGAAAGTTTGCGGCGACAATAGCTATTTGCGCTTTCTCGACAGTTTCCGTTATCCGCTGGCTGGTGAGTTTGCCATGCGTAGCCATGTGGTCGCCGATATTCGTATCCCGTCCGATTGGGGGTTGGAAATTGGTGTGCTGTCGGAAGTGCGCCGCAATTATTCAAACCGTGTCATTGCACAGGTTGATATTGCCGACCAATATGACCACAAGCATCAGGAAGTTTCCGCCGATGATGCGGGCAAGGGGCTGTCGCGCATGAGTGTGGATATCAGCAAGGCGATTTTCCGCAAGCTGGCTACGGATGGCGAGATTTTCTCAGCCGAAAAGTTTCGCACCATTAAGGCGACTTATTTCCGCGAGGCGCTGGACAGGATTGACAGCTATTACAATGATGCGCTGATGAACGGGCTGACGCTTGACCGCCATTCCGAAGAAGCGGCGGTGGAGCTGTTTGCTCAAAATATCATGCTTGCCGGTGAGACTTATTTAAGCAATCCGATGGAGACGCCGTTTCTGCCGAGCTGGAACCGCGTCAATGCGGCCAGTCCTGATTTCCTTTCCCGCTATGCTGAAGCGGTGCGGCTTGATAATACCGATTAAGAATAGCTGTCAGCGCGGCAGATTGGAAATCCACACTGTCTGATAGGGCTGCAAAATCAACTCTTCATCTTCGGGATTGACTTCTTCATCGCGTAACAAATCAACCCATTGCGTATTGGCGAACAGGTTAATGTCGCGCAGGCTTAATGTTTTTGCGTCGCCTGTGATATTGGTCACAACAAACAGCGATTGTTGCCGGTCGAGGCTTTGGCGCCAAAAGCCGAACAGGCCGGGATTGATATGCAAAGTAAATTGGGTGGCGTCCGGGTGAAATGCTTTTTGCTGTTTGCGGATATGCAATCGGCGTGTGAGTTCATGGAATATCCGCGCCATAGGTGAGGACATGTCGGCTAGCCCGGCATCCACTTCCGCCGCCTGCCATTGCTTGCGGTTCAGTGACCGGTTCTGGCCGGTTTTTTCGGCCAATGCCTCATCATTTTCTGATGCTAAAAAGCTCTGCACATAAAAGGCCGGAATCCCCTCCAGCGACATCATAATTGTTTGTGACGCGATAAAACGCGGCACTTGCAAATCATCCGCCCCGTCAATTGTGCCTTTCAGCGCGCAAAACAGCGTGGTGTTCATTTCATAAGGCACTTGCCGGTCTTGATAGGCGCGCATGGTCAGGCGTCCGCCAAATGACTGCACAGCCTCAATCATTTTGTCCACTTCCTCTTGTGGTAACAAGCCTTCCACCGGTCGCAGGCCAATGCCGTCATGCGAGGCGGAGAAATTGAGAAAGGCGCAGCCATCCTGACTGGGAGCCATCGACATCATCCAGCGGCGCAAATACATCGACTCACCGGTCAGCAGGGCATGAACAAGCAATGGCGGCAGGCTGAAATTGTAAATAATATGCGCCTCATTGCCATTGCCGAAATAGGCGACGTTTTCATGGTTCGGCACATTGGTCTCGGTGACCAGTAAAACCGTCTCGTCCAAATGGTCAATCAATGTCCGCATGAGTTTGATGATTTCATGGGTTTGCGGCAAATGCAGACAATTTGTGCCGGGCTGTTTCCACAAAAAGCCGACTGCATCCAGCCGGAACACGCGCACGCCCGCATCAATATAAAATTTCAAAAGGCGGATAAACTCGCACAGTAAATCGGGATTGGAGAAATCCAAATCAACCTGGTCGGGGCTGAAAGTGCACCAAACCAATTTTTCGCCGGCCTTTGTTTGCACCGGCATCAGAAGCGGTGACGGGCGCGGGCGGGTGACTTGCGCGACATCATCATCCGGTGTCGCAGTCATAATATAATCACGCCCCGGCGCTTCATCGGCAAGGAATTGCTGGAACCAGTCATGACTGGCGGAAGCATGATTTATCACCACATCCGACATCAACCGAAACTGGCTGCCAATTTCGGCAATATTATCCCAATCGCCCAAATCGGGGCGCACTGCTTCATAATCTTTGACGGCAAAACCATCATCGGAGGAAAACGGGAAATAGGGCAATATGTGAACGCCGGAAATCGCGCCTTGCAATAAATCCTTCATCAAATGCAGCGTGTTTTGCAGGGGCGTGCGGTCATCGGAGACAATGCTGTCGCCATAGGTGATGAGGAAACTGTCTTTCTGCGACCATAAATTGTCACGCCTGATGGCTTGCCTATCCGGTGCGAGATTGAAAATCGCGCATAGGCGCGTTGCCAGAGCCGGCGCATCAAGGTCGGGATAAATCAATTCAATATGTTTTGTCAGTATGTCTTGCAGCATGGGAGGAAACTTAAGAACACTTAAAGATATTGATAAATGTAATTGGCGTCGCGGCCAATGACAAAATTGGCTGTTTCCGGCAATTTTTTCCAAATGCCCAATGTCCAGCTTTCATAATGGGCGCAAAAATCAGCCACTTCGTCTCGATTGGCAAATTGCCAGACACCGCTTTCTGCCGCATTGTCTTGTTCTTGCCGCCATCGGCTGTCAATTACCGCATCGAAATTGTCTTGGCGTATTAGCAATAGGCCATGACAGGCATCCCATATATCGCCATAGGCGGCGGCCTGCTGATGTGTCCAGCCTTTCCAAACGCCGTTCGGGTCGTGGCGGTTTTCCCATTCGGTTTGCGGGGCAGGGGAGATAAAACTGTCGCGCCCGCCGACACACCAACCTTCCAGCAAAATCACATCGGGGCGTCCTTGAAAGCGCGCCCAGTCTTGGCGGGGCAGGCCTTCGTCATGGCTTTTGCTGAATATGGGGATGCGGGTTTCGGTATTTTCGGTCGCGCTCTGCAGGGCGTGAAGTGTGGCGCGCATGAGGTCAACATCATGCGTGCCGGGGACGCCGCGCGTCGCACAAAGCGGATGCACTTGCGCGGCAAGATTTTGGCGTGCTGCGGCAGATAGGTAAAAATCATCCAGCCCCAGCGTAACCGCGCTTTTGCCCTTATCGGCAAGATATTGGGTGAGGGCGCGGCACAACGTCGATTTGCCCGCCCCCTGACCGCCGGATATACCAAAAATAAAGGGCGCGGTGCTTTGTTGTGCGATAATGAATTGGCCTAAATCACCGACAAGCTGGCTGAGTTGCATTATTTGATATAGACAGATGACGCGCGGCCTGCCAAGGCCAATCTTTCAATAATGCCAAGAAATCGGGGCATTGCCGCATATTGACGGGTCAATATGACTGAGGCAGTCTGGATGATAAGGGGAGCGAGTTCACATGAGCGATATCAGAATTTTTTCCTATCTGCCCAATCCGCGCGTTTACAAAGCGTTGATTGCGGCTCGATATTCCGGCGCGACGATAGAAGTGATTGGCGACACGCCGCCGGAAATGGTCAATTGGCTGTGGGATTATGAGGCGGTCAAGCTGGATGATGAAGGCCGCAAAACCCATGCGGCAGCGCAGCGCACAGCCAGCACCGGCTTTAGCGGCACGGTTTATAAGACAGACGGTTTTTTGAAGGCCAATCCGTTTGGCGATATTCCCGCCGCTTTTGCTGAAAATGGCAGTATCGGGGTTTTTGAGTCCAACAGCATTATGCGTCTGGCCGCCTTGACCGGCCCCAATGCGCCGGCTCTTTATGGCGCAAGTCCGGCGGAACAAGCGCGTATTGACGGGTTTCTTGACAAGACGCTGTTATTTGCCGACCTGATACAGAAATATATTCTGGCCGGAGACGGGCTGACTGATGCGCTGCACGCGACAATGGACAGTGCCTTTGAGCGTTACTGCACGACATTGAACGATATTCTGACGGAGCAGGCCTATCTCGCCTCCGACACTTTAAGCTTGGCTGATATTGTGATGGTTTGCGAGTTTGCCTTGATGAGCCATGAGGGCAGGATGGTTGATAAGCTCACCAGCCGCGACCTTGCGCCCATTCTGCCAAAATTGCGGCACTATCCTGCTCTGCATGGTCATATTAAGAAGCTGCTTGCGCTGAATACATTCGCCGCCGATTTGAAGTCTTATGAAAAATTCATGCATGTCTGAATAGGCCGGGGGCAAACCTTCAGATTTTCCTTTCCAAAAGGTCTGTTTGCGTTAGGCTCGACTATTGCCGGTTGACTGGCAATTAAAGTTTGCAGGAGTATCCAATGGACAAAATTGCATATGGGGGGCTTGTTGTGTCAGGCCTTATTTTGGTGTGGATTGCCAATTCGGCGGCTTTTATTGACGCCAAAGCATTGGCCTTTGTCGTTTTAATGACCGGCACGCTGGCCTTGGTGGCGTCGAGAAACAAATCGGGAAGCGCATTTTGGGAGCATACCGGACGCGCGGCGGCGCTGGCCGGTTGGGTTGGCTTTCTGATGGGCGTCGTCATGATTTCCAGCGCCTATGCGGCAAAGCCGGAGCTGACAGCGGCACAGATTTTTGCCGCCCTGTCGATTGCTTTCCTGACCCCGCTTTATGGTCATGTTTTGCAATTCATGACCATGATTGTGTCGGCAGGGTTGAAAGACTGAGCTGAAAGACTGAGCAAGCTTGCACCTGCTGTCTAATCGGCAGACAGCATGGCCTCGACACCAGTGCCGGAAAGCAGCGCATCGACTTGGCCGCGGCCGCTGGCATCCAGCGCCTGATATTGCTCATTCGTCCATTTTAGGCATTTGGCCTGATAGGGGAATGTCGGCTGCGTCCATTGCGCGCCGTCAATTTCTGCCGTCCAATTTTCCTCACCGGCCATGACTGCTTTGGCATTGGCGATTTGCGCGGGTGCATAGACACGCCCGATTTCTGCCAGCAGGTCACGCAGGCTGTCCGGCTGGTCTTCCAAAGCCACCCAATCTGAATCTGTCGGCTCAATACCGCTTAAATCGCGCATATGCTCAATCCAGGCCACAGTGCGGTGGGATATCTCATGGGCAATGGCGCGCGGTGTCGGGTCAAAGGTGATGAGCTGCGTCAATTGCCCGTAAATGCCAAAATCGCCTGCCGCCGGGCGATTACCAAGCATGAAACCCTGCGCTTTCAGATGGTTTTCCATAGCCTGCAAAAAACGCCGATAGCTGGCATCAATCATCGGGGCGGTAATATCATTCGACCCGACAACGTAAAGCCGGTTCACCTGCCGGTCTTTAACATAGGCCTTATATTGCTCATACTGTTCCGGCGATAAATGCAAGTTCATGCTCAGTGGCAACAGGCTCGCCGCATTTTCCGCGTCGGCGTCAAAGTGCCAGCGATAATGGAACATATATTTTGTGCACCATTCATCGCCAAAATCCTCAATCAGATAATCAATAAAGGCAAGGGCAGGGTCACGCGGCAACACCGAGCGCGCTGTAAAATCCGCCTCCAAACGGCGGATGATTGGCGTCGAGTCGCAATGCGCGCTGGTTTGACCACCGTCTTCAAAAAAGAAAGTTGGCATGAAAGTCGGCTTGGGTGGCTCCACCCCGAATTTGGCGCAAAAATCGGCTGGCTGCCCCCAAATCACGGAATAGGGGATTTGGCGATAGCGCATCAGCGCCAGCATTTTCTGTGTGTAGGGTGAGCCGGTGCCACCGACAAATTTTATCACATTATCTGTTGTCATTACTCTATCTCCCATTTTCCGCTTGTGCGGACAAAGTTGTTTGTGCCGGTATCTTGCCTAATGCTGGCGGCCAACAATGGCAGCCAGCCGGTCATTGACGATTTGCTCGGCGTCGCTGACAATCGTGGCAATCAATTCGCGGCAAGTCGGCACATCCTTGACCAATCCACCGGCCATGCCCGTGGTCACCATGCCCGCTTCAATATCGCCGGTCGTCCAGGCTTTTTCCTGATTGCTGCCGGAAACAAATTCATGCACTTGGCTAAAATCACCGCCAGCTTTTTCAATTTCGGCCACTTTATTGGAAACCGAATTGCGATAAACCCGTGCGGTATTGCCGAAGCTGCGGAAAATCAGCTGGGTCATTGTTTCATCCATTTCGACAACCTTGTCTTTAATGCCGTCATGAATGGGCGCTTCTTTGGTTGCCAGAAAGCGGGTTCCCATATTGACGCCATCGCACCCAAGCGCCAGCGCCGCCGCCAGTCCGCGACCATCAGCAATGCCGCCGGATGCCACAACCGGGATTTCCAAAGCCTGTGCCGCCGCCGGAAACAGAACAAGGCCGCCAATATCCTGCTCGCCCGGATGGCCGGCACACTCAAATCCGTCAATGCTGACAATATCAACACCAATGCGCTCGGATTTTATGGCATGGCGCACGGCGACGCATTTGTGAATGACTTTAAGGCCAGCAGCTTTGAAACGCTCCATAAACGGCTCCGGACTGCGCCCGGCTGTTTCCACGATTTTCACACCGCTATTGGTGATGACATCGACATAATCATCATAGTTGATTTCGGTGGCGACAACGCCAACTGTCAGATTGACGCCAAAGGGTTTGTCGGTCAGGGAAGCGCAGCGGTCGATTTCTTCGGCCAGTTTTTCCGGTGTCGGGCAGGTCAAGGCCGTCATCACACCAAGGCCACCGGCATTTGATACCGCCGCCGCCAAATCAGCCGTCCCGACGCGCATCATGCCGCCGCATATAATCGGCGCTTCAATCCCCAATAATTCCGTTACCCGTGTTTGCATTTTTGCCTCCCTTATCGAAAATCTATCTTGCGACCTGTCCAATGTCACTGTCATATTCGGTCACCGTATAATTTGGCATTATTTATGTCAAATTATTGCGTGGCGATAATCAGTCATTTTGCATGATATCAAGGCGGAAGGTTATATGTTTTGCCGCCTTGACAGCCTTATTCAGAGATGATGGACTTGCCACGGATTCGCCCTCATAGGCACATTATCCGGTGGTTGCGACCGGTTTTGAAAAGGCGAAAAAGATTTGCGCGGGAGTTGGATATGCAAATGAATCTGTCATCTGAGGACTTGGCTTTTCAGGCAGAGGTAGAAAACTTTTTGGAGACCCATCTTGATGCCGAATTGCGTCGGGCGGGGGCATTGGCCAGCGGCATTTGCGGCGAGCATGAGCCGACAATGCGCTGGCATCGTATCTTGCACGAGCAGGGTTGGGTTGCGCCGCATTGGCCGGTTGAATTTGGCGGCACGGGTTGGACAGATATGCAGCGTTATATCTGGTCGAGCGCCTGTGCGCGTGCCAATGCACCACGGCTTTATCCGCTTGGCCTCAATATGATAGGCCCGACATTGGCGGTGTGCGGGACAAGCGAGCAGCAGCAACATTATCTGCCGAAATTGCTGTCCGGAGAGCATGTCTGGTGTCAGGGCTATTCCGAACCCGGTTCCGGCTCGGATTTGGCCAGCTTGCAATGTCGCGCCGAGCGCGACGGCGATGATTATATTATCAATGGCACGAAAATCTGGACAAGCTATGCCCATCACGCCAATCATATTTTCTGTCTTGTGCGAACCAATGCCGAGGGCAAGCCGCAACAGGGCATTTCCTTTTTGCTGATTGATATGACCGCACCGGGCATCACTGTGCAGCCCATCATCACTTTGGCAGGTGACCATGAGGTTAATCAGGTGTTTTTCGACAATGTGCGTGTGCCGGTTGCCAATCTTGTTGGCGAAGAAAATCAAGGCTGGACGGTTGCCAAAACATTGCTGACTTTTGAGCGTTCAAGCGCATATGCCGGACGATTGACAACCAAATTGGGCGAGCTGAAACCGCTTGTTGTAGAAGCTGACGAGCCGGCGCTGATGACGCGCTTCAATGAATTGGTGGTGCGCGTCAAAGCCATTGAAATGTCGGAGTTCCGTGTGCAGGGCGCTTTGGCGGCCGGCCAGTCGCCCGGCACGGCCTCGTCGCGGTTGAAAATCATTGCCACGGAAGCACAGCAAGAAATGGATGAAGTGACTATGGCGGCGCTTGGCTATCATGCTTTGCCCTGGCAATTGGAGGCGCGGGAGCTGGGTAGCAATGTCAAGCCGATAGGTCATGACAAAGCGCCGGTAGCGGTTGCCGATTTTCTGAATAATCGCGCGGCCACGATTTATGGTGGCTCCAGCGAAGTGCAACGCAACATATTGGCGAAAGCCGAACTTGGATTATAGGCCAAGGCGAAAGACAATGAATTTCGGGCGACAGGCTCGGTTAACAATTAGACAGAGGTGATGAGATGAGTGCTTATGCAAGCAGTTTGGTTGGGCTTTGGGTTGTCGTGATGACAATTTTTGTTCAATTTCTGGTGGCGGTAGCCGCCCACAGGCGGCAGAAAAAAGTCGTGCCGGGGGTGGTGGATCCGGCTTTGGGGCATGACAGTTTTGTCTTTCGTTCCGACCGCACATTCCGCAATTCGCTGGAAAATATCGTGCCGCTTTTCGGCACAAGCGTGCTGGCTATTCTGGCCGGATATGACGCTTCGCGTTTGGCAGTGATTGTCTGGATTTATGCATTGGCGCGCATTGTCCATATGATTTTATATTACCGCATTGCGACGGAGAAAAACCCCAGCCCGCGCAGCTATTTTTTCATTATCGGCGTGTTTGCCTCGGCCTATTTGCTGGTTGATGTGGGACGCCATTTGGTCGGTATGGCGCTGGCCGGATAAGGGTTAGCATGTCGGCAAATCCGATTACCATTGAGCGCGGGCGCGGTTTCTTTGGCTTGCTTGCGGCAGCCGTATTTTGCGCCGCATCGCCAGTGGCAGCGAAAAAGCCTGACATCAGCCCGTTTCGGGGCGAGAAAGTGGTGTTTTGTTCGGATGGCGAGTTTGATTGGCATAGCGGGCAATCACTGTATGATTTCGTGATTTTGTCGCGCGCGGATGGTCGGTTTCTTATCAGCTATTTGGGGATTCCGCATCCGAGTTTTGAAGAACGTGTCTTTGACAATGCGTGGATTAAGATGAAAGGACGGTTTTCATCGGAACGCGTCACAACCGGCAAACAAAGCCCTGCCGGTGTCTATCGGCTCAATCTGGCATTGGAAAATCAAGCCCCGCGCGTCGGCACTTTGAGTATCAATGAAACCGGCAAATATAATTTTACTGTTGAGCCGCCCTTGGCGATGGAATATGTCACCCCGGCCGGTCTGTGCTGGGATTCGCTGAGCGAGGAGCCGCAGGAAATAAAGGATAAAATGCGCCGCCGTCGCTAAATTGCCGGTCATGTCTATAAGCTTGCCCCATTTGCGCTTGAATAAAGGCGGATGGTGACTTTAGGATAATCTATCTGCAAGGGGAGAGGTTATGATGGAACCGGAACTTGTCAAAACGCGACATGATAATGGCGTGCTTTGGGTGACGCTGAACCAGCCGGAAAAGCGCAACCCGCTATCGTCGCAAATGATTGGCGCCTTATCGGCGACACTGAATCACGCTTATAGCGACGCGCAGACGCGGGTGATTGTGCTGACGGCGGAAGGGCCGGTTTTCAGCGCCGGTCATGATTTAACGGAATTTGATGCCGCAAATGGCGAAGATGAAGCCACGCGCAGCGCCCGCATTGCCGATTTGCTCGACAATTGCGCGCATATGATGATGGGCATTGTCAATGCGCCCAAGCCGGTCATTGCCTGCGTGCAGGGAACGGCGACAGCGGCGGGTTGCCAGCTCGTCTCGGCCTGCGATATGGCGATTGCTGACAGCGAAGCGCGCTTTTGCACACCCGGCGTCAATATGGGTGTGTTCTGCACCACGCCGCTGGTCGGCATCGGGCGCAATCTGTCGCGCAAACATGCAATGGAAATGGCGCTGACCGGTGACATGTTCTCGGCTGATGACGCCGTTCAATTCGGCCTTATCAACCGCCATGTTGGCGGCAATCGGCTGATGGATGAGACGGGACAGCTTGCCGAAAAAATCGCGTCGCGCTCGGCACAAGCCATTCGTGATGGCAAGGCGGCATTTTACAAACAAATTGACATGCCACTGGCCGATGCTTTTACCCATGCCAATCAGGTGATGCGCGACGCTGTTTTGTCAGGCGGTGATTCAGACGAGGGAAGGCGCGCCTTTTTTGAAAAGCGGTCGCCCAATTGGCGCGAGGATTAAATGCGGCTGCAAGGGGATGCGGAAATTGCCGCGCTCTGGCCGCAGATAAAAACAATCGCGGTGCTTGGCGTCAGCAACAAGCCGGAGCGACCCAGCCATCAGGTCTTTGGCTTTTTATGCGGTGAAGGGTTTTCAGTGATACCGGTCAATCCGGGGCTTGCTGGACAGTCTATTTTCGGTTGCACATTTGTGGCATCGTTGGACGATATTGATGCGCCGATAGATATGGTTGAAGTATTCCGGCAGGGACGGTTTTTGCCGGAGATTGTCGCGGCGGTTAAAGGCCGCGATATTAAATGTCTGTGGACGCAACAAGGCGTGCGCCATGACGCGGCAGAGCAGGAGGCGCTTGCCCATCATATACCGCTTGTGGTGGATCGTTGCCCGAAAATCGAGATTCCGCGCCTGCGCGCCCTCGGCTATGTTTTATGAATTGTCATGATTGGCGACAGTCTGAGGTCAAGATTGGCAGGGGCGTTTGGCGCACTTGTTTTCTTTTTGGTTTGTTTCTCTGTGATTTCGGCACAGGCATGGCAGCAAGTCGCGCATGAAGACGGGCAAGCCATTAAAATTGAGGGGCGCATGGTGTCCGGTGACGCGGAAACATCAGGCCGCCCCTATATTCTCATCGAGCCGCGCCGTGTTTTACCGGCACTGGATGATGGCACTGGCGCTTATTATCGCAATGTCGTGTTCAATTATGGCGATAATTATATTTGCGGGATTGAACGGGAAATCAAAATCCATATTGACGGGCAATTGGTCACGGAGCCGGGCGCGCCCGATGAGGTGCATGTATTTCGCAAAGGGTTTTTGTCGGCCTATTTTGGCGAAGTGCTGACTTATGAAAGTTTTGAAAATAATGGGGCAGGGCAGGATTTGGCGCGGCGGCTTTTGGCGGCGAAAAGGGAAATCAGCTTTGAACGCATTTACGATGATTGTGGTGATGGTGGCAGATTTATCTTTCCGGTCAAACCGGATGCTCAAATGCGCTGACCCAGCCGCCCAGGTTTGGGCTTGACCGGCAGGGCGGCGGGTCGTTAGATTAGGATGAGTTAACAAAAAGGGAATGAACCATGTTCAAGACATTCATCCGACAGCCATTGATTATGGTGTTTGCAGTTGGCTTGGCCGCTTGCGCGGTAGAAAGCCAGACCGCTTTGACGCCGCAAAAAACTATGGCGTCCAAACAGGTTTATAATGGGCCGAAAGTTAAAGTCGCGCTTGGCGAGTTTGAAAATCGCACCAATTACATGCGCGGCGTATTTTCCAATGGTGGCGATATGCTTGGCACACAGGCGCGCACAATTGTGAAAACCCATTTGCAGGAAAGCCGTCGTTTCAGTGTGCTGGACAGGCGCAATATCAATTCGCTGGCGCGCGAGGCTGATTTGGCTGGCACTAATCAGCGTCTTGCCGGAGCCAGTTATATTGTGACCGGTGATGTTGTCGAGTTTGGCAAAAAGAATGTCGGCGACAAGCAGTTTTTTGGCATTTTGGGCAAGGGCAAAGCGCAAGTCGCCTATGCCAAGGTCAATTTGCTGCTGGTGAATACCACAACCTCCGAAGTTGTTTATACCGCCCAAGGGGCGGGTGAAGTTGCGTTATCAAATCGGGAAGTGCTGGGTTTTGGCGGAACAGCCGGATATGATTCTACTTTGAATGGCAAAGTGCTGAATCTGGCCATCCGCGAAGCGGTCGATGATTTGGTGCGTAACCTTGTCCTGTAGGCAGAAAATCCGGCGCTTGCCTCTGGCCGTCGGCATGGCGGCGCTTGCCGCTGCTTGTGCGACGCCGACCCATTTTCACTGGGGCGACTATGAGCCGGTTCTCTACCGCTTTTATGAATCCGAAAAGGGCATCAGCCATCAGGAGCAGATAGAGCTTTTGCTCAATGATATTGACAAGGCGCAAAGCGAAGGCAAAAAAATTGCGCCGGGCATCAATTTGCATCTGGCTATGCTTTATGCCGATATGGGCGATATGGCCTCGGCCAAACGCTTTGTCGAGATTGAGCGTGAACTCTATCCCATGTCGGGGCAATTCAGCGAAAAAGTCTTTGCAAAGGTGCTGGCATGGGAAGGTTGAACAAATTGAGCCGGTCGGCTTGCGCGCTGGCCGTTTTGGCGATCACCCTTGTGGCTTGCGCTGAGCCAATGCGCTTTGAGGCGTTGGAGCAGGTCAATCCGGTGCGTATATTGGTGTTGCCGCCGCAGAATAATTCGCCGGAAATTGAAGGCACTTATACTTTTCTCTCCACCATTTCCAAGCCTTTGGGCGAGCGCGGCTATTATGTCTATCCGGTTGGTGTGGTGGACAGCTATATCAAGGCCAATGGCGTGACCCTGCCGCAGGAGATGAACCAGATACCATTGGATAAATTGAACGCACAATTTGCGCCCGATGCAATTCTCTATACGGATATTGATTATTTCGGGCAGAAATTCGCGCTGATTGACTCCTATGCCTATATTGACGCCAATCTCGAATTGGTCGATGCGGCGACCGGCAATACGCTTTGGCAAAAGCATATGGTCTATGACGAACGCCAAAACCGGCAGCAGCAAGGCGATGGCGGTGCGTTGGGGCAGATTATCGGCGCGGTGCTTGTGCAGATGATTGCTTCGGCAATGGATGATAAATTCTTCAACACATCCTCCATGGCAAATATGACGGCGCTGAATGACCCGATTAACGGCCTGCCGGTCGGGCCTTTACGCCAGACGCAGGAACAGTAACCCATTTGATGATTTTATTGGCCTGTCGGGCGTTTATGGCCTAACTTGTCGATAATTATGGGGGCAAGCATGGATGAAAAGCCGCAATCAACGGCGCGACATGTTTTTTTGGGTGCTGTTTTTCTGGCCTTTGTTTGGGTTGGCCTGTTTATTGTCCTGCCTGCAGTGACTGGTAAAGAGGGTAAGTTACAGGAAATGCAGCAACGCTTGGAGGCGGCTCCTGACAGGTAGCATAGGCGTGCATGTTTGAGGGTTTTCATGTCGGGTGATATAGTGAGCCGTATCGCTGATTTTCTGTTTGACGGCTGGGGTGTGCTGCTGATTTTTCTTTTCATCATCCCACCGGTTTTGAATCTGCGGATGAAGTTTGGCGCGCGTTTCGGGCGTTGGTTTGTTCGTATCTGGCGTGTCTCGCGTCGCCACCGGCATCGTCACCAGCACCGGCGCATGGAAACCGGCTTTCACAGCCATCGACCAGACCGAAATGGGAAAAACAAATCTTCTGAAAAGTAAAACGCCCGGCAAAGCCGGGCGTTTAAGTCTCCCCAAAGGGCGTTCCGTTAAATGCCCGGAACGAAGGGAATATCAATAAACGGAATGCCGCAGCCGGCCAATGCCAGCGACAGCAAAACAGGAACAACCAGTTTTTTCATAATAGCCTCAATCGTTAGAGTTTGTCGGTGCCTATCTAGCACGCTTCGCCGCGATTGAAAGTGATTTTTCGGTAACAAATACTCATTTTTCAAAGCGGTCATGCATCCAGAACCAAGGGGCAGGGTCGTCATATATCCATTTGTCAAATTGGTCGAAAATGGCCTGCATGCCCGCTTCAATATCGGCTTCGGCATTGTCGGTTTTGGGAATATACAAAGCTTCGTCAAATATCTGCGTGAAATGCGCGCCGTCTTTTTCATTTGGCCGCCGCTTGATATGGGTCAGAATTATCGGCAGGCCATATTGGCGCGCCAGCCGCACCGCCGCCGAGGGTGCTGTTGTCTCTTGGCCGAGAAAGCGCACTTTGTCGCCTTCGGTCATGCGCTGGTCAATCAGCAGGCAAAGCGGCGTTGTGCCTTGCTTGATGAGCGACAGCATTGTCTTGGCGCCTTGCCGGCCTTTGGGGATTTGAATCGGCATATGCGGCCCGCGCATTTTCACAATCCATTTTTCCATATAAGGATTACTGGCAGTGCGGTAAAGCGAGGCGGCGCGGCCGGCTAGACGGGCAATGCCGACCATTAGCATTTCCCAATTGCCATAATGGCAGGATACGAAAATTATGGTTTTTCCGTTTGCCTTGGCAGCCTCGACATGCTGTTCGCCCTGCAAATGCAGGCGCTCCGGATCGGCAATTATTCTGTCCATTAGAGCAAATTCGCCGATAAAGCGTCCGGCCTGACGCCATGCTTTCTCGGCCAGCGCATGGCGTTCATCATCGCTTAAATGCGGCATGGTCAGCGCCAGATTGCCTAGCACCACATGGCGCTCTTGGACAATACGGCCAAGCCAGGAACCGGTCAGTTCCCCGAAATCCGTGCCGCGCCGAATACCAAGCAGGCGGTATATGCCCATGATGGCGCGCGCAATAATGGTTTCAACAATATGTCGCATTAACCTCAGTCACGCTGTGTCGCCGCCGCGCATCATCATTGCGGCAAGCCTTGAACAAGTAACATGTTCGCAACGCCGTTTCACCGGTTTATTTGCGCTGAAAAGGCGTGACAGGCACTTGAACAAAGCAGCGAAGCGGTGATAAACCAAAGACGTTTAAGGTTTCACAATTTCGGTGACAATATGAGCGCGCGTATTTATCAGCCCAGCAAAACCGCTATGTCCTCAGGGCAGGCGAAAACCCGCAAATGGGTGCTGGAATTTTCTGCGGAAACGGCACGCCGGAAAGACCCGCTGACCGGCTGGCATGGCATTGATGAAACACAAACGCAAGTGAAGTTGACATTTGACACGCTTGGCGAGGCCGAAGCCTATGCGGCGGCGCAAGGTTTGGCTGTGCGGGTTGAAAAGCCCTTGCAAAAACGCCGCGCAACCAAGGCCTATGCCGATAATTTCCGGCATGACCGCTACGGCCCTTGGTCGCATTAAGACTTTATTATTTTAAAAACGGGAAAACCTGTTGATTGGCGCTTGCCTTTTACAGCGTGATGCTGTAATTGATAATCAATCGCAAGTAAGGGCGATGCACAAACAAAAGGAAACGCACCATGTATGTGTGCAATTGCACAGCAATAACAGAAAGCCAGGTGGCACAAGCCATTGAAAATGGTTGCGTAGCTCCCGAACATATCCATCCGCATTGCGGCAAAAGCCCCCAATGCGGGCGTTGCTTGGAGCGTATGCGCGATATGTTGGCCGAGACCGAAAGCAGGTTGATAGCCGCCGAATAGGGTGGGCGCTAACTGTCGCTGCTGTGGTTCATTTGCTCCTGCAGATAATTTTGCAGGCCGGTTTTCTCAATCAGACCCTGCTGGGTTTCAATCCAGTCAATATGCTCTTCTGTGTCGTCGAGGATTTTCACCAATATCTCCCGCGAGACAAAATCGCGCTCACTTTCGCAAAGCTGCACAGCCTCTTTCAGGCATGACTGGTTGAGCATTTCAACCGACAAATCCGCCTCAAACATTTCCGGCACATTTTGACCGATTTTCAGCAGGCCGAGATCTTGCAGATTGGGCAAGCCTTCCAGCATTAAAATCCGGTTTATCAGATAATCGGCGTGTTTCATCTCGCCGAGGCTTTCCTCATAGACTTTATGACCGAGTGCCTCAAATCCCCAATCGCGCAACATGCGCGCATGCAGGAAATACTGGTTGATGGCGGTCAACTCATTTTTCAGAATAATGTTGAGGTGTTTAATAACCTCTTCGCTGCCCTTCATGTGGATACCTCATCAAATATATCGTTCTCGCGCGATCCCTTCATATATAGGGCGATTTCAGCCAATAGTCAAAAAACAATAATAAAAACAATAACTTGAAACTGAAACGCATTCGCAATTGCAAGTGACGGCGCGGGTCAGGAACGCCTGAAAAATTGTTACATAAACCGTCGGCACTTTAATGGTTAAACAAACGGTTTGCGAGCGCGTGTGCCTTTGTGGCATGGCACTGCGGATTTTGGTTGGTCAGCGCGCGGAACTGCGGTAAATCGCTGTTGGGTGCAGGCGACTTGGATAGGGCGGCCGCCACCGGAAACCCATATGGCCCCGTAGCTCAACTGGATAGAGCGCGAGACTTCTAATCTTGAGGTTGTAGGTTCAAGTCCTACCGGGGTCGCCAGTTTTATGAACTGTCTCTGAAAAGCCATAATTGGCGATAAAAATATAAGCGTTGGTTGAAAATTAACAGGCTGTCGGATAGCAAGACGCAATGAGGCTCATGCGTCTGACGCAGAAGAAAAATGTGGCTGGAGAGACAATGCCCGAAACCGGTTTTGATGATTTGAAAACTGATTTGCCGTGGACAGGCAATTTATCGGCGCTGATACATGCGACATTGGCGCTGCTGCTGGTGGCTTTGCTGTTCAAAAATGTGTTTTACCATTTCGCGCTGTTTGTTTTGTTGTTTTGTTTTTGC
>JAYPAN010000027.1:19224-20552 GCA_038123715.1 Rhodobiaceae bacterium | reverse complement strand
TGGTGCCCAGGGGCGGAATCGAACCACCGACACGCGGATTTTCAGTCCGCTGCTCTACCAACTGAGCTACCTGGGCCAAAGCGGCGCTTTTATGCGCCTTCAGTGCCAGCGTTTATAGACAAACAAAGCCTCCCTGTCCAGTTCGCCGACCCGCGTTTAAGTGTTTTCTGCCGGCTTGGCGCGCCTATTCACCGCCAGCATTGATGATGCGCTCTTCAAGAACATCAATATCAAAATCAATGACTTCGCTGGCATTTATCCGATATCCGGTTTCCGCATATTCGGTCACCGCCCCCTTTGTCCGGACAATGCCCTCGACAATCACCGGCTCGCCATATGTCCGCATCCGTGTCGGCTTTTCCAGCGCCACATAAACGGTCTGGTTGACCGGCGGTGGCGGCACATGTATGCATTGCCCCGCACTTGGCACCAGTAAAAACACATAAACATCCGTGCCTTTATATTCCAGCGGCACCATATAGCCGGGCAGGATAATCGGTTTGCTGTCCAACACCGGGCGAATTTTCCGGTCAGCCGCAATCAGTTTTTCCTGAAATTCCGGCTTCATATAGTCTTCATAGGACATGAGCGTTTTGGGCATGAAATCATAAAGGCCGGGCGGCAATAAATCTTCCCAATTGGTGACAATATCGGGCGGCGCCTCGCTGGTTTGCGCGCGCGAGTCGCCCGCCGCGAGAATGCCGAGCAGAAACAATAAAGAGAAAATCCCGCGCCGCATCATCTTTGCACCATAATGCCGTCATTCAGCGTGGCGCGATATATGCGGAATATAGCGAACAGATTGGCCAGCACCGCCGCAGGCACAAGATAAACGCCCGTCATCACCCCATCGGTCAGGGGCGGCAGGTGCAGCACAAAGCCGAAATCGGACAAGAAAATCATATGCGCCGAAAGGGCAAAACCGGCAGCAGCCAGATAGCCCAAAAACGCCGCCCCGGCAGCCAGCAGCGCTGCCTCAGCCACCATCAAACCGACCAGCGTCAAAGGTGCTGCACCCAGCGCCCGCAATGTCGCCATTTCGCGGCGGCGGTTTTCCATATTTGCCAAAGTCAGCGCCACCATCGACAACAGCGCCAGCGCCAATATCAGCAGGTTTATCGTGCGGAAGGCGATATCAACATTGCCGATAATCTGCCAAATACGCGACAGGGCAACGCCCGGCACAACTGCCATCAGGCTTTCCGTTTCCAAATTGGCCACATCGCGCTGCACGCGAATGAGAGCGCGTTTGTCTTTCAGCCCAACAAAAATCGCATCAATCGCATCCAGCCCACCCGAATGGTCATGTTCATCATGGGCTTCATGTT
>JAYPAN010000027.1:7029-19124 GCA_038123715.1 Rhodobiaceae bacterium | reverse complement strand
GTTCATCATGTGCGTCATGTTCATCATGTGCGTCATGTTCATCATGGGCTTCATGTTCATCATGGGCTTCATGCTGCGGGGCGATATTGGCGACACGCCGCCCGCCCTGCCAGCCTAAATGCAGCGCCTCACTCGCCTCGACCGGAATAAAAATCGCGCGATCAAAGGGCGTGCCGGTTTTTTGCATAATTCCCGCTACTTGCAAGGGCATGTCATCATGGTCAGCGCCATAGGCGCCCACACCATGTTGCAGGGTTAGTTTGTCGCCCGGCTGATAGCCCAGCGTGTCGGACACATCCTTGCCGATAACCGCGTCAAGAACATCGGCAAACCGCAAGTGATTATTGGTGCTGCCGGGCATGGCATGTTCAAACATTTCGTTATTTGTGCCAATCACCCGAAACCCTCTATGGCTGTCGCCAAGCGACAGCGGCACCAGCCAAGCCACATCAGGCAGCCGGCTGACCTCTTCCATGCTTTCCGCCGTCACCAAAGCGGCACTTTGGCCGATGCCGAAAACACTGTTCAGCAGGATTTGAATTTCCGAGCCGCGCGCCGCCACCACCAAATCGACATTGGCGACGCTGCTTTCAAAATTGGCACGGGTCATTTTCTGCACATTTTGAACGCTCAAAAACAGGCCGACCGCCAGCGCCATTGAAAATACGACAAGGCCGAGGCTGAACCAGCGGTCAAGCATGGAGCGCATCAGCAAGCGCGAAACAGACATGCCCATTATGCCCGCCCCCCGGCCAAAAGCTGTTCAATCTCAATCACTTCATCAAAATAAGACTGTATGTGCCGGTCATGGCTGACCACCATCAGCGTCTGCCGCGATTTTTCCATCATATCTTGCAATAATGTCAAAAATCGTTCGGTGTTAGCCGCATCCAGCGCCGAGGTTGGCTCATCGGCCAGCAATAGGGGCGGCGCGCCAATTAAGGCGCGCGCCGCCGACACACGCTGCTGCTGACCAATGCTGAGCTGTCGCGCTTTCACATCGGCAAGGGCGTAATCCAAATCCAACCGGTCAAACAACTCGGCCAAACTGTCGGCCAGCGAAGCTGTCAGCCGCGCCCGCCTTTCGGGCGAAAAGGTAAGTGCCAGTTCAACATTGTCACGCGCACTGAGCCACGGTATCAGATTCAGCGTCTGGAAAATAAAGCCGATATTGTCGCCACGAAACCTGTCCGTCGCGCGGCGCGACAGCGACGCCAAATCCGTGCCGCAAATTTCAATATGACCACTATTCGGCCGTAATACGCCGGCCATCAGATTGAGCAATGTGGTTTTGCCAAGCCCGGATCGGCCAAACAGCAAATAAGACTTGCCCGCCTGCAAACCAAGCTGCTCGATACGAAGCTCAAAATCCGCCCCCGCATCATATTGGAAGCGCAGCTTCTCAATGTTCACTGTTGGCGACACCGCAAAAATACCTCGAGTTCAGGCCGAAATTGAGGAGCCATCCTAACCGAAGCCGCCTTGCTTGCCTAGTTAGGTTGCGAATGATTTGCGGGGACTGAGAAGATTTTTATAACCGCAAAACTGCATATTGTCGCCCGCTTGCCACTCGGCTAATCTCCGCGCGGCAGCACTTTGGGAAAAGGCATATGTTTGCACAAGCGCGCTTAATCGAAATGAAAGTCCTGTTTATTCTGGGCATTATTGCCGGTTTTGGCTGTCTTGCCATGCCGACAACCGCATGGGCGGAGCCGAAATTACCGGTCGGCAATATATGGTATGAAAACGCTATGGCCGAGCTGAAGAAAAAGGAAAGCCAATTGCAGCCCAATCGGCAGCGCGCGAAAAACATTATCCTGATGATTTCCGATGGCAATGGCATTGCTACAAATTATGCGACAAGGCTGTATATCGGCCAGCAGGCCGGTGGCTATGGCGAGGAATATGTGCTGCCGCAGGAGACATTGCCCTATTTGGCGCTCGCCAAAACCTACAACACCAATGCCCAAACCCCTGATTCAGCCGGTTCAGCCACGGCCATGCTGTCCGGCGTCAAAACCCGCAGTGGCGTGATTGGCGCAGATGCGCGCGTCGCCAGAGGTAATTGCGCCGACCTGCCAAAGGGACGGGTTGCCAGCATTGGCGAAATTATGACCGCCAAAGGTAAAGCCGTCGGCGTGATTTCCACCGCACGCATCACCCATGCCACACCGGCTGCCGTTTATGCCCATACTGCCGACCGCGATTTTGAGGATGACAGCGCCATGCCCGAAACATGCGCCCTGCCCGATATTGCCGCGCAATTGGTCACCGCGATGAAAAACGGCATGGTGGATGTCGCCCTTGGCGGCGGCAGGCGGCATTTCATTCCCCGTCGCATGTTCGATGTCATAAATCACACAGCACGGCGCAAGGATGACCGGAATCTGCTGGACGAGATGAAAAATGCCGGTTTTGCCGTGCTGTCCGACAAGCAAGATTTCGAAAAAGCCGATTTTTCCACCAGCCCGGTGATTGGCCTGTTCAACTCAACCCATATGAGTTTTGAACATGACCGCCAGACCCGCAAGAAAGACGAGCCAAGCCTTGCTGCAATGACGGAAAAGACAATCAAGCGATTGCAAAAAAACGACAAGGGTTATTTTTTGCTGATTGAAGGCGGCCGGGTGGATCACGCCAATCATGGCGGCAATCTGCACCGCGCCGTAACCGATGGCAAAGCCTTTGCCGATGCTGTCACCAAAGTCATGCAAATGACCAATCCTGCAGATACATTGCTGATTGTCACGGCCGACCACGGCCATACGCTAACCTTTAACGGCTATTGCGGGCGCGGCTCACCGATTACCGGCCTGTGCTATGAAATTGACCCAACAGGCGAGAAGCACAAGGAAACAGCCAATCGCGCGCGTGACGACAAACCCTACAGCGTTGCCGCCTATATGAACGGGATGACATCCATTTTAGACGAAGATGATGGTTTTCACGGCACGCGCGCAAGGCTGACGGCTGGAAAGGCGCGCCGCCCCAATATGCGCCAAGAAGCGCTTGTTCCCACCGCTTATGAAACCCATTCCGGCCTTGATGTGGCGATTTATGCCAGCGGGCCATTTGCCTATTTGCTCAATGGCACAGTGGAACAAAATTATATTTTCAATGTAATGATGCGCGCGGTTGAGTAGAACCGGGTTCAGCTCCGCAAAAGCATGCCGCCATCGACATTCAAATCATGGCCGGTGACAAAGCCGCCATCATCCGAGGCCAGAAACAGCGCGCCACGAGCAATATCAATCGGCTGACCAAGGCGGCGCAAAGGCGATTTGCGCGCCCAAATATCGGCAATATCTTCATTGGCAAAAGACGCCGCCGTCATGCCGGTATGAATCGCGCCGGGCAGGATGCAATTGGCGGTAATGCCATATTTGCCCAGTTCCAGCGCCAGATTGCGGGTCATGCCGGTAATGCCCGACTTGGAGGCACAATAGGCGGCAAGGCCATAATCTGTGTGTTTGGCCATCACTGAAGCGACATTGATAATGCGCCCATAGGATGATTTTTTAAGATGCGGCACTGCTGCTTTGCAAATCGCATAGGGCGCGTTGAGATTGACATCCATTGTCCGCGCCCATACCGCATCGGTCATTTCCTCAATCCGCGCATTGCCGCCGACACCGGCATTATTCATCACAATATCCAGCCCACCAAAGTTTGACACTGCCATATCGACCATATTGGTCGCTGCCTCCGGCGCGGTCACATCCTGTTCGAGCGTGACAATTCCCGCCTTGTTTTCATGCGCTTCGGCAAGGCCGGTTTCGGGGCGGTCAACCGCCAACACGCGCGCGCCTTCCTCGGCAAATAAATGCGCCGTTGCCTGACCAATTCCCGAAGCCGCGCCAGTAATAATTGCTGCTCTGTTGTTTAATCGCATGACGAGACTCCCCCCAAGATAATCTCCATGCTAGCTGTAATGCATCAAACCGGTCAACAGGCCGGTCAACAGCCCGGTCAATGGCATGTCGGCTTGTCGCTTTCCTCCGACAGCATATCTTCAGCCGACCAATCATCCGGCGGCTCATAGGCGGGGATGGCATAGCCCTCGCCCAGCCAGCGATGCAAATCAATATCGGCGCATCTTTTGGAGCAAAAAGGCCGGAAATCCTTAGCCGGCGCCGCTTCTTTGCATATCGGGCATGTCGCCATAGCGCTCAATCCTCTGTCGGCTTATTGGACGCTTGCACCGCTTGGGCAAGGGTTTGGGCATCGCGACGGCGGGTCATTTCCACCACGCAAAACTCCGACATGGGGCCGATACGCACCTGATTGCGGTCGCCGTCAAAACCGGCAGCCAATTGGTCAAGCACTTGGCCATGGGCTGCCTCATCGGTCATGTCGATAAAGTCAACCGCCACCAGACCGCCCAGCGCGCGCAGGCGCAATTGCGGGCCAATCAGCGCCGCCGCTTCCAGATTAACCGCCAGCGCATCGCCATTATGGGCGGCGGAATTGACATCAATCGTCGTCATCGCTTCTGTGGTTTCAATCATCAGCCAGCCACCGGACGGCAAATCAACCCGTGGCGACAGCGCTTTGTCTATCTGGTCGGCAATGTCATGGCGGTCAAAAAGCACTTCATCGGCATCGCTTTGCTCAAGCCTTTCTGCCATTTCCGGCAATGCCTCGCGCATATAGCCGCGCGCCAGCCGGAAGGCCGCCTCGCCCTCAATGACAATGCGTGTTGTTTCGGCCTGCACCAAATCGCGCAAGGCGCGCTCGACCGGCCCCAAATCAGCAAACAGCGCTTGTGGCGGCTCGGCATTTTCTGCATCGCCCATCAATTTTTCCCAACGCGCTGCCACATCGGCCATATCAGCCGCCATATCAGATGCCGCCATGCCGTCAGCCGCCGTGCGGATAACCCATCCGGCTGGCCCGTCCATACCCTCAACATCAACCGCTTCGCCTTCCGCGCCCTCTTTAATCGCCGCCACTTGCGCTGCCAGACGCGCGCGCTCGGTCTCATTTTCAATGCTGCGCGAAATCGCAATGCGGGTGCGGCACGGTGCCAGCACCACTGCCCGACCGGGCAGGGTCACATCGGCGGTCAATTGCGCGCCC
Organism: Rhodobiaceae bacterium; assembly: GCA_038123715.1. Taxonomy (GTDB): domain Bacteria; phylum Pseudomonadota; class Alphaproteobacteria; order RS24; family RS24; genus JAYPAN01. The sequence goes on along the minus strand of JAYPAN010000027.1, from coordinate 14,045 downwards.
TTGTCACCAACAGGCGGGCGGGTGACCTGCACCAGCACAGTGTCGCCATCGGCCACGCAATCCTCAATCGGCGTGGCGCGGTCGGCATCCGGCACCAGCACGCGCGCCTCCCGCGCGCCAAGAAAACCGGCGCGGTCAAGCCCGATATCGACAAAGGCGGCCTGCAAACGCGGCACAACACGCTCAACTTGGCCGAGATAAATCGCATTGGTCAGCCGGTCGGTGGCGGCAAAAGATTTGCCCATAGGCGCGGCCTCAAGACGGGTCAAACGCCCATCTTCAATCTGGGCGACACGCGCCGCGCCGTTTTCGACACTGATAAATAATTCCTGCGTCATTTACTGCTCTCCCCCTCCGGCGGAAATAATATCTGGCAATGAAACCCCCAGCCCCGTCAAGATTTGTGCCGTTTCATATAGCGGCAAGCCTACAATGTTGCTGTAAGAGCCGACAAGCCCTGTCACAAAAATTGCCGCCCTGCCCTGTATGGCATAGCCGCCAGCCTTGCCCTGCCATTCGCCGCAAGCCAGATAAGCGTTAATGTCACCCTCAGACAGCGGCTTCATACGCACACGCGAGCGCACCACGCGCGATGATTGACGGTCGCCGCAAATACAAGCAATACCGGTCTGCACACGATGGCCGCGACCGGACAGCAATTTCAGACAGGCGCGCGCCTCGTCCGGCGTTTCGGTTTTCGGCAAAATACGCCGCCCGACACTGACCACCGTATCGGCAGCCAGCACAATCACATTGTCATCATCACATTGGGCGGCAATTTTGGCCGCTTTGCTCTGCGCCAGCCGCAAGGCCAAAGCGGCAGGCAATTCACCGCGCAAAGGCGTTTCATCAATATCAGCCGCCAGCACATGCGCCGGTTCAAGCCCGATAGAGGCCAGCAAATCGCGGCGGCGCGGGCTGGCGCTGGCCAACCAGATTTTTCTATTTGAAGCGATAGGTGATGCGGCCTTTGGTGAGGTCATAGGGTGTCATTTCCACCAGCACTTTGTCACCGGCAAGCACACGAATACGGTTTTTACGCATTTTACCGGCAGTATGGGCGATGACTTCATGGTCATTTTCAAGTTTTACGCGAAAAGTGGCGTTCGGCAGCAATTCCACAACCGTCGCATTAAATTCCAGAAGTTCTTCTTTCGCCATAGGCCTCACTCAACAAAATTTGCCGGAGAATGGCCAGAAATCAGGCCAATTGCAAGTTTTTTTTCTAACCGCGCATTTGCAACACGCTTATCAGCGTAAACAGGCGGCGCGCCGTATCAAGGTCAATCTGCGCCCGGTCATCAAGCCGCGACTGCAATTCTTCCGCCGCTTCATTATGCAGCGCACGCCGCGCTTGGTCGATGGTTTCAATCCGGTCGGGCGAGGCAGTGCGAATGGCCTCGAAATAGCTTTCGCAAATCATGAAATAATCGCGCACATAGCGGCGCAATGGCGTCATGGATAATTCAATCTGCGTCAAAGCCTGACTGTCCGTATCGCGCACATCAAATAAAATGCCGCGCTCGCCAATCGACAAAGTGACGCGATAAGGGCCGGGCTGGCCGGTGGTCAGGGCAAAATGATTGCCTTCTATCAAGTCGAAAATAGCGACACGACGCTCATGCTCAATATCAGGATTGCGCGCCACCAATGCCGGGTCGTCCAGCGAAATATGCACGATACGGGCGACTTCATCAGTCATGCGCTGTCCGGCTTGCCTCCCCGGGGCATATTCAGGCGAATACTTATCGACCGGCCATGCGCGTGCAGGCCTTCTTCTTCGGCCAATGTCACAGCAGCCGGGCCAATCGCGGCCAATGAGGCGGCATCGCATTTAACCAGTGAGCTGCGCTTCATGAAATCCAGCACAGAAAGGCCGGAGGCATAGCGCGCCGCGCGCGCCGTTGGCAGCACATGATTGGGCCCGGCAATATAATCGCCTATCGCTTCGGGTGTATAGCGGCCAAGGAAAATCGCCCCGGCATGCCGAATTTCGTCAGCCAATGCTTCCGGCTCGGCGACAGCCAGTTCCAAATGCTCCGGCGCCAGCGCATTGACCAATTCGGGCGCATCGCGCATCACATCATCCACCACCAATATCGCGCCGTAATTCTCCCAAGCCGCACGGGCAATGGCCGCGCGCGGCAATTGCGCCAATGTCGTTTCCACCGCTGCGGCCACTGCATCGGCAAAATCGGCATTATCGCAAATCAATATGGACTGGGCGACTTCATCATGCTCGGCTTGGCTCAATAAATCAGCCGCCATCCAGGACGGGTCATTTGCAGCATCGGCGACAACAAGGATTTCCGACGGGCCGGCAATCATATCAATGCCCACCTGCCCAAAGACTTGCCGTTTGGCGGTCGCCACATAGGCATTGCCGGGGCCGGTAATCACATTGACCGGCGCAATGCTCTGCGTGCCATAGGCCAGCGCCGCGACAGCCTGCGCGCCGCCTATGCGGTAAATCTCATCAACACCGGCCAGCCGCGCCGCCACCAGCACTAACGGGTTTAACTGCCCGTCCGGCGTCGGCACCACCATCACCACGCGCCCGACACCGGCAACGCGCGCCGGAATGGCGTTCATCAGCACTGAGGAGGGATAATTGGCCAGCCCGCCCGGCACATAAAGACCGGCAGCATCCACCGCCGTCCAGCGATGACCCAATTCAACCCCGTCAGTATCGGTAAAGCGGTCATCAACCGGTTTCTGGCGGGCATGGAAATCGGCAATCCGGTCGGCCGCCAATTGCAACGCCGCCAATGTGGCCGGTGGGCAAGCCGCTTCGGCCGCATCAATTTCCGCCGCGCTTATCCGCATGGTTTCCGGCGTCAATTTCTGGCGGTCAAACTTCTCGGTCAATTCCAGCACGGCGGCATCGCCGCGGGCGCGCACATCGGCAATGATTTGCGCCACCACAGCGTCAACATCGGCATCCTGCTCGCGCTTCATGCCCAAAAGCGTTTCAAAGCGCGCGGCGAAATCCGGCTCATTGACATGGGTGTGAAGAAAACAGGCCATTATTCGCCATCCAACTCATCAGTGCCGCCCAGCACATCATGGTGCGGCACGCCATGTGCCGCCCAAGGGGCAGTTACATCTTGCAATATGGCGTCGCAAGCCTCAACCGCCAAGCGGATTTCTGCACGCCCTGAAAAAACCAGCCTTATTTCACCCGCCGGTGCTTTATCCGGTGCAAAAGTCACCGCCAGCAGCGACAAAACACCATCATCGCGGTCACGGTTCAAATTGCGGCTTTGCATGGACAGCACATCATTTATCTGCAAGGCGGCGCGCACCCGCAAACGGGCTTTGGGCAATTCATGGCAATAGCGGTTCACCATCAGCACCAGACGGCGCTCATCGGGCAAATGGGCGATATCGCCGGTTTGCAGCACCCCATCCTGCAACAGCGCCGAGACCACCTGCAAATCGGCCTGTTCACGGGCATAGAGTTTCAACGGCGCATGGGCGTGATTGTCACTCATAATTGTCACTCATATGCGCTCCCGCCAAATCCGTGCGCCGCAGGCCGACAGTTTTTCCTCAATGCGCTCATAGCCACGGTCAAGATGATAGACGCGGTTAATCTCGGTCACACCTTCGGCCATCAGCCCGGCAATCACCAAAGTCACGGAAGCGCGCAAATCGGTTGCCATGACCGGCGCGGCGTGTAATTTCTCAACACCGGTGACAATCGCCGTATCGCCCTCAAGCGAAATATCCGCCCCCAGCCGTGCCAATTCCTGCACATGCATGAAGCGGTTTTCAAATATCGTCTCGCGAATCCGGCTGACCCCTTCGGCGCAGCACATCAGCCCCATAAAAGGCGCTTGCAAATCCGTGGCAAAGCCGGGATAGGCTTCGGTCGTGATATGGGTCGCTTTGGGTCGCCCATCCGGCGCACAAATCTGCAAGCCCTGTGTGCCGGTTTCGGCCAAATCCACCCCGGCCAGCCGCAAGGAAGATGCCAAAGCGCCAATATCCGCCGCGCCAATACCGGTCAGCGTCGCCTTGCCGCCACTGGCCGCCACGGCCAGCGCAAATGCACCGGCCTCAATGCGGTCGCGTATTACCTGATGGTCAGCCCCGCCAAGCCGTGCCACACCCCTGATATGCAGCGTGCGCGTGCCAAGCCCGTCAATCTGCGCGCCCATAGCTTGCAGGCAATGGCCGACATCAACCACTTCCGGCTCGGTGGCGGCATTGGTGATAAGCGTTTCGCCCTTGGCCAGCGCGGCGGCCATCATCAGCACATGGGTTGCGCCGACCGACACAAAGGGCAAATCAATGCGCCCGCCGGTCAGCCCGTGCGGAGCGGCGGCATTGACATAACCGCCGCTGACATCAATATCAGCACCGAGCGCTTCCAGCCCTTTCAGATATAAATCGACCGGTCGTGTGCCAATCGCGCAGCCGCCCGGCAATGAGACTTGCGCCTGTCCGGCGCGCGCCAATAAAGGCCCGATAACCCAGAAACTGGCGCGCATTTTGGAGACCAGCTCATAAGGCGCGCGGGTTGAGGTCAGTTTGGCTGCCTGCACGCTCACACCCTCGCCGGGGCCATTGCCAAACTCTTCCACTGTCGCGCCCAGACCTTCCAGCACTTGCGCCAGCGTGCGCGTATCGGCCAATCGCGGTGTGCCGCGCAAAACCAGTTTTTCATCGCTTAACAGCGCCGCCACCATCAGCGGCAAGACGGCGTTTTTTGACCCCGAAATAGCCAGCTCACCATGCAATGGCACACCGCCTTCAATCAGAATACGATCCATCCGGCTAGTCTCCTGCCCTTTCGGATTTTTGGGCTGATTTCGGCTGCTTGGCATTTTCGGCACGGGCGGCATGACGGCCTGCCTTGCGGCGCTGCAAATTGGCGCGCAAAGCCTCTGCCAGTCGCGCCTGACGGTCTTGTTTGGCTGATTTTCCGCCCTTTTCCATTGTGTCTGTTTGCCCCCTATACCGGTTGCGGTCAAGGGAAATCGCCGCTATTCGGGCAGGCTGTCATGGCGCGAAACCACGCCGCGCCGCGGCCAATCGGGGCGCACAAAAACCTGCTGCGACCGGCATTTGGAGCAGCGCGATTTGCCGCGCAATGCGCCCAATGTAATATCGCCATGCCGCGCCATAATCGGCGGCACGGGCAGGCTGGCATGATGGCTGCACGCCTCGCACCACAGCCAAACATTCAGCCCTTTTAGCACCAGCCAAGACAGGCGCACCGGCTGTTCCCGCTCCACGCCCCGCAACAGACAACCCCAACACAACAACTAAAGAACAATAGAGGAACATACTAGCCGCCATGCGCGACAAAGGCAAATCTGCCCTTGCATCTGCGCCGTGGCCGTGGCAAGAACACGCGGGCTGGCTGCCGTAGCTCAGGGGTAGAGCACTCCCTTGGTAAGGGAGAGGCCGGTGGTTCAATTCCACCCGGCAGCACCATTTTCCGACAAACGCTATTGGGTGACGATATGCACCGGATCGCCGGTCGGAATGGCGCTGGAGACCGCCTCGCGCTCAAAGCTGTATATGCACACGCCGGAAAATTTCGACTGCTTGCAGGCAAAGGCCGATTTGATTTCCTCGATAAGCTGCGGGCTTTCTTTTTCAAATTTTTTCAGCATCAGCGCATCTTCAAAACGCACGGCGACGGTCACTTCGCCATCCTTGCCGAGCATAATGTTCAGCCCGTGAAAATCATAATCGGCGATTTTGCCGCCCAGCCCTTCGGAGAAGAAACCGGCAGCGATTTTGGCCTCGGACAAAGAGGAAAATTTGAACTGCATAACCGACGCAAACATTACATATCCTCCAGGCTGGACAATAAATCGTCAATTTCATTGGAATTTGAGGAAATCGGGCTGGTAATGATACGCAGCGATTCATTGGATATATTCATATCCTTTTGCAGATTGCGCCCCTGCTGCGACAGCACTGTGCCGCTTGCGCCTTCCTCAAGCAGGCCTTTTTCGCTGAGACGGGCAATCGCCTCGGCGCTGGCCGCACCGGTATTGCAAAACGCCAAAAAGGCCGACAAATCATCCAGCGTTGCGCCCTCAACGCGGTTTTTGAACTTCACCATCGCATTGGAAAAGCGCCCGGCATTGACCTCGTTCAAATCGCCATAGCTGAGCAATTGTGTGGTCACGGCGCGCGCCAGATTTTTCATCAGGCGGATTTGCTCATCGCTCATATCCACCCTTTGCAGACCGACAAGGCACATCACGCCAAGGTGAAAGCCTTCCGGCGTGACAAGGGGAAAACCGGCATAGAATTTCACGCCCATCACCACCGCCGATTCAGTGCCGGCAAAGCGTTCATCCTCGTTCAAATCCGGCACGACCATCGGCTCATTGGAGCACATCGCCCATTGGCAAATCGTTTCCTCGCGCGGCTTGCCCTCGGTCGGGTCAAAGGCCAGACCGACGCTGCAAGTGGTGTATTGGTTTTCAGCGTCACTGACATTGATGAACACAAAATCACAGCCGACAATCGATTTGGCAACCTCGCCAAACACTGTCAAATCCTGATTTTTATCCAAGCCGGCAATCCCCATACGCTCGACTTTGGCGGCGCGGGCGGCCTCATTGCTTGGCCTTTCGGCAATTGGCACTGGCACTATCTCGGACATGGCAGACCTCCTCAAACTATTTCCGTCCAAGCAGACCAAATCACCCGACGCGGAGCAAGCTATTTGCCTCGCCGGACAAACCCAAAAATTTTGCTAATGGAGGGTTATTTCGTGCGGCCTTGGATTTTTTCAAATGTCCAAAGGCCGCCAACCAGAGCAGCATATCGCGCAGCACGAAATTATAGAACAGTGCCATGCCGCACACCCAGCCGATAAATGGCCGCAACGGAAAGATAGGTATTGTCGGTGAGGCTGTCGGCCTGTGCCGGTGCTGTCGTGAACAGAAACCCAAACGCAAACCCGACAAATAACAAATGAACATATCGAATAGCGCACTCCTTTTTCTTGCTTGTGCGGCGCGCAACATAGCAGGCGGGGCAGT
>JAYPAN010000027.1:0-6929 GCA_038123715.1 Rhodobiaceae bacterium | reverse complement strand
ATAGCGCACTCCTTTTTCTTGCTTGTGCGGCGCGCAACATAGCAGGCGGGGCAGTGGCCTCCAATAAAAACAGCCCGACAAAGCGGGCTGTTTCATATTTTTGACTGGCGTCGGAACTTACTCGAAGGCTTCGTCCCAAGTGCCGGTGGTCGCCGCTTTAGCATATTCAGTGGCGCGGCCTTCAAAGAAATTCATGTGTTCAATGCCATTGAGCATTTCATCCATCCAAGGCAGCGGGTTTTTCTCAATATCGTAAATCGGGTTCAGCCCAAGCTGACTCAACCGCCTATTGCCGATAAAGCGGATATAATCCTTCACTTCCTGCGGCTCCAAGCCTTCCACACCGCCCATTTCAAACGCCAAATCAATAAAGGCGTCCTCATGCGTCACCACGGTTTCGCAGGCTTTATAAAGGTCACGCTGCATTTTTTCATTCCATATTTCAGGATTTTCCTGAATGAATGTGTTGAATAATTGCACGGTGGAATTGGTGTGCAGCGTTTCATCACGCGCCGACCATGTCACGATTTGTCCCATGCCCTTCATTTTGTTAAAGCGCGGGAAATTCATCAAAATCGCGAAGCTGGCAAATAATTGCAAGCCCTCGGTAAAGCCGCCAAATACGGCCAGCGTCTTGGCAATGTCTTCTTTGGTCTCGACACCCCATTCCTGCATATAGTCATATTTGTCTTTCATCTCGCCATATTTCATAAACGCTTCATACTCGACTTCGGGCATGCCGATTGTGTCGAGCAAATGCGAATAAGCGGCAATGTGAATCGTTTCCATATTGGAAAAGGCAGCCAACATCATTTGCACTTCGGTTGGTTTGAAGACTTGCGAATAATGCTTCATATAGCAATTATTCACCTCAACATCAGCCTGCACGAAAAAGCGGAAAATCTGCGTCAGCAAATTGCGCTCGGCGCCGGTCAGCTTTTTGTGCCAATCCTTAACATCTTCGGCCAGCGGCACTTCTTCCGGCAGCCAGTGAATCCGCTGTTGCGTCAGCCATGCATCATAGGCCCACGGATAGCGGAAAGGTTTATAAACGATGCGTTCTTCAAGCAATGACATGTGCTTACCCTTTCTTACTTACCTGCAAGCGCTGATATTCCGCGCTGTTTTCTGCCCCGCCCTGCCCTTATTGGCATGACAGACATTCTTCAAAATCATTAGCCTCGGCAGCATTCGCCATAGCGGCTGCCGCCTCTTTAGTGGCGTCTTTTTCAGCCCGCTGAATCGACAGCGAACGGCAGTAATACAGGCTTTTAACGCCTTTTTTCCACGCCTGATAATGGACTTGGTGCAAATCGCGCTTATGGATATTGGCGGGCAGAAACACATTCAGCGATTGCGCTTGGTCAATCAAATCGGCGCGGTCGCCTGCCAAATCAATCAGCCAGCGTTGGTCAATTTCAAAAGCGGTTTTGAACACGGCTTTTTCATCATCGCTGAGGAAATCAAGCTGCTGCACCGAGCCGCCAGATGTTACGATAGATGACCAAATCTCATCCGTGTTTTGACCCTTTTCGCTGAGCAATTTATCAAGATGGCGGTTACGCACATTGAACGAGCCGGACAGGGTTTTATGGGTAAAGCTATTGCCCGCAATCGGCTCAATACCAGGGCTTGTGCCGCCGCAAATAATTGAAATAGAGGCGGTCGGCGCAATCGCCGTCTTATTGGAGAAGCGCTCATTAATGCCACATTCGGCAGCGTCCAGACAGGGGCCACGCTCATTGGCCAATTGCCGCGAGGCTTCGTCAGCATGGGTTTTAATATGGGTGAAAATGCGCTTGTTCCAGACTTTCGCCATTACCGATTCCCACGGAATCATATTGGCCTGCAGGAAGGAGTGGAAACCCATCACGCCCAGCCCGACACTGCGCTCGCGCTGTGCAGAGTATTTCGCTTTTGCCATTTCATCGGGCGCGCGCTGGATGAAATCTTCCAGCACATTGTCAAGGAAACGCATGACATCGGGGATGAATTGCTCGTCCTTCGACCATTCCATAAATTTCTCGGCATTCAACGAAGACAGGCAGCAGACAGCCGTGCGTTGCTGACCAAGATGGTCTTCGCCGGTCGGCAAGGTGATTTCCGAACAAAGATTGGAGGTTTTAATTTCCAGATTGAGCAATTTTTGCTGCTCAGGCCGCGTATTATTCACCGTGTCCTTGAACACCATATAGGGTTCACCGGTTTCAATCCGCGTGGTCAGCATACGAATCCACAAATCGCGCGCTTTCAATGTGGCCTGCACCGAGCCGTCTTTCGGGCTGCGTAACGCCCAATCCTCATCGGCCTCAACGGCGCGCATAAAGGCATCGGAAATCAGCACACCATGATGCAGGTTCAGCGCCTTGCGATTCGGGTCGCCACCGGTCGGGCGGCGAATTTCGGTAAACTCCTCAATTTCGGGATGGTCAACCGGCAGATAGACCGCCGCCGAGCCACGCCGCAGCGAGCCTTGCGAAATCGCCAATGTCAGACTGTCCATCACGCGGATAAATGGCACAATACCGCTGGTTTTGCCATTTTGCCCGACACGCTCACCGATTGAGCGCAAATTGCCCCAATAGCTGCCAATGCCGCCGCCGCGCGCCGCCAGCCAGACATTCTCATTCCAAAGATTGACAATATCGCCAAGGCTGTCATTGGCCTCGTTCAGAAAGCAAGAAATCGGCAGGCCGCGATCCGTGCCGCCATTCGACAGAACCGGCGTGGCAGGCATAAACCAAAGCTTTGAAATATAATCATAAAGGCGCTGGGCATGTGCCTCATCATCGCCATAATAAGAGGCAACGCGAGCAAATAAATCTTGAAAAGTCTCGCCGGGCATCAAATAGCGGTCGGTCAGCGTGGCCTTGCCGAAAGCGGTCAGCAGGGCGTCACGCGCCGGGTCGGTTTTCACCCGCGGGCGCGAGATAAATTGCACCGCTTGGTCTTGGCGGTCGAAATCCATGCGCGGCTCGCTGTCGCCGGGATGTCCCTCGGCGCGCCGCAGCTGGTGTCCCATACCTGTCAGTTCTTTTACTTCTTCCTGTGTCAAACCGTCAAAAGCCTTGCCTGTCTCCAGCGCCGCGTCTCCCCGATGATCCTGCTGTTTTGCATCATTTATTCCCGACACTGATTCTCTAAACATATTCAGCCCTTCCCGCCTGCTACCCAAACCAAAAGCACCTTAAAATGCGGCGCCCATACTCTAACCCCTTGAAATACGGGTCGTTTTGTCTGGCTTGCTCTGGCTGAAAGACCGAAGAGTTCGTTTCCCCTAAAGACACTTTCCCTGTCAGCGCGCAACATGTCGCGCCGGTGAAAGACTATCACGGCCTGTTTCATGCAGTTGGCGGTTTCTGTGTCGGTCGCGCGTTTCGCTGTTGACCAAATCAGAAGCACCAGACACTAGATATAGTGGCTAAAGCCGTCCCCAAGGTCAACAGATAGTTGCACAAAAAAATGATTTTTTTTGCCAGCGGCGAAAAACTGTGTAATTTCAATCACTAATCAGGCGTGACCAAAGGCGCATGGCTTTGTGGCAGACAAAAAGTTTTGCACAAGTTTATCCACAAGCAGCAAATCACCCTTCAAAGGCGGCTATTTTTGCCGGTAAAGGGGAATCATTCGGACGACCAGCCAGCCAATACTGACGACATGGCCGAGCAGAAATATCGGGGCTGACCAGGCCAGCGCCACGCGCCAGTCTTTTTCGGTCAAAAATATCACCGCGCTGACCGCCACTCCGCCAAGCATGACATCCAACACCGTCACCAAGCCCCAAGGCTCGGCAATCACGCGGTCAAATCCGGTCAATCCGACGCGATTATAGGCCAGCGCACAAAAGCCGATAAAAACCAGCCCGGCCAATCCCAGCGCAATTTGTAATCTGTTCATGTCTCATCTCCCAATATGCGCGCAAAAAACCCGCGACAGCCTCTCAGCCATCGCGGGTTCAGATTAGCAAGTTTCAAGCGCTGTTACAGCACTTCAAACAGGCCGGCAGCACCCATGCCACCGCCAATGCACATGGTCACAACAACATTTTTCGCATTGCGACGCTTGCCTTCCATCAGCGCATGGCCAACCAGACGCGCGCCGGTCATGCCATAAGGGTGGCCAATGGCGATTGAGCCGCCATTGACATTATATTTCTCATTGTCAATGCCGAGGCGGTCGCGGCAATACAGCGCTTGGCTGGCAAATGCCTCATTCAGCTCCCACAAATCAATATCATCAACGCTCAGACCATGACGCTCCAGCAGGCGCGGCACGGCGAAAACCGGGCCAATGCCCATTTCGTCCGGCTCACAACCGGCAACCGCAAAGCCTTTGAAAGCGCCCAGCGGCTCAAGCCCGCGACGCTCGGCTTCCTTGCCTTCCATCACAACAACAGCCGCCGCGCCATCTGACAATTGCGAAGCATTACCGGCGGTCACAAACTGGTCTTCACCGCGCACCGGCGCCAGGCTGTTCAACCCTTCCAGCGTGGTTTGCGGGCGATTGCACTCATCGCGGTCAACTGTGTAATCGACAATGGTTTCCTCGCCGGTTTCCTTATTGACCTGCTTCATTTTCGTCTGCATTGGCACGATTTCATCGGCAAACAGATTGGCATCTTGGGCGGCGGCCATGCGTTGCTGGCTTTGCAGCGCATATTCGTCCTGCGCCTCGCGCGACACATTATAGCGGTCGGCCACAATATCGGCGGTCTCAATCATTGGCATCCACAGCGCCGGATAGCTTTCCAGCAATTTGTCTTCCGTGATGTTTTTGTGATTGGCACCCTGCATTTGCACCAGCGAAATGCTTTCCACACCGGCACCGACCATGACCGGCACATTTTCGTTCAAAACGCGACCGGCGGCCATAGCGATGGTTTGCAGGCCGGATGAGCAAAAGCGGTTCACCGTCACGCCCGATGTCGAGACCGGGCAACCGGCCCAAATCGCTGACAAGCGACCGACATTCTGGCCGGTTGCGCCTTCCGGCGTGCCACAGCCCATAATAACGTCTTCAACATCACCCGGCTCAATACCGGCGCGCTCAATCGCGTGCTTGATAGCATGGCCGCCCATTGCGGCGCCATGGGTCATGTTAAAGCCGCCACGGCCGGATTTGGCCAAACCGGTGCGTGCCGATGATACAATTACTGCTTCCCTGGTCATGTGGTTCTCCCTTCATCAATCTTCAGGTTTGGCGCGATTGTGGTGCATCCGCCCCGCTATTTCAAACATTATTTCGGAAATCTGCCCGAAGCGCCGGTCTGTTTACGAAAATTTAGCCTGCACAGGGCAAAACTCGGCCTGTCGCGCCAAAAACAACAAGGCATAAGAAGAAGAATAAGCGACGCCCATTCAAATAAAAGCGCACGGAAAAGCAACAGTCATCATTCCGCCGCAATTTTTGCCTTATATTATTTCCACAGCCTGTTCGCGCACCTCTTTGAGAGGGGACAAATAAAGGAGCCGAAATGCGTCATCTGCGGTTATTCAACCCTGCCCTGCCGGTCATGATGCTGCTGTTTTGCCTGGCGCTTGCGCCCGCCGCCGCTTTTGATGCGGCCACATACACCAAGCCTTCCAAGGACGAATTGCAAAACCGGCTGACCGCGCTGCAATATGCGGTGACGCAAAAAGACAAAACCGAGCCGCCCTATCGCAATCGCTATTGGAACTCCAAAGCCGAAGGCATTTATGTCGATATTGTCTCCGGTGAGCCGTTATTCTCCTCGCGCGATAAATATGACAGCGGCACGGGCTGGCCGTCTTTCACCCAAGCCCTGCCCGGCGTCACCATTGTTGAAAAAGCCGATTTCAAAATGATATTGCCGCGCACGGAAGTGCGTTCGCTTCATGCCGACAGCCATTTGGGGCATGTTTTTGACGATGGCCCGGCACCGACCGGCCTGCGCTATTGCATCAATTCGGCGGCTTTGCGTTTTGTGCCATTGGAAGATATGGCCGAACAGGGCTATGGCGCTTTTTTACCGGCTTTCGGGCAAATAGCGCGCTGACAAACTGCCGCTTGTCTCGCCAGTGATTTTTCGGCAAGCTGCGCCATCACGAGAAAGGCGCGCCATGACAGACAATAACAAACCCCACCCCAATATGATTTTTGGCTATCGCGGCTTGGCGCAGGCTTGGGAATGCGACCTGATGGGGCATTTGAATGTGTCGCATTATTTCGGGCGCTCATCCGATCAGGCGTTTTTCATGCGCCATGCGCTTGGCCTGTCGCCCAGCTATCTGGTGGCGGAAAATCGCGGCACGGTGGCCTTGCAGGAGCATGTGCGTTTTCACCGCGAAGTGCCGGCCGGTGGGTTGATGATTGGCCGTTCGGCGCCGGTTGAAATCAACCAACGCACCATGACCGTCTGTCAGGAGTTTCGTGACAGTGACGATAATTTGCTGACCTGTTTCAAGACCGTGATTGGCTTTTTCGACACGGCAGCGCGCAAGCTTTTGCCTTGGCCGGAGGCGACATTGGAAAAGGCGGAAAATATGCTGATTGACCTGCCGCCACATGCCGCGCCGAAATTTCTGCCGGCCAGTGGCAAACCGGATGACACCACGCGCGCGCAAAGCCAAGCGGAAGGCTTTGTCCAGCTCGGTGCCACCGCCGTCAATAGCTGGGAATGTGACCAGTTCGGCCATATGAACACCATGTTTTACATCCGCCGCCTGACCGAGGCAGTGCCGCATTTCTGGCATCATGCCGGTATTGACCTGAAACAAACCCTGTCGGCGCAACGCGGTTTTGCGGTTGGCGAAATGTGCGTCAATTATGTCGGCGAATTGCTGGAAGGCGAAATGGTCGAAACATGGACAGCCATGCGGCAAGTCAATGAAAAGACAGCGCAATTTGAACATCGCCTGTTCAATGTCGAGACCGGCGCATTGGCCGCGCAAGTGACCGCCATCACTGTG
>JAYPAN010000026.1:0-21101 GCA_038123715.1 Rhodobiaceae bacterium | reverse complement strand
CCCGTAGAGCAGCAGCAGCAGCGCCGCATCGCGAAGCCCGTGCCAGCTTTGCTTGGGCGTGTTGCGCGCCAGCTCAATCATTTCGCGCAATTTTTCCGGCGCGACCGGACGCGGCAGGCTGCGCGTTTGTTTGGGCGGGTTGAGCAGGGCAAAAGCGGTGGAAACCGGCAAGTCGCGGCGTTCAAGAAAACCGGTGAAATGGCGCAGGCCGGAAAGCTGTCGGCGCAGCGAGCGCGTCTGTATGCCATCGGCACGCCGTTTGGACATAAAGGCGCGCAGATCAGCCAGCGCCAATGTCGCCATATCAGACAGGCCGGGCGGGGCGCCCAAATGTTCGGCCAGAAAAGCGCAAAATTGTCCGATATCGCGGGCATAGGCATCGCAAGTATGCGCGCTCAAGCGTTTTTCAGACCGCATAAAGGCCAGCCAATCGGTGATTTGATTGGCTAAATCCGCCCTGACCGGCAGGGCAGCATCAGCGCCTGCGGGTCGCGTCCCTGCCATTAGCTGATGGACTGGCCGGTTTTTTCCCAGTCGGCAAGAAATGCCGCCAGCCCCTTATCGGTCAGCGGATGGTTAATCAGCCCGCGCAACACATCGGGTGGCAATGTGGCAACATCCGCGCCGATAAGCGCCGATTGGCGAATATGCTCCGGCGAGCGCACAGAGGCGACCAATATCTCGGTCTCAAGTTCCGGATAATTATCGTAAATCTGGCGGATATCGGCAATCAGCGTCATGCCATCAACGGCAATATCGTCAAGCCGCCCAACAAAAGGCGAAATATAGGCCGCCCCCGCTTTGGCCGCCAGCAAAGCCTGATTGGCCGAAAAGCAGAGCGTTACATTAACCTTCACGCCCTTATCGGCCAGCACCCGCGTGGCGCGCAAACCATCCCATGTCAGCGGCACTTTAATGCATACATTGGGTGCAATGCCCAGCAATTCATCGGCCTCGGCCAGCATGGCATCGGCTTCCAGCGCGGTCACTTCAGCCGAGACCGGCCCGTCCACCATTTCGCAGATTTCCCCAATCAATTGCTTGAAATCGCGGCCTGATTTGGCGACCAGCGACGGATTGGTCGTCACCCCGTCCACCATGCCGGTGGCGGCCAATTCGGCAATGGCTTTTGTGTCGGCACTGTCGATGAAAAACTGCATATCGGCTCCTTTGGCAGTCAGAATCGGCTGAGAATCATGTCTCACCATGCCCGACCGCTTGCCTTTCGGCAAGTCCTGTCTCACAGTAGCGCCATGCAGCTTGTCAGCGTTCTGATTCCCCTTGCCTTGCCGGGGCCGTATGACTATGCCGTGCCAGCCAATATGACGCTGGCGGCGGGTGATTTTGTTGAAGTGCCTTTGGGGCCGCGCCGCGTTAATGGTGTGGTCTGGGGGCCGGGCGCGGGTGATGCCGACCGGCAAAAGCTGAAACCGGTCACGGCGCGATTGGATGTGCCGCCACTGGCTGAGGAATTGCGTCAATTTGTTGAATGGGTGGCTGACTATGTGATGTCGCCGCCGGGTCTGGTTTTGCGTCAGGTGATGCGCGTGCCGTCAGCCTTTGAACCGGCCAAGCCGCTTATTGTGCTGCGCGACGGCCAGACGCGGCCTGAGCGCATGACAGCGGCGCGCCAGCGCGTGTTTGATGCGTTGGGCGAGGCCGGCATGTTGAGCGCGGCTGATTTGGCGCGTGCCGCCGGGGTCAGCGCCTCGGTGGTCAAAGGGCTGGTCGCCGCCGGCAATCTGGTGGCACTTGAACTGCCCGGCCACCGCCCGTTTGACGCGCCCGACCCCGATGCGGCACTGCCGGTTTTATCGGCCGCGCAACAGGCGATTGGCGATGCGCTGGTCAAGGCTGTGCGCGATGACAGCTTTTCCACCCATTTGCTTGATGGCGTCACCGGTTCGGGCAAGACTGAGGTTTACTTCGAGGCGCTGGCGGAAGCCTTGCGGCAAGGGCGGCAGGGGTTGATTTTGCTACCGGAAATCTCGCTCACCGCGCAATTTCTTGACCGGTTTGAGGCGCGCTTTGGCTGTGCGCCGGCGCTTTGGCATTCCGGTCTTGGCCCGACCGAGAGGCGGCGCACCTGGCGCGAAGTGGCTGAAAACCGCGTGCAAGTTCTGGTTGGTGCGCGCTCGGCGCTGTTCCTGCCGTGGCGTAATCTTGGCGCCATTATTGTCGATGAAGAACATGATGGCGGTTTCAAACAGGAAGATGGCGTGATTTACAATGCCCGCGATATGGCGGTGGTGCGCGGGCGGCTGGCGTCTTGTCCTGTCGTGCTGTCCTCGGCCACGCCGTCGCTGGAATCTTATGTCAACGCGCAGCAGGGGCGTTATCAGGCGCACCGATTGAGCCACCGGCATGGCGGCGCCAGCCTGCCGGAGATTGAGCTGGTCGATATGCGCCAATCCACGCCGCCGCGCGGGCAATGGCTGGTTCCGGAAATGGTGACGGCGATTGGCGATGCGTTGGCGCGCGACACGCAGGCATTGGTGTTTTTGAACCGGCGTGGCTATGCGCCGCTGACTTTGTGCCGCGCTTGCGGTCATCGCTATATGTGTCCGTCTTGCGATACATGGATGGTTGAACATCGCTTCCAGCGCCGCTTGCAATGCCATCATTGCGGCCATGCCGAGCCTGTGCCGGAGAGCTGCACGGCTTGTGGCGAGGCCGGTCAATTGGTCGCTTGCGGGCCGGGCGTTGAGCGCATTACTGAGGAAGTGCTGACGCATTTTCCTGACGCGCGCACGATTGTTTTATCCTCCGACCATGGCGGTGCGGCGCAAATGCGCGCGCTTATCGGGCGCATTGCGGCGGGCGAGGCTGATATTGTGATTGGCACGCAAATTGTCGCCAAGGGGCATCATTTACCGAAATTGAGCTTTGTCGGCGTGGTCGATGCCGATTTGGGCTTGGGCAATGGTGATTTGCGCGCCGCCGAGCGCACTTATCAGCTTTTGTCGCAAGTGGCAGGGCGTTCCGGTCGCGCCGAGATTGGCGGGCGCGCCATGCTGCAAAGTCACATGCCCGACCATCCGGTGCTGCAAGCGCTGGTCGCCGGCGATCGCGATGCGTTTTACGACCGCGAGATTGCCGCGCGCGAAATGGCCGCTATGCCGCCTTTCGGCAGGCTGGCCGCTTTGGTTGTGTCGGCGACCAATATAGATGAGGCGCAGGCCTTTGTGCGCGATATGGCAAGGCTGGTGCCGCAGCATGCGGCCATCAGCGTGCTGGGGCCGGCACCGGCACCGATTGCCCGCATCCGCGACCGCTATCGTTTCCGGTTTCTAGTCAAGGGCGCGCGCGGTGCGCCCATGCAAAACTATCTGGCGCAATGGCTGGCGCAGGTGAAGCGGCGCGGCAGCATCCGCCTGCATGTTGATATTGACCCTTACAGCTTCTTGTAACCGCCAGACTGACCGGCGTGCGCGCGCAGGCAGGGGGAATCACTGGCAATATGGCGTCAAACGACCCGTAATCGGCGGCCAAATCACCGGCAAACAGCTTGTAAACAAGGCTTTTTCCCTGCGCCCATATGGGGTGTTGCAAGCTGCCCCATAGCATGATAAGCCATCTCCCGAACTTGCTACGACAGGCTTGTTTGGGGTGGAAACAGCGCATTTGCAAAATGTCTTCCATGCCGGTGCAAGCGGGTTGGAAACACGGATTTTTGCGGGATATTCTTTTGTCTTCAGATGAAAATGTAATTGGTGGGCTTGCCGGGCGTTATGCCATTGCGCTGTTCGAGCTGGCACAGGATTTGCCGCCCGATGAGGCCGCCGCCATTGCCGAGACTTTGGCCGGTTTGAAAGCCCTGATAAGCGACAGCGCCGATTTGCAAAAGCTGATACGCAGCCCCGTCATTTCTGCCGCCGAGCAAAGCGACGCGATGGCAGCGATTTTGACCCGCGCCGGCGCGCATAAGCTGGTGATGAATTTTGTAGCGCTGGTGATTGAAAAACGCCGCGCCTTCGCTTTGCCTGATATGGCCGGTCAATATGCGGCGCTGGTGGCGCGCAATCGCGACGAGCTGATTGCCCGCGTGACCGCAGCGCGCGCGCTGAATGATGGACAAATTGACGCGCTGAAAGACCAGTTGCAAAAGTCATTGGGCAAATCCGTAATTGTCGAAGTGGAGACCGATGCGTCACTGCTTGGCGGCATGATTGTCAAACTCGGCAGCCGGATGATTGACGGCTCGCTACGCACCAAACTGAATTCTCTGAAAACTGCCATGAATGAGGCCAGCTGATGGATATTAAAGCGTCGGAAATTTCTTCGATATTGAAAGAGCAAATCAAGGGCTTTGACCAGCGTTCGGAAGTGTCCGAAATCGGTCAAGTGCTGTCGGTCGGTGACGGGATTGCCCGCATTTACGGCCTCGACAATGTGCAGGCCGGTGAAATGGTGGAGTTTCCCGGTGGTATTCGCGGCATGGCGCTGAACCTTGAAGAAGACAATGTCGGTGCGGTGGTGTTCGGCTCCGACCGCGATATTCGCGAAGGCGATACGGTCAAGCGGACGGGCGATATTGTGTCTGTGCCGGTCGGCAAGGAATTGCTCGGCCGCGTGGTTGACCCGCTGGGCAATCCGCTTGACGGCAAAGGCCCGATAAACACTGAGACGCGGATGAAAGTGGATGTGAAAGCACCCGGCATCATCCCGCGCAAATCCGTGCATGAGCCGATGCAAACCGGCCTGAAAGCGGTTGACGCGCTTATCCCGATTGGCCGCGGCCAGCGCGAATTGATTATTGGCGACCGCCAGACCGGCAAAACCGCCATTGCCATTGACGCCATGCTGAACCAGAAGGCAATAAATGATGGTGATGATGAGAGCGCCAAGCTGTATTGCGTTTATGTGGCGATTGGTCAAAAGCGTTCAACGGTTGCCCAAATCGTCAAGACGCTGGAAGAAAATGACGCGCTGAAATACTCAATCATTGTCGCTGCCACGGCGTCGGAAGCCGCGCCGCTGCAATTCCTTGCACCTTTTACCGGCTGCACAATGGCCGAGTATTTCCGCGATAATGGGATGCATGCGCTGATTACCTATGATGATTTGTCGAAACAGGCTGTGTCCTACCGGCAAATGTCGTTATTGCTGCGCCGCCCGCCGGGGCGTGAAGCCTATCCGGGCGATGTGTTCTTCTTGCACTCGCGCCTGCTTGAGCGCGCCGCCAAAATGAATGATGATTTCGGCGCCGGTTCGATGACCGCTTTGCCGATTATCGAAACCCAGGCCAATGATGTGTCGGCCTATATTCCGACCAATGTGATTTCCATCACTGACGGCCAGATTTTCCTTGAAACCGACTTATTCTATCAGGGCATCCGCCCGGCGGTGAATGTCGGCCTATCCGTGTCGCGCGTTGGCTCGGCGGCGCAAATCAAGGCGATGAAGCAGGTTGCTGGTAAAATTAAGGGTGAGCTGGCGCAATATCGTGAAATGGCCGCTTTTGCCCAATTTGGCTCCGACCTTGACGCGGCGACCCAACAATTGCTGCGCCGTGGTGAGCGTCTGACCGAATTGCTGAAACAGTCGCAATTCTCGCCGCTGAAAGTGGAAGAGCAGGTTGTGGTGATTTATGCCGGTGTGAACGGTTATCTCGACAAGATTGAGACCGCCGATGTCGGGCGTTTTGAACAGGGTCTGCTTGAGCTTGTGCATAGCAAGGAAAGCGCGATTCTCGACGCCATTCGCAATGAAAAAGCGCTGTCGGATGTAACCGAAGCGGCTTTGAAAAAAGTGGTGGATGCCTATGCCGCTGATTTTGCTTAAGGCAAATCGGACTGAGTGTAAGACGGAAAGGGAGCCGGTCTAAATGGCCTCATTGAAAGAGCTTCGCAATCGAATTGCCAGCGTGCAGGCAACGCAGAAAATCACCCGTGCCATGCAAATGGTCGCGGCGTCCAAACTGCGCCGCGCGCAGGAAGCGGCGGAAGCCGCCCGTCCCTATGCTGACCGCATGGGGGCTGTGTTGGCCAATCTGGCCGCCGGTATTACCGATATGGAATCAGCCCCGAAATTGCTGGCCGGCACGGGCAGTGACAAGCGTCATTTGCTGATTGTCGCCACGGCCGAGCGTGGCCTGTGCGGCGGCTTTAATGCCTCCATTGCGCGTTTGGCGCGCGAACAGGCTCGCGCCCTGCAAGCCGAGGGCAAAAGCGTCAAAATCTTGTGTGTCGGGCGCAAGGGTCATGAAGTGTTGAAACGCGATTTTCACGAAGAATTGCTTGAGCCGGTCTCCTATCAAGGGCTGAAATCGGTCGGCTTTAATGAAGCGCAAGGCGTAGCGACACAGATTTTGGATGGTTTTGAGGCCGATGAATTTGACATTTGCACGCTGTATTTTGCCGAGTTCCAATCGGTGATTAGCCAGACCCCGACGGCACGCCAGATTATTCCCGCCAGCATAGATGCCGCCGAAACGCCCGATTTGGGCGGCGCGGCTTATGATTATGAGCCGGAAGAAAATGAAATCCTCGACGCGCTTTTGCCGCGCAACATAACCGTGCAAATCTTGCGCGCTTTGCTGGAAAATGCCGCAAGCGAGCAGGGCGCGCGCATGAGCGCGATGGATAACGCCACCCGCAATGCGGGCGAGATGATTGACGATTTGACCATTACCTATAACCGGTCGCGTCAGGCACAAATTACCAAGGAACTGATTGAAATTATCTCCGGTGCGGAAGCGCTGTAACCGGAGAGGAAACCCGCAAGACTGAGGACGATTATCATGGCAGAGCAACAAGCAACCGCATCGGGTAAAATCGCGCAAGTTATCGGCGCCGTTGTGGACGTGCATTTTGACGGCGATTTGCCGGAAATTCTCAATGCGCTGGAAACCGACAATGGCGGTGACAGGCTGGTATTGGAAGTGGCGCAGCATTTGGGCGAGCGCACAGTGCGAACCATCGCTATGGACTCAACTGAGGGTCTGGTGCGCGGCCAGCCGGTAGTCGATACGGGCGCGCCGATTTCCGTGCCGGTCGGTGAAGGCACGCTGGGGCGTATTATCAATGTGATTGGCGAGCCGGTGGACGAAGCCGGGCCGGTCGCATCGGATGAAACCCGCGCCATCCATCAGGAAGCACCGGAGTTTGTCGAACAATCCACTGAAGCCGAATTGCTGGTTACCGGCATTAAGGTTGTTGACCTGCTGGCCCCATATGCCAAAGGCGGTAAAATTGGCCTGTTTGGCGGCGCCGGTGTGGGCAAAACCGTTCTCATCATGGAATTGATTAACAATGTTGCCAAGGCGCATGGTGGCTATTCCGTATTCGCCGGTGTTGGCGAGCGCACGCGCGAAGGCAATGACTTGTATTGGGAAATGATTGAAAGCGGCGTGAATGTCGAAAAGGGCGGCGAAGGCTCGAAATGCGCGTTGGTCTATGGCCAGATGAATGAGCCGCCCGGCGCGCGCGCGCGTGTTGCCCTGACCGGTCTGACGGTTGCTGAAAACTTCCGCGACCAAGGCCAGGATGTGTTGTTCTTTGTCGATAATATCTTCCGCTTCACGCAAGCCGGTTCGGAAGTGTCGGCGCTGCTTGGCCGTATCCCGTCTGCTGTAGGCTATCAGCCGACATTGGCGACCGATATGGGCGCGCTGCAAGAGCGCATCACCACCACCACCAAAGGCTCGATTACATCTGTGCAGGCGATTTATGTGCCGGCTGATGATTTGACCGACCCGGCGCCGGCCACCAGCTTTGCCCATTTGGACGCCACCACTGTATTGTCGCGCTCCATTGCCGAAAAGGGCATTTATCCGGCTGTGGATCCGTTGGACTCGACCAGCCGTATCCTTGAGCCGCGCATTGTCGGTGAAGAGCATTACGCGGTCGCGCGCCGTGTGCAGGCGATTTTGCAGCGCTATAAATCCTTGCAGGATATTATCGCCATTCTCGGCATGGATGAATTGTCGGAAGAAGACAAGCAGACTGTGAATCGGGCGCGTAAAATTGAGCGCTTCCTGTCGCAGCCTTTCCATGTTGCCGAAGTGTTTACCGGCTCGCCCGGTGTGTTGGTTGATTTGGCCGACACGATTAAAGGCTTTAAGGGTCTGTGCGAAGGCGATTATGACCATTTGCCGGAAGCGGCATTTTACATGGTCGGCACGATTGAAGAAGCGATTGCCAAAGCCGAGGAAATGGCTGCCGAGGCAGCCTAACCGGCGTGGTAGGAGAGTGATATTATGGCGGCAAAGCTGAAATTTGATTTGGTGTCACCGGAGCGACTGGTGCTGTCGGCTGAGGTCGATGCGGTTCAGATACCCGGTGCCGAAGGCGATTTTGGCGTGCTGCCCAATCACAGCCCGGTCATGTCCGTCATCCGCGAAGGTGTGTTGCGTGTCGAAAATGACGGCACAGTGACCGAATATCAGCTTGATGGCGGCTTTGCCGATGTTACGCCGGAAGGCGTGACCGTGCTGGCGGAGACGATTACCGGCTCTGACGCTTAAGCGTCTATTCAAACACCACTGTTTTCAAACCATTGAGCAAGACGCGGCGTTCGCTGTAAAGGCGCACGGCGCGCGCCAATGTGCGCTGCTCGACCTCGCGTCCGACATCGACCAAATCCGGCACACGCATATCATGGCGTATCGGCGCAATGCCCTGTGTGATGATTGGCCCCTCATCCAAATCGGCGGTTACAAAATGCGCCGTTGCGCCAATCATTTTGACGCCACGCTGATAGGCGCGGCTATAGGGTTCGGCGCCTTTGAAGCTGGGTAGAAAGCTGTGATGTATATTGATGATGCGGCCTGACATTTTTTCGGTCACTTGCGGCGACAAAATCTGCATATAGCGCGCCAGCACGACAAGCTCGATATTTTCTTCTTCAATCAGCGCCAGAAGCTTGGCTTCCGTCTCGGCGCGATTGGCCTTGCCATTATCGCCTTCGCCCGGCCAGTAATGATAGGGGATGTCGAACATTTCAGCCCAATGGCGTCCCGCTTGGTGATTGGACATAATGGCGGCAATATCAAGCTTCACACTGCCCTTGCGCGCGCGATAGACCAAATCCATCAGGCAATGGTCGAACTTGGAAACCAATATCAGGCTGCGCGGCGGCTTTTGCGTGTCGAAAATCTGCCAGCCCATGCCGAATTCACCGGCCACCGGCGCAAACAGCACGGTGAAATCGGCCTGTGTGATGGCCTCGGCACTGTCAAACGCCACCCGCATGAAAAACCGCTGGCTGTCCGCGTCGCCAAATTGCGCGCTTTCGACAATGTTCAATGATTGCGCGGCCAGAGCTTGCGACACACCGGCGACAATGCCGGGACGGTCAGCGCAGGAAAGGGTGAGAATATAGCGATGCATGGGGTCAGGCCTTTTCTTGCCGATAGGCAAAACTCTTGTCAATTTTTTCCAGCAAATGCGACAGGGCAGTGGCGGCAGGATAATGCGGTGTCTCGCCTTTTGCAAGACATCCGGGCAGGGCGGCAAGGTCGGCTTGCGGGTCGGGGTCAAAGAAAAACGCCATTGAATGACGGGGCGCGTCGGCGCGGTTCATTACCCGATGCAGGGTCGAGGCATAGCGGTCATTCGACCAGCGCGCCAGCATGTCGCCAATATTGACCACTAAATGCCCGTCGCGCGGCGGCACAGCCAGCCAGTCGCCATTTTTGAGGCGGATTTCCAACCCGCCCATGCCGCTTTGCATGAGCAGGGTCAGACAGCCAAAATCCGTATGTGCGCCGGCCGAGACGCGCGCTTTATCGGCGCGTAAGGGCGGATAGCGCAAAGGAGCCAAAGTCGCCATAGGCAGGGTCAGCCACGGCTCGAAATAATCTTCCGGCTGACCAAGGGCGAGGGCAAAGCAGGCCATTAATTGATGCCCCAGATTTTCACACGCCCGATAGCATTGCGTCATTGTCTCTTGCCAGCCCGCCAGTTTCGGCCATTGATTAGCGCCATGCAAAGGCAGGCCGTCACGCACACGGGGGTGGTCAGGCGGTAAATCCTGCCCGATTTTTATGCCTTCCTTATAATCGCCTTGCGGATGATTAACCTCATCCAGCGCTTCTTCCCCGTCGCGGAACCAGCCGCGATGGCAGGACGAATTGGCAATGGCAATTGCCGCCTTATCGGCTTCCGGCAGGTCGAAAAATGTTTCGGCGGCGGCAAAGGCGGCCTCAATAATGGTCGGGTCAATGCCGTGATTTGTCAGGTAGAAAAACCCGGCATCTCTGGCGGCGGCGTCAATTTCCTCGGCCAAAGCAAGCCGCGCGGCTTTGTTGCCACCAGCATAGGCGGCAAAGGAAATCACCGGCAGTTGCGCCATGCTCATTGCGCGTTTCCGGCGCGGCAGGCGGCTTTTATCAGCGGGTCAAACTTTTCGGCCAGCACAGCGTATATTGGCTTTTTGAAATCAATCACCAATTCCATAGCTTCGGCCAAGGGTCGCCACGCCCAATCGTCAAATTCAATCTGTTCATGGGCGTCAAGGCGAATGTCGGCATCATCGCCGATATGGCGCATGGCGAACCATTTTTGCCGCTGGCCGCGAAACTTGCCTTTCAGCGCCTGACCAATCAATTGCTCCGGCAAATCATAGGTCAGCCAATAGGGCAGCTCATAAAGCGGCGCAGCCTGTTTGATGCCGGTTTCCTCTTCCAGCTCACGAAAGGCGGCCGCCAATGGGGTCTCACCTTCATCAATGCCGCCTTGCGGTAATTGCCAAAGTGGCGCATCTTTCGGCAGCTTGTCCGGTCGCCGCTTGCCGGTGAAAACAAGGCCGTCTTGATTGAAAACGACAATGCCGACACAGGGTCGCCAGCTCAGCTTTTGGGCTGGATGGTCAGGGCCGAAATCCGGCACGCGATAGGCATTGTCGCTATCTGCTTGCATTGGCCCGTTCATAAATTGCCCAATTTGGCCAAATCTTCTTGCACCGCATCGACGCCCGCGCTTTCGGCCTTTTTCAGTGTGCTGAGCAATTGAATGGCGGTTTGCAATTGCGCGTCCTCTTCCGGCTCGCGCGGAATATAAGCGACCGGGCGTTTGCGTTTTTTCTGCTCGGTCTCATTGCTCGACCCGTCAATGTCAACGCCGTCCAGTGAGCCGCGCAAATCGGCCTCGCTGCGGCCTTCGCGCTTTTGCAAATCTTCCGGCAGCACTTGTTCGGCGACAATATCCGGCGTAATGCCAAGCGCCTGAATAGAGCGTCCCGACGGGGTGAAATAGCGCGCCGTTGTCATCCGCACCGCCCCATTATTGGGCAGTGGCACAATGGTCTGCACCGAGCCTTTGCCGAAACTTTGCGTGCCAAGCACAATGGCGCGGTGATGGTCTTGCAATGCACCGGCAACAATTTCCGAAGCCGAGGCCGAGCCGCCATTAATCATAACCACCACCGGATGCCCGCGCGCCATGTCGCCGCGCCGCGCCGAATAGCGCGAACTGTCATCCGGATGACGCCCGCGTGTCGAGACAATCTCGCCATAATCAAGCAGCGTATCGGCCACTTTCACCGCTTGGCTCAACAGCCCGCCGGGATTATTGCGTAAATCAATAATGAAACCGGCCAGCTTGTTGCTGCCGATTTGCGCCGGTAATTCGGACAGGGCTTTTTTCAAATTGCGCGTGGTTTGGGCATTAAAAGTCGTTACACGAATATAGGCGATATTCTCATCGGCGCCCTCAACCCGGCTCCGCACGGCGCGAATTTTGATAATGTCGCGGATAATGGTGATTTCCAGCGGCTCATCCTCGCCCTCGCGCAATACGGTCAGTGTAATGGGTTTGCCCTTTTCGCCGCGCATGCGCTCAACCGCATCGGCCAGTGTCAAACCCATAATCGCGTCGCCGTCGAGATGCGATATCAAATCATTGGGTCGCATACCGGCGCGCTGGGCCGGTGTGTCATCAATCGGCGCAATCACTTTGACCAGCCCTTTTTCCATCGTCACTTCAATGCCAAGCCCGCCAAATTCGCCCTTGGTCTGCACTTGCATATCCTCAAAACCTTTGGGCGGCAAATAGGCCGAATGCGGGTCAAGCGAGGATAACATGCCGGTCAGCGCCGCCTCGATAAGTTCCTTGTCACCGGGCGCATCGACATAGTTTTGGCGCACTTGTTCCAGCACATCGCCGAACAGGGTCAATTGCCGGTAAAGCTCGCTATTGTCGGTTTCGCCATCATTATCGGCGGCGCGTGCGCTTACGGGCGCGGCCAGCAGCAAAACCCCCGCCATCATCAAGACATGCAGGGAGGTCAACACGGCCTGCCATGCATATTTATCTGCATTATGTGTTTTTCTTGCCATGCTATGCGCTCCAAACATCATTCAATCTATCCGCTTATATCCCGCAACCAAGGCGACGGGTCAATGGGGCTGCCATCATAGCGCAATTCCATATAGAGTTGCCGCCGCGTGTCCAAATCTGTGCTGACCAGACCATTCGCAATCGGCAACTCGCCGACCGGCTCACCGGTCAGAACTTGTTGGCCGACATAGGCGCGAGTTTTGTCCATTCCCGCCAATATCATCTGATAGCTGGTGTCGAAAGACAAGATAATGATGCTGCCATATTGGCGAAACGGCCCGGCATAGAGAATACGCCCGTCATAGGGGGCGGTGATTTGCGCGCCCGCCCGGGCGGCGATTGTCATGCCCTGTTGCTGCGCGCCTGTGCCGCTATCGCCGCCAAATCCAAGGATTATCTCGCCATTCACCGGCAAGGGCAGAAGGCCGCGCGCCGAAGCAAATCCCGACTTGCTTTCGGGCGGCGCATTGCGGCGGCGTCTTTCGGCCAGTTTCTGCGACAATTCGCGCAAGCTGCGTGCTTCGCGCACCAGCCTTGCAATGGCGCGCGCTTCCTTTTCGGCGCGCGCGCGCAAAGCCTTTTCGGCCTCGGCCTTACCGGCCAAAACAACATCCAATTCGGCGCGGGCGGATTTGGCTTCTTCTTCGGCGGCCACCAAAGCGGCTGATTGCATGTCAATGCGGCGGCGAATGGCCGATAATTCAGTCAGCCGGTCGCTCAAATCATCGGCGCGCATTTGCATGGTCGGCACGATAGAGGTCATCACCAGCGCACCTTGCACGGCGGCCAATGCGTCATCGGGATGCACGGCAAAGGCGGGCGGCGGTTGCACCTGCATGGCCTGAAGTCCGGCCAAAGTGCGCGACAGGGCGGCGCGGTCGGCTTGCAAGCGGGCATCAAGCTGGCTTTCGGCCAAGGCCAAATCGCCGAGCCTTTCCTCAAGCCGTGTGCGTTCGACATCAATCTCGCGCATATTGGCCGCCAGCGCGATAATGCGCTTTTGCAAGCGTTTGCGCTCTGCCTGCACCGTATCGGCCTGTGCCTTTAATTCGGCGGCGCGTTGTTCGCGGGTTTTAATCTCGCTGTTAATGGCATCCAGCCCGCCTTGCGCCGATTGCGCGTTTGCCAAATCAGGGACAAGCAAAAGAACAAGTGCCAGCACCAGCGCCAGGCCGGTCAGCATGGCGGGGGCATATCGTTTGGCGGGATTGTCAGCGTGCAACATGGTTAATCCCGATGATAGGGGTGGTTTGACAAGATTGAGACGGCGCGCCAAATCTGCTCGGTCAGCATCACCCGCGCCAGCATATGCGGCCAAGTCATCGCGCCCAGCGACAGGGTTAAATCGCCCTGCGCGCGCAAATCCGGTGTCAGCCCGTCCGCGCCGCCCAGAAAAAATGTCGCCTGTGCCACACCATCATCGCGCCAGCCGCCCAGCCTATCGGCAAAGGCGCGGCTGGTCAGGCTTTTGCCGCGTTCATCCAGCATAATGGCAATACCTTGCTGCTGCTCTTTTGCGCGGGTCAGCAAGTCATTTTCCTGTGCCTGTTTGGCGTCTCCGGCGGATTTGCCGCGGTCGCGCAATTCAACCAATTCCGGCCCATTCAGGCCAATCGCCCGCCCTGCCGCCGCCGCGCGGCTGCGATAGGTTTCAAATAAATCGGCTTCCGCCGTGCCGCGCATCTGCCCTATGGCGACAATTCTCAGCAGCATATCGGTGCCGCCGCCTCAAGCGCCCAGTCCGGCCTGACCCGTTCTGTCATTTGTGTCGGCCTCATGCGACAGGCCGGTATCTTCCGGCAATTCAGACGCCCACATTTTTTCCAGCCCGTAAAAGGCGCGCACTTCGGCACGGAAAATATGAACCACCACATCACCGGCATCGACCAGCACCCAGTCGCAAGCATTCTGCCCTTCCGTGCGGACATTTTTGCAGCCGACCGCTTTCAGCTTACGCAGCAAATGGTCGGCCAGCGCGCCGACATGGCGTTGCGAGCGTCCGGTTGCTATTACCATATGGTCGGCAATGGCTGATTTTCCGCTAAGGTCAATTGATGTAATGTCCTGCGCCAAATCATCATCAAGGCTGTCCAGAACCAAATTATGCAGAGAGCCGTCCCACTGATCGGGTCTCTGTGATTGTGCCAATGGCTTTTTGTCGCTCAGAGCGTTTCCCCATTTCTGTCCAAAGACAAAGCATAAAGACAAGCATAAAGGTCATGTGACCTTTGAGGCTGAGTGTAACCCTGCTTTGTTGCATATTTCAATCGGCTTTTTGCCGGTCTCTATTGTGTCGCAGGGCGGTGGATGAGGCATGATTCAACCGGCCTTGCAGCAAAATCCAGCCCGGCGCGCGGTAATGTTTGAAAGCGCTGGCCATTTGCGTGGCGTGGCGATATTGGGCAAAGCGCGTGGCCGCCATGCCGGTCATGGCGCGCAGCGTATGGCCGGGGCGCGGATAAACCGCAATTGGCACTTCCGCCATCAGCGCTTGCCAGTCACGCCAATGGTGCAGGGTTGCAAAATTATCAGCCCCCATCAGCCAGATGAATTGGACGCCAAGATTGCGCGCTTTCAGGGCGCGCACCGTGTCTATGGCATAGCGCGTGCCAAGCGCGGTTTCCG
Source organism: Rhodobiaceae bacterium (assembly GCA_038123715.1). Taxonomy (GTDB): domain Bacteria; phylum Pseudomonadota; class Alphaproteobacteria; order RS24; family RS24; genus JAYPAN01. The sequence goes on along the minus strand of JAYPAN010000026.1, from coordinate 6,195 downwards.
GGTCGGAGACATGAATATGCGGGTGACGCGCCAGTTTTTGCGCCGCGGCCAGCCGACCGGCTATTGTGTCGGGCGCGCGCGCTTTAAGTGGATTTTGCGGGCTGACCAGCCACCAGACATAATCCAAACCCAGCCGGTTCAGTGCCGTCAGCGAGACTTGCCGATGGCCGTCATGCGGCGGGTCGAAACTGCCGCCAAACAGTCCGATAGTGAGGCCGCGCGGAAAATGTCTGACTTGTTGACTCATCGCGGCTATTTGGGGCGCGTCTCACCATGGCCGCGCACTTTATATTTGAAGCTGGTCAATTGCTCCAAGCCGACCGGCCCGCGCGCGTGAAACCGCCCTGTCGCAATGCCGATTTCCGCGCCCATGCCGAATTCGCCGCCATCAGCAAATTGCGTGGAGGCATTATGCATGACAATTGCGCTGTCCACATTGTTGAGAAAAGTCTCCGCCGCTTCGGCATTGGCGGTCACAATCGCTTCGGTATGGCCGGAGCCATATTGGGTGATATGCGCCATGGCGGCCTCTATATCCGGCACCACACGCACGGCGATAATGGCGTCGAGATATTCCTCATACCAGTCATCTTCCTGCGCTTGTGTCACCCGCGCATCGGTGGCGCAAGCGGCAGCATCGCCGCGCACGGCGCAATCGGCGTCAATCAGCGCGTCAATCAGCGGGGCTAAATGGCTGTCGGCGCAAGCCGCATCAACCAGCAGGGTTTCGGCTGCCCCGCAAATACCGGTGCGGCGCATTTTGGCATTGACCAAAACCTGTTTGGCCATGTCCAAATCGGCCGCACCATGCACATAGACATGGCAGACGCCGTCGAGATGGGCAAAGACCGGCACGCGCGCTTCATCTTGCACACGCCCGACCAGCCCCTTGCCACCGCGCGGCACAATCACATCAATCGACCCGTCCAGGCCGGCCAGCATCATGCCGACAGCGGCGCGGTCGGCGCTCGGCACAATTTGCACGCAATCGCGGTCAAGCCCGACACTTTCCAATGCGCGGGCAAAACAGCCATGTATCAGCTTTGCCGAATTTTGGATTTCCGAACTGCCGCGCAAAATAACCGCATTGCCCGATTTCAGGCACAGCCCTGCCGCATCGGCGGTCACATTGGGGCGGCTTTCATAAATCACGCCAATCACCCCCAAAGGCACACGCACGCGGTCAATATCCAGCCCGCTTGGCACTTGCCAGCGCGCCAGGCTCTCCCCCACCGGATCGGGCAGGGCAATAATCGCCTCAAGCGCTTGGGCGATGCCCTCAAGGCGCGCCTCATCGAGCATGATGCGGTCAAGCCGCGCCTTGTTGACGCCTTCAGCCTCGGCCAGTTTCAAATCTTCCTGATTGGCCTGTAAAATCGCAGCGCTGTCTTTACGCAATTCATTGGCGGCGGCCTGCAAAGCCTGATTTTTCAGCGCGGTTGATGCCACGCCCAAGGCGCGCGCGGCGCGGCGCGCATTGATGCCCAGCGCATTCATGGTTTCTGTCAGAGTGTCGGACATGGTGTTGTCTCCTGTTTGCGGCGCGTCCCGGCTCATAAGGTTTTATAGCGGGTTTTCACCCATTTGCATAACAAGGTCATCACGATGCACCATTTCGGCGCGTCCCTGAAAGCCCAGAATATCGCTGATTTCACCGCTTGGCCGTCCAATGATAAGCAGCGCGTCAGTGCTGGCATAGGCGCTCAGCCCACGCCCGACAGTTTCACCCTGCGGGCCGATAATATGCACACAATCACCGCGCTCGAACTGGCCTTCCAGCGATTTGATGCCGACCGGCAAAAGCGATTTGCCCTGATGCAGCGCATCCAGCGCACCGGCGTCAATATGCAGGCTGCCCGAAGGTTGCAGGCTGCCGGCAATCCAGTTTTTGCGCGCGCCATAGGGATTGTCGGCGGCGCGGAACAGGGTTGAGCGCCCGCCATTTTGGAGGGCTTGCAGCGGACGCATGGGTCGCCCTGTCGTCAACACCATGTGACAGCCGGCACGCATGGCGATTTCGGCGGCCTCAAGTTTGGTCACCATGCCGCCGGAGCCGTAAGTGCTGCCCGAGCCGCCAGCCATTGCGCGTAATTGCGCGGTCATCTCGCTGACTTCTTCAATCAGCTCCGCCGCGCCTTGCGTGTCAGTGTCAGGATTGCTGGTGTAAAAGCCGTCAATATCGGACAGGAGCAACAGGCAATCGGCCGACACCATTCCGGCGACGCGCGCCGCCAGCCGGTCATTATCGCCATAGCGTAATTCCTGCGTCGCCACTGTGTCATTTTCATTGATAATTGGCACTGCACCCAAATCGAGCAGCGCGTGAATGGTGTTGCGGGCATTGAGGTAACGCCGCCTCTGCTCCGTGTCTTCAATGGTCAGCAAGATTTGGGCAATCGGTATGTCCAGCCCGGCCAGGGCTTCCTGCCAGCCGCGCGCCAAAGCGATTTGTCCGGTCGCTGCTGCGGCCTGGCTTTGTTCAAGTGTCATGGCGGCGCGCGCCAGACCCAATTGTCCCGCGCCCAGCCCGACCGCGCCGGAGGACACAACCACCACGCGCGCGCCATTGGCGCGTAAGGCGGCGATATCTTGTGCCATGCCGGCCAGCCAGCCTGTATTCAACCCATCAGCGTCAATCAGCAGGGACGAGCCGATTTTAATAACAATCAGGCGGGCGTCAGTGATTTCCTTGTGCATCAGCTCAGTCTCCGCCGGATTTCGCCAAAGGATGCCAGCCGTCTTGATTGCCAGCTTGACCGCTGCCCGAATTGCCGCCCGCACTGGCTGTTTCATCCTCGGCGCTGTCTTGGTGCAAAGCTGCCGCCTCGCCATCGCGCGTCGCGTCAATATAGGCCAGCAAAGCGTCTTGCATTTCAGCCAGACCTGCGCCGCTAACGGCGGAAATCACCATGGGGCGCGTGTCGCAAATGGCGGCCAGCGCCTTGACCTGTTCGGCCAGCATATCAGGGGCAAGCGCGTCGGCCTTGGTCAGGGCAACAAATTCCGGCTTGGCGGCCATGCCCGCATCATAAGCGACCAGCTCGGCACGGATTGTCTGATAGGCCGCGACTGCATCTTCCTGTGTTGCATCAACCAGATGCAGCAGGGCAGCGCAGCGCTCGACATGGCCGAGAAAGCGGTGACCCAGTCCGGCGCCGTCACTGGCGCCTTCAATGAGGCCGGGAATATCAGCCATCACAAACTCACGCCCGCGATTGCCGACCACACCGAGATTTGGGTGCAAAGTGGTGAAGGGATAATCGGCAATTTTTGGCCGCGCGCGGCTCAGTTTCGACAGCAAGGTTGACTTGCCGGCATTAGGCAGGCCAAGCAGGCCGATATCGGCAATCAATTTCAAGCGCAGCCAGACCCATGCCTCGCGCCCTTCCAGCCCCGGATTGGCATGGCGCGGCGCGCGATTGACCGGCCCTTTGAAGCGCGTATTGCCAAAGCCCCCATTGCCGCCCTTTGCCAGCACAACGCGCTGGCCGATTTCGGTCAAATCGCCGAGCAGGGTTTCATTGTCTTCGGCGAAAATCTGTGTGCCGACCGGCAATTTCAATATGGCGTCGCGGCCATCAGCGCCGCTGCGATTGCGCCCCATGCCATGCACGCCCGTGCCGGCCTTGAAATGCTGGCGATAGCGATAGTCAATCAGCGTGTTCAGCCCATCGACACATTCGGCAATCACATCGCCGCCGCGCCCGCCATCGCCGCCATCCGGGCCGCCAAACTCGACATATTTCTCACGCCGGAAACTGACCGACCCGGCTCCGCCATCGCCGGAGCGGATATAGACTTTCGCTTGGTCAAGAAATTTCATGTTTCCGTTTCCCGTTGGCGCGCCATTTAATTTACGGGCTTTGCCCGTCTCTGCCTAGAGCTATCCGCATTGGATGGCAATTTGAGTGCCGACAGGTTTATCGCTGCGGCACAAAAAAAGGGAGATGGCGGGCCATCTCCCTGAATTGTGTCGGCCCGTTCATGCAGGCCGCGTATCGGCCTATTCTGCCGCGTCGGCCAATGGCGTTACCGAAACCAGTGAGCGTCCGCCGCGGGCGACGGAAAACTGCACATTGCCTTCAACCGTGGCAAAAATCGTATGGTCTTTGCCAATGCCGACATTGTCACCGGGATGCCATTTTGTGCCGCGCTGGCGCACAATAATATTGCCCGGAATCACATGCTCGCCGCCGAATTTCTTGACGCCGAGGCGACGACCTTCACTGTCGCGTCCGTTACGGGATGAACCGCCTGCCTTTTTATGTGCCATCTCTTACTCCTCGCTGCCGCTTTCAGCCGCGTCTTCTGCCGGTGCTTCGACCTTTGCGGCTGCCTTTTTGGCCGCTTTGGCAGCAATATCGGTAATTTTCAAAACCGTCTGGTGCTGCTTGTGGCCTTTGGTGCGGTGATAATTTTTGCGGCGACGGAACTTAATAACCGTCACCTTGTCGGCGCGTCCTTGGTCAACAACTTCGGCAACCACGCTGGCACCGGATATTGTCGGCTCGCCGATTTTCGGCTCTTTGCCGTTCTCGCCCAACATCAAAACATCATCAAATGTGACTTTCTCTCCGGCTTTGGCCTCAAGGCGTTCAACCGTGATAATGTCATCCTTGCTGACTTTATATTGTTTACCGCCTGTGCGGATAACTGCAAACATTGTCTTCATCCCTGTCGGGTGGTCATTTCTGGCGGGCAAGCCCCGCGCGCGTGTCGCCGCAAGCAAGCTCCGGCAAGTGAGCCGCGAATATACCGCCGGAAAGCCCCAAGTCAAGCGAAAATAGGCAGCAAAACCGGCGATGTTTCAACGGCCTTGACGGGTCACTTTACCGGCTCTTTCAGAGGCTTGGGTCAATCACAATGCGCCCGACAATCTGCCGCGCGCGCATGGCGTCAAATGCGTCGCGCCAAGCGGCAAGCGGCACAATATCATGCACATGCGGGCGAATTGCGCCTTCCGCCGCCAGACGCCATATGGCTTCGGTATTTTCGCGTCCCTTTTGCGGGTCTTTGCGGCCAAACTCACCGGCCCGCACGCCAACCACGGAAAACCCTTTTATCAAGGGCATATTGGCGGTGATGGCGGGAATACGCCCGGACGCGAAACCGACCACCAGCAATCGCCCGCCCCAAGCTATGCAGCGCACGCTTTCATCAAACACATCGCCACCCACCGGGTCGTAAATTACATCCGCCCCGCCGCCGGTGATTTCCTTTACCTGTTGGCGGAAGCCGTCATTGACATTTAAGGCGGCTTCCGGCGCGTATTTTTCTTGGATAGCAGCCAGTTTTTCCGCGCTTGAGGCGGTGACAATGATTTTGGCACCCAAATGCCGCGCCAAATCCACCGCTGCCAGCCCAACCCCGCCGGCAGCGCCATGCACCAGCAGCCATTCACCGGCCTGCAAATGGCCGCGCCGCACCAGCGACACATAGGCGGTCAAATAGGCCGCACCGGTGGCCGCCGCCTCGGCATAGCTCATATTTTCCGGCACAGACCGCACCATATCGGCCGGGCAGGCGGCATATTCGGCAAAACCGCCCAGCCGCCCCGTCACCACCCGGTCACCAACAGCAAAACCGGCCACCGCATCGCCGCAGGCGACCACCTCACCGGCAAATTCTGCCCCCGGCACAAAGGGCAGGTCGGGCTTGTGCTGATAGCCGCCATGCGTCATCAGCAAATCGGGAAAGCCCAATGCCGCGGCGTGGATTTTAACCAGCACATCATTGCTGCCAATTTCCGGCATGGCTGTTTCGGTCACTTGGCATCCGGCAAAATCGGACAGCAAATCGGTCACTTGCAAGGCGCGCATTGGTTTTCCTCCCATTTTCGTCATTTAATTATCCCGCAGCGTCCGAATTGACACGATTTTGACATTTGGTGATTAGCATAATGCCATGAATTGTGAAGATTTATGGCATTTTTGTTGCAAAAATGCATCACGCCGGGATGAACCGTGCGAAAAACTCTCAACCTATAATTGTAATTTATAATTTTTGAAAGCTAGAGTTGTGGTGGCCGGTTATCCACCGGCGCGCATTTCAGGGAGGAGATCTAGAAAAAATGGATATTTTAAAGCAGGTTAGACGAACCGGTCTGGTCGGTCTCGCGGCGGTGCTGATGGCATCGACCTCGGCACTGGCACAGGACGGGGCTGTCGAGGAAGTGGTGGTAACCGGTTCCTATAT
>JAYPAN010000025.1:15656-23400 GCA_038123715.1 Rhodobiaceae bacterium | reverse complement strand
CCGCATTGGCACGGATTTGGCGTTGGGCGCGCTGGCAGAAATAGAGGGTGACCGTTTGCCCTATATTGCTGCCTGTTTTGCGGCTTATTGGACAGATAATGCAGACCTAGATGATGCGGGCATTGTGCAAGATTTATTGCGGCAATCAGGTGCTGTGCATTCTGGCGATTTATCAACTGCCCGTGCCAGCCTTGAAGCTGCGCTGGATAAGGCGGAGGAAGCCGGTGTCGTTGATACGCCCGGCTATATTGTGCAGGGTCAGATGTTTGTCGGGCGAGAGCATTTGCCGTGGATTGGTGAAATCCTCGATAATTAGAAAAGCTGGATTTGCGGCCCGCGCGGCTTCGGGATTTTCTGGTCGTCGGGCAGTGTGCATATACGCTCCATGCGGGTGACGCCGCCATCGGCATATTCCCAAACTAATTGCTCGCCCTCCCGATAGCGTCGCACAACAAGCGGCCCCCAGCCAAAGACATGAAAATTCAATATGCCGTCATCCCAAGTCATTGAGGCCGAGGAACGCGGGCAGAATTCGCGGTCACCGATTTTGAACACGACCTGCCCTTCCGTATCATCCGTGTTTATGCCCGCCGTGCTGTTTGGCCCGGAATCGTGAATGATACCTTTTGTCGTTATCACAACGCGGCTGCCGCATTGTTCAACGCGCTCGATATGGCCGATGCGCTTGCCGGCAACACTGCGCCAAAGCCCGCGAATATCATCCGCGCCTGCGCTTAACGGCTCGGTGCAATCGGCCAGAATAGGCAGGGGGAAATGGGCATAGCGACATGCCCCCGGTGTATTGCCCTTGGCAATATCTTTCGCCTGTTTGCCTGTGCCGTTCAGTTCCGGCAATTGGCAGTAATCCAGCGTGCTGCCATCACCGGCCAGCGTCGCCGGGTCAGTGGTCAAGGGCGGGCGTGCGGAAAAAAAAGCCAGCCAGACAGCAAAGACAATAATCCCCGCTATCACACCAAGGCTTCCCAAAAGGCTGCCAAGAAGGATTTTTTTCATTCGCGTCTGCTCCCGATACGCATCATAGATGTCGGCCTAGTTCGGCCACCAGATAAAATCATCATCCAATGTCGGATTGTCGGCCATGGATTTGTCAATCCATATCGGCCAATCGACTCCTGACGGCCATAATGGTTCGACTTGCTGGCTGTTATGGGCATCCAGCAAGGCGACCAATTCGGCCAGCTTGTCAGCCTGTGTCGCGCTGACATCATTCTGCTCGGTCGGGTCTTCGGCAAGATGGAACAAACGATATTTGACAGGCGCCTCGGCGCGCTGCAATTTCCAGCCATTTGAAATAATCGCCTGATAGTCGCCTTCGCGGAAAACAAGTGTATCGCGCGGGCGACCGGTTTTTTCGCCGGTCAAATAGGGCAGCAAATTAACCCCGTCAATCATGTCGGCGCTTGGTGTGCGGTCGGCAGCGCCCAAGGCGGTCGGCATAATGTCGAGATGCGACACCATAGGCTGAAAAGTGCCACCTGCCGGTAATTTGCCGGGCCAGCGCATGACATAAGGCACATGCGTGCCGCCCTCAAACAGGCTCAGTTTCCAGCCGCGATAGGGTTTGTTGATATCAGGCAGGCCGATATAATTGGCACCGCCATTGTCGCTGGTGAAAATCACCAGCGTATTATCGTCCAGACCATTATCTTTGAGCGCCTGCATCACCCGCCCGACACTGCGGTCAACAGCGCGTATCATGGCCGCATAGACCCGTGTGCGGTGATTGGGGAAATTATCGCCCACCGCGTCATAATCTTCCCTTGTGGCCTGTAAGGGCGTGTGAATCCCCCAATGCGCCAGATAGAGGAAGAACGGCCTGTCCTTATTGGCCGCAATCGCCTTGACCGCTTCATCGGTATAGTAATCGGTCAGATAGCCTTTGGGTTCAAAGCGTTCGCTGCCATTGAAAGCGGCCGCATAGGTCAGCACTTCCCATTGCACCCTGTCCAAAATCGCAAAATCATTGCGCGCATTGACGACATTGGGCGCATCGACCGGCAAATAAAGACCGCTGGCCATAATCAGGCTTTCGTCAAAACCTCTTGCGTTGGGCATAAATTGCGGATTGCGCCCCAAATGCCATTTGCCGATATGGACAGTGTGATAACCGGCCTCTTGCAATTCGTCAGCCAGCGTTATTTCCTGCGTTGGCAAGCCGCGCTCATTATAGGGCAGCGCGGCCTGTTTTGAGGTTTCTGCATCCGAAAACTGCCTGAATTTAATCGTGCGCGGTGCCGGATCAATGGTCGTTAATTGCTTCAAAATTGGAGTAAACTGATCCGGTGCTGGGGTAAATTCAAAACCGAAACGGGTAGAATAGCGACCGGTCAGCAGCATGGCGCGCGAGGGCGCGCAAACCGCGCTGCCAGCATAGCCATTGGCAAAGCGCACGCCTTCTTGTGCCAGACGGTCAATATGCGGGGTTTCAATCAGCCCGCCGCCGTGAAAGCTGACATCGTTAAAACCCATATCATCGGTCAAAATCACAATCACATTGGGCGGCTGCGCGCCCTTGCCCTGCCAGACACCGGTTTGCCATTCAATCTCGCGATACGGCGCGGTCGGCTCGGCGGCGCGCATGGCAATGCCCATAACTTTAATGATAAGCTCGGCTCGATTGGCATAGGCCATGCCCAGCGCACCAATAAGCACGACCGCGAGGACGGAAAAAATTTGCGCCCGCAGGCTCATTTGTTTCAGTTTTTCCATTGGCTCTCCCCAATCGCTTCAGGCGCTTTGTTTCGGTGGCGCTAAAGTAACTCATGGCATCATGTGTGTCAATTTATGGTGCTTGTTCGGCAATTATCGGGTCTTGTAAAAATGCCGGTCATGCCTATATCCAAGCCATAAGTTTCCGCCCTTTTGGGCTTTATTGTTCGGGTGTTTTCATGCTTCACCATTATCCTTATGCCGGTTTGGGCGCGGCCAGTTTTGGCTGGTTGGAAGCGCGCCATCACTTTTCTTTCGGTCAATATCAAGACCCGCAAAAAACCGGCTTTGGGGACTTGCTGGTGATAAATGACGATATCATCCAACCCAAAAGCGGTTTTGCCCCGCATGGGCATAGCGATATGGAAATCATCACCTATGTGCGACGCGGTGCTATTAGCCATGAGGACAGCCAAGGCAATAAGGGGCGGACAGGCGCCGGTGATGTGCAGGTAATGAGCGCTGGAACCGGCATTCGCCATTCGGAATATAATCTGGAAGAAGAAGAGACCAATCTGTTCCAAATATGGATTGCGCCCGATGAAAGCGGTTTGCCGCCGCGTTGGGATGCGGCTGAATTTCCCAAAGGGCAAATAGATGACCAATTGCCCTTGCTGGTCTCCGGCGATGGGCAAGCGCCCTTGCATATCAATAATCGGGCGGCGAAAATCTATGCCGGTCGGCTTGGCGCGGGGCAAAGCCTGACGCATAAACTGGCCGAAGATCTATCGCTGCGCGCTTATTTGCTGGTTTCCGACGGCACTATGCTTATTGGCGATATTGAGGCCGGCAAAGGCGACGGGGTGAGTGTGGAGGGGCGCACCCACATCGAGATTGCCGCGCGTGAGCCGAGCGAGATTCTGGTCATAGAGCTTGGTGCATAAGCCTCCACGCAATTCATTTTTTATCGGGGAATGGTGCCCAGGAGAAGACTCGAACTTCCACGTCCATACGGACACTAGCACCTGAAGCTAGCGCGTCTACCAATTCCGCCACCTGGGCTGTCAGGGTGGTTTAGTGTGCGGGTCAAGGCTTGTCAATCACCGCTTTTCATCCGCAGCCAACAATATGCGCTATTTTGCGCCATTTTGCCGTCAGCGCCACTTTCCGCTTCAAACCTTGAGCCGCTTGTTCTAATAAAGCAGGGCAAACCCATGCATGGAGCTTTCAATGCCGTCTTCTCCTGTTTCCATCCCGCCGCTTGACGACAATGCGCTTGTGGTTGTTTTTGGCGGTTCCGGCTTTCTTGGCCGCCATATTGTGCGCCGTCTGGCCAAGGCCAATTACCGTATTCGCGTAGCGGTGCGCCGCCCCAATGAGGCATTATTTGTCAAGACATGCGGGCGTGTCGGGCAGGTCGAGATTGTCGCCGCCAATATCCGCGATGATGCTTCGGTTGCTGCGGCCTTGGAAGGCGCCGATGCGGTGGTCAATACGGTTGGCATTCTTTACGAAACCGGACGCCAGAAATTTGATGCTGTGCAGGCCGAGGGCGCGGCGCGTTTAGCCAAAGCGGCCAGTGAGGCGTGCATTGACCGGTTTGTCCAACTTTCCGCCATTGGCGCGGATGCGGCTTCCGAGTCGCATTATGCGCGCACCAAGGCGCAGGGCGAACAGGCCGTGCAGGCGCAAATTGCCAATGCCCATATTTTGCGCCCCTCTATTGTGGTCGGGCCGGAGGATGATTTTTTCAACCGCTTTGCCGCTATGGCCATGCTGGCACCGGCCTTGCCGCTGACTGGCGGCGGTGTGACGCGCTATCAGCCGGTCACAGTTTATGATGTTGCCGACGCGGTGGCCGCTTGTCTGGCTGGCGCGCAGCCGGGTATTTATGAACTTGGCGGGCCGCAGCAATTCAGTTTCCGCGCGCTGATGGAAATGCTGCTCAAACAGATTTGTCGGGAGCGTTTGCTCTTGCCCTTGCCTTTTGCTGCCGCCTCGGTGATTGCCGCTGTCGCGCGGCTGATGCCCAAGCCGCTTTTGACGCCAGACCAGCTTATCCTGCTGAAATCGGATAATGTGGTGAATGATGCGTTGCTCGGCTTTGACGCGCTTGGCCTCACACCCATGCCGATTGAGGCGATATTGCCCGATTATTTGGCGCGTTATCGGCCACAGGGCAAAAAACCCGCCTGATTCACGCCTGATTTGGCTCTAATTTATGATTGTCAGCAGCACGACACCGAGTGCGATGCGATAAATGATAAAGGGCGTCAGCGAAAACCGTGCCGCCATGCGTAAAAACAGGTGAATGGTGGCAAAGGCAAAAACCGCTGCCAGCAGCGCGCCCAATCCGGCATCGGCCAAATTGCCCGAATTATCGTCGCTGACCAACTCAGCCAATCCGGCCAGGGTGAAGGCGGCAATCACCGGCATGGATAACAGCATGGAAAAGCGCGCCGCCGCCTGCCGGTCAAAGCCGAGCGCGCGGGCGGCCATAATGGTCACACCGGCGCGGCTGGCACCGGGTATCAGCGCCAGCATTTGCGCGCCGCCCACAAGCAATGCCGGACGCGCCTTCAATGCGGTCATATCTTTATTTGCCGCCCCCTTTTTGTCGGCCAGCCAAAGCGGCACGGCAAAAATAATGCTCGCCCAAGCCACCACTTCAAGATGGCGCAGCCGGTCAATCGCACCGGTCAGCATCAGCACCGCACCGGCCAACAGCACGGGCAGGCTGGCCAGCAATAAAAGTGTTGCAAAATCGCGGTTTTGGCTGGGGCGCAAGCGCAAGATATCCAGCCCGCCCAGTATAAGCCGCGCGACATCGGCGCGAAAATAGGCCATGACCGCCAGCAAAGTGCCGCCATGCAAAGCGACATCCATCACAACACCCTGATCCGGTCGGTCGGTTAAAGCGTGCAGCAGATTAAGATGACCGGAGGAACTGACCGGTATAAACTCGGTGACGCCCTGTATCAGAGCCAGTATCAGAATATGCTCAAAACTCATGGCGGCGAAGCTAATCTGCCACTGGCAAAGCATCAAGCCCTAATATGCGCCGATTATTATTGCTCAAAAACCTCGCTCAGATTAGGTTAGCGGCATGACCAGTCTGTTCCACCAGCCCGTTTGCCCGTTTTCGCGCAAAGTGCGCCTCATGCTCGGTGAGAAGAAATTCTCAGTTGAGTTTGTCGAAGAGCGACCCTGGGAGCGTCGGCTCGACTTTTTGATGCTCAACCCGTCCGGTGAAGTGCCGGTATTGGTTGGTGAGGCTGGCACAATTGCCGGACATTACGCGATTTGCGAATGGCTGGAAGAAAAAGGCGGGGCGCTTCAATTGCTGCCGCAAAGCGGTCTGGCGCGGGCTGAAGTGCGCCGCCTGACAGCGTGGTTTGACGACAAGTTTTTCAATGAAGTCGGGCGGCTGATAACTTATGAGAAAATTGACCGCCGCTTTGCCGGGCTGGAAGATGGCGGTGGCGGGCCGGATATGCCAACCGTGCGCGCCGGTCTGCACAATCTGAACCTGCATTTGGAATATCTGACCTATTTGCTGCAACAGCGCGACTGGCTGGCGGGCAATGAATTGTCTATGGCCGATTTGACGGCGGCGGCGCATTTATCTTGCCTTGATTATACTGGCGATGTGCCGTGGAAATTATGGTCGGAAGTGCGTGATTGGTATGCGCGGTTGAAATCGCGACCGAGTTTCCGCCCGCTTCTGGCCGACCATGTGGCCGGTATGCGCCCGCCGCCTTATTATGCCAATCCGGATTTCTAGGAACCGCCTGCATGGTTGATGCCACCAGCCCCGCCGCCCTGAAAAACGCGCTGGCTGAACGCAGTCGTGCCGAGGGGTTTGAGGTGATGCGCGTAACCCATGCCGATGCGATACCGCAAGCGGCGGGACGGTTGCGGCATTTTCTGGCCGAAAACCGGCATGGCGATATGGATTGGATGGCACGCCATGAAGCGCGCCGCGCAAGCCCGCGCGGGCTTTGGCCGCAAGCTGAAAGCGTGATTATGCTCGGCATGAATTATGGCGCGCAATCCACGCCGGAATGTGACCCGCATTCTGACTTATTGGCCGCACTGGCGCAGGAAACAAGCGGGCTTATCGCGGTCTATGCCCAAAGGCGCGACTATCATAATGTGATTAAAAAAAAGCTGCGCCGTCTGGCAAGATGGCTGGCGCAGGAAGGGGCAGGCGAGGTCAAGCTGTTTGTTGATACCGCCCCGGTGATGGAAAAGCCCTTGGCAGAAGCCGCCGGTCTGGGCTGGCAGGGCAAGCACACCAATCTGGTCTCGCGTGAGCTTGGCTCATTTTTGTTTCTGGCCGCGCTTTATACCGATTTGCCGCTGCCACCCGACGCGCCGGAAACCGACCATTGCGGCTCTTGTTCGGCCTGTCTGGATGCTTGCCCGACGGCGGCGTTCCCGACCCCCTATCAGCTGGATGCGCGCCGATGTATCTCTTATCTGACGATTGAATATAAGGGCGTGATTGCGCCGGAGTTTCGCGCCGCTATGGGCAATCGCATTTATGGCTGCGATGACTGCATTGCCGTTTGCCCGTGGAATAAGTTTGCCCAAGCCGCCCAAGAGGCCAAGCTGGCCATGCAGGCTGATTTGCATTTGCCGTCTCTGGTTGAACTGGCAGCACTTGATGACGCCGCTTTCCGGCAACGCTTTGCCGGTCTGCCGATAAAGCGCACTGGTCGTGACCGCTTTGTCCGCAATGTGCTGATTGCGCTGGGCAATATCAGCAATCCTGCGCCCGCCCATATTGCGGCGGTGATGGCGCGTCTTGACGATGAAGCGGCGCTGGTGCGTGGCATGGCGGTATGGGCGCTGGCGCGGCTGGCGCCTGACCGGGTGCAGCCATTGGCTGAGCGCTATTTCGCCGATGAAACCGACGCGCATGTGCGCGCAGAATGGCAGGCGGTCTTGCATGGCTGAACATAAACATATGCTGTTTTTAGGCTATGGCTTTTGTGCCGAAACGCTGGTGCCGCATTTGCAGGCGCGGGGCTTTGCCCTGTCGGCCACTTGCCGCGACGGGCAAAAGGCG
>JAYPAN010000025.1:0-15556 GCA_038123715.1 Rhodobiaceae bacterium | reverse complement strand
TTTGCAGGCGCGGGGCTTTGCCCTGTCGGCCACTTGCCGCGACGGGCAAAAGGCGAGGCATCTCAAAGAGCAGGGCATGACCCCGCTTTTGCTGGCCAATGCGCCGGTTGACGCGGCCGCTTTGGCAGGTGTGACGCATGTTTTGGTCTCGGCCCCGCCGACACTGGCGGGCGAGCAGCTTTTGCCGCTGTTTGAAACAGCCTTGTGGGCCCAAAATGGCGGCATTGACTGGCTTGGTTATTTGTCCACTACCGGCGTTTATGGCGACCATGCCGGTGCATGGATTGACGAAGATACGCCGCCCGGCCCGCTTGGTGCGCGCGGGCAACGCCGCGTGGAGGCCGAGCAGGCTTGGCTGGATTTGGGGGCGGCGGCTGATATTGGTGTCCATCTTTTCCGGCTGGCCGGTATTTACGGCCCCTATCGCAACCAGCTCAGCGCGGTGAAAAACGGCACGGCGCGGCGGATAAACAAGCCGGGGCAGGTATTTTCGCGCATCCATGTTGACGATATTGCGCAGGTCTTAACGGCTTCCATCGCCCGCCCGCAAGCCGGTCGTGCCTATAGCCTGTGCGATGATGAACCGGCCCCGCCGCAAGATGTTGTGGCTTTTGCTGCGCAATTGCTGGGGCTTGACCCGCCGCCGCTGGTTGATTTCGAGGAAGCGGAATTGTCGGATATGGCGCGCAGTTTTTACAGCGAAAACAAGCGTATCGCCAATGCGCGCATCAAGACCGAATTGGGTGTCACCTTGGCCTATCCCGATTATCGTATTGGGTTGACGGCGCTGTTTGAGGCGGGCGCCTATTAGTTGAGAACAGAGTCAACCAGCGCAAACAGCGTGTCAATTTGCGCCGGTTCCGACAGCCTGTGGTCGCCATTTTTCAGCAAATGCAATTCCACATTATCGCCGGTCAAAGCCTCGGCCAGCTCCATTGTCAATTGCCATGGCACGGCATCATCGCGCTGGCCATGCATAATGCGAACGGGAATATCCAGCTCAATCGGCTGGCCGAGCATTAAATGTTGGCGGCCATCTTCAATCAGCGCACGGGTGATAGGATAGCCATCCGGGTCATATTTTGACGGGTCATAAACCAACCCCTTTTCCATCAGCACAGCGCGGGCATCATCCGAAAACCGGTTCCACATCAGCCTTTCGGTCATATCCACGGCCGGGGCAATCAGCACAAGCGCGCTGACTTTTTCCGGCCGGTCAAGCGCCGCCATCAGCGACAGCCAGCCGCCAAAGCTTGAGCCGACCAGCACTTGCGGGCCATCCACAAGCGCATCAAGCATGGCCGCCAAATCGGCGCGCCACAGGCTCATTGTGCCATCGGTAAAAGCGCCATCCGAGACGCCATGGCCGAAATAGTCAAAACGCAAAAAGGCGCGGTCGCGCGCTTTTGTCCAATCGGCCAGCGCGCTGGCTTTGTTGCCGGTCATGTCAGAGCGAAAGCCGCCACAAAATATCACGCCGGGTTGTCGGCCTTGCTGTTGGCGATAGGCGAGCTTGCGTGTGCTGCCATCATTATTGGGCCGCGAGAATGTCTGGTGGGGGTCGCTCATATGGTCGCTCATCTATCTGTCATGTGGTCGCTTATATGGTCGGTTATGGCTTGGCTCCGCCGGGCTAGGATAATCGTCAAAATCGGTTTATAGATTTGCCAGTATCAATTCAGTGTCAATAGTGCCAATTCCGCCAATATTGGCACAAAGTCTATACGGGGTTTCAATGGCTGTCACCAGTGACATGAAACAGGCCAATTTGGATTTGCCTGATTTGCACGGGGCGACGATTTTACAAGTTGTGCCGGAGCTGGATGTCGGCGGCGCCGAGACCACCACGCTGGAAATCGCGACCGGCATTTGCCGCGCCGGTGGTCGGGCGCTGGTCGCCAGCCAAGGCGGCAGGCTGGAAAGCGAATTGACCAAAATCGGGGCGGAAATCTTCCATTTGCCAGTTGCCAGCAAAAACCCATTTACAGTCTATGGCAATATCGGGCGGCTGGCCAAGCTGATAAAAAGCGAGAAAGTGAATATCATCCATGCCCGCTCGCGCGCGCCGGCCTGGTCGTCATTATTTGCCGCGCGGCGCAGCAATATCGCCTATATGGCGACTTATCATTCGCTGGTGCATGACCGGCCAAGGCTGAAAGTGTTTTATAATTCGGCGCTGACGCGCGGCGTTTGCGTGATTGCCAATTCGCAATTTACCGCTGACCGGATTGCCCATGTGCATGGCGTGGCAGCGGAAAAGATTAAAGTCGTGCCGCGCGGTTGCGATGCCGATGCACTGGCGCGTGCGGCGCAACCGGCTGATGCGCGGGCGCAATTTCGCGCGCGCTGGTGCTTGGCGGAAGATGATTTTGTCATTATCTGCCCGGCCCGCTTAACGGCGTTGAAAGGTCAGGATGTGCTTGTCCAAGCAGTTGGGGCGGTGCAGGAAGGCGCGCCGCAAGGTGGGCGGGTCAAGCTGGTTTTTGCCGGCAGCGCCCAGGGCCGCGACGGTTATGTTGCCGAGCTGGAAAAGCTGATTGCGGCAAATCGATTGGAAAGTGATGTGATATTTGCCGGTCTGGTGCGCAATATGGCCGAAGCCTATGCCGGTTCTGATTTGGCGGTCATAGCTTCGACCCGCACCGAGCCTTTTGGACGCACAGCGATTGAAGCACAGGCGGCCAGCCTGCCGGTGATTGCCAGCGATGCGGGCGGCTATCGTGAAAATGTCAAAGCCGTGGCCAATGCTGCGGACGGCTCTGGCTGGCTTGTTGAACCCGGCAATGTCAGGGCGCTGACCCAGGCGATAGAAGCGGCATTATCCTTGTCGGCGCAGGATTATCAACGCATGGGAGAAAACGGGCGCACCAATGTCGCCGCCAGATTCACCCAGGCTGCCATGGTCGCCAATACATTAAATGTCTATCGCGATATTCTCGGCAGTGGGTGTTAGACCGTGACTGACAATATGGCCAAAAAACCGGTGCGCTGGCCCGGCGGGGTTTTGCTGGTCGCGGTCGGCATGTCGCCCGCCAATATGCGCGCGGCGATTGACCATTTATCAGCCCCCCTGTCAGATAATGCAAGCTCGCTGACCGTGCTGGCTGACAGCGCCAATGCCGAAACGGCACGCGCCATGGCGGTGGATGAGGTCTGGGTCTATCATCAGCTTGGCCTGCGCGGCTTTCTGGCGCTGATAAGGCGGATTTCATGGCGCCATTTTGACAGTGTCTATCAGCCCGTGCCTGCCGCGCTGCCGCTTTTGCGGTTTCTGGTCTGGCCACGCCCGCCTTGGTTTGTTAACCTTGTGGAAAGGCGGCAGGCGAAACTTGGGAGTTGACTTCCGCCAATTAGGCTCTAAAGGTTTGAGCCTAAGCCTTTCAAAGGCTTGATGTGCAAACAGGAATGGAGCAAAACCATAGTTCGCAGACCCCCCGCCGCGCCGCCCACCCGAACCGGGCCGCGTGTGAACCATCTGATTAAAGTGCCACAAGTGCTGCTGATTGGCGCTGATGGCGAAAAACAAGGCATTGTTGATACAGACACGGCATTGGCTATGGCCGAGGAAGAAGGGCTTGATTTGGTGGAAGTTTCGCCAAATGCCTCGCCGCCTGTTTGCAAAATCCTTGATTATGGCAAGCTGAAATATCAGGAACAGAAAAAAGCCAGCGAAGCGCGCAAACGCCAGAAAACAGTTGATGTCAAAGAAATTAAAATGCGTCCGAATATCGACACGCATGACTATGATGTGAAAATGCGGAATGTGAACAAATTCCTCAATGAAGGCGATAAGGTAAAAGTGACCATGCGGTTTCGCGGGCGCGAAATGGCGCACCAGAATCTCGGCATGGAAGTGCTGCACCGCGTCCGCGATGATGTTGAGGAAATCGCCAAAGTCGAAGCCATGCCCAAGCTGGAAGGGCGGCAAATGATTATGGTGCTGGCTCCGCGCTAGGCGGATAGTGTTAAACCCGCGCTGCTTTTTCCTGCTGAATCTCCCGACATAAATCGGGTCGGTCGGTAATAATCGCTGCAACGCCCCAATCGGCAAGCTGGCGCATGGTGGCGGCCTCATTGACTGTCCATGCCGACACGGCAAGCTGGTGGTCTTGCGCCCAAGCCATGCGCGGCGCATCAATATCTGTCCAATGGCCGAACCAGCCCTTGGCTTTTGCAGCCAGAATGGCGTTCAGCACTTTGTCGGCGTGGCTGTCTCCGTCCATCTCGCGCCAGTCAAAATCATCCCACCACGGCGCGCCTTTTGCAGATGCCTGCTTCACAAGCGCGAAAATCTTCGGGTCATCAGGGTTGAGCGCCCCTTTCGGGTCGGTGCGCTCAAACGGCATGGTGGTGAAGGCATGGGCGATATCGGGCAGGGCGGCACGAACGCGATTGACACAACGCCAATCAAAGGAAATCACGCTGCTTTGCGCCGTCAGGCCGGATGTTTCAATTGCGTCAATAAAGCTGTCGGCAAGCATATGGGCGGGGTCGGCATTATCGCCCAAAGCGGTTTTCAATTCCGCGTAAAGCCGGAAACCGGCCGGGGCGCGGTCGCGGATAAGGGCGCACAGGGCAGAAAAATCGGGGATAGGCGCGCCGTCAATCGGCGTCTGGTCAGGGCGACGACGGGCATAGTCGCTGTTCGGGTCAAGCCGCCCGACATCATATTTGGCCAATTCGGCGCGTGTCAGTTCACCGATTTGCGGCGTTGGCGGCGTGATATAGGCACTGTTCAGCCTTGTCGCATCGGCTTTCAGGCGCAAATCATGATGCACAATTAAATGCCCGTCTTGCGACAAATGCAGGTCGAACTCAATCCCGTCAACGCCCAGCTCAATCGCCGCGGCAAAAGCCGGCAATGTGTTTTCCGGCCATAAATCAGCCCCGCCCCGATGGGCGATATTGAAAAAACCTTTAGCCATGCCGCATCCTTTATTGGCGGTTGCAATTTTCACCATATTGCGTATAACACGCGCTGCTCGGCTTGTAAGCGCCGGGTGCAACCTTCTGGCCGAAAGGGCTGCCATGTTGGTTGCGACTGAAATCCGTATATGGAGGATGACGAAATGCCCAAAATGAAAACCAAAAGCGGTGCCAAAAAGCGTTTCAAGCTGACGGCATCAGGTAAAGTGCGAGCCGGGCAGACCGGCAAGCGGCACGGTATGATTAAACGCAGCAATAAGCAAATCCGCAATCAGCGTGGCACAACCACATTGAGCGATCAGGATGCGCGTATTGTTAAAAAATATATGCCGAACGGTTAAGGAGGGTCTGCCATGTCACGTGTAAAACGCGGCGTCACTTCGCACGCACGCCACAAAAAAGTTCTTTCCAAGGCCAAAGGTTATTATGGCCGCCGCAAAAATACCATTAAGGTAGCCAAACAGGCGGTGACCAAAGCCGGTCAATATGCCTATCGCGACCGTCGCGCCCGCAAGCGCAATTTCCGCGCCTTGTGGATTCAGCGCATCAATGCGGCCTCGCGCGCCCATGGTCTGCCCTATGGTCGATTTATTGACGGGCTGGGCAAGGCCGGTGTTGAGGTTGACCGCAAAGTGCTGGCCGATTTGGCGGTGCATGAGCCGGCAGCTTTTGAGGCATTGGTCGGCAAGGCACGGGCGGCGCTTGGATAGTCGGCCCGTTGCGCCGGTCGCCACGGGTGACGCGACGCGACAGGAGGCAAAGACATGAGCGCGCAGGATAGCGACAGTCTGGAACAGCAGATATTAAGCGACATTGACGCGGCCACGGATTTGGCCGCGCTTGACGCTGTGCGCGTTGCCGCGCTCGGTAAAAAGGGCAGTGTCTCGGCGCTTTTGAAAACGCTGGGCGGCATGTCGCCGGAAGAGCGTCAGATTAATGGCCCGAAATTCAACCAATTGCGCGACCGTCTGGCGCAAGCCATTGAGACGCGCAAGGCGGTGCTGGAAGGTGCAGCGCTGCAAGCGCGGCTGGCTTCCGAAACGGTTGATGTCACCCTGCCGACGCAAAATGACCCGCTTCTGACCGGGCGGATTCATCCGGTCAGTCAGGTGATGGATGAGGTTTCGGCGATTTTTGCCGATATGGGATTCGATGTGGCGGAAGGGCCGGATATCGAAACCGATTTTTACAATTTCACCGCGCTCAACATTCCCGAAGCCCATCCGGCGCGGCAAATGCATGACACATTTTATTTTCCGCCCGATGAAGCCGGCGACCGGCTGCTTTTACGCACCCATACCAGCCCGGTTCAAGTGCGGACAATGGAAGCCGGTGATGCGCCTTTCCGCTTTATCGCACCCGGACGCACTTATCGCTGCGACAGCGACCAGACCCACACGCCAATGTTTCATCAGGTGGAAGGGCTGGTGATTGACGAGACCACCCATCTCGGCCATTTGAAATGGACGCTGGAAGCCTTTCTGGCGGCTTTTTTCGAAGTGGATAATGTCGCCATTCGCCTGCGCCCCAGCTATTTTCCCTTCACCGAGCCAAGCATGGAAATTGATATGCAATGCCACCTTGACGGCGCGCGCCTGGTTGTTGGCGAGGGGGTGGATTGGATGGAAATTGGCGGCAGCGGCATGGTGCATCCGGCTGTGCTGAATTATGCTGGTATTGATGCCACGCGCTTGCAGGGTTTTGCCTTTGGCATGGGGCTTGACCGGCTGGCTATGCTGAAATATGGCATGCCGGATTTACGCGCCTTTTTTGACGCTGATTTGCGCTGGCTGAAACATTACGGCTTTTTGCCGCTTGATGTGCCGGGGCTGACCGGCGGCCTGTCCAACCGGCAAATGGCCGGACAATAGGGGGCGGGCGAATGAAATTTACCCTGTCATGGCTGACCGACCATTTGCAGACCGATGCCCCGCTGGAACGCATTGTCGAGACATTGACGCTGGTCGGGCTGGAAGTGGAAGATTTGCGCGACCCGGCTGCCGCCTTTGCCGGTTTTGAAGTGGCGGAAATCATCGCCGCCGCACCGCACCCGGATGCTGACCGTTTGCAGGTCTGCACGGTTCGCAGTGGCGCGGGTGAGCAGACATTGGTGTGCGGGGCGCCCAATGCGCGGGCTGGCTTGAAGGGGATATTGGCGCAGCAAGGCGCGGTGATACCGTCCAATGGCATGGTGCTGGGCAAGGCCAAAATTCGCGGCGTCGAAAGCAATGGTATGATGTGCTCTGCTGCCGAGCTTGGCCTGTCGGAAGACCATGAGGGCATTATTGAATTGCCGGAGACGGCAGAAATTGGCACATCTGCGATTGAAGCGCTGGCCGCATTTGGCTTGAGTGCTGACCCGGTGATTGAAATTGGCATCACACCCAACCGACCCGATTGTCTTGGCGTGCGCGGCATTGCCCGCGATTTGGCGGCAGCAGGCCTTGGCACACTGAAACCGGACATGGTGACCGATATTATTGCCAAAGCTGACAGGCAGGCAGATTTGGCCGTGTCCGGGCCGGTCTGTCCGGCCTTTGCTGGCTGTTTGGTCAGCAATGTCAGCAATGGCGAAAGCCCGGCCTGGTTGCAAATGCGCTTGCGGGCGATTGGTCTGAACCCGATAAATGCCTTGGTCGATATCACCAATTATATTTCCTATGACCGCGGACGCCCTTTGCATGTCTATGATGCCGACCGATTGACCGGTCAGGTGGTGGCGCGGCAGGCCGAAGCGGGCGAAAGCTTCACCGCGCTGGATGACAATGTTTATGAATTGGCGCCGGAAGATTGCGTCATTGCCGATGAAAATGGCGTGTTGGGTCTTGGCGGTATCATGGGCGGGCTGGCGTCGGGCAGCACAATGGACACGCAAAATGTGCTGGTGGAGAGCGCTTGGTTCGTGCCGGAGGCGATTGCGCGTTCCGGGCGTCGCTATAATATCGACAGCGATGCGCGCTATCGCTTTGAGCGCGGCGTTGACCGCGCCTCGGTCATGTCCGGTCTGGCTCAGGCCGTGCAGATGATAACTGAAATTTGCGGCGGTGAAGCCGGAGCGCCGGTTTTGGCCGGTGCGGCTGATGCGCCGCTTTCCGAGATTACCTTTGACCCGGCACTGGTCGAAAAGCGCACCGGCGTCACCCTGCCGGAAAGCGATATGCAGGCGATTTTGCAGGCTTTGGGCTTTGCCGTTGAAACAGGCAATTCGTGGCAGGTGCAAGTGCCGAGCTGGCGACCTGATATTGGCGGCGATGTCGATTTGGTGGAAGAAATCATCCGCATTTATGGCCTTGATAATGTGCCGTCCACCCCGCTGCCGCGCCGCCATGATGTCACGCGCCCGACTTTGACGCCGATGCAGCGTCGGATACATGTGATGCGCCGGACGCTGGCCGCGCATGGGTTGGTTGAGGCGGTGACTTGGTCATTTATCGACCGCCATGATGCGGCGCTGTTTGGCGTGGCGGACGGGCTGGAACTCGATAATCCGATTTCCTCGGAATTGTCGCATATGCGCCCTTCGCTGCTGCCGGGTTTGCTGGCGGCTTCGGCGCGCAATGTGGCGCGCGGCTTTGCTGATATTGCTTTATTTGAAATTGGCAATGAGTTTTTGGCCGCCGAACCGGGCGCGCAACGTCTGGCGGCAAGCGGTGTGCGGCATGGGGCGGTGCAGCCGCGTCGCTGGCAGGGCGCACCGCAAATGGCTGATGTCTATGCCGCCCGCGCCGATGCTGAAGCGGCACTGGCCGCTTGCGGTGTGGCGAGCGATGGTTTGCAGGTCTTACCGCCGGTTGCTGATTGGTATCATCCGGGGCGTGCCGGTGTGCTGGCGCGCAACCCCAAACAGCCAATGGCCGCTTTCGGTGAATTGCATCCGGCCTTGCTGAAACATTTTGACCTGCCCGGGCCAATTGTCGCTTTTGAAGTCTGGCCGGATACAATCGCCGCGCCCAAGGCGCAGGGCGGCATTGCCCGCCCCGGTCTGGAAGCGTCCAATTTGCAGGCTGTGACCCGCGATTTTGCCTTTGAAATGGCAGCCGATATCAGCGCCGCCCAAGCCGTGCGCGCGGCGCACAGTGCTGACAAAAAGCTGATTGCCAATGTCCGCGTGTTTGATGTATTCGCCGGTGGCAGCTTGCCGGAAGGCATGAAATCAATGGCGCTTGAAGTGACATTGCAACCGGTCGAAGCAACTTTGACCGATGCTGAGATTGACGCGCTGTCGGCAAAAATCACCGCCGCCGTGGAAAAAGCGACCGGCGGCAAATTGCGCGGCTGACCGGCTTGGCGGCTCAGTTGATTTCCGCCGCCCCCCAATAGGTAAAGCCCAAAATCCTTGGCGTTGACGGCACATACATGGCTTGCTGGTCGGTGATTTTGAAGCCACCTTCTTCAATCAGCGTCGGGATGTCCCGATTGATATTGCAGCCGCCGGCAATCAGCCCCCATACGCCATTGAGCCGGTTTTGCCATTTTTCAACCGCCGGATCAGGGGCGCGGCCATGTTCGGAAAACAGTAATTTGCCGCCCGGTTTCAAAACCCGCCTCATGCCCTGCATGGCGCGCAGCGTATCGGGAATGGTGCAAAGCGTATAGGTCAGCAACACCGTATCGACGCTATTGTCATCCAGCGGGATTTCTTCGCCCGGCAGGTCGATAAACTCAACCGGAAAGGCCGCTTGCTCGGCCAGCGGACGCGCCTTTTTCACCATATCGGGCGCAGGCTCAAGGCCGAAAACCATATCCACTTTGGCCGGGTCGTAATAGGCCAGATTATGCCCTGTCCCCATGCCGATTTCCAGCACACGCCCCTCGCAATGCGGCACGACTTTCTCGCGCTGTTTTGATACTGGCTTGGTGCCGCAAGCAGCATTGATGAAGCTTGGCAGCACATATTTTTCGTAAAGTCCCATAATCACCTCCCCATTTGCTGTCATAATGACGCAGACGCCGGGCGATGCAAAGCGAAATAACGCGAAATAATCTCAGACCGCGTCTCTTGCCTAAGCGCCGGTCTCTCCAGCACCCGTGACAAGGGCGGTATAATCATCCATCAGATTTTTGCTGATATCGCCGGGGGTGAAGCGGTAAGGGCCAATCTCGGAAACCGGCGTCACTTCAGCCGCCGTGCCGGTGATGAAACATTCGCTGAAGCCGTCCATTTCTTCCGGCATTATGGCGCGCTCGACAATCTCAATGCCGCGCCCGCGCGCCAGCTCCATGACAGTGCGGCGGGTTATGCCGTCAAGGAAACAATCGGGCAGCGGTGTGTGCAGCACGCCATTATCGACAAAAAACACATTGGCACCGGTCGCCTCGGCAATCTGGCCGCGCCAGTCCAGCATCATGGCGTCGGCATAGCCCTTGGCTTCGGCGTCATGCTTGGAGAGGGTGCAAATCATATACAGGCCAGCCGCTTTGGCATGGCAGGGCGCGGTTTCCGGCGACGGGCGGCGATATTTCGCCATATCCAGCCTGATGCCGCGCAAGCGTTCTTCCGGGTTGAAATAAGACGGCCATTCCCATGCGGCGACCGCCACATTGATGCGGTTCTGCTGTGCCGACACGCCCATCATTTCGCTGCCGCGCCAAGCAACCGGGCGCAAATAGCCGTCCACCAGCCCGTTTTTGTCCAATGTTTCGCGGCAGGCCGCGTTAATCGCATCGGCGGAAAACGGAAGCTCAAAGCCCAGCTCGCGCGCTGAATAAAACAGTCGCTCCGTATGCTCTTCCAGTTTGAAAATGCGGCCATTATAAGCGCGCGCGCCCTCAAAAACGCAGGAGCCATAATGCAGGCCATGGGTCAGCACATGGATTTTGCTGTCTGCCCAGGGCATCATGTCCCCGTTCATCCAGATAAACCCGTCGCGCTGGTCGAATGCCACACTCATTTTCGTCAGCTCCCAGTCGGCGCGCTATTTTTGCCGACGTTTTTTCGTGTCTGTGATAGACTTATCAGCGAGACAGATTTATGTCAATAAGGCTGACATATTTCGTGCAACAGATGAAAAGGCAATTGGCAAGACGCATGGCAGTTTCGCAATCTACCGCGGCAGATGATTTCAAGGACGCAATCGAATTGCTGTTTTTCGCCTATCGCGATTTCATTGCCGACCCGGACGAGATATTGGCGGCGCATGGCTTTGGCCGCGCCCATCATCGGGTTTTGCATTTTGTTGCCACTAATCCGGGCATGAGCATTGCCGATTTGCTCGACTTGTTGCGGGTGACCAAGCAAAGTCTGGCGCGCGTCTTGCGCGATTTGATTGATGAGGGTTATGTTGAACAGCGCATTGGCGCGCATGACCGGCGCAAACGCCTATTATTTTTGTCCGATGCCGGTCATGGGCTGCACGGCAAATTGATTGCGCCGCAAATCAGCCGTTTTGCCCAAGTCTTTGACATTTGCGGGGCGGCCGAATTCGAACAATGGAAGGCAACCACAAGATTGCTTATCAACGCGCAAGACCGTGAAGATATTGACCGGCTGGTCGCGCGCGCGCCCGGCCTGCCACCATTGGCACGCGCGGCGGCGGAAAAAGCCCTGCGCGCCCAAAGGCGGGCGGAGGCCAAAAAATGACCGGCTTTGACGAAACAACCGCGCATATATTGGTCGTCGATGACGACACACGCATCCGCGCTTTGCTGCAAAAATATCTGGCCGATAATGGCTATCGCACCTCGGTCGCTGAAAACGCCGCCGAAGCGCGCAAGAAAATGGATGCGCTGAGCTATGACTTGCTGGTGTTGGATATTATGATGCCGGGCATTAGCGGGCTGGAATTCACCGAAAAGCTGCGCCGCGACAATGACCGCGTGCCGATTTTGTTGCTGACAGCGCGCGCCGAGGTGGAGCAGCGTATTGAGGGGCTGGCCAGCGGGGCTGATGATTATCTTGCCAAACCGTTTGACCCGCAGGAATTGCTGTTGCGGGTGCAAAATATCCTGCGCCGCAGTGTCAGCGAAAATCAGGCGCTTGAGCCGCCGGAAGAAGCCTGTTTCGGGCCGTTCGTGTTTCGCTATGAGCGCGGCGAGTTAACCCGCGATGGCATGCGCATCACGCTGACCACGCGCGAGGCAGAGCTGATGCGCCGGCTGGTGGCAGCGCCGGGCAGTATTGTCACGCGCGAGGCTTTGGCCGAAGGCGAGACGATTTCCGAACGCGCGATTGACGTGCAAATTAACCGATTGCGGCGTAAAATAGAAAATGACCCGCGCGACCCGATATATTTACAAACCGTGCGCGGCGCCGGATATGTGTTGCGTCTTGATTAGGGCGCGGTTGGGTTAGAAAAGAGCCGGAGGGAGATTGTGCTGGATCCGATTTTTGCATGGCTGAAAAATTACATGCCGACCGGCCTGTTTCCGCGATCGCTGCTGATTATTGTCGTACCGCTTGTGTTCACGCAAATCATTGTGGCGATTGTGTTTATGCAGCGCCATTGGACCAGCGTGACCGAGAGCCTGTCGCGCGCGGCGGTCAGCGATATTGCGCTGCTGGCAGATTTGCGGATGCGCCAGCTGGGTGGTGACGGTGAATTACTGAGCCAGATGGCCAGCGATGCATTTGATGTCTCGGTCGCCTTTCTGCCCGGTGAAACCCTGCCGGAAAACGCCAATTCGGGCGGTATTTTCGCGCTTTTGCCGCGCTCGCTGGCGCGCGAATTGGAAACCCAGCTTGGCCGCCCTTTTTGGGTCGATACCGAAACCTATGCCCGCCATGTTGACATTCGTGTGCTGCTGCCCGGCGAAGTGATGCGGGTGCTGGCCAAGCGCGACCGCGTCTATGCCACGAACAGCCATATTTTTATTGTCTGGATGGCGGCTACTTCGCTGATATTATTGCTGGTGTCAGGGGCGTTTTTACGCAATCAGATACGCCCGATTCAGCGCCTTGCCGAGGCGGCCGAGGAGTTTGGCAAAGGCCGCGACACGCCCGATTTCCGCCCCGCCGGTGCGTCTGAAGTGCGCCGCGCCGCCGCTTCCTTCATTGAAATGCGCGACCGCATCCAGCGCCAGATTGAGCAGCGCACCACCATGCTGGCCGGGGTGAGCCATGATTTGCGGACGCCGCTGACACGCCTGAAACTGCAATTGGCTTTGCTGCCGCAGGGCGCAGAAGTGGAAGCGCTGAATACGGATATTGGTGAAATGGAAGACATGCTGGATGATTATCTGGCCTTTGCTCGTGGCTATCAGGGCGAGACGGCAGAGCCGGTCGCGGTTGACCAATTCATGCAACAAATCGCCCATGATGCGGAGCGGCGTTGGCCGGATGTGCAAATTCGGCTGACCGATAATTGTATTGCCTCAGTGGCGATGAAGCCCAATGCGCTGCGCCGCTGTGTCACCAATCTGGTCAATAATGCTTGCGCGCATGGGCGGCTGGTGCATGTTGCCGCCCATCCCGACCGCCAGGCGGAAGCCCTGCACATTACGGTGGAAGATAATGGCATTGGGATTCCCGGCGACAAGCTGGAAGATGTGTTCCGGCCGTTTTACCGGCTCGATGATGCGCGCAATGCCCAAATGGGCGGCACTGGTCTGGGGCTGGCCATTGCCCGCGATGTGGCGCGCGGTCATGGCGGCGATATTGTGCTGTCGCGCAGCGGGCTGGGCGGGCTGAAAGCCAATATCACCATTCCGATGTAAAGTTTTGCAAGCCGCATTTGCCGCATTGGCGCGCGCGGCCGGCAATGCTATATGGGCTGCATGAGTGAGCAAAACCACATCCGCAATTTCTCGATTATCGCCCATATTGACCACGGCAAATCGACCCTTGCCGACCGGCTGATTCAGGTCACAGGTGGCCTGTCCGACCGTGAAATGCAAGAGCAAGTATTGGACAATATGGAGCTGGAGCGCGAGCGCGGCATTACCATTAAGGCGCAGACCGTCCGGTTGGATTACAAGGCGCAAGACGGCGAGACTTATCAACTCAATTTGATTGACACGCCCGGCCATGTTGATTTCGCCTATGAGGTCAACCGTTCGCTGGCCGCCTGCGAGGGTTCGCTTTTGGTGGTTGATGCCAGCCAAGGCGTTGAGGCGCAGACATTGGCCAATGTCTATCAGGCGATTGATGTTGACCATGAAATTGTGCCGGTGTTGAACAAGGTTGATTTACCGGCTGCCGATTGCGCCCGCGTGGCCACACAAATTGAGGATGTGATTGGCCTTGATACCGGCCATGCGGTGAATATATCGGCCAAGACCGGGCTGGGTGTGGCCGATGTGCTGGAAGCCATTGTCACCCATTTGCCGCCGCCGCAAGGTGACCCGCAAGCGCCGTTAAAGGCGATGCTGGTCGATAGCTGGTATGACGCTTATCTGGGCGTTGTCGTGCTGGTGCGGGTAATTGACGGGCAATTAAAAAAGGGTCAGAAAATCCGCATGATGTCCACCGGAGCCATGCATCCGGTGGATCAGGTCGGCGTGTTCCGCCCCAAGCGCGAAACGGTCGATGCGCTGGGGCCGGGCGAAATCGGCTATTTCACCGCCGCCATTAAGCAAGTGGCGGATACACGTGTCGGCGATACGGTAACCGAGGAACGCCGCCCTTGCGATACGGCGCTGACCGGCTTTAAGCCGTCGCAGCCGGTTGTGTTTTGCGGCCTGTTTCCGATTGATTCCAGCCAGTTTGAAGATTTGCGCGAGGCGATGGCCAAGCTGCGGCTGAATGATGCCAGTTTTGAGTTTGAGATGGAAACCAGCGCGGCGCTGGGCTTTGGCTTTCGCTGTGGCTTTCTCGGCCTTCTGCATCTTGAAATCATCCGCGAACGCATTGAGCGCGAATTTGACATTGACCTCATCACCACCGCGCCCAGCGTGGTTTACCAATTGCACATGACCGATGGCGAAATGGTGGAATTACACAATCCTGCCGACATGCCCGATGTGGTGAAAATCGACCATATTGACGAGCCGTGGATTCGTGCCTCGATTCTGGTGCCGGATGATTATCTCGGCGCGGTGCTGAGGCTTTGCGAAGACCGGCGCGGGCGGCAGGTTAATCTCAGCTATGCCGGCAGCCGCGCTATGCTGGAATATGAATTGCCGCTGAATGAGGTGGTATTTGACTTTTACGACCGGCTGAAATCGGTGACACGCGGCTATGCCAGTTTTGATTACAGCCTGGCCGATTACCGCACTGATGATTTGGTGAAAATGTCGATATTGGTCAATGGCGAGCCGGTCGATGCGCTGTCCACCATTGTCCATAAGGAGCGCGCCGAAAGCCGTGGCCGCGCCATGTGCGAAAGGCTGAAAGGGCTGATTCCGCGCCATTTGTTCAAAATACCGATTCAGGCGGCTTTGGGCGGCAAGGTGATTGCGCGCGAGACGATTGCAGCCCTGCGTAAGGATGTGACGGCCAAATGCTATGGCGGCGATGTCAGCCGCAAGCGCAAGCTGCTCGACAAGCAAAAAGAAGGCAAAAAGAAAATGCGCCAATTCGGCAAGGTGGATATTCCCCAAACCGCCTTTATCGCCGCGCTGAAAATGGATGACTGACGCGCGCGTCTTTTTTAACGCTTGTGCTTCTGTTTTCTTTTGGCGAAAGCAGCTTCCACACAGCCTCTTGAAATTATCGGCATGATAGATATAACCCACAGCACGGACAGGTGGCCGA
>JAYPAN010000024.1:12219-24480 GCA_038123715.1 Rhodobiaceae bacterium | reverse complement strand
GCGCGGCATGGCCTGGCTTGACAAGCTCGTACTGGTCATCACCCTGCCGGCCTATTGGTTATTGACCCTGCCCTGTCTGCTGCGCGCTTTTTGGCGCATGGGACGCGGCAATATAAGCTGGCTGAAATCACCGCATGAGCCATATTGAAACATGCGCTATATTGAGAACAGTGTTTTGATGGAGCGGGTGAAGGGAATCGAACCCTCGTCTTAAGCTTGGGAAGCTTCTGCTCTACCATTGAGCTACACCCGCCATGCGGCAGCAATCTAGCATTAAAAGCGGCGGCGCAAAAGCCGCCTTATACTTGCCGCTTGCGTATCATATCGGGCGTCAATTGCGACAGGCGCGTAATGCCCATCAGCTTCATATCGCGCTCAATTTCCGTTTGCAGATTGCCCAGCGCCTTTTCAACCCCGGCCTGACCGGCAGCCGCCAGCGCGTAAAGATAAAGCCGCCCGCCCGAACACGCCGTCGCGCCCAGTGCAATAGCTTTCAAAATATGCGTGCCGCGTCTGATGCCGCCATCGCAAATCACCTCAATCTGACCACCGACAGCAGCCAGAATCTCCTCCAATTGGTCAAACGGCGCGCGGCTGCCATCCAATTGCCGTCCGCCATGATTGGAAACCATAATGGCGTCCGCCCCCATATCAACGGCGCGGCGCGCATCGCCGACGCTCATCACACCTTTCAGGCAAAACCGCCCGCCCCATTTGGTTTTCAAATCGGCGGCATCATCCCAGCTCATGCTCTGGTCGAGCATGGTGGAAAAATAATCGCCGACCGAAATGGCGATATTGGAGCCTTGCCCGACATGGTCTTTTAATTGCGACAATTCAAATTTTTCGCGGAGCAGAAAATTCAGCGCCCAATGCGGCTTCAGGGCAAATTGTAAAAAACTCGACGGGGTCAGGCGCGGCGGCGAGGTAAAGCCGGTGTGAATATCGCGTTCGCGATTGCCGCCGGTAATTGTGTCAACGGTCAGGGTGAGAATATCAAAACGCGCAGCACGCGCCATATCCAGCATGGCCTCATTCAATGCCCGGTCTTTGTGAAAATAGAATTGGAACATTTTCGGCGTGTCAATCAGCTCCCCGATTTCGGCAAGGCTCACCGTGCCAAGCGAGGACACACCAAACAGCGTATTGTATTTTTGCGCGGCCAGCGCCACGGCGCGCTCACCGGCATGGTGAAACAATCTTTGCAAGGCGGTGGGCGAACAAAAAACCGGCAGGCCGAGCCTTTGCCCCATGACCGAAACCGACATGTCCACATCAGCGACACCGGCCAGCACATTCGGCACCAAATCATAATCGTCAAACGCTGCCGTATTGCGCCGGTAAGTGCGCTCGTCATCGGCTGCCCCGTCAATATAATGGAATATCGGCCCGGGCAGGCGGCGACGCGCCAGCGCGCGCAAATCATCTACATTGGTGCAATCGGCCAAACGCCGCGCCGTAAAATAAGCCATTAACCTTGCCTGAAATGTTTGGACAGTTTCAAACCTTGCGCCTGATAATTGGAGCCGGGCATTTGCCCGTAAAGCGTCTCCGGCACATCTGTCAAACGCTCATAGACCAGCCGCCCGATAATTTGACCATGTTCGAGCATAAACGGCACTTCGCGCGAGCGCACTTCCAGCACGGCGCGCGCGCCCTTGCCGCCAGCCTCGCCCGCCCCGAAACCGGGGTCAAAGAAACCGGCATAATGCACGCGAAACTCACCGACCAGCGGATTGAACGGCATCATTTCAGCCGCATGGGTCGGCGGAATCGTCACCGCCTCGCGCGAGGCCAAAATATAAAACTCATCCGGGTCAAGAATGATTTGCGCCACGCCCTGATTGTAAACCGGCTCCCAATAATGGCTCACTTCCAGCGCGCCGGGGCGGTCAACATCAATCAGACCGGCATGGCGTTTACCGCGCCAGCCAACAAGGCCGCTATCATCAGCGCCGTTCAAATCTATCGACAGACCCAGCCCGTCGCTGATATTGGCCGGGCCATTGACCAGACCGACAGCGTCATGCAGCGCTTTTAACTCAGTATCGGAGTGAGATGCCGCGCCGCGCCGGAACCGAATTTGCGACAGGCGCGACCCGGCACGCACCAGCACCGGAAAAGTGCGCGGCGAAACTTCCAGATAAAGATGCCCCTTGTAACCGGCCGCCACTTTGTCAAACTCCGTGCCAAAATCGGTGATAAGTCGGGTAAACACATCAATCCGACCGGTCGAGCTTTTCGGATTGGCAAATGCCTGTGTGCGCTCCGGCAAAGCCAAAGCTTCCATAAGCGGCACCAAATAGACGCAGCCGGTTTCCAGCACCGCACCGGCGGTCAAATCAATCTGGTGATAGGCGAGTTCCTGCAATTTATCGGCCACACGCCCCGACGCGCCGGGCAGAAAGCTGGCGCGTATCCGATAGGCGGTTTCACCGAGCCGCAAATCAAGGCTGGCCGGTTGTATCTGGTCATCAACCACACCACCCGATGCCCATATCTGCTTTTCGCGCAGCATATCGGCAATGCCATGCGCCGGCAAAATACCTGTCGCATGGGTTTGGCCGGGCGCGCGGCGCGGCTCTTGCGCGTCGCCTTCGGGGAACAGGGCGGCATCCAGTTTTGCCGTATCGGACATGGCTCGAATCTCCTTGCGGGCAGAGTTTACGCCAAGGCGCGCATCAAGTCTTGACCTAAAGCGATTTTTTGGACATGTTCTCCCCAATGTGGTGATTTGAGCCGGCTGGCTTGCGGCCACACTAAACAAACGCTAAAAGGCCGGGGCGAATACCCGGTCGCGACCGGGTTTTTTTGTGCGAAACCCGGGAAACCGGAGAAGATGATGACGGACACAAAAAACTGGGCCTTGCAATCACAATTGGTGCATGAGGGGCAATTGCGTTCACCGCATGGCGAGACGGCAGAAGCCCTGTATCTGACATCGGGCTATGTCTATGACAGCGCCGAGCAGGCGGCAGCGCGCTTTGCCGAAGAAGAAGAGGGCTATATTTATTCGCGCTTTGGCAATCCGACCGTGCGGATGTTTGAAACTCGCATGATGGCGCTCGAAGGCGCTGAGGATGCCCGCGCCACCGCTACCGGCATGGCGGCGGTTACGGCAGCGCTGATGTGCCAATTGCAGGCCGGCGACCATATTGTCGCCGCACGCGCGCTGTTCGGCTCTTGCCGCTATGTGGTGGAAACGCTCTTGCCGCGCTTTGGTGTCGCTTGCACTCTGGTTGATGGGCGCGATATTGCGGCTTGGGCGGCGGCCATCACACCGCAAACCAAAGTGCTGTTTCTGGAAACCCCGTCCAATCCATTGCTGGAAATTGTTGATATGGCGGCGGTTTCGGCACTTGCCAAACAGGCCGGGGCGCGGCTGGTGGTTGACAATGTGTTTGCCACGCCGGTTTTGCAAAGGCCGGGTGATTTCGGGGCCGATATTATTGTTTACAGCGCGACCAAACATATTGACGGTCAGGGTCGCTGTCTTGGCGGCATTGTGCTGGGTTCGGCTGATTTTGTGCAAAATGAGCTGGCTGGCTTTCTGCGCCAGACCGGCCCGGCGCTCAGCCCGTTCAATGCTTGGGTCATGGTGAAAGCGCTGGAAACGCTGACGCTGCGGGTTGACCGGCATTGCGACAATGCGGAAAAACTGGCGGCGTTTCTGGCCGGTCATGACAAAGTATCACGGCTGATATATCCCGGCCATGAAAGCCACCCGCAATATGAGCTGGCAAAATCACAAATGACGCGCGGCGGCAATCTGGTAGCTTTTGATGTGACTGGCGGGCAGGCCGAAGCCTTCAGTCTCGCCAATGCGCTGCAAATGACGAAAATCTCCAATAATCTCGGCGATGCCAAAACGCTGATAACCCATCCGGCAACCACCACCCATGCCAAATTGACAGCAGCGGCGCAGGCCGAGCTTGGTCTGACACCGGCGAGTTTGCGTATATCGATAGGGCTGGAAGAAGCCGATGATTTAATCAGTGACTTCCAACAGGCTTTGGCGCAAATATAAGTCAGCGCATATCCTGTTTGGAATTGCCGGTGAAAGGACAGCCAATGGTGCAGGCAACGACGCATAATGTGACAGTGGCGGTGGAAACCCGCTATCTGGAAGATGATTCCGATCCGGATGAGCAGTATTTCATCTGGGCCTATCGCATCACCATCACCAATCAGCGTCCCGATACGGTGCAGCTTCTGACCCGCTATTGGCTGATAACCGACGCGCAGGGGCGCGCCCAAGAAGTGCGCGGCGATGGCGTGGTCGGCGAACAGCCAATACTCACCCCCGGCAAATCCTTCACCTACACATCCGGCGTGCCATTGGAAACCGGCTCCGGCTTTATGCGCGGCAGCTATCAAATGCGTAATGAAGCGGATGAAAAATTCGACATTGAAATACCTGCTTTTTCCCTCGACTGCCCTTATGATGGGCGGCAAGTGCATTAGCCGCACGCGCACAGGCGGCAGCACAGCGCGCAGCTGGTGGGTAGGAAATGAGTGACCATCGGACAATTTTTTTCCTGATTGGCAATTTGCTGGCCGCGCTGGCGCTCGGCATGTTGATACCGGCCTTGCTGGCCGCCGTGCAGCAACATGAGGACTGGCAGGTTTTTGTCACCGGCGCACTGGTCACCGGTTTTATTGCCGGGGCGTTGATATTGACCAATCGCGGCACGCTGCCGCCGCTTAACACCAAGCAGGCATTTTTGCTGACCAGCCTGTCATGGCTGGCGCTGACCGGTTTTGCCGCCCTGCCTTTTGCGTTCAGTGCGCTTAATCTCAGCTATACGGATGCGTTTTTCGAGGCCATGTCCGGCCTGACCACAACCGGCGCGACCATTATCACCGACCTTGACGCCGCCTCGCCCGGCATTTTGCTGTGGCGCGCCCTGCTGCAATGGTTTGGCGGTATCGGCATTATTGTGATGGCGATTTCGGTTCTGCCCATGCTGAATGTTGGCGGCATGCAGCTTTTCCGACTGGAAAGTTCCGACACATCGGAAAAGATTTTGCCGCGCACCGCCCAAATTGCCGGTGCTATTGCCCAACTTTATTTCGCCGTTACCGCCCTTTGCGCGCTGGCCTATTTGGTGGCCGGCATGGGCGTTTTTGACGCGCTGGCACATGCCATGACCACCATTGCAACAGGCGGCTTTTCTACCCACAATGACAGCCTTGCCGCCTTTGACAGCGCGGCGATTGAAACGGTTGGCGTCGTGTTCATGCTGGCGGCCTCGCTGCCATTTGTTGCCTATTTGCAAGTCATTAACGGCAAGAGAAACGCGCTGTGGCAAGATGAGCAAGTGCGGGTGTTTTTGACGCTGGTTGTTTTCATAAGCCTGACATTATGGCTTTATCAAATCGGCATTGGCATGGGCGACAGCTCGACCGCCTTTTTGAAATCGCTGTTCAACACAACTTCCATCCTGACCGGCACGGGCTATGCCACCGCCGATTATGACAATTGGGGGCCGCTTGCGCTCAGCCTGTTTTTTGTCATGACTTTTATCGGCGGCTGCGCTGGCTCCACCTCATGCGGCATGAAGATTTTCCGCCTGCAAGTGATTGTCAAAGCCGGCTGGTGCTACATTAAACAATTAGGCCAGCCCAATGGCGTTTTCGTGGTGCGCTATAATGGGCAATTGCTGGAAGATGAGGTCGCCAATTCGGTGATTGCCTTTGTGATGATTTTCCTCATGTCTTTTGCTGTGGTGGCGGTGGCGCTGTCGTTGATGGGGCTGGATACGCTGACAGCGCTGTCGGCTGCGGCAGCCGCAATTGCCAATGTCGGCCCCGGCCTTGGGCCGGTGATTGGCCCCAGCGGCACTTATGCCAGCCTGCCCGACCAGGCCAAATGGCTGCTCTCGCTTGCCATGTTGCTGGGACGGTTGGAGTTTTTGGCAGTGCTGGTGATGTTTTCGCCAAGTTTTTGGCGGCGCTGACCTACTCGCCTGCCGTCGCTTCTTGTGCAAGCGGGTCTTGATGGCGTGGGCGTCGCGTGCCACCAAAGCGCGCCCGCAAATCTTCCTGCACACCAAGAACAGACGGCACAAGCAACAGCACAATCAGGCTGGCAAATGCCAGACCCCATGAAATTGTTATCACCATGGGCAACAGGAATTGCGCCTGTGTGCTGGTCTCAAACAAAAGCGGCGCCAGCCCCAAAACTGTCGTCAGCGAGGTCAGCGTCACCGCGCGCAAGCGGTCGCAAATGCCGTTAATCACCGCATTGCGCATTTCTTCGCCTTCATCCATGCGTTGCTCAATGCGGCTTATCAGAATAATCGAATTATTGACCAATATGCCCGACAGGCCGAGCAGCCCGACCATAGACAGGAAAGTCAGGTCAAAGCCCTGCACAAAATGGCCGACGGTTGTTCCGACAAATCCGAAGGGAATAACCGACATGATGATAAGCGGACGCGAATAGCTGGCAAAGACAAAGGCCAGAATGACATAAATCAGCGACAAGCCGATAATCGCTCCGGTTCTCAGATTGCTCATTGTTTCTTGCTGGTCGCGGGCGCGCCCGCCAATGCCGGATGTCAATTGATATTTGCTCAAAATATCGGGCAGCACATCGCGCTGCATGGCACTGATAACCTCATTCGGGTCGCCGGCGCTGTCATCATAATCGGCGGTGATGGCAACCGAAACTTTGCCGTCATAACGGCGCACCATGGCAAAACCGGGCTGTTCAACAATATCGACAATTTCCGTTAATGCGATATAGCGCGGCGGGACAGTGCCGGGAACGGGCAGGTCAATATCTTCCAATTGGCGGGGGCGCAAACCATCGCGCGTGCCAAGCACCCGTATCGTGATTTCCTCATCGCCGCGCGCAAAACGCTTGGCGATATTGCCCTGCAAATCGCTGCGCGCCGCCGCGCCGACAATCTCATTGGTAAAGCCGAGCGCAGCACCACGGGCATTCACCTTAATCAGTAATTCCTGCTTATTGTAATACAGATTGTCGAAAGCGCGATTGACGCCGCCATATTCGCGCAAAGCATCGCGCACTTCCAGCGCCGCCTTTTTCAATATCAGCGCATCCTCGCCCTGCAATCTGATGTCAATATCGCGCCCCGGCGGGCCACCGCGCATTTCAGCAATAAACACAAAGCGCAAATCGGCAATATCGGGGATTTTCTCTTCCCATGCTTTCATGATTTTGCTGGTGCGTATTGTGCGCTCTTCGCTCGGCGTTAATTGAGCATAGACCAAGCCACGCTCATCGCCCACCCCGTCATCCGTGCCGCCGACTTTATTGTAAATCAGGTTTATCAACTGCCCGCCATTGGCCTCGGCACTGTCGGCATCGGCCAGCAATTCCTGTTCAGTTTCGCGCAAAGCCCGTTCAACCAGACGAATGCCATTGCGCGTTTGCTCCCGCGACACGCCGGGCTGGAAAAACACATATCCCTTTATCACTTCGCCTTCCGGCGAGGGGAAAAACCGGAAAGACACGCGCCCACCCGCTATCAAGCCAATGGAAATCAGCAAAATCGCCAACCCCGCCGCCAATGTTGTGTAGCGCCGGTCATAGGCTAAAGTCACAAAGCGGCGAAAGCGGCCTTCCCGAAAACGGGTAAAGCGGTCAAGAAAACCGGCTTTGAAACGCACCAGAGGATTGCTTGAAGGCGGCGCGTCACCGGACAGTTTTTTCATGCCGCTGAGCGCATGGTTCATGTGACCGGGCAGCACCAGAAAACACTCGGCAAGGCTGGCGACCAGAACCGCAAACAGCACCAAGGGTATGGGACGGCTTATTTGCCCGAATTCATCGGTCAGGGTCAAAAGCGGCATAAAGGCGGCCAGCGTGGTCAGCGCGGCGGAAAAAACCGGCGTTGTCATGCCAATCGCCCCGCCTTCGGCGGCGGCTTGCGGCGACAAGCCACGCTCCGACAAAGTGGCCGAATGTTCGCCGACAACAATGGCGTCATCAACAATAATGCCAATCGTCATGATAAGCGCGAAAGTGGACAGCACATTGATGCTTAAACCCATCGCCCACATCAGGCCGAAAGTCGCCATAATGGAAGCCGGTATCCCCGCCGCCACCCAAAAGGCAATGCGCCCGTTCAAAAACAGGAACAGAATACACAAGACCAGCACCATGCCGCCCAGCCCGTTAAACAACAGCACATTTATCCGCGCTCGCAATTGGTCGGCGGCAACCTCAAACAGCTCAACTTGCAAAGTCGGCGGCAAAGTCGGTCTGGTTTCTTCCAGAAAAGCGCGGGTGCGCGCGGTGATTTGCAGCGAGTCGGAGCTTTTTGACCGCGACAGGATAAGCCGGATGGCGCGGTTTTCGCCCGTCCAAAGCGTTGGCTGGTTGGCGTCGAATGTGTCTTGGACGCGGGCAACATCGCCAATGGTCAGCGCCCGCCCGTCAGCATTGGCGCGCAATTTAATATCGGCTACATCGTCAACATCCATCGCCAGACCGACAGCACGCACTTGCCTTTCCACCTTGCCGCGAATGACCCCGCCCGGCACATCAAGCGAACTGCCGGCCACTTTGCCGGCAATCTGCCCATTGGTGATATCGTAACGGCGCAATTGCGAGGCTTCGGTTTCGACCCAGATTTCGCCATCGCGCAGGCCTTCAAAAATCACCTTGTCTACGCCGGCATCCAGCAGGCCGTCGCGGATACGCTTGGCATAGCTGCGAAGCGCACGCTCATCATATGGCCCGCTGACCAGCACCGAGGCGACCGGCTCAAAAAAGCTGGCTTGGGAAATCACCGGACGCTCAATATCTTTCGGTAAAGTCACAATGCCATTGACCGCCGCTTCGACATCGCCCACCGCGCGCTGCATATCGGTTGTCGGATAATATCGGACAGTGATGGAGGCAACGCCAAGCCGCGAGGTCGAATTGACTTCCTTGACGCCGTCAAGAAAACGCACTTCCGGTTCAATTGTCGCCACAATGTTTTTGTCAATATCCTGCGCCGTTGCGCCCGGCCAAGGCACGACGATATTGACGGCTTTCATCTCAACAGTCGGGAAAAACTGCGTATTGAGCTGTTGCAGGCCGAAAAAGCCCAGCATGAACATGGAAAAAAACAGCAGATTGGCGGCGTTGCGGTGGCGCGAAAACAGCTCAATGACCGGCCGCATCAGCATTATTGAGCCTCGACAATTTTCACGGCCACGCCCTCGGCCGCCTCATTGAAACGGGTCACCAATAAAGACTGACCGGCCTCCAGCCCTTGCCGGACAAGCAAATGGTCGCCAATATCAACAAAATCGGTCAATTGCCGACCGGCCAGCCGCCCGTCCTGCACAATAAAGACACGGCTGTCATTATAGACAGAATCTTTCGGCACAGCGAACACCGACGGCACGGCTTGGGCTTCCAGCACAATCGTGACAAAAGCACCGCTTCGCAAATTGGACGGCACATTGCCGGTCAGGCGGGCATAGACATCAACGCCGCGCGTTGCTTGCGAAATCTCCGCGCCCACACGCTCAATTTCAGCGCCCAGCGAAATGGTTTCATCGCCAACGCGCCATGACACAGTGACCGGACGCCCAACAATCTCGCTATTGCGCGCCAGAAAACGGCCATATTCATTGTCGGATAAATTAAACACGACTTCATAATCACCAGCACCCGACAATATGGCCAGCCTTTCATTCGGATTGACCACGCGCCCCTGACGCACATTCAAACGGCCAAGATAACCGGCAAACGGAGCCGCAACCCGCGCATTGTCCAAATCGCGCTGGGCGCGGCGCAATTGCACATTGCCCCGTTCAACAACCGATTCCTGCTGTTCACGCCGGGCTTTGGCAATCGCAAGTCCGGTTTTCAAATCATCGCGCGTCTTGCGCGACACTGTGCCTTTTTTGAACAATTTAAGGGCGCGCTCATATTCGGTTTGCGCCTGTTTTTCAGCCGCTTTGCGCTCGGCCAGAACGGCCTTGCTGCCTTTCACCTGCGCGCGCGCATCATCAAGCGCGATTTGATATTTGAACGGGTCAATCTGGATGAGCAATTCGCCTTCCTCAACCCGTGCGCCATCTTCAAAGTTTTGACCGGTTTCGACAATCTCGCCGCCGACTTGGGCGCGCAAGTCAATCTGGCGCAGGGCGCGCAATTCACCATAAGCGGCAATGCGCGGCACATAATCGCCATAAGCGACCGGCAAGGCGCTGACCGCCCAAACCGTCTCGCTGTTTTCAACCGGCTTGGTTTGCGGCTTGGTCGACACCAGCACAGCGAATCCCAAGACACCGCCCAATAAGACGACAAGTGCCATGGGCAGGCGCATGAAGCGCCGCCGTGACGGGTCGCCGCCTGCAGCAAACAGATTTTTCAGCCGGTTCATCATGCAATCATTACTCGCCTTGCGTTTATATATAACGCATTGTCGGTCAATTCACAGTCACGCAAAGACAATTTCATTTGCCGACAGTTTCATTTGCTAACAGAGGGCGCGCTATCGTGTTGTGCGCGCCACGCGGCCACTTCTTCGGGCGCCACACTGTATAATTCATTGCAGAATTCGCAGCGCACCTCTATTTCCGCGCGCGCCTGCAAATCGTCGCTATCGTCTGATGGCAGGGAAACCAGCATGTTCAACACCCTTTCGCGCGAACAGGGGCAGGCAAAATGCATCGGCCGATGGGTAAACGCGCGCACGCCATCTTCATGGAACAGCCGATAGGCCAGCGCCTCGGCGGATAATTCCTGATCCAGCAATTCCGTATCCTCTGTCGTATCCAGCAACATGCACAGTCGATTCCAGTCATCTTCTGCTTGCGCCGGCGACATAGCGGATGGGCTTTCTCCCTCATTATCTTGGGAAAAGCCGCCTTCGGCGCCCTCCTGCTGCAATAATATCCCGCCAGCGCGCCATTCCGTGCGCCCGCCGGGCAGCAAAAGCGGCGCTGCCGCCAGTTTCAACCTTGTGGCAATTTGCTCGGAACGCTCAAAATAGCCAAGCGCCGCCTCGGCCAGCGTTGTGCCTTCCAATGGCACAATGCCCTGATAGCGCTCCATCTCATGACCCTGGTCAACAGTCAGCGCAATATGCCCCTTATCGCCGAATAAAGCGGTGGACGCACCGGCCTGTTCGACCAGCGCGTACAGGCTGTCCGCGTCATATTGGGCGCAACCGCGCAACGCGCCGCCAATGCTGTAATCGGCCATCATCATCGACATGGGGCCATTGCCCTGAATCTGGAAAATAAACCGCC
This sequence comes from Rhodobiaceae bacterium, assembly GCA_038123715.1. Lineage (GTDB taxonomy): Bacteria > Pseudomonadota > Alphaproteobacteria > RS24 > RS24 > JAYPAN01. The sequence continues at coordinate 13,251 of JAYPAN010000024.1, read as the reverse complement.
CGTCAAATTTCAGCATGCTGCCCAGCATGGCCGTCAGCACCAATGTTTCAGCCAGCAGGCGCGAAACCGGCTCGGGATAGTCATGGCGTCCCAGCACCTCACCGGCCAGGTTATTGAGCCGCACAATGCGGCCATTGACATTTTGTCCTTCAATCCGAAACGGCAGAACAAAATCAGGCTCTTCGGCTAGGCTCATCAAGACGCACTTTCATCGGGGCGGCTGTCAGCTTTGCCAAGGCAAAAGGCCAATATCGCCTTTTGGGCATGACACCGGTTTTCCGCCTCGTCAAACACCACGGAGCGCGGCCCGTCAATCACCGCTTGGCTGACTTCCTTGCCACGATAGGCGGGGAGGCAATGCAGGAAAATCGCATCATCGCCCTGCGCCATCAACGCTTCGGTCACGCTGTAAGGGGCAAAGGCGGCGGCTCGGTTTTCAGCGGTTTGCGGGTCGTCACTCATTGACACCCAGCAATCCGTGACCAGCGCAGCAGCCTCTTGCGCGGCTTCCTCGGCAGTGGCGCAGACGCTAAGCTTCGCACCTGCACCACGCGCTGCCGCCAGCACTTCAGGCGGCACGGCATAGGCCTCCGGCGTTGCCAGCGCCAGTTCAAAATCCAGCAAAGCGGCGGCATGAACAAATGAGACAGCAACATTATTGCCATCGCCCAACCAGGCAATACGCTGCCCGGCAAGGCGTCCCTTATGCTCTTCAAATGTCATTAAATCGGCAATTATCTGGCATGGATGGCTGAATGCAGTCAGACCATTCAACACCGGCACATTGGCATGGGCAGCAAATGCCGTGATATTTTCATGCGCGCCGGTGCGAACCATCACCGCATCGGCAAACCGCGCCAGCACTTGCGCCGTATCGGATATGCTCTCACCGCGCCCCAATTGCATGTCGCTCTGGTTCAGCACAATGGTTTCCCCGCCGAGCTGGCGCATCGCCAAATCGAATGATACGCGCGTGCGGGTGGACGGCTTGTCAAACACCATAGCCAGCAAATGCCCGGCCAGCGGTCGGTC
>JAYPAN010000024.1:3054-12119 GCA_038123715.1 Rhodobiaceae bacterium | reverse complement strand
ATCCGCTTCACCATTTTGCAACCTGACAGCCTGACAGGCCGCTTCAATGGCAGCCAAAGCGGTTTTGACATCCTGCCGCGACACATTCAGCGGTGGCAGCAGGCGTATCGTGTTGTCACCCGCCCCAACCGTCAATAAATGCTGCGCCCGCAAAGCCTCGACAATTTCCGTATTGGGCGGCGCGCATTGCAATCCTAGCATCAGGCCGCGCCCCCGAATTTCGGTGAAAATATCGCTGTAACTGTCAACCAGATGGCTCAATTGCTGGCGGAAATAATTGCCGGTCGAGACAATCTGGTCGAGGAATCCGTCTTCAAGAACGCATTGCATGACGGCTGTGCCGACCGCACAGGCCAACGGATTGCCGCCGAAAGTTGAGCCATGCGTGCCGGGCTGCATAACCTCGCCGACAGCTTTTGTGGCCAGCACCGCGCCAAGCGGAAAACCGCCTCCAATGCCCTTGGCAATCGCCATCACATCCGGCGTAACACCCGCCCATTCATGGGCAAACAGACGCCCTGTGCGCCCAATGCCGCATTGCACTTCGTCAAAGCCGAGCAATAAGCCATGCCGGTCGCATAAGGCGCGCAAGGCTTGTAAAAACGCTTCGCCAACATCGCGCACACCGCCCTCGCCCTGCACCGGCTCAATCAGAATACCGGCTGTATTGGCGTCAATCAGGCTTTCCACCGCGTCAATATCAAAGCTGTCAGCCTGCGCGAAGCCTTGCGGAACCGGCCCAAAACCTTCTAAATAGGCGGCATTGCCAGCCGCCGCCAAAGCAGCCAGCGTGCGCCCGTGAAACGCACCGGCAAAGGAAATCAGCTTCGTCCGTTGCGGCTGGCCTTGCACCGCATGATATTTCCGCATGGCTTTTATCATGCCCTCGGCGGCTTCCGCACCGGAATTGCCGAAAAACACATAATCGGCAAAGCAATGGGCGCAGAGTATATCGGCCAGTTCTTCCTGCTCCGGTATCTGGTAAAGATTGGACACATGCCAAAGCCGTTCGGCTTGGTCTTTCAGCGCCGCAACAAGCCTTGGATGGCTGTGACCAAGCGTGTTGACGGCAATGCCGGAGCCGAAATCAAGATATCTTTCGCCATCGGGCGTTTCCAGCCACGCGCCATCGCCCCGCACAAATTGCAGATTGCTCCGCCGATAAGACGGCATAATATGGCTGTCCGCTGCCCGCATCACATATGCATCCCGATTTGGCGCAGGCGTCACAAGCGCCTGACTGATTGTGGCGCGACCCGTAAACCCGCGCCACCAATAAAAAAACCGCCTTCCGGCGACTTGGTTTTTTTATAGCAGATGCGCGCGCCTGCCCGCAATCAGTTTCGCGCCGGAAAAACCGCACAAATTAGGGTCAGGCCAAGGGTTCATATGGATTTCATCAGGATTTCAGGCGATATCCGGTAGCCAGAACATATTGGCAAGCCGCCGAGCTGAGCGCGGTCAGCACCAGCAAAAACACCATGCCAAAAGCCATATTGGCTTCGCTATGGCCGGTCATGGCATAGCGGAAGCCGTCAATCATATAGAAAAACGGATTATATTGGGTGACCTGATAGGCCAGACCGGGCAATTGCGACACGGAATAGAAAGTGCCGGACAAAAACGCCAAAGGCGTGATGACAAAATTGGTCACTGTCGCCAAATGGTCGAATTTTTCCGCCCAAATACCGCCCAGCAAGCCGATTTGCGACAGCAGTGCCGAGGCAATAATGGCGTAAAACAACAGGGCGGAAAAACTGTATATTTGCAAATCGACAAATACGGACATGCCGCAAAATGTGCCAGCGCCGACAAACAGACCGCGCGTCAGCCCGCCCATTGAAATGCCGACATTCAATTCCAGCGCCGACAAGGGCGGCATCAGAAAATCAACCACATTGCCCTGCACTTTGGCGACCAGCAGCGATGAGGAGGCATTGGCAAAAGCGTTTTGCACAATCGACATCATGATAAGGCCGGGCGCCAGAAAATTGATAAATGGCACGCCATTAATATCGGGGCGCAGGCCAGCCAGCGCCAGCGAGAAAATCGCCAGAAACAGCAAAGTGGTGATAATCGGTGCCATCAGCGTCTGCATCCAGACTTTCAGGAAACGCTGCACTTCCTTGCGATACAGCGTCCACAAGCCGAGCCAGTTAAACCGCCCGAAACGGCGCACGCCAAGCCCTTGATAGGCTTGCGCGGGCGCGGCCTGCCCCTCGGCAAGCTTGATTTGGCGGTTTGTGTTAGACTTTGTGTCAGACTTACTGTCAAACATAGCAGCTCCCTATGCAGTTGCGCCGGATGCAGATGCGCCGGATGCAGATGCGCCGGTTCAGAAGCGAGAGACTAGCCCGTTCGCGCGCGGTTTCAACCTTTTTGCCTATTGGCGTATCCCCCGTCGGGCGCATTGAAAAGCCGTTTTCATGTGGATAAACGAATCATTCGACTCACGGGCCACCACCATATTTAGTATAAAACAAGCAGTAGCCCACTAGATATGGCGGGTTGCACGAAACAAATTGCCAGCTTGCAGAGGATGAAAATCATGGCTTGGACTGACGAACGTGTTGAAATGCTTAAGAAACTTTGGGCTGATGGCTTGAGCGCAAGCCAGATTGCCCGCAAAATGGGCGGTGTGACCCGCAATGCCGTGATTGGCAAAGTGCATCGGCTGGGTCTTTCGGGGCGCGCGACGCCGGCACGGGTCAGCACAGCGCGCATCAATACGGGCAGCGCGCGCACGCGGCCATCAACGCCAAGCATGCCGACCGGACATCGCCGGTTCCGACCCGATGATGTTGATGATATCAAGGAACAAGTCGTGCCGCAGCCGATATTGAGCGCCGAGGAACGCGCCAGCGTGCTGCATCTGACCGAGCATACTTGCAAATGGCCGATTGGCGATCCCGGCACGACCGAGTTTCACTTTTGCGGCGCGCGCGCCAAATCGGGCAGCCCTTATTGCGCGACCCATGCGGCGCTGGCCTATCAACCGCTTGAGAAGCGGCGGCGCAAATCCAAGCAGAGTTTCGGCTAAACACCGATTTAAACACAGGCCAAAACACCAAACCGGATTATGGAAAGCCCTTTTTGACAAAGGGCTTTTCTTTTGCCCGACTTCTGCCCAAGCGATATCTCCCTTGCGATTTTCATTTGAATATGATAATCATTCGCAATAAATGACGGCCGCATCGCCGTTGCAAGGAATTATCGCCGAGAAAAACAGCCTGTGCGGTAACGGCGTTTCGGCTTTCGGGGGAGATGTCAGCGTGAAACAATTTAACGATAAAGTTTGTGTTGTCACCGGCGCGGCCAGTGGCATTGGCGCGGCTTGCGCCCGCGCTTTGGCGGCAGAAGGCGCATATGTGGTGATGACCGATGTGCGCGCCGATATGCTGGCGGTCACGCTGGATGAAATTAAACAGGCAGGTGGCAGCGGTGAAACCCATTTGGTTGATGTTGCCGACCGCGATGCCATGTTCGCTTTGGCTGATACTGTTATCGGCCAGCATGGACGGGTGGATTTTGTGCTGAACAATGCCGGTGTGGCGCATGGCGCACCGGTGCATGAATTAACCCTCGATAATTTCAACTGGGTGATGGATATTGATTTCTGGGGGGTTGTGCATGGCACACAAGCCTTTCTGCCGCATATGATGGCGGCTGACAGCGGCCATATCGCCAATATATCTTCCGTTTTCGGCCTGTTTTCGACACCAACCCAAGCCGCCTATAATGCTGCCAAATTCGCCGTGCTGGGCTTTACCGACGCACTGCGACATGATTTGGCCGACACCAATGTCAATGTCACCTGTATTCATCCCGGCGGCGTCAACACCAATATTGTCCGCCATGCCCGTATCGCGCAAAGCCCCGATGCCGAGGCGCTGCGGCAGGAAGCGATAGCTCGGTTTGAACAATTCACCATGACCCAGCCGGATAAGGCGGCGCGCATTATTCTGAAAGGCATCAAACGCAAAAAAGCCCGCATTCTTATCGGGCCGGATGCGGTTTATATGGATATTGTGCGCCGGTTGTTTCCGGCCAATTATCTGAAATTCATGCCCTTTTTGGCTAATATGGGAAGGCAGGAAATAACCGACAAGAATAATGACTGATTGCATTGCCCATTTTTTACCGCGGCGGCTTTTACCGACCGCGCTTTTGTTCGCGCTGATATGCCTGCTCCTGATATGCCTCCCACTGACCGGCACTATGGCCGCGCATGCCGCCGGTCAGGTCAATGTCTATTCCTATCGCCAACCCATGCTGGTCAAGCCGCTATTTGACCGCTTCACCCAAGAGACCGGCATTAAGGTGAAGGTGATTTATGCCGCCAAAGGGCTGATTGAGCGCATTGCCATTGAAGGCGAACGCAGCCCGGCCGATATTTTGCTGACCACCGATATTGGGCGGTTGAGCCAAGCGGCCAAAATCGCCCAACCGGTGCGCTCGGCCATGCTCAACAAGCATATTCCGGCCATTGCCCGCAGCCGCGACAATCTGTGGTTCGGGCTGACATGGCGCGCGCGGGTTGGTTTTGCGTCCAAGGCGCGGGTTACAGAGACAAATCTGGATTATCTTGATCTTGCCAATGCCAAATGGCGCGGGCGGTTGTGCCTGCGAAGCGGCCAGCATCCGTATAATGTCGCCCTGTTTGCCGCCATGCTGAACCATTTGGGCGAAAACCGCTTCCGCCAATGGCTGCGCGGTGTGAAGGCCAATCTGGCCAGCAAGCCCTCCGGCAATGACCGCGCCCAAGCGCGCAAAATCTATGCCGGTAGCTGCGATTTGGCGCTGGCCAATACTTATTATATGGGCGCCATGCAGACCAACGAGAAGAATCCGGAACAAAAGCAATGGGCGCAAGCGGTGAGGCTGATTTTCCCGACCATGCCGGGCGGCGGTCATCATGTTAATTTGTCGGGCATGGCAATGGCCAAACACGCGCCCAACCGCGCCAATGCGCTGCGCCTGATGGCGTTTCTGGTCTCCAAACCGGCGCAAAGCCTGTATGCCGAGGTGAATCACGAATACCCAATCCGCGCCGATGTGCCGCCATCTGCGCGGGTGGCGGCATGGGGCGGATTGCGACCCGACAATCTGGCGATGGATGACATTGCCAATCACAGCCAACGCGCCAGCCGGATTGTCGATGAAATCGGCTTTAATGACGGCCCCTAGGCGCGCGCCTGCCAAAAATCAGCTTCACATGACACACCGATAGTGCCAGACTGTCAGAGCAGAACAACATAAGGAGGCTGCGATGAAAGTAGAAGGTGGATGTTATTGTGGCGCGGTGCGCTATGCGGTTGAGGGCGATCCGGTTTTCAAAGGTCAATGCCATTGCCGCGAATGTCAGCACATTACCGGCGGGGCGGCCAATCTGACAATGGGCATATCGGACGCCAATTTCAAATATACCAAGGGGACGCCCACCGCCTATACGCGCACCGATATTGACAATCCGGTGACGCGGGAGTTTTGCGGCATTTGCGGCGCGCCCCTGCTGACCCGCGCGCCGGCGGCGCTGCCCGATACGGTTTTGCTGAAAGTCGGCTCAATGGACAATCCGGCCGATTTTGGCGGGCCGGATATCGCCATCCATACAGATGACAAATATGATTTTCATCTGATTGCCGAGGGCGTGGCGCAATTTGCCAAATTGCCGGGCATGTAAGCGCACAGGCAAACGCCCTTAATAGCGCACACCCCAAGACACGCTGACCCGCGTGTCATCCCCCTCATTTTGCGAGGCGGTAAGGGTAAAACTGTCTTTATTCACAGACAGGGCAAAATCCTCATCTGTCTCCAATCTATCGTAAAATTCCAGCCCCGCATGCAGGCCGAAAAACCAGCCATCGGTCAGGGGAAATGACGCATCCAGCGAGACATATTGCGCGGACTCATCCTCAAGCGCGTCATTTTCGGCGCGCGCTTGATAATAATAGCTGGCCGAAAGCGGGCCAAAGCCGAGACGGCCATAAATATCGGTCGCGTCGCGCTCTTGGCCGTCAATGCCGGGATAATGATAGGCAATAATGCCTGCTTCATAGGCCAATTGGTCAATCATGCCATTATAGGCGGCAAAGACATTCAGCTCATAATTGGGATTGTCATTTTCCGCCTTGCCGAGCGAACCGACCCACAGGCCGACCGACAAGGCATTGTCAAAGGCCAGCTTGACACTGCCCGACACGCTGGCATCACCGGATGATTGTGTCTCGCCGCGCCAGACATAATCCGATGTCAGCCCAACACCGCCACTCAGCTCAAAGGCTTTGGCGTCGGTCGCAATCAGCAAACCGGCCATTAGTGTTGAGCAACAGGCAGCGACGCAAAGTCGGTGTCGTAAACATGGCATGGGGCAACTCCGGAAAAAACCCTCATAGAAAATAACGGCGCAATGCGCCGCAAGATTAGGGGATTGGAATATCTTAACCAAAAAAGTGACCCAAATAAGTGACCCCGGCGGTTGCCCGCCGGGGTCTTTTTCACGCATTAGGGGACTAGAGAGTTAAGTGTCCGGTTCACGCGCGTGAAAATTCGGGATAGGCCTCTATGCCAAGCTCGGATTTATCGAGACCTGCCAATTCGTCCTCTTCCTCGACGCGAAGGCCAATCGTGGCTTTCAGCGCATACCAGACAATGCCACTGGCAATCACGGTGAAGATACCAACCGCAATGACTCCCAGCGCTTGCACGCCATAGCTGGAATCGCTATTGGTGAACGGCACAATCAGCGTGCCCCAGATACCGCAGACAAGGTGCGCCGGAATGGCACCGACAACATCGTCGATTTTCAGCTTGTCGAGAAGCGGCACGGTCAGCACAATCAACACACCACCAACAGCACCGATAAAGGCAGCCGCCGGAATTGACGGTGTCAGCGGCTCGGCGGTGATGGACACCAGCCCGCCAATCGCACCATTCAAGGCCATTGTGAGGTCAACCTTGCCATACAGGCCGGTCGAGGCCAGCATGGCAGCAACGACACCGGCAGCAGCGGCGATATTGGTGTTGATGAAGATGTTGGAAATCGCAGCCGCATCAGCGCCTGAACCCAGAGCCAATTGCGAACCGCCATTAAAGCCGAACCAGCCGAGCCACAGGATGAATGTCCCCAGCGTCGCCAAAGGCATGGAGGAACCGGGCATCGGATTGACCGACCCGTCCGGGCCATATTTACCGGCACGGGCGCCAAGAATAATGGCTCCGGTCAGCGCCGCCCAACCACCGGTTGAGTGAACCAGCGTCGAACCGGCAAAGTCACTGAAGCCTTGAGCGTCGAGCCAGCCTGTGCCCCACTCCCATGAACCAACGATAGGATAGATAAAGCCGGTCAGGAACAGGGTGAAAATCAGGAAAGGCCAAAGCTTCAAGCGCTCGGCAACCGTGCCGGAGACGATTGAGGCTGTTGTGGCGCAGAACACCATTTGGAAATACCAGTCAGAGCCGGAGGCGTAGCCGCCGCTAAAGTCAGGTGTTTCGCCAGCAATCGCGCTGTCATCGGCACTCCAGACATCAAACAGCGAGCCGATATAGCCGCCTTCTTCAATGCCATACATCAGATTATAGCCGACCAGCCAATACATCAGACCGGCAAGGGAATACAAAGATATGTTTTTAACGCATATCGTTGCGACATTTTTCGACCGCACCATGCCGCTTTCCAGCATGGCGAAACCGGCGGCCATAAACATGACCAAAAAGCCGCAGACCAGAAACAGGAATGTGTTGAACACATAGGCTGTTTCGGGATCGACAGCGGCCATTGCGGGGGCAGCGAGCATTGTCATGCCAGCAGCCAGACCCAGTTTTTTGAGAGCTTTCGTCATCATTTCAAACTCCTCGGGATTACAGGGCAGCCGAACCGGTTTCGCCGGTGCGGATGCGGATGGCTTCATCAACGGGCAGAACAAAAATCTTGCCGTCGCCGATTTTGTCAGTGTTGGCCGTCTCGCGAATAGCAGCAGAAGCGTCTTCCACCTGACCATCATCAACGACGATTTCCAGCCGGACTTTCGGCAGGAAATTCACCTCATATTCAGCGCCACGATAGATTTCGGTCTGACCCTTCTGGCGACCGAAACCCTTTACTTCGCAGGCTGTCAAACCTTCAATGCCGGCCGCTGTGAGCGCTTCGCGCACAGCGTCCAGCTTGAAAGGTTTTATGATTGCAACAATCATTTTCATGGGAGGAACCTTTCGTTTGACTGCCTTAGAATCCGATGCCCCAAGAGGCAACGAAGCGCATATCGTCATCAACACCGGTCAGACCGTCAGTTGTGACGAGAGATAGGGCAAAATCGCCTTTGGAAACAGTGACGGACATGTCAGATGCTTCAGAGCTGAAATCGCCGGTGTAATCACCATAATGCAGCGACAGACCCCAATCATCGGAGAGGGAGGTTTCGTAATCGAGCGAAATATAGCCGCTGTCACCTGCGTCGGCGCCTTCAGCGTCAACCAGATAATAATAAGAAGCCGAAACCGGGCCGGTGCCGACCGTGATGTAAACTTCGCTGAAGTCAACATCGGTGGCGGCTTGGCTGGACGGATATGTATACATCAGATAGCCGACATCATAGGAAATTGACCCGGACTCGCCCGCATAACCGATATAATAATCGACTTCCTGCGTGCCATAATCTGTGCCGGCTGTGTCACCAACCCAAGTGCCGATATACAGGCCACTGTCAAAACTGACATCCAGACCGCCACTGGCGCTTGTGCCGCCGTTATTTTGCGTCATGCCACGCCAGATATAATCTGTGGTGACGCCGATATTGCCTTCAATGTCAGCCGCCAGAACCGGTGTCGCCAACATGGAACCAGCCATTAACAGGCCGGCGAAAGATAATTTTGATACAGAATTTTGCATGATACTCTCCTTTCGCAAACTTCTGAGCTTAGAAAGCAAGAGATATGCCAGTTTTTGAAATGGCTATTTTCTGCCATTTCTCGCCCGAACGGGTAACACCGCTGAAATAATATGCCTATTTTTTAGCCATATATTCAAATCACCAATATATGCCTATTTTTTATGCAAAATATGAGGC
>JAYPAN010000024.1:0-2954 GCA_038123715.1 Rhodobiaceae bacterium | reverse complement strand
TTTAGCGCATCTTAGCGCATCTATGATTGACACATTTGCAACCGCGCGGTTGAATAAACCCACACAACCACCCTCATATAAGAGGACTTAAGGGAGAGAGAAATGAGCGAAGACCTGTCAAACGAATTGCTGGTAAGCGTTGAAAATGGCGTCATGGTAATGACCATGAACCGGCCGCAAGCCAAAAATGCCATGAACAAAAATATGTCGGAATTGATTTCTGCCGCAATTGACCGATTTGAGGCCGATGCCGAAATTCGGGTGGCCATTCTGACCGGTAATGGCGGGACATTCTGTTCCGGCATGGATTTGAAGGGCTTTCTGGCCGGGGAAACACCTACTGTACCGGGGCGCGGCTTTGGCGGGCTTACCCAATACACACCAGCCAAGCCGATAATCGCCGCTGCCGAAGGTTATGCGCTGGCCGGCGGCTTTGAATTGCTGCTGGCCTGCGATTTGGTGGTCGCTACGGAAGCCACCAAATTCGGGATTCCTGAAGTGAAGCGGTCATTGGTAGCCGGCGCCGGTGGCGTGTTCCGCCTGCCGCAACAAATCCCGCCGCGCATTGCGATGGAAATGGCGCTGTCGGGCGACCATTACTCCGCCGCGCGCATGTATGAAGTCGGGCTTATCAATGATGTGGTGCCGGAAGGCCAGGCGCTTGAAGGAGCGAAGAAACTGGCCGCCCGCATTGCCGTCAATGGCCCGCTGGCGACCGCCGCCACCAAGAAAATCATGACCGAATATAAAACATGGCCGCATGATGAAATCTGGAAGCGGCAGCAGGAAATCATGAATCCGGTGTTCAGCTCCGAAGATGCCCGCGAAGGCGCAACCGCCTTCGCCGAAAAGCGCGCACCGGTCTGGAAAGGCAAATAGGCGTCTTAATTTAGTGATTTATGGGGCGTCTCCGGACGCCCCTTTTTCTATACGCCATTTTACAACACATACCTGCGAAACCAAGCAAGCCGATTGCCTGAACTTGCGACACAATTTTTGCCGATTTCGAAAATCAGCGCAGCAGCAGCGGTATTATGCTGGGCCATCACCGCGCCTTCTAATTTAAAGAAGGCTGGGCGGCGGCCAGCACATCTTCAATAGCGCGGCGCAATTTCCGCGAATCCGGCTTGGTCATGGAGGAATAATAGCTGACCGCCCGGCCATCGGCATCAATAAGATATTTGTAGAAATTCCATTTAGGGCGAGCCTTGTCACCCAATTCTGCAAGCAACCATTGATATAGCGGATGGGCTTGGTCGCCGCGCACAACCAGCTTGTCGCTCATCGGAAAATCGATATTGAAATTAACTTCGCAAAACGCCTTTATGTCATCCGCCTGGCCCGGCTCCTGGCCTCCAAAATCATTGCTCGGCACACCCAGCACCACGAGCCCTTTGTCTCGATAGTACGACCACAGTGCCTGCAAACCCTCATACTGACCGGTAAAGCCGCATTGCGACGCCGTATTGACCAGCAAAATCGGCTGACCAGCAAAATCGGCTAAGGCCAGCCCCCCGCCATCCAATGCGGGCAGGGTGAAATCATAAGCGGTTTTGCTGTTTTGTGCCTCATCGGCCAAAGCCGGGACGGCCATGAGTGACCATAAAACAATCGTAAACAGGCGCATCATGCACTCCTTTTCCCTTTCGCGGGGAGTTAGGCTTTACGCCTCGAAAAGCAAATCTAATCTGTATGGGGCAGCATTTGGAACAAATCGGATTGCACACCGCGCGTTTCCGAGCGCGAGGCGAAATTCTGCGTTTCGGCGGCAATCAGGCGGATATCGCCTGTGGCCACCACCTGATCGCTGGAATCACCCAGCGTCGCGCCGGTTTTAATAATCGCCGCATCAAGAAAGATAGACACTTTTGCTCGCATCACCATTGGTTTAATTGGTCGTGGCGACCGCATTGGCGTATTCACGAAGCTGGCTCATGGTGAAAGCGCCCGGCGTGAGGGGGCATTATTGTCTTCCGGTATGTCTGCCAATGGGCGCGGTATCGGGCGCACCATATCAAGCGTCGGCACATCTTTTATCGCTGCCGACATTGCCGCTTGCACCGGCAGCGCCGCCATGCCCATCGCATCAAAAGCACGCGCCCGCAGGCGGATAACCCTTCCGATATCAGCCTCTTGCAGCGTATATGCGGCCTGTTCGGCATCGGCAATCGGCGCATTATCGCGCAGCCATTGATATTCAATGCGGCCAAGCGGCGCGGCATTAGAACCACGGCGGAAATCAAAATTGAGGGTCACTTGGCGACCAACTTCTGCTCGGCCAATCAGGCGCAAATTGTCAAGCCTTGGCGGCACGGGGCGCGGCGTGACCGGCCCCAAGGCTTTGGTTGTGACCGGTGCGGCATTGGCCTGCTCGGCCTCAAGCCGCAGGGAAATGCGCGCGCCAATATCGCTTTTGCTGAGCTGGTAGCGGTGGCCGGTTGCCCCGTCAATCACCGCACCGTCGCGCAGCCAGCTTATCTGCAGGTTGGTTTCGTCCAGATTTGGCGCCGGCACAAAGCGCAATCGCAAAGTCTCACCTTCCTGCGGCTTTCCGACCAGTTCCGCCAATCGCACCAGCACCGGCGCAGGGCGCTCAATCGGCAATAAATAGTGCGACAAGGCGGCGCCATTTTGGAAATTCAGGGACAAAACAGCGCGTTGTTGACCGGCATCATGGTCAATGGTCAAGCCGACGGGGCGCAAATCATTTATCGCCAAAAAGCGCGCCAGTTCCGGCACCAGCGATTGCGTCAATGCGCGCTCGGCACATGTGCCGGTCAGCGTCTTTTGCAAATTCAGAAGCAAATCTTGCGGCAGTGGCGTGTCGGCAATCACGCTTAACCGAGTCAAGGGTATTCGGCAGTCCAAATCCTGACCCTTTACCGGCAGAACCGAAAGCAGCAATAAGCCCGCACATAACCCAAGCCGAAACGTCAACGCACAAACACTCTACT
>JAYPAN010000023.1:0-25887 GCA_038123715.1 Rhodobiaceae bacterium | reverse complement strand
TGCGGAAGAGGCTCCGGCTGAAGAAGCTGCTGCGGAAGAAGCACCCGCCGAGGAAACACCCGCTGAAGAAGCTGCTGCGGAAGAAGCACCCGCCGAGGAAACACCCGCTGAGGAAGCTGCTGCGGAAGAAGCACCCGCCGAGGAAGAAAAGGCCGATTAGTCATGGCCGACGCCCCCATGCTTGTGCTTGGCGTAATTGTCGCGCCACATGGCGTGCATGGGGGTATGCGGGTCAAGACTTTTTGTGCCGACCCGCTTGAGCTGGGGGCTTATGGCGCGCTGTCCACACGCAATGGCGACCGGCAATTTGAGCTGAAATGGGTTAAGCCTGACAAGGCTGGTGCGCGCATAAAAATCATTGGCATCACCAATCGCGACGCCGCCGAAGCGTTGCGCGGCACGGAATTATGTGTGCCGCGCGACCGCCTGCCGTCACTGGATGATGCGGAAGAATTTTATCACGCCGATTTGGTCGGATTGAAAGCACTGACGCCGGATGGCGATTATTTGGGGCGGGTGCTGGCCGTGCATGATTTCGGCGCCGGTGATTTGCTGGAGATTGGCGACCGCTTTGTGCCGTTCACCCGCGCCATTGTGCCGGAAATTGATTTGGCAAATGGGCGGTTGACCGTGCTGTTGCCGCCGGAAACCGAGGCGCGCGCTGAAACTGACGCAAGCGACGATAAAGAGGCGACAACGCCATGAGTGGCTGGCAGGCGCATTTTATTACGCTGTTTCCGGACATGTTTCCCGGCAGTTTGGGGCATAGTCTGGCCGGACGCGCTTTGCAAAGCGGCCTATGGCACTGCACGGCGCATGATTTGCGCGATTTTGGTGAAGGCAAACACAAAAATGTCGATGACACACCGGCTGGCGGCGGCGCTGGCATGGTGCTGCGGGCTGATATCGCCGCTGCCGCCATTGATGCGGTGCGCGCGCAAGCACCGGACATGCCCCTGCTGATGCCCAGCCCGCGCGGCGCGCCCTTTACGCAGCAAATGGCCGCCAAACTGGCTGAAGGCAAAGGTGCGGTGTTTTTTTGCAACCGGTTTGAAGGCATTGATGCGCGCGTGGTCGAGGCGCGTGCGGCGATTGAAGTTTCGCTGGGGGACTATGTGTTGTCGGGCGGTGAACCGGCCGCGCTGGCGATGACCGATGCGGTGGTGCGGCTCTTGCCCGGTGTGATGGGCGCAGCCGCTTCGGCGCATGAAGAAAGTTTTGCCGACGGGCTGCTTGAATATCCCCATTATACCCGTCCGGCTGAGTGGGAAGGGCGCGCCATACCGGAAATCCTGCTGTCCGGCGATCATGGCAAAATTGCCGAATGGCGCAAGCAGCAAACGCACGAGATAACCAAAACCCGCCGCCCCGATTTATGGGCGCAATGGCGCAAAAAAAATCAGCCCGAATAAACGGAAACTGTTCATTTTTCTTGCATTAAAGGGGTGACAGGCCGGTCATGGCGTGGTAAATGCCTGCAACTTGAATGGCCGGAGAGCCATTTCGTGATTTTCGATAGGTGCCAAAATGAACCTGATTGACGAACTCGAGCAAGAGCAAATGCAGGCGTCGGGCAAGCAAGTGCCTGATTTTCAGCCGGGCGATACGCTGCGCGTGAATGTCAAAGTGATTGAAGGCACGCGCGAGCGTTTGCAGGCTTTTGAAGGCGTGTGCATTGCCCGCGCCGGTGGCGGTCTGAATGAGAATTTCACTGTGCGTAAAATCTCTTATGGCGAAGGCGTGGAACGGGTATTCCCGATTTACAGCCCGCTTGTTGACAGCATTGAGCTGGTGCGTCGCGGTCGCGTGCGCCGTGCCAAGCTGTATTATCTGCGCGGTCTGCGCGGCAAGGCTGCCCGGATTGCCGAAAAGCGCGTGCGTAGCGAGAAAGCCAAAGCCGAGGCGGCAACAACCGCACCGATTACGGCAGAAGAAGGCACAGCCAACGCCGAGGCCTGATTTTTTCCAGGGCGCGGCTTAACCCCAGACCCGGGGGGCGGCTCCGGGAAGAAGCAAAGGCAGAGCGATGACAGGGACAACCCTTTACGACAAAATCTGGAATGCCCATTTGGTTGAGGCGCAGCAAGACGGCACTTGCCTGCTTTATATTGACCGCCATTTGGTGCATGAAGTGACCAGCCCGCAAGCCTTTGAGGGGCTGCGTATGGCAGGGCGCGCCCCACGCGCGCCGCAAAAAACACTGGCCGTCGCCGACCATAATATCCCGACCACTGACCGCAGCGGCGGCGTGGCGGCGATTGCCGATGCTGAAAGCAAATTGCAGATTGAAACGCTGGAAGCCAATTGCGCCGAATTTGGTATTGAATATCTGGCAATGGACGATATTCGGCAGGGCATTGTGCATGTGGCCGGGCCGGAGCAGGGCTTCACCCTGCCGGGGCTGACCATTGTCTGCGGTGACAGCCATACATCCACCCATGGCGCTTTTGGGGCGCTGGCGCATGGTATTGGCACATCGGAAGTGGAGCATGTGCTGGCCACGCAAACGCTGATTCAGGCCAAGGCGCAAAATTTCCGTATCAATGTTGTCGGCCAAGCGCCAGCGCATGTAACAGCGAAAGACATTGCGCTGGCGATTATTGGTGAGATTGGCACGGCGGGCGGCACAGGCTGTGTGCTGGAATATGCCGGTCCCGCCATTGAGGCACTGTCGATGGAAGGGCGCATGACGCTGTGCAATATGTCGATTGAGGCAGGTGCGCGCGCCGGTCTGATTGCGCCGGATGAGAAAACTTTTGCCTATTTGCAAGGCCGCCCGAAAGTCCCGCAAGGCGCTGATTGGGATAAGGCAATTGCTTATTGGCAGACATTGAAATCCGATGCGGATGCGGTGTTTGACAAGGAAATCACCATTGATGCTGCCAATTTGCCGCCTTTGGTGACATGGGGCACAAGCCCGCAAGATGTTGTGGCGATTGACGGGGCGGTGCCGGATCCGGCGCAGATTGGTGATGAGGCGCGCCGCCGTGCGACCGAGCGCGCCCTTGACTATATGGGGCTGTCGGCTGGCACGCCCATGCAGGATATTGCCATTGACCGCGTGTTTATCGGCTCTTGCACAAATAGCCGGATTGAAGATTTGCGCGCCGCCGCCGCCATTGCCCAAACCGGCAAAGTGGCCGACAGCGTCAATGCTATGGTGGTGCCGGGGTCGGGGCTGGTCAAACAGCAGGCCGAGGCGGAAGGGCTGGACAAAGTGTTTGTCGCTGCCGGATTTGAATGGCGTGAGCCGGGCTGCTCCATGTGTCTGGCGATGAATGCCGACCGGCTGGCACCGGGCGAGCGTTGCGCCTCTACCTCCAACCGCAATTTTGAAGGCCGCCAGGGACGCGGCGGGCGCACCCATTTGGTGTCACCGGAAATGGCCGCCGCCGCAGCTTTGGCCGGTCATTTTGTCGATATTCGCAAGCTGCAAGGCGAGGGCTGACCCATGCAAAAATTCAACAAGCTGACCGGCATTGCCGCACCGCTGAATATGATAAATGTCGATACGGATATGATTATCCCGAAGCAGTTTTTGAAAACCATTAAGCGCGAAGGGCTGGGCAAGAATCTGTTCGACGAAATGCGCTTCACGCAAGATGGCGCCGAGATTGCCGATTTTGTGCTGAACCAACCGGCCTATCGGCAGGCGGAGATATTGGTGGCCGGCGATAATTTCGGCTGCGGCTCCAGCCGTGAACACGCGCCTTGGGCATTGCTGGATTTCGGGATACGCTGCATTATCGCGCCGAGCTTTGCCGATATTTTCTACAATAATTGCTTCAAAAACGGCATTTTGCCGATTGTTCTGCCGCAGGAAGAGGTTGACAAATTGCTTGATGACGCGGCGCGCGGCGCCAATGCCACAGTGACGATTGATTTGGAAAACCAGCAAATCACCGGCCCTGATGGCGGCGTGATTGGCTTTGAGCTTGACCCGTTCCGCAAGCAATGTCTGATGGAAGGGCTGGATGATATTGGCCTGACGCTGCAAAAGGCCGAGGCGATTGACACTTATGAAACCGGCCTGGCCGACCAGCCCTGGCGCTAGACCCGCACCGCAAGGAAAGCAAATGGAAAAGATTCTGATACTGCCCGGTGACGGCATCGGCCCTGAAGTAATGGGCGAAGTGCGTCGTGTGATTGATTGGTTTGGCACAAATCGCGGCTTTGAAACAGAGATTGAAGAAGAGCTGGTGGGCGGCTGCGCTTATGACGCGCATGGCGCGGCGATTTCCGATGCCGCTATGGCGCTGGCGAAAACGGCTGATGCGGTGCTGCTCGGCGCGGTGGGCGGCCCGAAATGGGAGAATGTGCCTTATGAGGCGCGCCCGGAAGCGGGGCTGTTGCGCCTGCGCGGCGATTTGGAGCTGTTCGCCAATTTGCGCCCGGCCATATGTTTTCCGGCGCTGGCCGATTCCTCCTCTTTGAAGCGCGATATTATTGAGGGGCTGGATATTATGATTGTCCGCGAATTGACCGGCGGCGTCTATTTCGGCGAGCCGCGCGGCATTGAAGATTTGGGCAATGGCCAGCGTCGCGGCGTCAACACACAAGTCTATGACACTTATGAGATTGAGCGCATTGCCCGTGTCGCCGGTGATTTGGCAATGAAACGCGATAAAAGATTGGCTTCGGCCGAAAAGCGCAATGTGATGGAGTCCGGCCTGCTTTGGCATGAGGAAGTGACCAAGGTGATTTCAAGCGAGTTTCCCGATGTTGCGCTGGAACATGTGCTGGCCGATAATTGTGCCATGCAGCTTGTCCGCAATCCCAAGCAATATGATGTGCTGGTGACCGATAATCTGTTCGGCGATTTGCTGTCTGATGTAGCCGCCATGCTGACCGGTTCATTGGGCATGTTGCCCTCGGCCTCCCTTGGTAGGCCCGATGCGGATAGTGGCCGCGCCCGCGCGCTTTACGAACCCGTGCATGGCTCGGCTCCCGATATTGCCGGTCAGGGCAAGGCCAATCCGATTGCCAGCATCATGTCTTTTGCGATGGCGTTGCGCTATACATTTGACCGTGGCGCTGATGCTGATTTGCTGGAAAATGCTGTCACCCGTGTTCTCGACCAAGGCATCCGCACCGGCGATATTATGCAGCCGGGCATGGTGGAAACCGGCACATCCGGCATGGGTGATGCGGTCTTGGCGGCGCTTGATGAATTGGGGGATGCGTGATGGCTTATATTGTTGCTGTTGTCGGGGCGACCGGCAATGTCGGGCGTGAAATGCTCAACATTCTCGATGAGCGCAAATTCCCGATTGCCCGTGTTGATGCTGTCGCGTCGCGCAAAAGTCAGGGCAAGGAAGTCAGCTTTGGCGACAAAACACTGAAATGTCAGGCTTTGGAGTTTTACGATTTCGCACAGGCCGACATTGCCTTGTTTGCTTGCGGCTCCGGCCCGACCAAAGAATATGCGCCAAAAGCTGCGGCCGCCGGTTGTGTGGTGATTGACAATTCCTCGCTTTATCGCATGGATGAAGATGTGCCGCTGATTGTGCCGGAGGTTAATTCGGCGGATTTGGCCGGTTACACCAAGCGCAATATCATTGCCAACCCCAATTGCTCGACAGCGCAATTGGTGGTGGCGCTCAAGCCTTTGCATGATATTGGCAAAATTCGCCGCGCCGTGGTGGCGACCTATCAATCCGTATCTGGGGCGGGCAATGCGGCGATGGATGAGCTGTTCACCCAGACCCGCGCGGTTTTCGTCAATGATGAGCTGAAGCGCGAGAATTTCACCAAGCAAATTGCCTTTAATGTCATCCCGCATATTGACGTGTTTATGGAAGATGGCAGCACCAAGGAAGAATGGAAAATGGTCGCTGAGACCAAGAAAATGATGGGTGCGGATATTGCGCTGACCACGACTTGCGTGCGTGTGCCGGTTTTTGTCGGCCATTCCGAAGCGGTCAATGTCGCGTTTGAAAATCCGGTCAGCGAGGCGGCGGCGCGCGCTGCGCTGGACGCCGCGCCGGGCGTGTTGCTGGTCGATCGCCGCGAGGATGAAGGCTATGTCACACCGGTTGAATGTGTCGGCGAATATGAGACTTTCGTCTCTCGCTTGCGGGCTGACCCGACCGTGGAAAATGGCCTCAATATGTGGGTCGTGTCGGATAATTTACGCAAAGGCGCAGCGCTTAATGCGGTGCAGATTGCCGAATTGCTGATTGGTCAATATCTCACCAAGCCGCGCGCTGAAATCGTTCTGAATTAGGCCGGTTCGGGCAGGAAAATTTTATCCTGCAAGCTTGGCGGTGTCAGGGTCAGCGGCCCATGCGGCAGGCTGGTCGCACTCATCTGTCCGGCGGCAATGGCGGCCATTGTGCCGGTAGCAATGCCAAGCGCTTTGCCTTCGCCTTTCAGATGCAGCCCCAAATAAAGCGCGGCAAACAAATCGCCCATGCCATGCGGCACATGCGGCGCGCTGGCTGTCTCGCAACGGTGTATTTCGTCGCCAATCGCCAAGGTTGCAATGCGCCCTTGCGGTGCCGGTGCTGACGTGACCACAATATGCGGGCAGCGCAGGCTGCGCGCCGCGCCAACCAGCGCCTCCATATCGGCTGTATCGGTTTGGTCGCTTAAATGCTGCAATTCAAACAGATTGGGTGTCGCTATATCGGCGCGGGGCAGCAAACTCGCGCGCAAGCCATTGGCAACCGATTTGGGCAGATAAAGCCGGTCATGGTCGCCGCAAATCGGATCGCAGCAATATATCACATCTGCGACGGTCGCTTTTACCTTATCGACAATGGCCGCACAGGCTTTGACATGTTCAAGGCTGGGCATATAGCCCGACAATATGGCGGCGCAATTATCCAGCGCACCGGCGGCGAGCAGCCAGTCAATCGATTCCAGCAATTGTTCCGGCGGCATTGGCCCACCCTTGGGCGCGCCCATTTCGGGAAAGGCGGCAGGATGGGCGGAAAGCCATATTGTTGGCAGGCCAATCATTTCAAATGAAAGGGCGCGCAGACCCGGCGCGATAGCCTGAAGCCCGACCTGACCACTGCCGATAGCGCTGGAAATCACCAGAATAGATTTTTTTTCACTCATATTGTGCCAGTCATAAAACGCGTTACACTGCCCGTTCATTTTACGAAGGAATCTTCTCGGATGACAACCACAAAAACCATTCGTCCCCGTCGCTCCGCCCTTTATATGCCTTGCGCCAATGCGCGGGCATTGGAAAAGGCGCGGATATTGGATGCTGATTGCCTGTTGCTCGACCTTGAAGATGCGGTCGCGCCCGATGCCAAGGATATGGCGCGTGACCGGCTTGTTGCCGCGCTTGATGAAGGCGGCTATGGCGCTCGCGAGCGCGTGGTGCGGGTCAATGCGCTGTCAACGCCGTGGGGGGCGGATGATTTTGCCGCGCTCAATAATTTACCGGAAAATGCCCGTCCCGATGCGGTGCTGGCGCCGAAAGTTTCCACCGCGGCGGAAATTGACGCGCTGACCGCTTTGCTGCCACCGCATTGCGAATTATGGGTCATGGTGGAGACACCGCAGGCGATTTTCAACATTGAGGCGCTGGCGGCGCGCGCCGCAGATACGCCTTTGAGCTGTTTTGTGATGGGGACAAATGATTTGGCCAAGGAAATGCAGGCGCAATTTGTGCCAATGCGTGCGCCGCTTATGACCGCCCTGTCGCTGGCATTGATGGCGGCGCGTATGCATGGGCTGACCGCCATTGACGGCGTGTTCAATGATATTGCCGACACGGCAGGCTTTGAAGCCGAATGTGGGCAGGGCATGGCGATGGGGTTTGACGGCAAGACGCTGATACATCCCAACCAGCTTGCCGCCTGCAATCGCATATTCGGCCCGTCCGAAGCCGAAATTGACGAAGCGCGGCAAATCGTGGCGGCCTTTAATGCGCCGGAAAATGCCGGAAAAGGCGTGTTGCGGGTCAATGGCAAAATGACCGAATTGCTGCACCGCGATATTGCTGCACGGCGGCTGGCGATTGCTGAGGCGATTGCCGCCCGCGATAGTTGAGCCTGGAGTTAAGCCATGAGCAGCGGGCGTTATTTTGAAGATTTTTCGGTCGGCGAAACGCTTGTCCACCCCACGCCGCGCACATTAAGCGCGGGCGATGCGGCGCTTTATCAGGCTTTATATGGCGGGCGGCATTTGCCGCAAAGCAGCCAACCGGTGGCACAGGCAATGGGCTATGCCGACCGGCCTTTGCCTGATTGGCTGGTCTTTCACATTGTCTTTGGCAAATCCGTTCCGGATGTGTCGCGTCATGCTATGGCCAATCTGGGCTATGCCGAAGGCCGGTTTCTTGAGCCTGTCTATGCCGGTGACACCTTATCGGCACGCTCGGAAATTATCGGCCTGAAAGAAAACAGCAATGGCAGAACCGGTCTGGTCATGGCGCGCACCACCGGTTTCAATGCCCAAGGCGCGCCGGTGCTGTCTTATATTCGTTGGGTGATGGTCAAAAAGCACGACGCGGCCAGCCCGCCGCCGGACGCGGTTTGGCCGACACCGACACCGCATTTAACCGCCGCCGAGCTGCATTTGCCGGAGATTGACTTTTCGCGTCTTGATACCGCACTGTCAGGCAGTGCGAGGCGGTTTGATGATTATGAGATTGGCGAAAAACTGTCTCATGGCGGCGGCGTGACGATGGAAGAAGCCGAACATATGATGGCGACACGGGCTTATCAAAATACGGCGGAAGTGCATTTTGACGCGCTGGCGCAGCAGCAATCGCGTTTTGGGCAAAGGCTGATTTATGGCGGCCATATTATCAGCCATGCCCATGCGATGAGTTTTAACGGGCTGGAAAATATGGTGGCGCTGGCCGGTCTGAATGGCGGCAGCCATGCCGCGCCGGTCTTTGCCGGTGACACGCTTTATGGCTGGTCGCAAGTGCTGGACAAGGCAGAGCTGGCAGGCCGCGATGATGTCGGTGCGCTGCGGGTGCGCCATATTATGCTGAAAAACCTCGACCAGAGTGGCTTTCCCGGCCCGGCAGATAGGGGTGAGGGCGGGCAGAACGCCCCTGAAATGGTGCTTGACCTTGATATTTGGGGGCTTATGCCGCGCTGAGTGGCGTTTCCCGTGATGCGGCAGCCTGTCGCTGGCTTTCGGATAGCGTAAATGCACGCCAGCGTGTAGTGTTACTCCCTGAGCCGAGCCTATCAGGAGTAACCATGTCGGAGAATACCCCCATGCAGCGCCCGCTTTCGCCGCATATCCAGATTTACCGGTGGACGCTGACCATGATGCTGTCCATCCTTCACCGCGCGACGGGCATTGCGCTTTATGCCGGCACAGCATTGCTGGCTTGGTGGCTGCTGGCCGCGGCCAGCGGGCCGGAGGCTTATGCTGACGTGCAGGCGGTATCGGCGGCTTGGTATGGCAAGCTGGTCTTATTTGGCTATAGCTGGGCGCTGTTTCATCATATGTTTGGCGGCCTGCGCCATTTTATCTGGGATACGGGGCGCGGCTTTGAGTTACGCACGGTTGAGATTTTGGCGCGCATTTCGACATTTGTGCCACCCGTGCTGACCGTGTTTGTCTGGGTCATGGCTTATTATTATATGGGGGCGTGGTCATGAGTGATATGCGAACCCCCCTGTCACGCGCGCGTGGGCTTGGCTCGGCCAAAAAAGGCACGGCGCATTTCTGGTCGCAGCGGGTCACGGCGCTGGCCAATATCCCATTGACTTTGTTCATGGTTGCCATGCTCGTCATTCACGCCGGCAAAGACCATGCGGCAATTGTGTCTTTTCTGGGCAATCCCTTTATCGGCCTTATTATGCTGTTGCTTATCGTCTCGGCGGTGATGCATATGCGGCTGGGTTTGCAAGTGGTGATTGAGGATTACATCCATGGCGAGGCCGCCAAATTGCTGCTGCTTGTTGGCAATACATTTTTTGCCATTACAATTGGCGCGGCCTGCACATTGGCCGTGCTGAAATTGGTTATCGGGTCATAGAGTTGAAAAAGCCGTTTGCACCCTATAGGTGCGGCGGCCAATAGGAGCGAAAAAATGAGCAGTTACGAGTTCACCGACCATCAGTTTGATGTGGTTGTTGTTGGAGCCGGGGGGTCGGGCTTGCGCGCCGCCCTTGGCTGTGCCGAGCGCGGGCTTCGCACCGCCTGTATCAGCAAGGTTTTCCCGACGCGCAGCCATACGGTTGCCGCGCAGGGCGGCATTTCCGCCGCGCTTGGCAATATGGGCGATGATGACTGGCGCTGGCACATGTATGACACGGTGAAAGGTTCTGATTGGTTGGGCGACCAAGACGCGATTGAATATCTGTGCCGCAATGCGCCCGAAGCAGTTTATGAGCTGGAGCATTTCGGCGTGCCGTTTTCGCGCACTGAAGAAGGCAAAATATATCAGCGGCCATTTGGCGGCATGACCACCAATTTCGGCGAGGGCATTGCCCAGCGCACATGCGCCGCCGCCGACCGCACCGGCCATGCTATTTTGCACACGCTGTATGGTCAGTCGCTGCGCCATGACACGGAATTTTTTATCGAGTATTTCGCGCTTGACCTGATTATGGATGAAGATCGCTGTGTCGGGGTGACGGCGCTTGAAATGGCGACCGGCACGCTGCACCGTTTTCAGGCCAAGCAGGTCATTCTCGCCACGGGCGGTTATGGGCGCGCTTATTTCTCGGCAACTTCAGCCCATACATGCACAGGCGACGGCTCGGCTATGGTTATCCGCGCCGGTCTGCCCTTGCAGGATATGGAGTTTGTGCAATTCCATCCGACCGGTATTTATGGTGCCGGTTGCCTGATTACCGAAGGCTCGCGTGGCGAAGGCGGCATATTGATTAACGCGGAAGGCGAACGCTTTATGGAGCGCTATGCGCCGTCGGCCAAGGATTTGGCGTCGCGTGATGTGGTGTCGCGCTCGATGACGATTGAAATCCGCGAAGGGCGCGGCGTCGGCCCGAATAAAGACCATATTTATCTGCATCTTGACCATCTCGACCCGGATGTTCTGGCCGAGCGCCTGCCGGGCATTTCGGAAAGTGCGCGGATTTTTGCCGGCGTCGATGTCACCAAAGAGCCGATTCCGGTGCTGCCGACCGTGCATTACAATATGGGCGGTATTCCGACCAATTATCATGGCGAAGTGCTGAACCCGACGGCGGCTGATGCCGAGCGCACTGTGCCGGGGCTGATGGCGATTGGCGAAGCGGCCTGCGTATCGGTGCATGGTGCCAACCGGCTTGGCTCCAATTCGCTGATTGACCTTGTCGTGTTTGGCCGTGCCTCGGCCATTCGCTCAGCCGAAGTGGTGCAACCCGGCGACAGCCATGCGCCATTGCCGGCCAATGCCGGTGACGAGGCAGTGGCGCGGCTTGAGCGTTTCCGCACCGCTTCGGGCGGCACACCAACCGCCGAGCTGCGCCTTGAAATGCAGCGCGCCATGCAGGAAAATTGCGCCGTGTTCCGCACCGGCGATGTGCTGGAAGAAGGCTGTCAGCGGATGCAGAATGTGGTCAATGGCATGGACGATATTGGTGTTGCTGACCGGTCGCTTATCTGGAACTCAGACCTGATTGAAACGCTTGAATTTGACAATCTGATTGTTCAGGCGATTGCCACGGTTGAGGGCGCCAATGCCCGCAAGGAAAGCCGTGGCGGCCATGCGCGCGAGGACTTTCCGGAGCGTGATGACGAAAACTGGATGAAGCACACGCTGGCCTATGTCGATGGCAAGGGCAAGGCGACAATCGATTATCGCGGTGTGCATAATTACACGCTGACCAATGAGGTCAGTTATATTGAGCCGAAAGCGCGTGTGTATTAGGGGGCGTAACCATGGTTGAAATTGCATTGCCGAAAAATTCGCGTATCAGCAAGGGCGTGACCCATGCCGCCAAAAGCGAAATGGCGAAACCACGCAATCTGAAAATCTATCGCTGGAATCCGGATGACAGCGAAAATCCGCGCGTCGATACTTACACGATTGATGCTGATGATTGCGGGCCAATGGTGCTGGATGCGCTGATTAAAATCAAAAATGAGATTGATTCTACCCTTACTTTCCGGCGCAGTTGCCGCGAGGGCATTTGCGGCTCTTGCGCCATGAATATTGACGGACAGAACACGCTGGCCTGCACCAAGGGGCTGGATGATGTGAAGGGCGATATCAGCATTTATCCGCTGCCGCATATGCCGGTGGTCAAGGATTTGGTGCCGGATTTGACCGACCTTTACGCGCAATATGCCTCGATTGAACCTTGGCTGAAAACCGACACGCCGCAACCGCAAACCGAATGGAAGCAGTCGCGCGAAGACCGCGAAAAAATTGACGGGCTGTATGAGTGTATTTTATGCGCGTGCTGCTCGACCTCCTGCCCTTCATATTGGTGGAACTCCGATAAATATCTCGGCCCTGCCGTCTTGTTGCAAGCCTATCGCTGGCTGGCTGACAGCCGCGATGAAAAGACCGGCGACCGGCTCGATGATTTGGAAGACCCGTTCCGAGTCTATCGCTGTCATACAATTATGAATTGCGCCAAAGCCTGCCCGAAAGGTCTGTCTCCGGCCAAGGCGATATCGGAAATCAAGAAAATGATGGTGACGCGGGAAGTCTAATCGCTTTTTTCGTCACCCCTTCACAAAACTGTCATGACCGGCCTATAGTGAGGCGGTTATGAAGTCTGTATTGTTTCTGTGTACCGGTAATAGTTGCCGTTCCATTCTGGCCGAAGCCTATTTGACCCATGCGGGCAAACATGCCGGTAAAGGTGCGTGGCGCGGCTTCAGTGCCGGCAGCACGCCGACCGGCACTGTGCATCCCATGGCGCTGAAAACATTGGCCGCGCATGGCATTGAGGCGGCGGGCGCGACCTCGACTTCATGGGATGATTTTGGCGGCGCGCAAGCACGGCAAATGGATTTCGTGATTACCGTTTGCAATAATGCCGCGGGCGAGGCCTGTCCGGTCTGGCCCGGCCTGCCGGTGACCGATCATTGGCCGTTTCCCGACCCGGCCAAATTTGACGGCGATGAAGAGGCGACGCGCGCTCATTTCAACGAGGTTTTCGCCATGATAAAAGCGCGAATAGACGCTTTTCTGGTTGGGCAATCGGCCTGATATGCGCGCGCTGCTGGCCGAATTTTCCGGCACTTTGCTGCTGGTCTGCACCGTTGTCGGCTCCGGCATTATGGCGGTCAATCTGGCCGACGGCAATGACGCCATAGCCCTGTTGGGCAATACAATTGCCACTGGCGCCATTCTTTATGTGCTTATTTCCATTTTCGGGCCGGTCTCCGGCGCGCATTTCAACCCGGCAGTCAGCCTGGTATTTGCCCTGCGCGGTGAATTATCCCTGTCGCTTTTGGCCGCCTATATTGCGGTGCAGGCGACCGGTGGGATATGCGGCACCATTCTGGCGCAGGCCATGTTTGAGTTGCCTTTGCTTGACCAGTCGCAAAATGCGCGCGGCGGGGTCGGGCAATGGCTGGGCGAGGCGGTCGCCACATTTGGCTTGCTGGCCACCATATTGGGCGGGCTGGCCTATCGCGCCAATGCTGTGCCGGCTTTGGTCGGGCTGTATATCACCGCCGGTTACTGGTTCACCTCCTCAACCAGCTTTGCCAATCCCGCCGTGACGCTGGCGCGTGGCTTCACCGACAGTTTTTCCGGCATCCGCCCGCTTGACATGCCCGGCTTCTGGCTGGCGCAAATTGCCGGTGCCATTCTTGCTATGTTGGTGGCGCGAGTGATTTTCGCGCCTGCTTCTGCACAAGATTGACCTTCTCAAGATTGGCTCTTAAACTCCGCCCGCATGACAAAAGCGCAATCTTCCCCACAATCAGCAAATGTCACGGCGCGCTTTCAGGCTTTGGTGGATAGCGGTCAATTATCAGCCGATGCGGCGCAGTTTGAAGCCGCCCGTCGCCTTGATGCGTTGAATGATGCGTTAACCCTTTTGCGCGCCCAAAGCGGTCTGGCGACAAGCGTTAAAAAATGGCTCGGCAAGCCGGTGGACGCACCACGCGGCCTGTATATTTTCGGCGCGGTCGGGCGCGGTAAGTCCATGTTGATGGATATGTTTTTTGAAGGCGCGCAAGTGAAGCGCAAAAGACGTGTGCATTTTCATGCCTTTATGCAGGAAACCCATGCACGGATACATGCTTTCCGGCAATCGGCGCGCCATGATGGCGACCCGATGCCAGCCGTGGCCAAGGAAATCGCCGCGCAAGTGCAGCTTTTGTGCTTTGACGAATTTCAAGTCAAGGATATTGCTGATGCGTCGATTTTGGGACGCTTGTTCGGCCTGCTGCTCGATGCCGGTATTGTCATGGTCGCCACCTCAAATCGTGCGCCCGATGATTTGTATAAGGGCGGGCTGAACCGACACCGCTTTGTGCCTTTTATCGACACGCTGAAACAAAGGCTTGATGTTCTGGAACTGCACGCGGCGCAGGATTATCGGCTGGCGCGCTTGCAGGCGCGTCCGGTCTGGTTCACGCCCTGCGGCCCGAAGGCGCGCGCCGCGCTTGATGAACGCTTTCACGCGCTCAGCGAAGGTGTGGCTGTTGCCCCGATTGACCTGCATTTGAAAGGTCGCACTTTGCCCGTGCCGCAAGCGGCGGGAGGTATTGCGCGCCTTTCCTTTGCCGATTTATGTGTCGCGGCGCGCGGGGCGGCGGATTATCTGATGCTGGCGCAGCATTTTCATACTGTGCTGATTGACAATATCCCGAAATTGCAACCCGACAAGCGTAATGAGGCGGTGCGCTTTGTGACACTGATTGATGCGCTTTACGAGCATAAGGTCAATGTGTTGGCCTCAGCCGATGGCGCGCCGGGCGAGCTATATCCGCAAGGCGACGGGGCGTTTGAGTTTGAACGCACCGTGTCGCGGCTGATGGAAATGCAAAGCCGTGACTATTTGCAATTGCCCCATATTGCCGGTGAAACAAGCAGCTAGTCTTGCAAGGCGCGCCCAAACGCGCTACGACCCTTTGCCATAAGCAGATATTCACACGGCCTGATGGCCGACACTTACGGGGGAAAACATGGCTCGCAACAAAATAGCACTTATCGGTGGTGGTCAAATCGGCGGCACGCTGGCGCATTTGGCCGGTCTCAAGGAACTTGGCGATGTTGTCATTTTCGACATTGTTGACGGTATTCCGCAGGGCAAGGCATTGGATTTGGCGCAAAGCGCGCCGGTCAGCCATTTTGACGCTTCGCTGAAAGGCACAAAATCCTATGCCCAAATCAAGGGCGCTGATGTGGTGATTGTCACCGCAGGTGTGCCGCGCAAGCCGGGCATGAGCCGCGATGATTTGATTGAAATCAATTTGAAAGTGATGAAGCAAGTGGGCGAGGGCATTAAAAAATATGCGCCCAATGCTTTTGTGATTTGTATCACCAATCCGCTGGATGCGATGGTCTGGGCGCTGCAAAAATTCTCCGGCCTGCCGAAAAATAAAGTGGTCGGCATGGCTGGCGTGCTGGACTCGGCGCGCTTCCGTCATTTCCTTGCCGAGGAGTTTAATGTGTCCGTCAAAGATGTGACCGCCTTTGTGTTGGGCGGGCATGGCGACACAATGGTTCCATCTGTGCGCTATTCGACCGTTGCCGGTATTCCCTTGCCGGATTTGGTGAAAATGAAATGGACAACGCAGAAGAAAATTGACGATATCGTCCAGCGCACACGCGATGGCGGTGCAGAAATTGTTGGCCTGTTGAAAAGCGGCTCGGCCTTTTATGCGCCCGCCGCCAGTGCCATTGAAATGGCCGAAGCCTATCTGAAAGACCAAAAGCGCGTGCTGCCTTGCGCGGCTCATTTGAATGGCCAATACGGCCAGCGCAATCTTTATGTCGGCGTGCCGGTGGTGATTGGCGCCAAGGGCGTGGAGCGTGTGGTCGAGATTAAGCTTGATGCCAAAGAGCGCAGCATGTTCAAAAAATCCGTCAATGCGGTGAGTGGCCTTTTGGCGGCGTGCAAGAAAATCGACCCGTCTCTGAAATAGGCACAAAGAAATAGGCACAAAAAAATAGGCGCAAACTATTTGCACTATAAGTGCCAATGTTGTCTTGCTTCGGCAGCGCATTGCCGCTAAACCGAATTATGGCTGATTGTCGGCTGTAAAAAGGGGAGAATGGCATGCAATCACTATTGGCAAAATGGTGGAAACGGGTGGCGGTGGCCGCCCTTGTGCTGGTTTTGCTGGCCGGAGGGCTGGTGGTTCTAGTTCTCAATCATAATGGGCTGCAAGACCGGCTGGCCAAGGGCGCGCTGACGCGCGCTGTCGCGCAGCAAATGGAACGCAGCGCGGCCTATGGCGGCGATAATCTGGATTTGGTGTTTTGCGGCACCGCTTCGCCCATGGGCAATGCCGAACGGGCGCAGCAATGCATGGGTGTGCTGGCCGGTGACAAGTTTTTCATTATTGACAGCGGCGCGCGCTCAACAGCCGTAGCCGTCAATATGGCTCTGCCGGTTGAACGCCTTGACGGTGTGTTGCTGACGCATT
This sequence comes from Rhodobiaceae bacterium, assembly GCA_038123715.1. Taxonomy (GTDB): domain Bacteria; phylum Pseudomonadota; class Alphaproteobacteria; order RS24; family RS24; genus JAYPAN01. The sequence goes on along the minus strand of JAYPAN010000023.1, from coordinate 9,393 downwards.
TCCATTCCGACCATATTTCCTCTCTTGGTGAATTGCATCTGGCAAGCTGGGCGCGCGGGCGACCCGGGCAATTGCCCCTTTATGGCGGCCCCGGCGTTGAATGGGTAGCAACCGGTTTCAATATGGCCTATGGGCTGGATTATGGTTACCGCACGGCGCATCACGGCGAGGCGGCCATGCCGTCGGCTCATTCCGGATTTGTAGCACAGCCCTTTAAAGTGCCGACCAAGGGCAGCACAGTCATTTTTGATGAGGGCGGGCTGAAAATATCGGCTTTTTCAGTGCCGCATCCGCCGATTGAACCTGCCGTCGGCTTCCGCTTTGACTATCGCGGCCGGTCATTGGTGATAAGCGGCGACACCGCTTATAGCGACAATCTGGTGGCCGAGGCCAAAAACGCCGAAGTGCTGGTGCATGAAGTTTTGCAACGCGATTTGGTGAGCATGACCTCGGAAACATTGGCGGAAATGGGTCAGGAAAACCTTGGCAAAATCATTTATGACACGCATGACTACCACACCAGTCCGGTCGAAGCGGCCAAAGTCGCCAATCGCGCCAATGCCAAAATGCTGGTTTTCACCCATATGGCGCCGTCTCCGGCCAGTGGCTTGGTTGAGCGTATATTCATGCGCGGTGTGCGCGAAATCCGCAAAAGCGGCACGATTATGGCCGATGATGGTATGCATATCCGCCTGCCCGCGCCGGTCAATGGCGGCAATAGCGAGATTATCGTCAAATAAGTTGCGCCGGAAAGCCGATTTTGCAGCCCTATGGCAGCAATTTGCCGGCACGCATATTGGATGGTTTGAAAATCGGAAATCAAAGCTCGTTTGGGCTTGAGACCGCCGCCTGCTTGGGCTAGGTTTCCGCACATCTGCACAGTTTGTTCTATCCAGACGAAAGAGGGGTTCATGAATATCCACGAATATCAGGCCAAACAGGTCTTGAGCGAATTTGGTGTGCCTGTGCCGCGCGGTGGCGTGGCCTTCACACCGGATGAGGCGGTCAAAGTCGCTGAAGAACTTGGCGGGCCGGTCTGGGTTGTGAAAGCACAAATTCATGCCGGCGGGCGCGGCAAGGGCGGCGGGGTTAAAGTCGTCAAGTCGATTGATGAGGTGCGCGCCGAGGCCGAACGCATGTTGGGCATGACATTGGTGACCCATCAAACCGGCCCGGAAGGCCGCATTGTCGGGCGCGTCTATATTGAAGAAGGCTCGGATATTGACCGTGAACTATATTTGTCGGCGCTGGTTGACCGCGCCACCTCGCGGGTTTCCTTTATCGCCTCAACCGAGGGCGGCATGGATATTGAGGAAGTGGCGGCAGAAACGCCGGAAAAAATCCTGACCATCAGCGTTGACCCGGCTGGCGGGATTTCCGGTCATCATGGTCGCCAGATTGCCTTTGCGCTTGGCCTTGAAGGCGACCAGGTGAAACAGGCCAGCGCGTTGATAAACAATTTGTATCGCGCCTTTGTCGAAACCGATATGTCGCTTCTGGAAATTAACCCGCTTGTGGTGACCGGCGACGGGCAATTGATTTGCCTTGATGCCAAAGTCAATTTTGATTCCAACGCGCTGTATCGCCATGACGCGATTGTCGCGCTGCGCGATTTGGACGAGGAAGACCCGGCGGAAATCAAGGCGTCGGAGTTTGACCTCAGCTATATCAAGCTCGATGGCACAATTGGCTGCATGGTCAATGGTGCCGGTTTGGCTATGGCGACAATGGACATTATTAAACTTTATGGCGCCGAGCCGGCCAATTTCCTTGATGTTGGCGGCGGTGCGACCAAGGAAAAAGTGACCGAAGCGTTCAAAATCATTCTGTCGGATGACAATGTGGAAGGCATTTTGGTCAATATATTTGGCGGCATTATGCGCTGCGATGTGATTGCTGAAGGGGTTGTCGCAGCCGCCCGCGAAACCGAATTATCCGTGCCATTAGTGGTGCGGCTGGAAGGCACAAATGTTGATTTGGGCAAGAAAATCATGGCCGAGTCGGGTCTGACCATCATCCCTGCCGATGATTTGGACGATGCGGCGGAAAAAATCGTCGCCGCAGTGAAGGAGAGTGCATAATGTCTGTTCTGGTCAATAAGGACACCAAAGTTATCTGTCAGGGCTTTACCGGCAGCCAAGGCACTTTCCACTCCGAGCAGGCGATTGCCTATGGCACGAAAATGGTCGGCGGGGTCACGCCGGGGCGCGGTGGGTCAACCCATCTCGATTTGCCGGTTTTCAACACAGTGGCCGAAGCGGTTGACAAGGCCGGTGCGACAGCCAGCGCCATTTATGTGCCGCCACCCTTTGCGGCGGACGCCATTCTTGAGGCGATTGATGCGGGCATTGAGCTGGCCGTGTGCATTACCGAAGGTATTCCGGTAGCCGATATGATTAAGGTAAAGCGCGCCTTGCAAGGCTCCGATACGCGCCTTGTCGGGCCGAACTGCCCCGGCGTGATTACCCCCGGCGAGTGCAAAATCGGCATTATGCCCGGCCATATTCACAATCGCGGCTCGGTCGGTATTGTGTCGCGCTCCGGCACGCTGACCTATGAAGCAGTGGCGCAAACAACCGCCGCCGGTCTTGGTCAGTCCACTTGTATCGGCATTGGCGGCGACCCGGTCAATGGCACGAATTTTATTGATTGCTTGGAAATGTTCCTTGGCGATGAGGAAACCGAATCCATCATCATGATTGGCGAAATTGGTGGCTCGGCTGAAGAAGAAGCAGCCGAATTGGTCAAAGCGTCGAAAGTGAAAAAACCAATGGTCGGCTTTATCGCCGGTGTCACCGCGCCTCCGGGGCGGCGCATGGGTCATGCCGGTGCGATTATTGCCGGTGGCAAGGGCGGTGCTGAAGATAAAATGGAGGCCATGCGGTCAGCCGGTATCACAGTCTCGCCATCGCCTGCCGCTTTGGGCAAGACATTGGTTGAGGTTCTGCAAGGCTGAGTAAGGCTTTTGCCAAGATAACGGTGTTCACAATTTGTAAATTGGTCTAGTGTCTTGAATGACGTGGTGACTGATAAACCGGAAGGACAGTATGTCACAGGATATATCGGGCAAGTCTGGCAAGGGCGGCGTTGCAATACCGTCTCTTGATGGCTCCAATGCTCTTTATCTGGAAGCGCTTTATGAGCGTTTTCGCGCTGGCGATAAAACTCTTGGCGAGAGCTGGCAGGCCTATTTTCAATCATTGGAAAGTGAAGGTGGTACTGGTGGTGTCACGGGCGGCCCATCATGGCAGCGCGGCGACTGGCCACCGGCAATAAATGGCGAAATGACCGCCGTATTGGACGGCAATTGGGCTGAAGATTTGCCCTCTGCCGGTGCATTGGCCGAAAAAGTGCAAAGCCGCATGGTCGGCGCCGATGATGCTGCCGTGCGCGCCGCGACACTGGATTCGGTGCGCGCCATTATGATGATACGCGCCTATCGTTTTCGCGGTCATTTGGCTGCCGATTTGGATCCGCTGCGGCTGGAGCCGCCAGCCAGCCATCCGGAGCTTGACCCGACTTCTTATGGCTTTGCGCCGGAAGATTTCGACCGGCCGATTTTTATCGATTATGTGCTGGGGCTTGAAACAGCGAGCATTAATGACATGCTGGCGATTTTGCGCCGCACATATTGCGGCACTTTCGCCATTGAGTTTATGCATATTTCCGACCCGGAGGAAAAAGCCTGGTTGCAGGAGCGCGTGGAGGGGGCTGACAAGGAAATCACCTTTACCCGCGAAGGCAAGAAAGCGATTTTCCAAAAGCTGGTGGAGGCCGAAGGGCTGGAGAAGTTTATCGACGTCAAATATACCGGCACTAAGCGTTTCGGCCTTGATGGCGGCGAGGCGATGATTCCGGCGTTGGAGCAAATTATCAAGCGCGGCGGCAATCTTGGCGTCAAAGATATTGTGATTGGCATGCCGCATCGCGGGCGGCTGAATGTGCTGACCAATGTGATGGCAAAGCCTTTCACTGCCCTGTTTCATGAGTTTAAGGGCGGCTCGGCCAATCCGGACGATATTGAAGGCTCCGGCGATGTGAAATACCATCTTGGCGCGTCTTCCGACCGCGAATTTGACGGCAATAAGGTGCATTTGTCGCTGACCGCCAACCCGTCGCATTTGGAGGCGGTTGACCCTGTCGTGCTGGGCAAGGCGCGCGCCAAGCAAGACCAGAGCAAAACCGACAGCCGTGCTATGGCCGACCGCAGCACAGTGATACCGCTTTTGCTGCATGGTGATGCGGCCTTTGCCGGTCAGGGTATTGTGGCGGAATGTTTTGGTCTGTCCGGTCTGGTCGGTCATAAATCTGGCGGCGCGATACATTTTATCGTCAATAATCAAATCGGCTTTACCACCAATCCGCGCTTTTCGCGCTCCTCGCCCTATCCCTCCGATGTGGCGAAAATGGTTGAAGCGCCGATTTTCCACGTCAATGGCGACGACCCGGAAGCTGTGGTCTATGCCGCCAAAGTGGCGACCGAGTTCCGCCAGAAATTTTTGAAGCCGGTGGTGATAGACATGTTCTGCTATCGCCGCTTCGGCCATAATGAGGGTGATGAACCGGCTTTCACCCAGCCGCATATGTATAATAAAATCGGCAAGCATGAGACTGTGGCGACGCAATATGCCCGCCGTTTGGTCAGTGAAGGTCTGGTTAGCGAGGCGGAGGTGGACGCTATTCGCGCCGATTATCGCGCGACGCTGGATGCCGCTTTTGAGGAAGCCAATGGCTATAAGCCGAACAAGGCCGATTGGCTGGACGGTAAATGGTCGGGGCTGGAGCGCAAGCATGGCGACGCGGCGGATGCAATTATTCGCGGCGATACCGGTGTTGAGGCCGATATTTTGCAGAAAATCGGCGCGGCCTTGAGCCATGTGCCGGAAGGCTTTAACCAGCACCGCGCCCTGCAACGCCAGATGAAAGCCAAGCGCGACATGTTTGAAACCGGACAGGGTTTTGACTGGGCGACGGCGGAGGCGCTGGCCTTTGGCAGCTTGTTGCATGAAGGCTATCCGGTGCGCCTGTCGGGGCAGGACAGCGAGCGCGGCACATTCTCGCAACGCCATTCGGTCTGGACAGACCAGCAAACCGAAAAGCGCTACCGCCCGCTTGACCATATCAGCGACGGGCAGGCCGGTTTTGAAGTGGTCAATTCCATGTTGTCGGAAGCGGCGGTTTTGGGCTTTGAATATGGCTATTCGCTGGCTGAGCCGAATGCGCTGGTTATGTGGGAAGCGCAATTTGGTGATTTCGCCAATGGTGCGCAGGTGATTATCGACCAGTTTATTTCATCGGGCGAGATTAAATGGCTGCGTATGTCGGGGCTGGTTATGCTTTTGCCGCATGGTTATGAGGGGCAGGGGCCGGAGCATAGCTCGGCGCGGCTGGAGCGTTATTTGCAATTATGTGCCGAGGAGAATATGCAAGTCTCCAATTGCACCACACCGGCCAATTATTTCCATATTCTGCGCCGCCAGTTAAAGCGCAATTTCCGCAAGCCATTGGTGCTGATGACGCCGAAATCATTGCTGCGCCATAAAAAATGCGTCTCGACTTTGGCCGAGATGGAGACCGGTTCGACTTTCCACCGCGTGTTGTGGGATGACGCTGATACCCGCCTTGGCGGCACGCTGAAACCGGCCAAGAATATCCGCCGCGTTGTTTTGTGTTCGGGCAAAGTCTATTTTGACCTGCTCGAAGCGCGCGAGGAAGCGGGCATTGACGATGTCTATATCATCCGGTTGGAGCAGCTTTACCCGTTCCCGAAAGGCCCGCTTATGGCCGAGCTTGAGACGCTGGCGCATGCCGAAATGGTGTGGTGTCAGGAGGAGCCGCGCAATATGGGTGCGTGGAGCCATGTTGAGCCGGAGCTGGAAGATACGCTGATAGATTTGGGTGCCAAGCACACACGTCCGGCCTATGCCGGGCGGCGTTCCACCGCCTCTACCGCCACTGGCCTGATGAGCCGCCATTTGCAAGAGCGCGCCAAATTGCTGGCCGATGCGCTGACCAATCCGATAGACTGATGCCCCTCTGGAGACTGCAATGAGCAATGAAATCCGCGTTCCCACCCTCGGTGAGTCAATTACCGAGGCGACGATTGCACAATGGTATAAAAAGCCCGGCGATGCGGTGGCGATGGATGAGCCGCTTTGCGAATTGGAAACCGATAAGGTGACGATTGAAGTGCCGGCGCAAAGTGCCGGTGTGCTGAGCGAAGTGCTGGCCGAGGAAGGCGCGACGGTTGAAGTGGGCGCGCTGCTTGGCTCAATCGCTGAGGGCGAAGGCGCGCCTGCACCAGAAGCTGCCGCCCCCGCACAAGAAAAAGCACAAGAACAAGCACCTGAAAAAGTAGAGGAAAAGACACCCGAAACACCCGAAGCAAAAGCGGCTGACGCTGATTTGTCGCCCGCCGTGCGCCGCATGGTGGAAGAGCATAAACTCGACGCCGGCGCGATTGACGGCACTGGCAAGGGCGGTCGCGTGACCAAGGCCGATGTGGTGCAGGCGATGGAAAGCGGCACGGCGAAATTGGGGTCGGTTCTGGCCAATAACAGCGCGCCGGGTGTGCGCGAGGAACGGGTGAAAATGACCCGCTTGCGTAAAACTATTGCCGCGCGGCTGAAGGAATCGCAAAATACCGCCGCCCAGCTGACCACTTTCAATGAGGTCGATATGGGCGCGCTGATGCAATTGCGGCGCGACTATAAGGATTTGTTTGAGCAGAAATATGGTGTGCGGCTTGGCTTTATGGGCTTTTTTGCCCGCGCCTGTGTCACCGCTTTGCATGAGATTCCCGCCGTCAATGCGGAAATTGCCGAAGATGAAATCATCTATAAAAACTATGTCAATATGGGCGTTGCCGTTGGCACGGAAAAAGGGCTGGTCGTGCCGGTGCTGCGCGATGTGCAGAATATGGGTCTGGCGCAAATTGAGCAGACGATTGGCGATATGGGGCGCAAGGCGCGGGACGGTAAGCTGGCGATTGAAGATTTGCAGGGCGGCACATTCACCATTTCCAATGGCGGCGTTTATGGCTCGCTGATGAGCACGCCGATTTTGAACATGCCGCAAAGCGGGATTCTCGGCATGCATAAAATTCAAGACCGCCCGGTCGTCGTCAATGGCGAAGTGGCGGTGCGCCCGATGATGTATCTGGCGCTGTCTTATGACCACCGCATTGTCGATGGCAAGGAAGCGGTGACATTTTTGGTGCGGGTGAAGGAGTGTCTGGAAGCACCCGAACGCCTGCTGCTCGATATATAAACGCCAGGCAGAAGGAGCCAGATGAGCCAAATGAGCCAAAACAGCAATGATAATTTCGACCTTGTGGTGATTGGTGCCGGGCCGGGCGGTTATGTCTGTGCCATTCGCGCGGCGCAATTGGGGCTGAAAGTAGCCTGTATCGACAAGCGCGGTGCGCCCGGCGGCACATGCCTGAATGTTGGGTGCATCCCGTCCAAGGCGCTGCTGCACGCTTCCGAAGTGCTGGAAGAGACCAAACATGCCGAGGCGATGGGCATTTCGGTCGGCACGGTGAAAGTCGATTTGAAAAAAATGATGGCCTATAAGCAAGACGGCATTGACGGCAATACGCAAGGCGTCACTTTTCTTTTGAAGAAGAACAAGGTCGAGGAAATTATCGGCGAGGCGCGCATTGAAGCGGCCGGTCAAGTGGCCGTGGCCTTGCCCGATGGCAGCACCCGCCCCTTAACCGCCAAAAACATTGTCATTGCCACCGGCTCGGAAGTGACGCCGCTGCCCGGCATTGAGATTGACGAAGACCGCATTGTCTCCTCCACCGGCGCGCTGGAACTGCCCGATGTGCCGAAACATTTGCTGATTGTCGGTGCTGGCATTATCGGGCTGGAGCTTGGCTCGGTCTGGCGGCGGCTTGGCGCGGAAGTGACGGTGGTTGAGTTTCTTGACCGCATCACCCCCGGCGTGGATGCCGAGCTGGCCAAGCAATTCCAGCGTGTGCTGCAAAAGCAGGGCATTAAATTCAAGCTCGGCACAAAAGTCACCGGTGCGGTGGCGCAAAAGACGCAAGTTAAAGTCAGTGTGGCTCCGGCCAGTGGCGCGGGCGATGAAGAAACGCTGACCGCCGACCGCGTGCTGGTGGCGATTGGCCGCCGCCCCTATACGGCGGGGCTGGGGCTGGAGGCGCTGGGCGTGAAACAAGACCAAGCCGGTCGGGTGGAAACCGACGCGCATTTCAAAAGCTCGGTTGATGGCATTTATGCGATTGGCGATGCCATTGCCGGGCCGATGCTGGCGCATAAGGCGGAAGATGAGGGCGTCGCGCTGGCTGAGCATTTGGCTGGCAAACCGGCGCATGTCAATTATGATGTCATTCCCGGCGTCATATATACCGCGCCGGAAGTGGCTTGGGTCGGCAAGTCGGAAGAAGAGCTGAAAGAAGCCGGCACGGCCTATGTGGTCGGCAAGTTTCCCTTCATGGCCAATGGCCGCGCCAAGGTGAATGGCACGACAGACGGCTTTGTGAAAATACTGGCTGATGCCAAGACCGACCGCGTTTTGGGCGTGCATATTCTCGGCGCACAGGCCGGCGACATGATTGCCGAAGCCGCCGTGGCGATGGAGTTTTCAGCCAGCGCGGAAGATATTGCGCGCACCTGCCACGCCCACCCAACCCTCACCGAAGCGGTGAAGGAAGCCGCCCTCGCCGTCGATAACCGCGCCCTGCATATGTAGGGGGATTAACTTTCGCTCACCCGACAAATTCGGGATGCTGATGATTTCGAGCAGATTACGCGGCAGCATGTAGCAGATAGCCTTTTACCCAAAGCGGTCACCGCTGGGGGCAAAACCATCACGCGGCCGCCGGAATATGACCCACCGAAAAGTTAACCCCCCTACCTCGCGCGGGGGTGGGCTTTATTGTAAGTCTCGAGCAGGCTTTGCGCGTCCACTTGCGTATAGATTTGCGTCGAAGAAAGTTGCGCGTGGCCGAGCAATTCCTGAATGGTTCGCAAATCGCCACCGGCGGCCAGCAAATGGCTGGCAAAGCTGTGGCGCAGCGCATGGGGCGTCACACTGTCGGGCAGGTTGAGCGCGCGCCTATGCGCCGCCATCATAGACTGAACCTGTCTTGCGCTTTGCCGCCCCCCGCGCGCGGCGCGAAACAGCGGCGCATTTTCTGTCTGGTCGAAAGGTAGAGCCGCCAGATAATCCTGCATGGCCTGATGGATGATGGGCAGCAGCGGCACATGGCGCGCCTTGCCACCCTTGCCCATCACCTGCAAGCCAGCCTCAGCGCGCGCCGGCCAATCGCCGGCGTTTAATTGCAATGCCTCGGCAATTCGCAAGCCCGTCCCGTAGAGCAGCAGCAGCAGCGCCGCATCGCGAAGCCCGTGCCAGCTTTGCTTG
>JAYPAN010000022.1:0-26180 GCA_038123715.1 Rhodobiaceae bacterium | reverse complement strand
TTGTTTTTGCTTATATTTTACCCGCGCCGGTCACAGAGGAAGCGGTCGCACAAGCTGGCTGATTTTGCCGCTGGCACACGCATCAATAAATACTGCGCCCAATTGCGCGCTGCGCTCAACCACTTGCGTCCATTTGTCAAACCGTTCGGCTTCATTTTTGCGATAGGCCACAAAGCCCTGTCGCGAGGGTATTTTGCCGTCCGGCAGAGATTTGATAAAGGCGCGATTGGGCGCGAGCATGACAACCCGGTCAAGCTCTGCCGCGCGCGCCTTGCGCCAAGGGTAGAATTTGTCAAACCAGCGTTTTTTGAAATGGCCGTAAAAATGCGGGTAAAGGATTAGCCCGTCGCGCTCCGGCCAGAAACTGCCGGGCAGGGGGTGATAGTCCAGCAAACCGCCATCGCGATAAATATGGTCAGGGTCTTCCGATAAACGCACCGGTCGCATATAGACAGGAATCGCGCCGGAGGCCTGCAAGGCATTTTCGAAATTATCGGCGGTCAGTGTTTTAGTCGAAACGGCAAACCCGTCGCGGGCGTGAAAAGTCAATTCATGACGCGGGTCAGAAAACACCACACGCTCGGCAAGACCGCGCAAATGCCGGTCGGTAAAGGGCGATAAAAGCCCGGCGCGCAGCATGGCAAGGCGTTGCGGGTTTTGCCCTTCTTCGTTCAACCGGCCATGACAGCGCACCGCACCAATATGCAGTCGGTAATGCGGATTGCCCAGCACTTCGCCAATCCCGACTGAAATATCGTCGCTGCCATCATCGGCACCGAGAAATTTCGACATTGTTTTATTGGTTTGGTCGGTAATAGCGTCATAAGTCAGCGCATTGGCATAGCTTTGATGAACATAGGCATGCGCCATTTTCTCCAACGCCTTGCGCGGGTCGGTGCGGGCGGCAGCCGCCAGTTTGAACGCGCCGACGGAAGTGCCGAACAAGTCAATCGGGGTTGGGTTCTGCCTCTCAGTCAGCCAATTTCCGAAAATCCTTGCATCCAGTCCGGCAATGGCCAGCCATTTCGCTGCCCCTGATGCGCCAAAAACGGCGCTGATATCGTCCGGCGACAGACCGTTTTTCTTAATATGCTCATAAGCGGTTGGGCCGGCGGCGATAATCAGCGGTGAGGTCATTTTTCTGCTTTTTCTGTGCCAGTCATATAGGCGTATATGGCGCGGTTGAAATCGGTAAATAGCGGTTCGGAAATAATGTTCTCGCCAAATTGCAATTCCGGATGCCATTGCACGCCAATGCAAAAGCGGCAATCCTCATGCGATACGGCCTCAATCACCCCGTCATGGCCAATGGCCTCAATTTTCAGCCGGTCGCCAAGTCGGTCAATAGCCTGTCGGTGCAAGGAGTTTATCTTGGCTTCCCGAACGGAAAGTAATTGCGCGAAATAGCCATTTTCCGGAAAGGCGACCATTTGCCGGGCGACATATATGTCGGCATGGCATGTGCCATCCGGCGTGCGGTGATTAAAACCGTCCGCCGCATCTGGCAATTCGGCCAGCAGCGACCCGCCACAGGCGACATTGAGTTCTTGCATGCCCCTGCATATGGCAAGCACGGGCAGGTCGCGGGCAATCGCAGCCTTAAGCAGTGGCAGGACGGCCATGTCGCGCAATTCATCAAACGGCTCATGGGCGGGCTGTGGCGTCTGTCCATAATGGGCAGGATGCAGATTGCTGCGATTGCCGGTCATCAGCAAGCCGTCCAACCGGTCGAGCAGAGCCACGCAGTCAAACCCGTCATCGGCCGATAGCGGCGCCGGTATCAAGACCGGTTGCACCTGCATATAACGCGCCAGACTCTCAAGATAGGTATGGTTGACGATTTGCAACCAATCCATCTCGTGAGGCCGTTTATTGCACATAATACCGACAAGCGGTGTGGACGACATGGCGACTTGACCTTTGCTAGCCAGATGAAGAATATAGGGGCGTTTATGGGGCATTGCCCGTCAAAGGTCAATTTCAGGTTGGGATAGTGGCATGGTAAAAATGACGCGCGTTTGGGGCTTGTCTGCCAAGCTTGGTGTAATGGGGATTGCCCTTTTGGTTGGCGAGGCGCATGCGCTGTCGGAACGCGAAGGGCAGGATATTTACCGCCGCGGCCAATATGAAGAAGCCATAGAATACTGGAAAAAAGCCGCCGAAGCGGGCGATGCCGGTTCGGCTTATCGCTTGAGCGAAGAGTTTTTTGACGCCAAAGTGGTCAAGCGCGATATTGGCTTGGCTTTCAAATATCTGAAACAGGCGGCGGAAAAAGCTGACCCGCGCGCATTGACCGACCTTGCCTCGCTTTATGATTATGGCACGGGTGTGCCGATGAATCGCGAAAGGGCGGCGCAGCTTTACTTGCAGGCGGCGCGGCTGGGCATGCCTGCCGCCATGTTTAACATTGCCTCCATGCTGGAGGCTGGCGAGGGTATCGACCAGAATAAAATAGAAGCCTATAAGTTTTATCTCTTGTCGCGCGATCAGGGCTTTGCGCCATTTGCCAATAAGGCGTTGGAGCAAATGGCGTCTGAAATGACGGCGGAGCAATTGGCCGAGGCGGAAAGCCGCGCCGACAATTTCATTCCGGAAACGCCATAAGGCGGTCAGGCAGTCGCAAAACCGGCACGGGCAAAGCCGTCGGCCAAATCGGCCTGCAAATCATCGCCATGTTCAAGGCCGATATGCAGGCGCAATAAATGACCATCTGTTTCATAAGGGCGGCACTGGCGGGTATATTCGCCCGGCACAATCAGGCTTTCATAGCCGCCCCAGCTATAGCCCATTGAAAACAAACGCATATTGTCGAGCATGGCAGCCAGGCTGTCCTCGCTGCAAGGGGTCGTTTCTATGGCAAAAAGGCCGGTCGCACCGGTAAAATCACGCTGCCAAAGCGCATGGCCGGCATGGCTCGGTAAGGCAGGATAAAGAACATTGCGGATAAAGGGCAGGGTTTCCAGCCAGCTGGCAATATCCAGCGTGGTTTTACTGTGCTGCGCCAGCCGCGCGGGCAGGCTTCGCAGGCCGCGCAAGGCGAGATAAACATCATCCGGCCCGACGCTCATGCCCAGCATATTCCACAAGCGTTTGACATTGGCATAAACCTCGCCTCTGGCGCAGACGGTTCCCAGCAGCGCGTCAGCATGGCCGATAATATATTTTGTCGCCGCCTGAACCGATATATCAATACCATGCACTAAGGGTTTGAAATAATGATGACTTGCCCATGTGTTATCAATGGCAGTCAACACATTGACCGCTTTGGCAGCCGCCACAATGGCCGGTATGTCTTGCACTTCAAAGGTTTGCGAGCCGGGGCTTTCTGTGAAAATCAAAGCCGTATTCGGGCGTATCAATTTGGCAATATCGCCGCCGATAAGCGGGTCGTAATATTCTGTTTCAACGCCCATTTTTACCAGATATTTGTCGCAAAAACTGCGGGTTGGTGTATAGGCGCTGTCCACCATCAGCAAATGGTCGCCTGTTTTGACGGCAGATAATATAGCCAGCGTCACCGCAGACAGGCCGCTTGGTGTCAACACACAACCATCGGCCTGTTCCAGCTCAATCATCGCCTTTGTCAGCGCATCGGTTGTCGGCGTGGCGCGACGGCCATAAGTGTAGGGGATTTGTTGCGTGCCGCGAATGGCGGCCAGCGACGGATAAATAATGGTCGAAGCGTGATAAACAGGCGGATTGACCGCACCAAAATGGGTTTCCGGGTCGCGTCCGGCCAAAATAGTTTTGGTTTCGTCCTTCATAACTGTTTTTTTCTCCCAAATTGATGTTAGAATTGCAACCTATTCGATGTCAGAGGTTAACGCATGTTTTTGAAAAGCTCTCGGTTTTTGTCTCTTTTTGCACTTTTTACTTTTGCGGTCGGTCTGATGCCGGCACAAGCGGCAGGCACTTTGTCGGTCGTCAAGAAGCGCGGCTATGTCGCCTGCGGTGTCTCGCAAGGTCTTCCGGGGTTTTCCAATCCCGATGATACTGGTCGTTGGACGGGCATTGATGTCGATTTGTGTCGGGCTGTCGGGGCGGCAGTTTTCGGCCCCGGTCGGAAATATGTCAAATTCACCGCATTATCGGCCAAGGAGCGCTTTACCGCGCTGCAATCGGGCGAGGTTGATTTGCTGGCGCGCAATACCACATGGTCAATGCATCGGGACACGGCCTTGGGGGTCGATTTTACCGGCGTCAACTATTATGACGGTCAGGGTTTTATGGTGCGTAAGGATTTGGGCATTAAATCCGTGCGTGAATTGGACGGCGCATCGCTTTGCACCAATCTTGGCACGACAACCGAATTGAATGCGGCGGATTATTTCCGCACCAATAATATGCAATATGAGATTGTCGCTTTTGAGAAAGCCGATGAGGCCGTCGCTGCTTACAATACCGGTCGTTGCGACGCCTACACAACCGACCAGTCGGCGCTTTATGCCCAACGGTTGAAACTGACCCGCCCAAAAGACCATATTGTCTTGCCGGAAATTATTTCCAAAGAGCCTTTGGGGCCGGTTGTGCGCCAAGGTGACGACCAATGGGGCGATATTGTGCGCTGGTCGCATTGGGCGATGATTAACGCCGAAGAATTGGGTGTGACCTCGCGCAATGTGAAGGCGATGGCGAAATCGAAAAACCCGGCTGTCCGGCGGCTTGTCGGGGTTGACGGCACATTCGGTGAAAATATGGGGCTGAAAGCCAAATGGGCGGCCAATATCATCACCGAAGTCGGCAATTATGGCGAAACATTTGAACGCAATGTCGGCAGAAACACGCCGCTTGGCATAGCCCGTGGTGTGAATGCTTTGTGGCGCGATGGCGGGCTGCAATATGCACCGCCCATTCGCTAAACCGACGCGCCTTTAACATGTTTTTGCTGACCGGATGATATGGCAGGCAATATAGCCCGATAACAAAAAGGGAGAATCCGCTATAAACGGGGTTATGTCATATTTCAAACGCCGCGATGTGCTGGCGCAACTGGTCACTGCCGCGCTTGCTTTGCTGGCGGTTTCTTGGCTGGTTGGTAATGTCATGTCGAATCTGGAACGACAGAATATCTCGACCGGCTTCGGATTTTTGTCTGAGCGTGCCGGCTTTGGCATCAACCAAACGCTTATCAACTACAATGAAGATGATACTTATTTCCGTGTCTTGCTGGTCGGGCTGTCCAACACGCTGCTGGTCTCGACGCTGGGTATCATCTTTGCCTCACTTATCGGCTTTTCGGTTGGTGTGGCGCGGCTGTCGAGCAATTGGTTGGTAAGCCGCATTGCGATGGTCTATGTCGAGATATTCCGCAATGTGCCGCTTTTGCTGCAAATCATGTTTTGGTATTTCGGTGTGCTGCGTAATTTGCCGTCGCCGCGACGGGCAACAGCGATTGGCGACAGTATATTCCTGACCAATCGCGGGCTTATTCTGCCTTGGTTTGAAGCAGGCGCGGGCGCATGGGCTTATCTGCCCGCCATTGGCCTGCTGATTGCCGCGTTTTTCTTTTTGCGCCGCCGCGCTTTACGCAGCCGCTTGCTGACCGGCGCGCCAACACCTGTTTGGCGCATTATGGCCGGATTGGCCTTGTTACTGGTCGCCTTGCTTTATGTTTTTGTGGGCTTTCCTTTCTCAGCGGATATGCCGGCGTTAAAAGGCTTTAATTTTCGCGGCGGGCTGGTTGTCATTCCCGAATTCGCCGCCCTGCTTTTGGCACTCAGCCTCTACACCGCAGCCTTTATTGCTGAAATTGTCCGCGCCGGTATTATGTCGGTCAATAAGGGACAAACCGAAGCGGCATCGGCGCTTGGCCTGCCGGAAGCCAGAACATTGAATTTGGTGGTGCTGCCGCAGGCTTTACGGGTGATTATCCCGCCGCTGACCAGCCAATATCTCAATTTGACCAAAAACTCCTCACTGGCCGTAGCGATAGCCTATCCCGATATCGTCTCGGTTTTCGCTGGCACAACGCTGACGCAAGTGGGTCAAGCGGTGGAAATCATTTTCATCACAATGATGATTTACCTGACGCTGAGCTTGCTGACCTCTTTTGCCATGAACCAATATAATCGCCGCGTGGCGCTGGTGGGGCAGAATACATGACGGCGTGGACACCATCTCCGGCGCGTCCGGCACCGGTCAATACGATTGGCGCATGGGGTTGGGTGCGGCGCAATTTAATGGCGACACCACGCGATATGGTGATGACTTTATTGGCGGCTGTGTTTCTTTTCTGGCTGCTCGATGTGGTGATTGGCTGGGCATTTTTGAATGCCAGTTTTACCGGTGTTGACCGGTCGGCCTGTTTGAAACAGGTGCAGGGCGCGTGTTGGCCGTTCATTGAAGCGAAATTCGGACAGTTTATTTATGGTCGCTATCCGGAGGCGGAACGCTGGCGGGTTAATCTGGTATTTGCGGCGGGCATTATTGGCCTGTTGCCCATGCTTATCCCTGCTGCGCCCTATAAGCGTGTGAACGCGGTTTTTCTGCTTGGGTTTTTTCCGGTCTTTGCCTTTGCGCTGCTGACCGGCGGCATGTTCGGCCTCACCGAAGTCAGCACCAGCGATTGGGGTGGCTTGTTGGTGACTTTGGTGGTGGCGATTACCGGTATTGTCGCTTCCTTGCCACTGGGCATTGCACTGGCTTTGGGACGGCGCGCGCAATTGCCGGTGCTGCGTGCGCTGTGCATTGGCTTTATCGAGATTTTTCGCGGTGTGCCGCTTATCACCGTATTGTTTATGGCCAGTGTCATGCTGCCGCTGTTTTTGCCGGATGGGGTGAATTTTGACAAGCTGATGCGCTGTCTGATTGGCGTTGCCCTGTTTTCTTCTGCCTATATGGCTGAAGTGGTGCGCGGCGGATTACAAGCAATACCAAAAGGGCAGGTGGAAGCGGCGGCTGCTTTGGGCATGAGCTATTGGAAAACAACGCGGCTGATTGTTTTGCCGCAGGCTTTGAAAATGGTGGTACCGGGCATTGTGAACACATTTATCGGGCTGTTCAAAGACACGACATTGGTGCTGATTGTCGGTCTGTTTGACCTTTTGGGCATTGTGCAATTGCATTTCACCGATGCCAGTTGGGCAACGCCGGAAACCCATATAACCGGCTATGTTTTTGCCGGATTTGTATTTTGGGCGTTTTGTTTTGCCATGTCCCGCTATTCGATATTTATGGAAAAACGGCTGTCAACGGACGGCGATTAACCGCATTTGACAGGAAACGAAAGATGAGTGACCCGATTATCCGCATCGAAAAAATGAACAAATGGTATGGCAATTTCCATGTGCTGCGCGACATTGACCTGCAAGTGGCAGGCGGTGAGCAAATCGTGATTTGCGGGCCATCCGGTTCGGGCAAATCCACCCTTATCAGATGTATCAATCGGCTGGAAGAACATCAGGAAGGCTTGATTGAGGTCAATGGCATGGTGCTGGATGCCGGTTTGAAAAATATCGATGCGATACGCTCGGAAGTCGGCATGGTGTTTCAGCAATTCAATCTGTTTCCGCATATGACCGTGCTTCAAAATTGCGCGCTGGCGCCGATTTGGGTGCGCGGCATGACCCAGAAAGATGCCGAGGATATTGCGCGCAAATATCTGGAGCGTGTGCGAATACCCGATCAGGCCGATAAATATCCGGGGCAATTATCCGGCGGTCAGCAACAGCGCGTGGCGATTGCGCGGGCGTTGTGCATGACGCCGAAAATTATGCTGTTTGACGAGCCAACCTCGGCGCTTGACCCGGAAATGATTAAGGAAGTGCTGGATGTGATGGTCGAGCTGGCCGAAGATGGTATGACCATGTTATGCGTGACGCATGAAATGGGATTTGCCCGACAAGTGGCCGACCGAGTGATTTTCATGGATGGCGGTGAGATTGTCGAACAGAACGCGCCGCAAGCGTTTTTCTCCAATCCGCAAAATGACCGCACCAAATTATTCCTCAGTCAGGTTTTGCAGCATTAAAGCAGCATTGATGCAAGAGGCCGGTCAGGCACATCAAACATCGTCGTAAATCACCACTTTTTTCCGGTCATAGGGCGTGAAGCCAACGCTTTGATAAAGCAGCAGGGCGGCAGGGTGGTCAAGCGTGCAGGTTTGAATAATAACACGTTGCGGCGCGCGCGTCTGAATATGGTGCATGGCATGGCCGAGCATTTGCGGCCCCAATCCACGGCCAATATAGTCTTCCACAAGCCCGACAAAGACAATTTCAGCCTGCTTTTTCTTGCGGAAATTCAATTCCACATAGCCAATCGGGCGATTGCCGTCGCGCAGGACGAAAATATCAATATCAGGGTGATGTATCAGCGCGGCCAGCATCCGGTCGGTCAGCTTGCGCCGATTGACCCAACGCCATGCCCGTCCGACATTATCGTAAAGCTGCCGGTAATCGGCCAATGCCATATTGCGCTCAAGCGTGTAACTGAACGGCCTGTCAAAAGTCAAAGGCGAGGCAAATACCGGAAATGGCGCCGTCATTTCAAGATGCGTCACAATTGTTTTATAGGCCTTCATTTGCCTAGAGCCAATCGGGGCAGGGCAGACCCTGTTCTTTCAAAAAGGCGGGATTAAAGAGCTTTGACTGATAGCGCGTGCCGTAATCGCACAATATGGTGACAATCACTTTGCCCGGCCCCAAATCTGCCGCCATACGCATCGCACCAGCTATGTTAATGCCGCTGGAGCCGCCAAGGCACAATCCTTCCTGCTTTAACAAGTCAAAGACAATGGGCAGGGCTTCGGCATCTTCGATTTGATAGGCGTCATCAATTGGCGCGTCTTGTAAATTGGCGGTCACGCGCCCCTGTCCGATACCTTCCGTGATGGAGCTGCCTTCGGCTTTCAATTCACCATGCTTATACCAATGATACATGGACGCCCCCATCGGGTCGGCGGCGGCAATGCGGATATTTTCATTTTTCTGTTTCAGGTAAATGCCAGTGCCAGCCAGCGTGCCGCCTGTGCCGATGGCGCAGGTGAAGCCATCCACCTTGCCATCGGTTTGTTGCCAGATTTCCGGCCCCGTCGTTTCAATATGTGCCTCACGATTGGCGATATTGTCGAACTGATTGGCCCATACCGCGCCGCCCGGTGTGGTTTGCGCCAACTCATCGGCCAGACGGCCGGAATATTTTACATAATTATTTTCGTCTTTATATGGCACAGCCGGCACTTCTATCAGCTCCGCACCGGCCAGCCGCAGCATGTCCTTTTTTTCCTGACTTTGCGTTTCGGGAATAACAATCACCGATTTATAGCCCAAAGCATTGGCGACCAGCGCAATGCCAATGCCGGTATTGCCGGCAGTGCCTTCGACAATTGTGCCACCTGGCTTGAGCGTGCCGCGCTTTTCGGCATCCCTTATGATATATAATGCCGCCCTGTCTTTGACCGATTGGCCGGGATTCATGAACTCGGCCTTGCCCAAAATCGTGCAGCCGGTGGCTTGTGAGGCTTTCTGCAATTTGATGAGTGGCGTATTGCCAATGGCGGCAATCATATTCTCGCGATAGTTCATCCTAACCCTCAAGGAACAAGCATGGTCATGGGTGATACAAGACCGGTCTTCGGGAAATTTTGAATTGGTCTAATCCAAAAACTGCGTTATATCGTATGTGTATAGGAGATGCAGACAGACCGCAATATCAGGAGCCGTTTTGAACGCACATATACCACTTAGTCCAAGCCTTGAGTCGCTGCTGGCGCAATACGCTGTCGGCAGTTTGGGTCATGGCATGTCGGTTCTGGTTGCCAGTTTTGCGACTTTGTCGCCTTCGGCGCGGCGTCAGCTTGACGCTTTTGAATCGCTGAACGGCTATTTGCTGGAAGAGGCCGAAGCCGCCCCGATGGCCGATAGTTCGTTTGACAATGTGCTGAACCGGCTTGATGGGGAAGATGACAGCACTGATTTGGCAGCCGCCAATGACGCAGGCAGCCAAAAAGCGACCGATAAGGATTTGCCTTTGCCGCTGCGCGATGTGTTTAATCATTCCTTTGACAGCTTGCCTTGGCGGTTCGCCTATCCGGGTGTGCGCCATTTCAAATTGGCCATTGGCGATGCCGGTGAGGAAGTGCGCTTGCTGAAAATCAAGCCCGGAAAAGCTGCTCCGCGCCACACACATAAGGGCATTGAGGCAACTCTTGTCTTGCGTGGGGCGTTTCGGGACGGTAATCGTCTATATGAACGCGGTCAGCTTGCTTTGGCTGACCAGCATGTTCAACACCGGCCGCGCGCGGAAGGTGATGAGGATTGTATTTGTTTGGCGGTAACCGATGGCGCACTTCGTTTTACAGATAGTCTCGGGCGGGTTGCGCGCGATTTCTTTTCGCGCGCCTAGCTGCAATGCTTTTCTTATTTTAATGAGTATTTTGGCTGTCCTGCCGGGGCAGGCATTGGCCGGTTTTGACGCTGTTTCGCGTGATTGGTCGGCTGGTGTGCCGGAAAATGGCATATTGGCCTATGAGGTAAGGCTCAAAGGTAAGCGGGTCGGCTTTCAGTATTTCACCTTTGAAAACCAGCAAGACGGCGCGCTGAAAGTTGATATCACGATAAATCTGAACATTAAATTCGGTTTTATTCCAGTGTTCCGCTATGCCCACCGCAACACGGAAACATGGCGCGATGGGCTGCTCACCTCGATTGTTTCCCGAACCGACAATAATGGCGAGGATGTGTTTGTTAATTTGGCAACAGTCAATGGCGTGATAAAGGGAGCGGCGTCTCGTTTTGACAATAATTTGCTGCAACCGCTTCTCTCCACCAGCTATTTCAACCCGAATTTCATTCATCAAAATAAATTGCTCAGCTCGCAAGACGGGCGATTGCTTAATGTATCGGTTGATTATATTGGCGAGGAATGGGTGCCGGTTGAATATGGACAGTCACAGGCGCATCATTTCCGGCTGGATGGCGATTTGAAGATTGATATTTGGTATTCCGAGGATGGCCGTTGGGTTCGCACCGAAGTTGACAGCAAGGCGGGGCGTGTCGAAATTCGCCCCATCAGTCCGGAGTTTTTGCCGCCAAGGCGCAAATGGCGGATGCCGTAAATCGATTATTGGGCGGGGTCTATGAGTAAATTGCGTAAAAAAATGACACCGGCGGATGGGTGTGTCTGGATAACAGGCGGTTCGTCGGGCATTGGGGCAGCATTGGCCGAGGAATTGGCGGGGCGTGGTTGGAAAGTTGCCATATCGGCACGCAATAAGGCGGCCTTGGCTGAGATTGCGGCAACTCATGACAACATTACCGGCTTTGAGGGCGATGTTGTTGACCGTCCCGGCATGGCAAAAATGGTGGCCGATATTGAAAAGGCGCTCGGCCCAATTGCGCTGGGTGTGATGAATGCCGGTATATATTTGCCGACCAATATGCCGGATTTTGACCCGACCCTGTTTGACCGGTCATTTGATGTTAACCTGACCGGCACGATAAATGGCTTGGCGCGGCTTGTGCCATTGATGACACAGCGCGGTTACGGGCATATTTCGCTTGTTTCGTCGGTTGCGGGATATGGCGGCTTGCCAACCTCTGCCGCCTATGGGGCGACCAAGGCGGCTTTGTTTAATTTGGGCGAGTCATTGGCGATGGATTTGGCGCCACATAATGTGCATGTCTCGATGATTGCGCCGGGCTTTGTGAAAACACCGGCCACGGATGTGAACCCGTTTCCCATGCCGTTTATTATTTCGGCGCAAGAGGCGGCGCGGCGCATTGCCGATGGTTTGGCAGCCGGGCGCACGCATATTTCCTTTCCGCGGCGTTTTTCGTTTCTTTTGCGGCTGATAAATCTGCTGCCAAGGCGCGCCTATGTTGCGCTTGTCGCGCGTGGCACGGGAAAGTAGCAGCGCGCTATTTGGTCAGCGTGAAATGGGACACGTCAATGCTTCCCGTGCTGAAACCGGCCTCGCAATAGGCCAGATAATATTCCCACATATTGCGGAAGCGCGTATCAAAACCCAGTGCCTCAACTTCCGGCCAGACGGCAATGAAACGCGCGCGCCATGCAGCCAGCGTGCGCGCATAATCAAGCGCAAAGTCCTTTTGTCCGGTTAATTGCAAACCGGCATTGTCAAAAGCGGCATAGAGTTTTTTCGGCGAGGGCAACATGCCACCGGGGAAGATATAGCGTTGAATAAAATCGGCACTCTTGCGATACGCTTCAAAGCGCGAATTTTCAATCGTAATGATTTGCAATCCGGCGCGCCCGCCCGGTTTCAAAACCTTGTGCAATTGCTCGAAATAAGTCGCCCAATATTGCTCGCCCACTGCCTCGAACATTTCAATCGACACTACCCGGTCATAGGTCTGCGTGACATCTCGATAATCAAGGAATTGAAAATCAACTTTGTCTTGCAATCCGGCATTGGCGATGCGGGTGCGGGCAAATTTCAACTGCTCCTCGGAAATGGTGATGCCGGTGACACGACACCCTATTTCGCGCGCGGCAAATTCGGCAAAGCCACCCCAGCCGCAACCAATTTCCAGAACATGATGGTCGGGTTGTAAGTCTATTGCTTCGGCAAGGGCGCGATATTTTTCTGCCTGGGCGGCGCGCAAATCGGTCTGACTGTCTTTGAACAGCGCCGATGAATAGGTCATGGATTTGTCGAGCCACAGGCTGTAAAAATTATTTCCCAAATCATAATGGGCGTGGATATTGCGCTTCGCACCGGCGCGCGAATTGGGTCGCCATTTGTGAATCAGCCGGTTTATAAACGAAAAAACACGTTTATTATCAATTTCCTGTTTAATCATTTGCATGTTCTGATTGAAAAAGCAAAGCAGGCGCGCAATATCGGGGCTGCGCCAGTCTTCATGCATATAAGCCTCAGCAAATCCCAAGCTGCCACGGCGCACAATGGTCTTGAAGAATGACATATTATTGATGCTCAAAACGATGGGCGGTGTTGATTTGTCGTTACCGGCAAATTCATGCACCGCGCCATCGGGCAATTGCACTTGCAGCACAGGCCCGCGCATTTTTCGCAGCATGAAAAACACCAGCCTTGCGTAGCCGGTCAAACTGCTCTTGCCAGTGGACGCAGCGCGTGCGGCATCCATCATCCGGCGATTATCTGTATTTGTTTCACTCATTTTCTCTCCCCTTTGGCCTGTTCATTAAAAGCTTGTCCGGCTCTTGGGCGGCATTGGGCGTTTTATAAAGGGAACGCCCTTAACAAATAGTTTGGCAGCTTCAAGATGGATTGCAACAACAACTTTCAGTGTCATAAGCGGGTGACGCACAAACGCTGATATGAGATTGCCCGCGTTCAGCGCGCGGCGCTGCCCGACAAAGCTGGCAACCAGCAGCGGGTCTGTCCCCTCGGTTTCGCGTATCACCAGCCGTAATTTCTGTTCCGGCATGGCGGTCGAAAAATGATATGTGGCCTTCATGCCGATAAAGGGCGAGACATGCATCAGCTTATCGCGGCTGTGCTTAATATCCGGCGACCCGTCCGGGCAGGCGATTGTGTAAATATGGTCATCGCCAAATGTATTGCGGACTTCATAAATCATCGCGCAAGGACGCCTATTGGCAAAGCAGTAATAAACAGTTATCGGGTTAAACGCATAGCCGAGTATGCGCGGATAGCACAACATCATCACTTGGTCAGGGCGCGCCATGCCAGCCTGTTGTAACAGCGCATCCACAAAGTCACGCACCGAACTGCCATCCTTGGCGCCATGATCGCGGGGGCGCAGGCTGAATAGGGCGAACCGGTTATATTTGAACAGCGTCGTGTTCAGCGCCCCGGCTTCCAGCTCATCAATATCGGCGTAAATGTTGAAAACCCGATAGGCAAAGCGGTGACGGCGCGGGCGGTAGCGCGCATGGCGCACCATGCCGAAATAAAGGCAGCTTTGCGCCGATATGTCCTGCCTGTCGGTCATGGGTTTGCTATGCCTATTCCGCCGCCTGTGGCAGCCCAATTTGCGCTTGCAGCCCTTCGCAGACACGCAACGCCGATTGCAGACCATCTTCATGAAAGCCAAAACCGGCCCAAGCACCGCAGAACCAGAGGCGATTTTTGCCCTGTATTTCCGGTAACTTCTTTTGTGCCGCCAAGGCACGCCCATCAAATTGTGGATGGTCATATTCATAATGACCAAAGGTTAATTCAGGGCGCGGCGGAACTGGCGGGTTCAGTGTCACAAAAAGCGGTTTTGCTTCATCGAGATTTTGCAGCCGGTTCATCCAATAGCTGACCGTCATAATGTCATCACGCCCAGCGCCGGCATGGCTGATATAATTCCACGCTGACCAGACTTTGCGCCGATTGGGCATGAGTGCAGCGTCTTTATGCAAATAGACCTGATTGGGCAAATAGCGGATTGCTGACAGCACATCGCGTTCTTCAGGCCGCGCATCATGCAGCATGCTCAAGGCCTGATCGCTGTGGCAGGCCAGAACGGCCTGGTCATATATTTCCGTTTCGCCATTGGCTGTTACCGCCACGCCGCCGGAGACGTGCTCTATGCGTGAGACCGGGCTGGACAGGCGGATTTTGTCTTTGAAACGGGCGGTCAGTTTTTCAACATAGCTTTGCGACCCATTGGCGACCGTGCGCCATTGCGGCCGGTCGGCGTTTATCAGCCGGTGATTATAGAAAAATTGCAGAAAACTGTCGGCGGGAAAGGCCATAATTTCATCGGCAGGTGTTGACCAAATGGCCGCGCCCATGGGCAGCAAATAGCGATTGATGAAGGTTTTGCCAAAGCCGTGACCGGCCAACCAATCGCCAAGGCTTATGCCGCTTGCCGTGCCGCTTTCATGCGCTTCAGCCGCCAGCTTGTTGAATTTGAAAATGCCGGAAATCATGCTCCAAAAGACCGGTGAGGCGAAATTGCGCCTTTGGGCAAAGACGGTATCAATGGATTGCCCTGACCATTCAAACCGCCCCTCATGCGATGAAAAGCCAAAGCTCATATTGCTTTCCACCGTGTTCACATCCAGCGCATTAAACAGGGCGGTGAGGCCGGGATAATTCAGCTCATTATATACAATAAAGCCGGTATCGACCCGCAGCGTTTCGCCGTTACCATGATAATCGATTTCCTTGGTGGCGCTGTGGCCGCCCAGACGGTCGCGCTTTTCATAAAGGGTGATGTCATGTTGCCCGCACAGATGGTAGGCAGCGACATTTCCGGAAATGCCGCTGCCGATAATGGCAATTTTCATGGGGTTACTCCTTAACTGCTACTCAGTGACCCGAAACTCTCCAACGCCCGTTCACGGGCTTGCTTATGGTCAACAATCGGCGCCGGATAGGTTGCGCCAATTTCTACCTCTGCCTTTGCCAATAAATCTTGTTTGGCTTCCCAAGGGGCAAACAAGGTTTTGCCGCTTAACCCCGCCAGTTCCGGCACATAGGCTTTGGTGTAAACGCCTTCGGCATCAAACTTACTGCCCTGTGTGATTGGGTTGAAAATGCGGAAATAAGGCGCGGCATCGGCGCCACAACCGGCCACCCATTGCCAGCTTGCCGTATTATTGGCCGGGTCGGCATCATTTAACCTGTCCCAAAACCAGGCTTCCCCATGCCGCCAGTCAATCAGCAAATGCTTGACCAGAAAAGACGCGCAAATCATCCGCACACGATTATGCATGTAGCCGCTGCGCTTCAACTCACGCATGCCGGCATCAACAATCGGATAGCCGGTGCGGCCATTTTGCCAGTCTTGCAAATCCTTTTCGACAGCATCATCATCGCGCCACGGAAAAGCCTCGAATTTCCTTTGCAGGGGCGCATCACCGATTTCGGGATTGTGGAACATCAAGTGATAGGCAAATTCGCGCCAGCCCAGCTCGGCAAGGAATTTGTCTTTATCAAGCGGCGACAATCTTGAGCCGCTTGCCTCATGGGCAATGCGTTGCGGGGAGATATCGCCCCAACGCAAATGCGGCGACAGGCGCGATGTTGCGTTAATGGCGGGCAGGTCACGCTTTTCGGCATAGCCGTGACCATTACTGTGCAGAAAATTGTTAAGCGCCAGCGCCGCGCCGGTTTCCCCCGGCATCCACTGAGCCAGCAAATCGGCGGCTTCATGCGGTGGCGTTTGCGGCAAGGGGGCACTTTCCGGCCAAATATCAGGGGTCGGTATGGTATCGGGCGCGGGTGATAATTCTTCAGGCAGGCCAATCTCGCGGCAACGTTTCCAAAAAGGCGTGAAAACCCGCATCGGGCCATTGCTGGTTTTGCCTTTTATCTCCCAAGGCTCAAACATTAAAAGCGCGTTTCGGCTTTCGGCAAACAGGCCGCGCGCGCGCAAATCAGCTTTTAGGGCGGTATCATGCTCAACGCTGGGCGCATCATATTGGCGGTTCCAGTAAACCGCCCCCGCCTTTGCGCTGTCAATCAGGCGGGTCAAGCTTGGGTCTGTTTTGCCGGTAAGATAGAGCAAGCGGCTACCGCGCTGGCGCAAGGCTGCATCAAGCGCGGCCAAGGCAGCGTCGCGCCACCACAGGCTCATCCGCCCCGGGCGCCGCCCCAAATGCTCATCATCAATAAAGACCGGAATAAGCGGCGCACCCTCATTGCGGCAATGCGCCAAAGCCGCCTGCAAACTCGGATTATCTGATAATCGCAAGTCCTGTCGAAACCAAAAGATAACCGGTTGTGCCAAGCCACTCCCTCCGCGGAATACATAATCTATACGCAGAAAAACCGGCTTTGGATGCGTTATTGCCGAGAGAATGGGAAAATCATTTTTGAAGGGAAGGGTGGGAATGGCTCCCCGGGCCGGACTCGAACCAGCGACCGAACGGTTAACAGCCGTTTGCTCTACCAACTGAGCTACCGGGGAACATTTCCGTCAACGTGGAAGGGGTATATCAGAGCTTGCCGCATGCGCCAAGTTGAAATTCCACTTACCGTTGATTTGACCGCCCGACGCCAGATCGGGCTGCTAAAATGGAGGCCACGCCCGGAATCGAACCGGGGTACACGGCTTTGCAGGCCGCTGCGTCACCACTCCGCCACGTGGCCATTGACCAGACCTGACGGGCTGGAAAACTCGCCTGTTGTATAAACCTTGACCGCCCGACGCAACCGGTTTTTTCCGCGACACATGTCATTTTAAGCCTGATGTGCTGCGGCAGGCTGTTGTGACGCTTTGCCAATTGTGCTAACCGCTTGGGGTAGCTATACAGAGCCAAGATGGCCTTGCAGTGGGAAGCGGTTAATGAGCTTGATGGACAGTGAAATGAGCGCCCGCGCGCGCTTCAATATGGTGGAATGTCAGATTAAGCCGGGCGGCGTGCGCGATTACCGGTTGACGCGGCAATTGCTTGGTGTGCCGCGCGAAGCCTTTGTCGGCGGTCAAAACCGTGAAATTGCCTATGCTGATTGCAGTCTGGATTATGCGCGCGGCGATGTCAGCCGCACCATTCTGGCGCCTTTGGCGTTTGCCCGTCTGGCCGAGCTGGCCGATATTGAACCGGGCGATGTGATATTGAACATTGCCGGTGGCAGCGGTTATGCGGCGGCGGTGATGGCCGGTCTGGCCAGCACGGTTATCTCGCTTGAAGATGATGAGGCGATGAGCGAAAAGGCCAGTGATAATTGGCGCAAGCTGGAAATTGACAATGCGGTCGCCGTTACCGGCCCGCTGCCCGAAGGCCAGCCCAAACAGGGGCCGTTCAACATTATTTTTATCAATGGCTGTGTGGCGGAAATACCCGAAGACCTGCTGGCGCAATTGGATGATGGCGGAAGGTTGGTTTGTGTGCAAAATGTCGAAGGCAGCCAGAAAGCCGTTATTTACCGGCGCATTGGTGACAGTTTTGCCCGCCTTATTGCGTTTGATTTGACAGTTCCGGTTTTGGATGCGTTTGACCCCGTGCCGGTTTTTGAATTTTAGTCAGGCAATATCGCCCTGAAATGGCTGGTGGCTTGATTTTTTCTGTTTGGCACTCATATCAGGCCAAATAAAACCAGTATTGCAAAAGGCCAAAAACGGGCGGATGGAGAGCAGAATATGAAAACGGGAAAATCCGCTTTATGGATATCCGGCTTGCTGGCTGTCAGCCTTTGGGGCGCGCCGGCGCACAGCGAATCGCTGTCTTTGTCTTTGGCTAAAATGTGGCAGCAAAACCCGTCTCTGGCGGCGGCGCGGTCTAATTTCAAAGCAATTTACAAATCGCAATTTGTGACCTTGGCCGAAATGCTGCCGACAGTTACCGGCTATGCCCAAGAAGTGCGTATCAATGAAAATATCCGCAATGCCCAGTCCAGCTTGCGCGTCGGGGCTGACAGTGATGTGCAGGATTTCGACAGCTATGGTGTCGAGATGCGCTATAATATCTTCACTTCCGGCAAAAATCTGTTCGCCTTTCGCAGCAAGCGTGCCGAAATAGATGCCGAGCGCAGCGGCTTTCGCAATACTGAGCAAAGCATTATGCTGCAAGGCATAAGCGCTTTTCTTGATGTTTTGCAGGCGCGCGCCACGCTGGATTTGCGTCAGAGCAATGTCAAAGTGCTTCAGGAACAGGTTGATGCGGTGCGCGACCGTTTTGAGGTCGGTGTTGTCACGCGCACAGATATTGCCCAATCAGAAGCGCGTCTGGCCGGTGCAAAATCGTCCGCCCTGCTGGCCGAGGCCAATTTGCGCGGTGCTGAGGCGGTGTTTGAGGAAGTCTTTGGCTATCGCCCTGCTGGCTTGGACAAGCCGGTCAATTTGCCCGCCATGCCGCCTTCACTGCAATCGGCCTTGGATGTCGCGCGCGTTGAAAGCCCAATCTTGAAACAAGCGCAGCATATGGCGCGCAGTGGCAAGTTCACCTCTTACAGCACGCTTGGCTCGGCTTTGCCCAGCGTCACCATTACCGGCTCTTATGATGTGAAAGACGGGCTGCCATCCAATCCGGCTTTTGAAAGTGAGGGCAGCACGATTGCCGCGCGCCTGTCTGTGCCTCTGTTTCGCGGCGGCCGGTCACTGGCGGCGATTTCCGGCGCGACCGATTATAATGACGCGCTGCGCCGGCAGGTTCATTCCGCGTCGCGGGCATTGGAGCGCGGTGTGGTAGTGGCATGGAATAATTTCCGCGCGTCAGAATCGGCGATTAACGCCCGCGAAGAACAGATTCAGGCCTCGCAATTGGCGCTGGAAGGGGTCAGGCAGGAAAATACGCTTGGCACACGCACCAATATCGACCTGTTGGATGCCGAGCAGGAATTGTTGAACGCGCAAGTCGGTCTGGTTGAGGCCGAGCGCAATCACCAGCTTGCCGCATACAGCCTGCTTGCCAGCATTGGCCAGTTGACCCCGCAACGCTTGCGTCTGCCGCGCGACTTGCCTAAAACAGAAGAATGAAAACAGGCCGGTCAAAACCGGCGCACTTGTTCTGTAGATGTATGTTTGTTTGGGGATGCTCTGATTCCCTTGCGTAATGCGCCGTTTTGCGCCGTCCGCATGGCATGAGGACGCGACGCATGACACAGGATGAACCCGACAGCGACACAGATATTGGCGCACAGGCAATATATGAGGCGGTGCAGAAAATCGTGTCGGATGAAACGCGCGCACTGCTCGATGCCGACCCGGTTGCCGCGCAGAATGAGGCTGATATGGCACGGCGCATTGAAGCCGGGCTGAATCGGCTGACCGGCGGCGGTCAAACACCGCCCACTTTGCTTGAGGCGCTCATCCTTGAAGCATTGGAGCCGCTTTGCGCGAATGGATAGACCATCATCTTGCGCCAATGGTGGAGCGTCTGGTGGCCGGTGAAATCAAGGCGACAATGACCAAACAAATCAATACCGGCTCGGCGGCAGTTTAGGCAGAGATTAGACTTTGCGCCGTTTGGGGCTTGAAGCGGCTTTGGCCTTGGTGTAACCACTTGCAACTGATAGTGACACGCCAAATTGCCGGAAAATGAACCTCATGTCCGAGATCGAAAACACCAGCGCTGAAACAGCTCTCAACAAGACTTATGAGCCGTCTGCCATTGAGGCTGCGCTGTATCAGGCATGGGAAGCGCAGGGTTGTTTTGCGGCAGGGCGCGTGCCGGAAGCCGAGCCATACACAATTGTCATTCCGCCGCCCAATGTGACCGGCAGTCTGCATATGGGGCATGCGCTGAACAATACATTGCAGGATATTTTATGCCGCTTTGAACGAATGCGGGGGCGCGATGTGCTGTGGCAACCCGGCACTGACCATGCTGGCATTGCCACGCAAATGGTTGTCGAACGCCAATTGGCCGAAGCGGGAAATATGACGCGGCGCGATATGGGGCGCGAGGCGTTTGTTGAACGGGTCTGGCAATGGAAGGCCGAAAGCGGCTCGACCATTACCACGCAATTGCGCCGCCTTGGGGCGTCGTGCGATTGGAGCCGCGAACGCTTTACGATGGATGACGGGCTGTCGGCGGCAGTGCTGAAAGTGTTTGTCATGCTTTATGAGCAGGGGCTGATTTACAAAGATAAGCGGCTGGTCAATTGGGATCCCGGTCTGCTGACGGCGATTTCCGATTTGGAGGTCGAGCAACGCGAAGTGAACAGCCATTTATGGCATTTCAATTATCCGCTGGAAGATGGCAGCGGGCATATTACTGTCGCTACCACAAGACCGGAAACCATGCTCGGTGATACCGGCGTTGCCGTGCATCCCGACGACCCGCGCTATAAGGCGTTGATTGGTAAAATGGTCGTGCTGCCCTTGGTCGGGCGCAAAATCCCGATTGTGGCCGATGATTATGCCGATCCGGAACAAGGGTCAGGCGCGGTGAAAATCACACCGGCGCATGATTTCAATGATTTCGAAGTCGGGCGGCGCAATGATTTACCGGCGATAAATATGATGGACATGTATGGCTGCATTGACTTAACCGATGAGGCTTTTGCCGAAATGATTGGACGCGACAGCTGGCAGGGCTTGGACAGGATGAAAGCGCGCAAGCGTGTGGTGCAAGAGCTTGATGCGCTTGGGCTGGTGGCCGAGATTGAAGACAATACCCATATGGTTCCATTTGGCGACCGTTCAGGCCAAATCATTGAGCCTTGGCTGACCGACCAATGGTATGTTGACGCGGCCACACTTGCCAAACCAGCCATTGCCGCGGTGCGCGACGGGCGCACCAATTTCGTACCGCAAAATTGGGAAAAAACTTATTTTGACTGGATGGAAAATATCCAGCCTTGGTGTATTTCGCGCCAGCTTTGGTGGGGGCATCGTATTCCTGCTTGGTATGGGCCGGATGGTGAAATTTTTGTTGCTCTGGATGAAACGCAAGCGCAAGCTAAGGCCGATGCTCATTACGGCGCGCCAACTGAGATACACCGCGATGAGGATGTTCTCGATACTTGGTTTTCTTCCGCGCTTTGGCCGTTTTCAACATTGGGTTGGCCGGAAACGACCGACATATTGGCACGGCATTATAAAACCGATGTGCTTGTCACCGGCTTTGACATTATTTTCTTCTGGGTTGCGCGGATGATGATGAGTGGCCTGCACTTCATGGACGATGTGCCGTTTCACACAGTCTATATTCATGCGCTGGTGCGCGATGAAAAAGGCGCGAAAATGTCGAAATCCAAGGGTAATGTAATTGATCCGCTGGATTTGATTGACCGCTATGGGGCAGACGCGCTGCGCTTTACCCTGTCGGCAATGGCGGCGATGGGGCGCGATATTAAATTGTCGGAAAGCCGTGTCGAAGGCTATCGCAATTTTGGCACAAAACTTTGGAATGCAGCGCGCTTTTGCGACATGAATGGCTGTTTCAGTGCCGGAGATTTCGCACCGGAACAGGCCAGCCTACCACTGACCAAATGGGTGACCGGCGAAGCCGTGCGCGCCCAGCAAGCGGTAACGCAGGCACTTGAAGCCTATCGTTTCAATGATGCGGCCAATGCCGCCTATCAATTTATTTGGAACAGTTTTTGTGATTGGTATCTGGAACTGGCCAAGCCGGTTTTGCAGGGCGATGACGCCGCCGCGCGCGCCGAAGTGCAGGCGGCAACGCAATGGGCGCTCAATCATGCGCTGCATATTCTCCACCCTTTCATGCCCTTTGTAACGGAAGAGTTGTGGCAAAAAACCGAGCAGGGACGTGACTGGTTGATGCTTGATTCTTGGCCGGAATTGGATAGCGGCCTGATTGATGCGGCGGCAGATGCGGAAATCAACCGGCTGATTGAAATGATTTCTGAAATCCGCTCTGTGCGCTCGGAAATGAATGTGCCGGCCAGTGCCGAAGTGCCATTGGTGATGGTCGGCGCAAATGCGGAAACCACAGCGCAATTGGTGCGCAATGAGGCTTTGCTCAAGCGGCTGGCGCGGCTGTCCGGCATGGCGCATGATGGCGCGCCGCCCTCTGGCGCGGTGCAAATCGTGGTTGGGGAGGCGACACTTGCTTTGCCACTGGCCGGAATTATTGATATTGCGGCGGAAAAGGCGCGATTGGAAAAGGAAATCGCCAAACAGGAAGGCGAAATTCGCAAAATATCCGGCAAGCTGTCCAATGAGGGGTTTCTGGCAAAAGCGCCAGCCGAAGTGATTGAGGAAAATCGCGCCAGACTGGCCGAGGAAGAAGCCAAACAACAAAAACTGGCGCAAGCCTTGGCGCGGCTGGCGCAGATTTAGGTCGCTTGACCGCCGGTTTCTTGCTACATCAACACCATAATTTTACGGGAGAAAGCCATGTCTCGCTTTGACAAATCAAAACTGCCAAGCCGCCATGTCTCAGTCGGGCCGGAGCGCGCGCCGCACCGTTCCTATTATTACGCTATGGGGCTGACGGAAGAAGATATCGCCAAACCATTTGTCGGCGTGGTGTCCTGTTGGAATGAGGCTGCCCCGTGCAATATCGCGCTGATGCGGCAGGCGCAGGCCGCCAAAAGTGGCGTCTTGGCGGGTGACGGCACGCCGCGCGAGTTTTGCACCATTACTGTGACTGATGGGATTGCCATGGGGCATGAGGGCATGAAATCTTCTCTGGTCTCGCGCGAAGTGATTGCTGACAGTGTTGAGCTGACTATGCGCGGCCATTGCTATGACGCCATGATTGGCCTGGCCGGTTGCGACAAGTCTTTGCCCGGTCTGATGATGGCCATGTTGCGGCTGAATGTGCCGAGCGTTTTTATGTATGGCGGGTCAATCATGCCTGGCGAGTTTAAGGGCAAGGATGTGACCGTGTTGGATGTGTTTGAAGCGGTTGGGCAGCATGCGGCAGGCAATATGCCGGATGATGAATTGCACGCGCTCGAATGTGTCGCCTGCCCAAGTGCCGGCGCTTGTGGCGGTCAGTTCACCGCCAATACAATGGCTTGCGTGTCGGAAGCGATAGGGCTGGCCTTGCCCAATTCCGCCGGTGCGCCCGCACCCTATGAAAGCCGCGACGCTTATGCTGAGGCGTCAGGCAAGGCGGTGATGGAGCTGATTGGCAATAATATCCGCCCGCGCGATATTGTGACGCGCAAAGCGCTGGAAAATGCCGCGACTGTTGTGGCCGCGACCGGCGGCAGCACCAATGGCGGCTTGCATTTGCCAGCCATGGCGCATGAAGCGGGCATTGATTTCGACTTGATGGAAGTGGCTGAGATTTTCAAAAAGACGCCTTATATCGCTGATTTGAAACCGGGCGGGCAATATGTTGCCAAAGATATGTATGAGGCTGGCGGTGTGCCAATGCTGCTGAAAACCCTGCTTGAGGGCGGCTTTTTGCATGGCGATTGCCTGACTGTCACCGGCAAGACATTGGCCGAAAACCTTGAAGAAATCACTTTCAACCCTAATCAGAAAGTGATTTATCCGGTCAGTTCTCCAATCACACCAACCGGCGGCGTGGTCGGCCTGCAAGGCTCGCTCGCGCCCGATGGCGCAATTGTGAAAGTTGCGGGCATGGAAGTGCTGCAATTTGACGGCACGGCGCGCTGCTTTGATTGCGAGGAAGACGCATTCGCCGCCGTTGAAAAAGGCGATTATCAGGCAGGCGATGTTCTTGTTATTCGCTATGAAGGGCCGAAGGGCGGGCCGGGCATGCGCGAAATGCTGTCCACCACATCCGCCATTTACGGGCAGGGCATGGGCGACAAGGTTGCGCTGATTACCGATGGCCGGTTTTCCGGTGCGACACGCGGTTTCTGCATTGGTCATGTCGGGCCGGAAGCAGCCGAAGGCGGGCCGATTGCGTTGATTGAGGATGGCGATAAAATCCGTATTGACGCCGAGGCCGGCACGATTGACTTGCTGGTTGACGATTCGGTTTTGGCCGAACGGCGCAGCAAATGGCAGGCGCGCGAAACCGATTTCACCTCTGGCACGCTGTGGAAATATGCCCAGACTGTCGGCTCGGCGCGCAAGGGTGCAACCACCCATCCGGGCGGGGCGCAGGAAAAACGCCAATATGCCGATGTTTAGCGGCGGTTGATAATTTGTCGGGGGCGGCGCTTTATGCGCCCCACGCTAGAAGCGGAACACCGCACCCAGCCCGAAACCAGTGCCTGAATTATCGTCAAAGACCTGATATTCGGCGCGGAAATAAGCGCGCGGCACGACCGGAATATCAATGCCCAGCCCGACAAAAAAGCCGTCACTTTCGCCAAATGCCGCCTTATTCACCGGTTTGCTGACAATTGTGTCCTTGTCTTCTGTAACATAGCCGACCCGACCAAATGGCCGCACATGCACCGCATCAGGATAATAAAGCGCGCTCAACTTAATGAGCTGTGTATCTGTGCCAACCGCGGTCACGCCAGCAGTGGTGGAAAAGCCGTCATATTGCAAATCAGCCCATTGCAGCTCGCCCGAAAGATTGGGCGTAATGCGATAGCCAAGCGTCAGCTCATAGCCAGCCGCATCCATATCGCGCTTGACCGGCTTGTCGCTTACGCTCTCCATCTGCGACAGCGCCAGCCCGGCATAGATTGGGTTGTTTTGCGGATAGGGCGATTGCGCCAGCGCCGCACCGCAAGTAAATATCAAACTTGCAATAACGAGGCTGACATGCTTCCCACATTTGGAAGATTCTGAAAAATGGTTCATGGCATTTCATCCTTATTCTGATGTCCACAAAGCCATGATGGGGCGGAATCGGACGCATGTCATCCATGTTATTTTTCAATATATTCAATGATTTAATTTATTGCCTTCAAGTGCAATTGAAACAGCACAAACCAGCAGGTCAGATTTGCAAATCAACCCAGACCGGCACATGGTCGGACGGCTTGGGCCAGTCGCGCGTATGGCTGTCTATGCCAAAGCCGGTGAGCGCATCGGCGGCACGCGGGCTGAGCAAATGATGGTCAATGCGGATACCCTTATTCTTCGGCCAAGCACCGCCTTGATAATCCCAAAATGTGTATGTGTCATCACCGGTGACGGCGCGCATGGCGACCGCTTCGGTCAGGCCGAGATTGAGCAGGCGGCGAAAGGCGGCGCGTGTTTCCGGCCGAAACAGCGCGTCATCTTCCCAAGCCTTTGCGTCATAACAATCTTGCGGCTGCGGAATGACATTATAATCCCCGGCCAGCACAAAGGCCTCTTCTAACGGCAAGAGTTCCTTTACCCGCGCCTCAAGCGCCGCCATCCAGTCCAGCTTATAGGGGTATTTCGGGCTGTCCACCGGATTGCCATTGGGCAGATACAGCGAAGCGACCCGCAGCGCGCCGCTATCCGTGCTGATGACCGCCTCAATATAGCGCGCTTGCTCATCTTCAAAGCCGGGCAGGCCGCGCATCACATCTTCCAAAGGCCGTTTGGCAAGCAGCGCCACGCCATTATAGGTTTTCTGACCATGCGTTTCGACATGATAGCCAAGCGTTTCAATCTCGGCACGCGGAAACGCCTCATCAACGCATTTCAATTCTTGCAAGCAGGCAATATCGGGCTGCGCCTCTTCCAGCCAGCGCAGCACCAAAGGCAGCCGCGCCTTCACCGAATTGACATTCCAGCAGGCGATTTTCATTCAAATATCAAAAGATGTGCCGCAGCCGCAGGCAGCCGTGGCATTGGGGTTTTTGATTTGGAAGGCCGCGCCAATCATGTCATCCACCCAGTCAATCTCCGCGCCGGTCATATAGGCCAGCGACATATCATCAACCAGCACAGTCACACCGTCGCGGGCAAAGGCATGGTCATCCTTGCCGCGCGTTTCATCAATGGAGAACACATAGGAAAAGCCGGAGCAGCCGCCGCCCTGAACCGCCACGCGCAGGCAGGCCGCATCGC
>JAYPAN010000021.1:2865-28949 GCA_038123715.1 Rhodobiaceae bacterium | reverse complement strand
ATCACCGGCAAGCGGGGGTAATCTGTGTTTGCTTTCGCGGCTGAGTCCGACTATATGTGTGCGCGGGACACCCCTCCCCAACGAGGGGCAGCTATCTGAAAGGGTAGAGATATGACAGAGCTGACACAGCCGGCCATGCGCCCGGCAAACCCCAATTTTTCTTCCGGCCCGTGCGCCAAACGGCCCGGTTTTTCCCTCACCGCACTAGAAGATGCCGCGCTTGGCCGGTCGCACCGGTCGAAGATTGGCAAGGCCAAGCTGGCCGAAGCGATAGACCGCACGCGCGCCATTCTCGGCGTGCCGGATGATTATCGCATCGGCATTGTGCCGGCCTCTGATACCGGCGCGTTTGAAATGGCCATGTGGACAATGATGGGCGAACGCGGGCTGGATATTCTCGGCTGGGAAAGTTTCGGCGCCGGTTGGATTAGCGATGCCGTCAAACAGCTCAAGCTGGATGATATGCGCGTCATGGAAGCCGATTATGGCGATTTGCCCGATTTGGCTGCGGTGGATTTTACCCGCGATGTCGCCTTCACATGGAATGGCACAACATCGGGTGTGCGCGTGCCAAATGGCGACTGGATTGCCGCTGACCGCGCCGGTCTGACTTTTTGCGATGCCACTTCGGCCGCCTTTGCCATGCCCTTGCCTTGGGACAGGTTGGATGTAACCACTTATAGCTGGCAGAAAGTTTTGGGCGGGGAAGCCGCCCATGGCATGTTGATTTTAAGCCCGCGCGCCGTTGCCCGTCTGGAAAGTTACACACCGCCCTGGCCGCTGCCGAAAGTGTTTCGCCTGACCAAGGGCGGCAAGCTGATTGAAGGCATTTTCAAAGGCGAGACGATTAACACGCCCTCCATGCTGGCGGTGGAAGACTATCTCGACACGCTGCGCTGGGCGGAAAGCCTTGGCGGCCTGTCCGGCCTTGTCGCCCGTGTCGATGCCAATATGGCGGCATTGACGCAATGGGTTGAGCAAACAGCTTGGGTTGATTTTCTGTGCGCCGACAAGGCCAATCGCTCGCCAACTTCTGTCTGTTTGAAAATTGCCGACCCGGAAGTCGCGGCAATGGATGCCGAGGCGCAAGCCACTTTAGCCAAGCGCATTGCCACAATGCTGGAAAATGAGGCGGTCGCCTATGATATTGGCGCTTATCGTGATGCCCCGGCGGGCTTGCGAATCTGGGCCGGTGCGACGGTTGAAACATCGGATTTGCAGGCGCTGACGCCTTGGCTCGATTGGGCCTTTGCCAGCGCCAAAGCAGAAGCATAAAGGACAAGACCCATGCCAAAAGTATTGATTGCAGATAAAATGAGCCCCGCCGCCGAAGCGATTTTCAAAGAGCGCGGCGTTGATGTAGATGTGATTACCGGTCTGGAGCGCGATGAGCTTATCAAAATCATCGGCGATTATGACGGGCTGGCCGTGCGCTCCTCAACCAAGGCGACCCCGCCTGTGCTGGAAGCGGCGACCAATATGAAAGTGATTGGTCGCGCCGGTATCGGTGTTGACAATATCGACCTGCCCACCGCCACCGCCAAGGGCGTTGTGGTGATGAACACACCGTTCGGCAATTCTATCACCACGGCGGAACACGCTATTGCCATGATGTTTGCGCTGGCACGGCAAATCCCCGAAGCCAATGCGTCCACCCATGCCGGTAAATGGGAAAAGTCGCGTTTTATGGGCGTTGAGCTGACCGGCAAAACGCTTGGCGTGGTTGGCTGCGGCAATATCGGCTCCAATGCGGCAACGCGCGCTTTGGGGCTGAAAATGAAAGTGGCAGCCTTTGACCCGTTTCTGACGCCGGAGCGCGCGACCGAGCTTGGCGTTGAAAAAGTCACGCTGGACGAACTGCTGGCACGGGCTGATTTCATCACGCTGCACACACCGCTGACCGATAAAACCCGTAACATTATTGATGCTGCAGCGCTGGCAAAATGTAAGCCCGGCGTGCGTATCATCAATTGCGCGCGCGGCGGGCTGATTGATGAAGCCGCCCTGAAAGAGGCTTTGGAAAGCGGTCATGTGGGCGGTGCGGCTTTGGATGTGTTCGAGGAAGAGCCGGCCAAGGAAAACCCGCTATTTGGTATGGAAAATGTCGTTTGCACGCCGCATTTGGGCGCGTCCACCAGCGAGGCACAGGAAAATGTCGCCTTGCAAGTGGCCGAGCAAATGGCCGATTTTTTGATGACCGGCGCGGTCGCCAATGCGATTAACATGCCCTCCATCTCTGCTGAAGATGCGCCGCGCCTGCGTCCCTATGTGACGCTGGCCGAACAGCTTGGCTTGTTTGCCGGTCAGGTGACGGAAAGCGCGATTGAAGCGGTTGAAATTGAATATGTCGGCGATGTCAGCGCCTTGAACACAGCGCCGCTGACCTCGGCACTGGTGGCCGGTATTTTGCGCCCGCTTCTGTCGGAAGTGAATATGGTGTCCGCGCCCAGTATCGCCAAGGATCGCGGCATGGCGATTTCCGAGGTCAAGCGCGACAGTTCCGGCGCTTTTGACAGCTATATAAGGCTGACGCTGAAAACCGAACGGCAGGAACGCTCGGTTGCCGGCACGGTGTTTTCTGACGGCAAGCCGCGCATTATTCAGGTGCGCGGTATCAATATGGAAGCCGAATTGTCGCCGCGCGTTTTATATGTCACCAATACGGATGCGCCGGGTTTTATCGGCGCGCTTGGCTCTGTTTTGGGTCAGCATGGCATTAATATCGCCTCGTTTAATCTTGGCCGTGAAAAGCCGGGTGGCGATGCGATTTCGCTGGTCAGTGTCGATAATGAGGTTAATGACACCATTATTGCTGAGCTGGAAGCGCTGGAACAAGTCATGCAGGTCAAGCAGCTTCAATTCTGAGGCGGCGGCACGAATAGGGGGCGTTTATGGCCAATGTAGTTGTCATCGGGTCGCAATGGGGCGATGAGGGCAAGGGCAAAATTGTCGATTGGCTGTCCTTGCGGGCTGATGTGGTGGCGCGCTTTCAAGGCGGCCACAATGCGGGTCATACGCTGGTTATCAATGGCGAAGTTTATAAATTGTCGCTTTTGCCTTCCGGCATTGTCCGCGAGGGTAAATTATCGGTGATTGGCAATGGCGTGGTGGTTGACCCCTGGGCCTTGCTGGAAGAAATAAACACGCTGCGCGGCCAAGGTGTCGCCGTGTCGCCCGAAAATCTGAAAATTGCCCATAATGCGACGCTGATTTTGCCGTTGCACCAAGAGCTTGATTTAGCACGCGAAGGTGCCAATAGCGGGCTGAAAATCGGCACCACCAAGCGCGGCATTGGCCCGGCCTATGAAGACAAGGTGGGGCGACGCGCTTTACGGGTCGCGGATTTGGCCGATTTGGACACGCTGCAAGGCAAAATTGAGCATTTGCTGACGCACCATAATGCGCTGCGCCGTGGCCTTGGGCTGGCTGAATTTGAAGCCACCCCGCTTTATGAGGCACTGGCCGCGATTGCCGGCGATATCATTCCCTATGCCGCGCCGGTCTGGCAATTGCTCAATCAGGCGCGCCGCGACGGCAAGCGGATTTTGTTTGAGGGCGCGCAGGGCGTCTTGCTGGATGTTGACCACGGCACATACCCTTATGTGACCTCCTCCAACACGATTGCCGGACAAGCCGCATCGGGCAGTGGCATTGGGCCATCGGCGCTCAATCATGTGCTGGGCATCACCAAAGCCTATACGACGCGGGTGGGTGAAGGGCCATTTCCCACCGAGCAAGACAATGAGGTCGGCCAAAGGCTGGGCGAGCGCGGCCATGAATTCGGCACAGTGACTGGGCGCAAGCGGCGTTGTGGCTGGTTTGATGCGGTGCTGGTGCGCCAAATGGTGCAGACGGCGGGCATTAACGGCATTGCGCTGACCAAGCTGGATGTGCTGGACGGGTTTGACGAGATTAAAATCTGCACCGGCTATTTGCTGGACGGCCAAAAGGTTGACTATCTGCCGACCAATGCGGCGGCGCAGGCACGCATTGAACCGGTTTATGAAACGCTGGAAGGCTGGCATGAGACCAGTTTCGGTGCGCGCTCATGGGCTGATTTGCCGGCCAATGCGGTGCGCTATGTGCGCTATGTTGAAGAGCTTATCGGCGCGCCGGTGACCATGCTGTCCACCAGCCCGGAACGCGACGACACCATCCTAGTCACCGACCCGTTTGCTGACTAAGACAGGTCAATCGTCGCTTGGGCTTTGCGTTTCTCGCCCCTATGAGCAAGGGTAATCACGCTGAGATTAACCGCCAGACCGACCACGCCGAAATGCAGGCCACCCATATCGACCGGCACCAGCCCATAGCGCAGCGCCATTGCCGTTGCACAGCCCGACACCAAACCGGCCAGCAGGGCGCGGGCGGATAATTGCGGCATTAAAACGCCCAGCGCAAAAGCCGGAAAGGCTTGCGACAGCAAATCCAGTTTAATCAGCAGCAGGCTCCAAATATCTTGCGGCAATATCAGCGCCAACGCCGCCATAGCCAGCATCAGCGCCCAAGACAGGCCGCGCCCGGTGCGCGTCAATTTATCTTCGCTGAAAGCAGGCAGGCGCGGGCGCAAAATATCATGGGTGAAAATCGACCCCAGCGACAGCATGGCACTGTCCAGCGTTGACATAATCGCCGCCATGGCAGCCGCCATAAACAGCGCGAAAAACAATCCCAGCGCCGGTGTGGTCATCGCCAGATAGCTGACCAGTCGCGGCATGATTTGGTCGGCCTCGCGCCCCGACAGGCCGGGTATCAGCAAGGTTGCGGCCAGGGCTGACAGCACGACCGGCAATGTGGTGATGAAAGGCATGGCGGCCATCAGCCGAAAAGAATTACGCAAACTCGGCCAATCGCGCGCCGCATAAATGCGTTGAATCGCATGTGGGTAAACCGCAATCGCTGTGCCGAACAGAACAACCAGCGACACGCCCTGGCGCCATTGCGCGCCATCCATTGGCTGCCAGCCCGGCGCCGGATTGTCAGATAATTGCGCCAGCAGCGGCGCAAAGCCGCCAAATTCGGCGAGCACACATAGCGATATGCCAAGGCAACCGGCCAGCAAAAGCGAGCCTTGCAACATATCCGTCCACACCACAGAGCGCAGCCCGCCCATGCTTTCATAAAACGCCATGATAAGCGCTAGCCCGAAAATGCCGACCGCCGCCGACACCGCGCCATTGCTCAATTGCTCAGCCAAAAGGCCAACCGCCTTGAAATTGGTCAGCGCATAGGAGGCCAGCCCGAATATCAAAATCAAATTGAGCAGCAAAACCAGCGCCGCCGCCGCGCCGCTATTGCCAAAGCGGTGGCGCAGATAATCGGCCGGGGTGATGAAATCGCGCGCCTTGGCCAGCGTGTTCAGCGTCTTGCCAAAGGCCAGATAGAAAAACACCACACTCATCATGCCGAGCGCCGTAAACAGCACAACCGGCCCGGTGCGATAGGCATTACCGGCAAAGCCAAACAGCGTATTGCCGCTATATTGCGTGGCATAAAGGGTGAGAAACAAAGGCAGGGTGGAAAGCAGCCCACCGGCCAGATAATAATCTTTCAGCGTATCCTCGCGCGCGCGCAAGCGCCCCATAATGCCGATAAGCGGCAAAGCGCAAAGATAAACCACCACAAACCAGAAAACCGAATCCGACATGCCCAACCCGTTTATTTTTTTCACGTTCCAGCCTAGACCCTAAAAACCCACAGACAATACGTCAAGGGGGTGGGGGCGGAGCTTATAATCCCGTTTCGCCTTCAATCATGTCGGGGTCAATCACACCGGCAGTAAGGGCTTGCTCGGTCATTGCTTTGCGGAGTTTTTCAAAGGCGCGGGTTTCAATCTGGCGGATACGTTCGCGGCTGACATCAAAACGATGGCTCAATTCTTCCAGCGTGGCCGGGTCGTCTTGCAGGCGGCGCGCCTGCAAAATCGCCGCTTCGCGCTCATTCAACACCGACATGGCCTGCACCAGCATTTGCCGCCGCATGTCCAGCTCGTCTTCCTCAATCAGCACAGCTTCCTGATTGTCGCTGTCATCTTCCAGCCAGTCTTGCCATTCACCGCTATCTTCCATATCGCCGCGCATGGGGGCATTGAGCGATTGGTCGCCAACCGACAGGCGGCCATCCATCATCACCACCTCGTCTTCTTGCACGCCAAGGCGCTCGGCAATCTCGCTGACCTGTTCGGGGTTCAGCTCGCCGCCATCAATCGCATTTATCTCGCCCTTCAAGCGACGCAGGTTGAAAAACAGCTTTTTTTGCGCCGCCGTGGTGCCGATTTTTACCAGCGACCAACTTCGCAAAACATATTCCTGTATTGAGGCGCGAATCCACCACATAGCATAAGTCGCCAGCCGGAAGCCCTTATCGGCGTCGAATTTCTTGACCGCCTGCATCAGCCCGACATTGCCTTCAGAAATCACCTCGCCCAATGGCAGGCCATAACCGCGATAGCCCATGGCGATTTTTGCAACCAACCGCAAATGGCTTGTCACCAGCCTGTGCGCCGCTTTGACATTGCCATCCTCGGCATATTGCTTGGCCAGTGTGAACTCCTCATCGGCTTCCAACATGGGAAATTTGCGGATTTCCTGCAAATAGCGCGACAGGCTGCCCTCCGGCGAGGGGGCAGGGGTCAGCGCGGTGCTGCGCGGCACAAGGTTTTTCGATGTTTTATTTTCTTCGGTCATTTTCTGCTCCTGATATTTATATAGGAAGCATGGGTAATAAATTAAAGCCCTTCTAACTTTCAGCCAGCAGGGCAAGCAGGCTTTGCATATCATCCGGCAATGGGGTTTCGTAAAAATGCGCTTCGCCGGTTTCGGGATGTTCAAAGCCAAGCGCTGCGGCGTGCAAGGCTTGGCGGTTTAATCGGTCAAGCGCAGCTTGCTGGGCTGGCGTTAAAAGACCGGCACGGCTTTTCATGCCACTGCCATAAAGCGGGTCGCCCAGAAGCGGGTGGCCGATATGCGCCATATGCACGCGGATTTGATGGGTGCGTCCGGTTTCCAGCCGACACTCAACCAGCGCGACAAGCCCGTCCGCCAATTGCGCGAGGCGGCGGTAATGGGTGACGGCATGGCGCGCTTGACTGGACTTGGAAACGGCGATTTTCTTGCGATTATTGGGCGCGCGCGCCAAGGCTGCGTCAATTGCGCCAGTGGCAGGCAGTGGACTGCCCCAAACCAATGCTTGATATATGCGGCGCATGCGCCCGTCGCGCCCATGTGCCGCAAATTGCGCGCTCAATGCTTGATGTGCCTTGTCGGTTTTGGCGATCACCATCACACCTGCCGTATCCTTGTCGAGCCGATGGACAATGCCGGGGCGTTTTTCGCCGCCAATGCCGGACAGGCTGTCACCGCAATGCGCCAGCAGCGCATTGACCAAAGTTGCATCACGATTGCCCGGCGCCGGATGCACCACCAGACCGGCCGGTTTGTTCAAGACCAATAGCGCGTCATCTTCGAATAATATATCCAGTTTCATGGGCTGGGCCGGTATATGGCTGTCTTCCGGCGGTGGCAGGCACAGGGTCAGACGGTCGCCGGTTTTGACCTTTTCCGACGGGCTGGTGGCGGCTCTGCCCGTGCCGTCGCGGGTCAGCGCGCATTGGCCGGATTTTATCAAATCCTGAATACGCATACGGCTCAGCCCCGCAGCCGCCGCTTCGGGGGTAGCCAAAACGCGGTCAAGGCGCATATTATTCTGTTCCGCTTCGACAATTATGTGTAGCGTGTCGGCGGA
Source organism: Rhodobiaceae bacterium (assembly GCA_038123715.1). GTDB lineage: Bacteria > Pseudomonadota > Alphaproteobacteria > RS24 > RS24 > JAYPAN01. The sequence goes on along the minus strand of JAYPAN010000021.1, from coordinate 21,206 downwards.
TAAGGACTCGGTAGCCATGACCCAAGATACACAAAACCCGGCGGACGGGGAAACAGCAATCGACCGCGACGCGGATAGTGGCGCAACGCCGACTGCAAATCCGCGTTATGTGCGGGTCATGTTGAGTGTGGTGATTGGTCTGGGCGTTTTGCTGGTGGTCGGCACGGCGATTGTGGTCGGCACAATCATCAAGCGCGCCTCATCCGGCGCACCGGTTATGGCCGCCAGCGAGGTTGCGCCCGTGATACCGGGTCAGGTCAGCATTCCTGCCGGCGCGGTTTTGCAATCGGTGGAAAATGGCGATACGCGAATTGTGCTGCATTTGAAAGATGGTGATGAGATTTTGCTCATCATGCTTGACCCGCGCCATGGTTTCGAGACCGGGCGTGTGCGTCTGGTTTCCGAATAAAAGCTGATTAAAACGGCATCCAGCCGCCTTTGGGGGCAAATTTCAAATAGCCGAGGCTCACACCCAGCCGCAGGCCGACACCGGCGCGCATGGGCGTGACAACAACCCCGCTGCGCTGCAAATAATTGACTGCCACACCGCCAAGATAAAAGGCCGAGCCATCTATGCCGCCAAAACGCTTATGCAAATTTTCCGGCGCGCTTGCGCCATAAACCAGTGTGAAACTCTTCGCCGCATTGCCGCCCGTATCAACGCCAATGGATGGCCCGCGCCAGTAAATCGGATATTCCTCGCCATTGGCGAATTGCAAGACGCCGCGGCCATAGCGAAAGCCGAGCATGACGGCGACGCTGACTTCTTCACCACGAATAATCGCCGAAGGCTGACCATAGCGGCTGAATATATTATCGACGATTTCGGCCATTGATTCCGCCGTTGTGCCGAGATATTTGGCTGATGCGATGACCAGCTCGCTTTCGGAAAAATCTTCTATCTTGGCCGGACGCGCTGTTTGCACTTCTGTGGTTTGCGGAAAGGGCGATGACACCACTTCATTTTGTGCTTGCGAGGGCGAGGCGAATATCAAAATGGCCAGCAGCCATACCGGTAATTTTATCTGTTTTTTATCAGGCATTGGCGGTTCTCCGGAACTTATTGCTTTCCCGTCATTTCAACGCAGTGTGCCAGTGTTTGTCATTTGCTGCAATAAAAGACGGATTGTCGAGGCCGCGCTCAAGCTTGCCATATAATAGCGGCGCACCGTCTTCCAATGTTACCACGCCGCCAGCGCTTTCCAAAATCGCCTGTCCGGCGGCGGTGTCCCATTCCATTGTGCGGCCATGACGCGGATAAAGGTCGGCTTTGTTTTCTGCCAGCAGACAGAACTTGTAAGAAGAAGCCGCCCCGACAAGCTCTTTCACATGCAGTTTATCAAGCAAAGCGTCGGTTTCCTTGGCGCGGTGCGAACGACTGGCGAGGACGCGCAAGCCCGCTTTATCCGGCGCGTTAACGGTCAGCTTGGCCGCTTGCGACAGGTCAATTTCCTGCGTCAGCTTCAATGCCATGCCATAGGCACAATCAGTGCCGGAGAAATAGAGTTTTTCATGGGCAGGGGCGTAAATCACCCCGGCAATCGGTTTGCGGTCATATATCAGGCCGATATTGACCGTGAAATCCTGCCGTTTGGCAACGAAATCGCGCGTGCCGTCAAGCGGGTCGAGCAAATAAAACAGCCGGTCAAGCCTGTCCGGCACGGCCTCCGCGCAAGCCTCTTCACCGATAATTTGAATATCCGGCGTCAGCTGTGCCAGCCCGTCGGCAATCAGTTTTTCGCTGTCGCGGTCGGCTTGGGTGACAACCGATTTATCGGCTTTGGTTTCCGAGGCAACGCCATTTTTGAAATGCGTCATAATAAGCGCCCCCGCCTGTTGGGCGAGGGAACACAATATGTGCATGAATTGGCGGTCATGCGGGTCGAAAGAAAGTGGCGTGTCAGACATGCGCCTGCTTATCACGCTGAGCGCGGTTTGACAAAACTTTCAGGACAAACCCGCCGCCAGCACTTAAAGATGCACCGACGGCAGGGTCGATTTTCAGGCAAGTTCATGGGTGCAGACCCGATAGCCGCGCCCCCATACGGTTTCAATCACGGATGGCGTTCGCCCGCTTCTTCGAGTTTTTTCCGCATTTTGCAAATGAACACATCAATAATTTTGTTTTCCGGCTCATCAATGCCGCCATAAAGATGGTCGAGAAAGCTCTCTTTGGAGACCACGCCGCCGAGACGCAGGCACATGAGTTCGAGCATCTGATATTCCTTGGCTGTCAGATTGACCCGATTTGTGCCAACACGCACATCGCGGGCGGTCAAATCAAGTGTTAAGTCACCAAATTGCATCAGATTTTGCGCGTGACCATTGGCACGGCGCACAAGAGCTTGCAAACGCGCCACCAATTCCTGCGAATTAAACGGCTTAATCAGATAATCATCCGCCCCCTGTTGCAGGCAGGACAGCTTTGCTTCAATGTCATCGCGCCCCGACAGAACCAGAACCGGCATGTCGCGCTGCATGTTTCTCAAATTGGTCAGAACTTCATCACCACTCATATAGGGCAGGCCGAGATCCAGAATAACAAGCTGATATTCTTAAAGGCTGGTCAGTTCCAGACCATCCTCACCGCGGTCAGCCTCGTCAATATGCATGCCATGACCTTCCAGCAAATCGCATATATTTTGGGCCAGAACCGTATCATCCTCAATCAACAAAATACGCATTTTCAACTCCTGTAAATCTTACCAAGACATGAACAATTGAGCGGATATTAAGGCTCACAGACAAATCAACTTCCCGTGAGTGGCCGTGAGTGGGTGTGAAACCGCCGGATGTGCGGCATTTGCAATGGGGGCTTGACCATTTATATATCAGCAAGGTAACGGAGTGCTTATGAGCGATAACAGCGCCATGATTGATTTATCCGCCCTGCCCGATATTGACCTTGATATCGGGTCGAAACAGGCGCGTGCCGGTCAGCGCGTGGTGGTTGCCATGTCCGGCGGGGTGGACAGTTCGGTCGCTGCCGCATTGGTCAAACGCGCCGGTTATGACGCGGTCGGCATCACGCTGCAACTTTATGACCATGGCGAGGCGATACGGCGCAAAGGCGCGTGCTGCGCCGGACAAGACATTCATGACGCCCGCGCGGTCGCGGCACGGCTCGACATGCCACATTATGTGCTGGATTATGAATCACGGTTTCGTGAGTCGGTCATGGATGAGTTTGTTGACAGCTATCTGGCCGGTCACACGCCAATACCTTGCGTGCGCTGCAATGAAACCGTCAAATTCCGTGACTTGCTGGGGCAAGCGCGCGACCTTGGCGCGGTGGCGCTGGTGACGGGGCATTATATTTCGAGCCGTCGCGGCGCGCATGGCTGGGAAATGCACCGGCCGCGTGATTTGGCGCGCGACCAATCTTATTTCTTATTTTCGACAACTCAGGAACAGCTTGATTTTCTGCGGTTTCCGCTGGCGGCGTTGGATAAAAACCAGATACGCGATTTTGCCGCGCAAATCGGGCTGGATGTGGCCGACAAGCCGGACAGTCAGGATATTTGCTTTGTGCCAAATGGCGATTATGCCGGTGTCATTAAACGGTTGAGGCCGGATTGCAGCCTGCCCGGCGAGATACGCCATATTGACGGCAGCCTGCTTGGCACGCATCAGGGCGTTTTGCATTACACGATTGGTCAGCGGCGCGGGCTTGGCGTGGCGACCGGCGACCCGCTTTATGTGGTCGGCATTGATGCCGATAAGCGCGAAGTGCAGGTTGGCCCGCGCGCGGCATTGGCAAGACGCGATATTTTACTGCATGAGGTGAACTGGCTTGGCAAGACAAGTCAAGAAGGCCAACAAGGCCAAAAAGGCCAAGCGATAAGCGCCGACATGCCGGTGCAGGTGCGTATTCGCTCGACCAGCGCGCCGGCACCGGCGCATATCAGCATTGACGGCACAAGCGCGCGGGTCAGGCTGGCACAGGCCGAGGAGGGTGTCTCACCCGGTCAGGCTTGCGTGTTTTACGATGAAACCGGCGCACAAGTGCTGGGCGGCGGTTGGATAATCGGAACCCTAGACACATGACCCTGTCGCCCCGCATCGCCATTCGGCAAAGTCAGAAGCTGGTCTTGAACCCGCAAATGCAGCAATCCATTGAATTATTGCTGCTCAGCAATAAGCAATTGGCACAAATGCTGAAAAAGGAAACCGAGCAGAACCCGTTTTTGGCCTTTGACACACAGCATTATCGGGAAGCCACCGCATCCAAAGCGCAAACTCAAGAGGCACAAACGCCGGATGTTTATGAGACCATGACTGATTTTGCCGAAGCCGAAAGCGGCAATGCCGGGGATGTGATTGAGCAAAGGCAGGCCGAGCCGGAAAATGGCGGGCTGTTGCCGCATGTGCTGGGGCAGATTGGCGAGATGTTTGACGACCGGCAAATGGCTTTGTGGGCGGGTGAACTGGCCGGTTGGCTTGATGAGGATGGCTATTTGCGCGAGGGCGATGATGAGATTTGCGCCGCGCTGTCCCTGTCGCAAAGTGATTTGGACGCGGTTCTGACGCAATGTCGCGCCTTGTCACCGGCGGGGGTGTTTGCCCGCGATTTGCCCGATTGCCTGGCCTTGCAAATCCATCGGCAGGCGGCGTGGACACCGGCCTATGGGGCGCTTCTGGCTAATCTTGGTCTTGTGGCAAAAAATGATTTCGCGCAATTGGCCGAAATATGCGCGGTTGAGGCGCGCGATATTATGGACATGCTGCGGCTGGTGCAGACGCTTGATCCGCGCCCCGGTCGCGCCTTTCAGCAAGAGGCCGCCAATGTGCAAGCACCGGAAATACTGGTGCAGGGCGGGCAGGGCAAATGGCAAGCCAGCCTGAACGAAGATAGTCTGCCCCGCGTTTTGGTGCTGGAGCGCGATTGGGAAGAAATGGCGCAACGCGCCATGTCGGATGACGAAAAAACTTTCATGAAAACCAATATCCGTTCGGCGCGCTGGCTCCGCAAGGCGATGCAGCAACGCGCCGCGACTTTATTGCGGGTGGCCGAGGCTGTAACGGCGCGCCAGCAGGGCTTTTTTGACCATGGCATGATTGCCCTGACGCCGATGTCGCTGCGCGATATAGGCGAGGCTTTGGAGCTGCATGAAAGCACGATAAGCCGCACAGTGGCGCGCAAAACCATTGCCACGCCGAAGGGTGTCTTTGCGCTGAAAGATTTATTTTCCGTGCGGGTGACGCCGCGTCGCAAGCCGCGCGCGCAAGCTGACAGGCTGGACAATCAGCCGATTGTTTCAGCGCGCAGTGTGCAGGCGCGCATTGCGGCGCTGATAGAGGCGGAAACGGCGGGGACGGTTTTGTCGGATACGCGGATTGTGAAAATACTGGCGAAAGACAATGTCATTGTCGCGCGCCGGACAGTGGCTAAATACCGCGATATGATGCATATCCCGTCATCAGTGGTGCGCCGCAGAAAGCTGGCGCTGAAAGCCTAGTCAAGCCGTTCGCATTGAAATTCGCGCAGGCAGTTGAGATGGCCTTCAATCTTGATTTGTTTGTTGGGGCCGCCGGTTTGGCGCTCATAAATACAGGCCATGCCTTCTTCCGTGCGTTCAAGCTTGATGAAGCGGCATGTCTCGGTTTGCTTTTCCGGTTGATAATCGGGCGGCACATAGGTTTTCCCGTCAGCATGGGCAGACATGCTAATGGTCTGGGACAGGGTCAGGTGGAACGCAACCGTCCCTATGGCGTGCAGCGCGGTCTTTCTTGCCAACCTGCCGAGGCGACAAAGCCTGCTACCCGTCATGACCTCCGCCATCCGGTAAATCTTGACCAATCGCTGCTTCCGCCTCACCCGGCAAATAGGCTTGCCCCTGTATGGCGCGCGCGCCAAGCTGGCCGGTCAATTCGGGCTGGCTGGCAATGAAAGCCTGCAATTTGGCGTTAATCTCGGCCTCGGCCTGCTCTGCCGTTTCCGCTTCCACTTCGAGCAGCCCGTCAATAATCCAATGCACTTTGAAAATCATAATGGCTCTCCTTTATCATCCGGCACTGCCTTGCCCGGCGGCAAAATCGCTGAGTTTTCAGCCGGCGGCGGCAGCTCCGCCTCTCCCCTATCTGCCGACATGGCCGTCAGCTCCTTGAATTTATCGCCTGCTTCGTCCTGCAAGCCAATCAGTGTTTTGGGGTCAAGATTGTCGGCGGCGTCATCGCGCAAAGGATATGACCCTTCCAATTTCATGGCGGCGGCCACTGAATACCAGAGATAGGCGCGGCCATGGTCAGCTTCGGGCGTCAAAGTCTGGTAAAATTCGGCCAATTGCATAATCGCCTCGCGGTCGCCACCATGCACGCGGTCATTCAACCGCGCATTGACGCGGTCGCGCACTTGCTGGACACGTTTTTCCGGCATCATGCCAATAATATCATCGGCATAATCTTGCGCCTTTTCCACCTTGCCAAGCTGCGCCTGCCAAACCCAGAAAAGCGCTTCGGAGAAATTTTGCGGCGTGCCAAGACCGGCCTTCAGCATGGCGCCGTAATTATATTGCGCGTCATATTGATTGGCCTCGGCCAATTGACCGAACAGCGTGAAAGCGGTTGCGTAATCGCGTTTTTTATAGGCTTTGACGGCGCTGCGATAGGCGGCATCCAGCATTTCGGCTGTGCCTGTTTCAGCGGATTTTGTGTCGGCTGATGGCGGCATTGTTTCGTGATGTCCGGCTTGCGCCATTTCAAGCGGGAGGAGTGTCAGGCACAGGCCGGTCAAAAGCGTGGCCGCCGAACCGGCCATGTCTTTGCCTGCCTGCCGCCGCGCCGCCATCTCAGCGACCGGCCATCATGACAAGCTGCAAATAGAATATCCGCATTTTGAATTTGGAGCCTTCCGGACGCTCATAAACAACAATGCGCGGCCGGTTGGTATTGGGTTTTTCATATTCAATCGACATGGAAGCGGGCAAGGACAGGCCGTGCTTTTCCAATGTGGCTTGCGGGTCACCTGAAAACTCCGTGTGGAAATCATTGTCAATCCACACGCGCGCCAGCACGCGACCGAGTATTTCCGGCAGATATTGGCGCACTTGTTCACGGTTTTCGATATGCAGCCTGCCATTCAACAGGGCAAGCGGCTGGATATCTGTTTGACGCTTGACAGTGGCGGGTGGCTTATTGGCCACCGGCACAAGGGCGCGGGACTCGCTTTCGGACACAATCTACCTCACTCAATACTCATTTGTTTTTACCGAGCGAACCGCTTCGCACGCAAGGTCTTTATCGGCGAAAACGCAATAATTTTTAGCCCCTGCCTGAATGGAAAATGCAATTATCCATTGGTTTTGGCACGGAAATTGAACATTTACGGCGAGTTCTAGGAGTTGCATCATGCTACCAGTCGCCAAAACCGGAATGCGCGCCACCATGCAGGAAATCGCTGTGATTTCCAATAATATCGCCAATGCGTCATCGGCCGGCTTCAAACGCAGCCGCGCCATGTTCAGCGATATTTACGGCGGTGAATTGTCCGGCGGCATGCAAGATGTCAAGCCCGGCCTCGGTGTGCGCCAATATGAGCCGCGCCGCGCCCATGAGCAGGGGTCGTTCCGGGCAACCGGCGCTGCCCTTGATTTGGCGGTCAATGGCAATGGCATGTTTGCGGTCAAAAAACAAAATGGCGATGACATGATGCGCTATACGCGCAATGGGGCGATTGAGCTGACGGCGGACGGGCTGCTGGTCACTTCGGAAGGCTATCAATATATGTCCACGGATTTGGAGCCTATCCGGCTGCCCTTTGCGGTTTTGGACAATAATAATCAGGAGCGTCGCCTGTCAAAAGTGGATGTCAAGGATAGCGGTCTCATTGAGGCCACTTACGGGCAAGATTTTGTTGTCAATATTGGTGAGTTGACATTGGCGCAATTCCGCGACCCCGGCGCGTTAAAGGCCGAAGGCCGTAATTTCTTCCTTGAAACCAGAGAATCCGGCGCACCGGTCTTTACCCGTCCTTTGGATCAGGGGGCAGGCAATCTGCAATCGGGCTATATTGAAACTTCCAATGTCGATTTGACCGAAGAAATGACCATGCTGCTGCGTTCGCAACAGGCGTTTTCTGCTGTATCGCGCATGGTGCAAAGCGATGTTGAGGCGGTGCGTAAATTCACCTCATAGCTTTGTCAGGCAATCAACGCCCTATGATAAAGGCACAATCCAAGAAATATCGTTGATATCCAGCGTCATCGGGCGGTCAATTTTCAAATCGCCCTGCACGGAAACCGCCAGCTCGGTTTCAAGCGCGGCTACCAGCGTGACCGGACGCGGATGGCTGCCTTTCACACAATCACACAGCCGGAAAAAAGCCTCCGGCACAAGCCCGATATCGCCCTTAATGACCGGCCTGTCCATCGGGATATGCAGGCTGCCCGCCCCGAAGCTGATATCGCCATTGCGCTGCTTGATGTTCAAATGGCAATGGCCGCGCGCAATGTTTATCAGGCTGCATGTCATATTGAGTTCCGGCTCCGCGCCAAAGCCGATAAGCTGCAATTCAGCCGATTGCACCGACATTTGAATTGCTTTTGTGGGTATCCATTCCGACGCCATCAGAACATCTCTTGGGCTTGGCGTTCTTCAATCGCCTCGCGCAACCGGCGCACGGCTGATTTCTTGATTTGCGACACGCGACCGGAAGTCACTTCAAGCACTTCGGCGATTTCATAGACGTTTAATTCTTCGACATAAAAAAGCTGGATAACCAACGCTTCCTTTTCCGGCAATGTGGTCAGCGCATCGCGCAGCATATTGCGTAAATCCTGGTCGGAAAGCTGTTCTTCCGGCGAATCCTTACCATCGGCGAAGATGATGGAAAAATCATCATACACATCGTCAAGCGAGTCATGCACATTGGCGGCGAAAGCATGTTGCCATTCCAGCAATTCCGGCATGTCGAGTTGCATATGTTCGGACATTTCATCATTATTGGGCAAGCGACCGAGCTTGGCGGTCAGGGTTTCTTCCGCCTTTTGAAAGCGTTTCCGCATCAAAATTGTGGTGCGGCACAGATTTGAACTTTTTCGCAAATGGTCAACCATCGCGCCGCGTATCCGCATGGAAGCATATCCGGCAAAAGATGCGCCTTCTTGCGGTGAGTATTTTTGCGCCGAGGTGATAAGCCCGACATAACCGATTTGAATCAAATCCTCGACTTCAATTGAGGAATGAACGCGCCCGTAAACATGCCAAGCGATTTTTCGCACCAGCCCAAGATGGTCTTTGACAAGCGTCTCTACATCATCCTGTGGCTGCTGATAGGGGCGCATTACGATCCCCCGTCATCATTATCGACGCCGAAAAAGCGAATTCCTTCGGGGCTGTGGTCGCCGCGTTTCATCAGCGAGGTCGCAATGGTCTGAATCGCCAGCGACTCGCGCGATTTGGGATTGGCAAGAAAAGTCGGTTTGCGGTCAATCACCGAGCGACGCAGACTGTTTGAAAAGGGCAGAAACCCGGCCAAAGTCAATTGCACATCAAGAAAGCGGGCGGTGATGTTGCGAAACCGGTTGAAATGGTCATGCGCTTCGGCCTCCGAATTGGCCATATTGACGACAATATGAAAATGATTGACCTGCTTTTCCAAATGCGCCGCCTTGATAAGCGAATAAGCATCCATAAAGCTGGTTGGCTCACCGACCAGCACAACCACCTGATTGTCTGCCGCCGACACAAAATCAAGCGTCGCGTCGGAAGCACCGGCTGGCACATCGACCACCAGCGCGTCCATTTTGCCGACCAGCGATTCGGTGGCGCGGATAATGTTGAAGCGTGTCGCCGTGTCGAGATTGAGAATGTTCACATTGGCGCTGCCGCCGGAAATAAACTGCACGCCAAGCGGCCCTTTGCTGCACAGAGCATCAAAACTTTTCTCGCCTTCGAGAAAGTCACCAATTGAAAATTCCGGGTCAATACCAAGCAGAATATGGGCATTGGCGACGCCGAAATCCGTGTCCAAAAGGCAGGTGCGCCAGCCGCTTGACTGCAAAGCCAAAGCGATATTTATCGCAATGCTGGTTTTCCCAACACCGCCTTTTCCGCTGGCAATTGCTATTGAAAGGGGCATGAAACGCGACCTCGAACAAACGACTCAGTAAGACTAACAATTCTCCATGAGATATTGCGCTATTGGCGGCTGTGTTGCAATCGCCAGTGCATCAATCATGGCTTGCGAGCCGGTAATAAGACCCAGCTTCGCGCCGCTTTCATACAGGGCGGAAAACTCAGCCGCTGTCATGTCGCACTCATCCAGCTTGGTCAGCGCGACCAGCGGCTTTAATTTTCCGAATAATTTCATTTGCCGCATAATCATCGCCCGATTGGAACTGCCCGGCAAAGCCAGCACCACTTGAACCGCATCGCGATTGAGCTTGTCGCGCAAGGCCGTGACCAGCGCGACCACGCTTTCCGGATTGCATCCGGCTTCAATAATCACCTGCTCGCCAATGCCACTGACCGCATCAACAAAACCGGCTTCGTCAAAGCGCGTGACCGGCAGGTTGAGCAGGCGGGCAAACTTGCCGAGATTGTCCTGATTTGCCACCGCGCAGGAGGATAATTCGCCCAATGTGACCGGCAATTCGCCGCCATGTTCGAGAATATGCGCGGCCAGCTTGCCGGCCAGCAATGACTTACCCGCCCCATGGCCGCCAATCACCACGAGAACCGGTGCTGTCATCGCCGACAGCATATCCGTGTCACCGGCCAGCTCGGCGGCAAGATGCGCCAGAAAGCGCTCGCGTCCGGCATCGAAATCAAGCTCGCGATAGCTGTGACGAAGGCTCTGCACCAACGGGTCGGAAAATCCGGCCTGGCGCAGACGCACCGGCGTTGACAGCCCCAAATCATTGCTTAAACCCACTTCATCGGTCAGCACCATGCCGGTCAGCAATTGTTTCATCTCGCGCAATTCGCGCACCATGCGTTCACCGGCATCGCCTTTATGTTCATTGAACACATCGCCAAACACGGATGCTTGCAGGGTCGGGGTGATATCTTTCGGGGCGGCTTTGTCGGCGGCTTCCGCTTTCGGCCAATCGGTCGGGCGCGGGGGCTTGCTCATATCAATGCCAGCATCGGCAAATACATCAATATAACGCTTGGGCTTGCGCCGATTGCCGCTTTTGCCACTTTTACCAATGGCTTCAAGCTGATTGTCGGTAGCGCTGATTTCCACCTTGTCGCCGCGTTTGACGGTTGACAGAATATAGCAATTATCGCCGAATTTTCGAGCCGCCTGTTCCAGCGCGGTTGCGCTGTCCTCGGCCACAAATGTCAATGTTGTCATAGCGTTTACCTTTCCACTCTATCAATCATTTTGCGGGTCATCGGCGCCGATTGTGGCAACCACATCAATTTTCCGGCTCTCCGGCAATTCATTGAAGGACAGCACAATCATGTCATCGAGGTGCTGGCGCACAATATGGGCGAATTGGCGGCGAATATGCGGCGAGACCACCAGCACGGCCTGTCGGCCTTCGGCTGATAATTGCTCGGTTGTCTGGGTCATTGTTTGCAGCAATTGTTCGGCCAGACGATTATCCAGCACCAGCTCCTGATCACCGGACTGGCGCGCCATATTAATCAGCATATGCTCCAAATCGCCTTCCAGTGTAATCACCGGCAGTGCGGTGTTAAGCGGGGCGACTTGTTGAATCAGCAGACCGGCCAGCTCCGGGCGCAGCGCCTCGGCAATTTCCATTTGCGACAGATTGCGCGCAACCAATGGCGGCAGTGCTTCAAGGATACGCCGTAAATCGCTGATTGGCACACGCTCCTTGAGCAATTGGCGCAATATATTGGTCAATTCATGCAGTGCCACCAGCTTCGGCACGACGCTTTCCACCAGATTGGGCGCGCTTTGCGACAGATTGTCGAGCAGTGCTTGAACATCATCCTGACCGAAAAACTCGCTGGCATATTTGTAAAGCAAATGGCTGACATGAGTGGCCATAACCGATTCTGGCGCGACCACCACATAGCCACCAGCCTCCGCCTCGGCTTCCTGTTCATTGCGAATCCATACTGCATCCATGCCGAAAGTCGGGTCTTTAACCGATAAGCCGTCGAGTTTTATTTGGCTGGTATCGCCGGGAATGGCCAATTTGCGATTGGGGAAAATCTCATCCTCACCGACAATGGTCTGGCCGACGCGAACGCGATATTGATTGGCATCAAGGGTCAAATCATCGCGTATCCGCACGGCAGGCACAACAAAACCGAGCGACCGCGACACTTGCTTGCGAATACCGGTAATGCGATTGACCAGCGGCCCGCCGACATTTTCATCGACCATTTCGACCAGCCCATAGCCAATTTGAATGGAAATCGGCGCATTATCGGCAATTTCGGACAAGTCTATTTTATCAGGCGACTCCTCAACTGTTTCGGCTTCAACCTCAGCCTGCACTTCGGCGGCTTGGGTGGTTTTTTCGGTGCGCCGCACAAAATAAGCGGCCAGACCGGCAATCGCCGCACCGGCGAGAAACAGGAAATTCGGCATGCCCGGCACAAAGCCAATCAGCGTCATCACCGCGACCACCGGAATCCAAGCGCTCGACAGGCTGACCTGACGACCAATATGGGCGGCCATGTTTTGAGTAGAGGAGACGCGGGTGACAATAATGGCAGTGGCAATGGCCAGCAACAAAGAGGGGATTTGCGCGACCAGCCCGTCACCAATCGACAGCAAGACATATATTTCAGCCGCTTGCGACAACGCCATATCATGCTGTGCCAGCCCGATAATCAGCCCGCCAATGATATTTATCGCCAAAATCAGCAGCGCAGCCACCGCATCGCCCTTGACGAATTTGGACGCGCCATCCATTGCGCCGTAAAAATCAGCCTCTTTGGCAATTTCTTCGCGCCGATTGGCGGCTTCTTCCGTGCTGAGAACACCGGCATTCAAATCAGCGTCAATCGCCATTTGTTTGCCGGGCATGGCGTCAAGGGTGAAGCGGGCGGAAACTTCCGACACGCGGCCGGCGCCGCGCGTAATCACCACCAGATTGATGATAATCAGAATAATAAAGACAAAAATACCGACCGCATAATTGCCGGAAATCACAAACTCGCCAAAGGCTTCAATTACCTCACCGGCGGCATCCGTGCCTTCATGACCATTGCCCAGCACAATCCGGGTCGAGGCGACATTCAAGCCAAGGCGCAAAATTGTGGCAATCAGCAAAAGCGACGGGAAGGAGGAAAAATCAAGCGGGCGGAATGTGTTAATCGCCACCATCAATATCAGCAGGGAAACCAGAATGTTGGAAACAAAGAAAACATCCAGTAACAAGGCGGGCAGGGGCAGCACCATCATGGCAATAAGCGCCAAAATCCCGATAGGCAGCACTGTGCCTGTCAAAATAGCGCGCGGGTCATCAAGCCCGAAACGGCGTAGTGTCATTTCCATGACAGCCTATCCTTTCCTGCAATGACGCCAAATTGTCGGTTTTTTGTCGCTTGTGCCGTGTCGTCACACGGGAAATCACTCAAAAACCCCAGCAAAGCCGCCATTTTCCTCTCCTTTGCCCGGCCATAAATTGGGCGCGGGCGACTGTCTCATGGGGATAAGAGGCAAAAAGCGTGCCATTATGTGTGGCGGCGTCTTATGGCCGTAAAAGCTGTCGGCTGATGAGAGGATGCGGCGGCGATTGAGCCGATTACAGTGTCTTGTGTCGATTGGCACGAATAATGCATCACTCCGGCGACAGATTTGTTAGCGTGCATTGGAGATGAACATGTCACGAGCCATACGAAATATCTTGAGCGTCGGTCTAGCCGTAACCGTGCTGACCGCCTGTTCCGGCTTTGGATTTGGCAAGCGCGGCTTTGCCGGATTCGGTTCGGAAGTTGATGTCAGCAAAATTGCGACCATTACCGCCATTGGTTATGCGGTGATTTCTACCCAGCCCGGCAAAACCGATGCCCAGCGTCGGTTGATGGCCATTCGCGCCGCCCGCATGTCGGCCATGCGCGATTTGGCCGAGCAGATTCACGGCCTGAAAGTTGACGGCAATACAACAGTTGTCGATTTGATGGTGCAGAATGACACATTCCGGGGCGTGGTCAGCGGTATTATTCGCGGCGCGCGCACTGTGCGTATCAATCCGGCAGGTGATGATACTTACGAATTGGTTTTGGAAATTGACCGCGCTATGATTGCCGGTCTGTTATCCTCGGCGCGTCAAAACGTTTAAGGCAGACCAGCCATGCACCGCGCCTTCCCCCGCTTTGCCCTTCTGGCATTGATGCTGCTGCCCTTTAACGGGGCAGCTTTGGCGCAGGCGCAAAAGCCCGGTCAGTCTCCCTTGGGGGATATGCCGAGCTATAAAGCTGATGTCGGGCAGGGCGAAGCCGCCCAAGCAATGCCTGATTTTCGCGCCGTTCCGGTCAATTTACCTTATGAGCAGGCCGCCGCCGCCGGTGCGCCAGCCGCCCGTCCGGCACGCACGGGCGTTGAGATTGTCGAGGCCACCGGTCGCGCCATTATGATGCCGGGGCGCGACAAGGCGATTGCCCGCCGCCGCGCCCTGTCCGAAGCGCTGTATTATGCCGCCATTAAGAGTGCTGCGCGGGTTGACGGCTTTTCCATGATTGATTTGCAAACCGCGCTGAACGAACAAGTTCTTGTGCAACCCGCCTCCGATATTGTCGATTACATGATATTGTCGGAAGGCGAAAATGGCGACCATTATGAAATCACCATTCGCGCCGTTGCCGCGCCCGATGCCGAAAAGCTCTGCGCTTTTGACCATAAGCGTCGGTTGACCGTCTTTGCACCGCTGATGGAAATTGCCCCCGATGTGCCGGTTTGGGCAACACCGGCGGCGCGCAAGGCACTGGCCAGTGTGATGCAGACCATAGAGCGCCATGAAAAGTTGGAATTGCGCCTTGCCATGCATCAGGAGCTGAACTTGCTGTCGGCGCGCGGGCGCGATGACATGATGGATTACACCTCATTGGTCAGTGGCACGCGGATTCGTCCGAGCGATTATGCGCTGGTGCCGACGATTGAGATGCGTAAAGTCACATCGCGCAAATATGGCTTTGTCGAAACCGAAGCCGTCGCGATGAGTGTGCGCTTTGACATTTATACCGGCGCGACATTTGAACCGGTGATGAGCCGTGTGTTCAATGCCAGCGCCTCGGCCGGTGTGGAGAGCTTCTTCCACGGGCTGAACGCCATGTCGCGCCCCGGCCCCGATGACCAAACGCGGCAATTGCGCGGCGGGTTGGAGGTCATGGTCAAAGAAACCATTGATGCCCTTGTCTGTCAGCCGCTTAAAGGCATGCTGGCAAAAGACCCGAATGATAACCGCTTTTTCGTCCAAATTGGCAGCCGTCACGGCGTAAACCGCGACCAGCTTGCCGTTATCGCGCTGGAAGAGCGCAATTGGACAGCCATGCAGGTGCGCGAAGTGCAGTTTGAGCGCGCCTATGTTGAACCGCTTGACCCGACCCGCAAGCTGGATGGTTTGCTGGGGATGCAGGTGCGCTTTATGGAGACCAGCCGATGACAAAAATCAGGTTTTTGGCCGTAACAACGCTTTTGTCGCTGCCTTTGGCGGCGCTTTTGGCCATGTGTGTGCCGGCTGTCGCTGCCGAGCCGATTGTGGTGCTGAACGATAATCATCGCGGTCGGGTGATTGAGGCGGATAACAGCAATCGCTTTCTTGCCGACCCGGATTTCAAAACCACCCATCGCGTCAAGAAAAACGAGACACTGTTCATTATTTTGAACCGCTATTATGGCCGTCAGGGCTTTGACCGAAGTGTTTTGCGCCTCGCAGTGGTCAATAAAAACCCGCATGCCTTTGCCCGTGGCAATGGCAATTTCCTGTTTGCCGGAAAGGTTTTGCATCTGCCATCGGTCAATGAAATCCGCGATATGGTGTTTGTCGGGAAGAAATCATCCGCCCCAACCACAGGCGGGCGCAGCAAGGATATTTATTTCCATGGATTTTAGGGCGTTTGCGGCAGGTTTTATGGTGCTGCTCGGCTTGGGGCTGGGCGCGCAGGCTGCTGCGCCCGGCCACGACGCGCAAAATGCGCCGGAAATGCCGCCTCTTATTATCGGCAGTGATGTTATCGCGCTGGTCGAAACCACGTTGGACGGCATGGGCGTTCCCATTGCCTTGAAACTCAACCCGCAAAAGCGGTTTTACCGCTGTGGCGGCGATTTGAGCGCCACACAGGCTTTCGGCAATTGGGCGACACTCAAAATTGCCTGCTCCGCGCCGACCGAATGGCAGGTATTTGTGCGTAATGATTTGCGGTCTTTGGAAACTGCCGGTGCAAACAGGATAAAGCCCACAAAACAAAGCCTTGAACGGGTTGTTCTGGCGCGCAGTGTTGCCAAGGATGAGGTGCTGACCAAAGACCATTTGGCGCTTCAGCCGGTTTCCCGCCATGCCGTGCCGGGCAGTTTTGCCAGTTTTGAGGATGCAATGGGGCGGCGGCTGAAAAATGCTTTGTCGGCAGGGCGTATTTTGCAAGCGCGGCATCTTCATCCTGATTGGCTGATAAAAAAGGGACAAAAGGTGCAAATTGAGCATAATGGACGGGGTATTTCCGTCATGTCTGCAGGGCGCGCCCTGCAAAATGGCGAATTTGGTGATTTGGTGAAGGTTGAAAACAGCGCCAGTGGCGAGATTTTGGATGTTTTTGTGCAGTCACGAAAAAAAGTGACAACGGATGCTAAATTTTCGCGCCGCCACGTCGTAACGCTAGATGTAGGAGAGTAGACAATGGTTGATTCTGTAAAGAGCACTGTTAGTCGGGTTGACCCTCAGGTAACGCGGGGGAAACCCGCATCGCCAAAGCCGGAGCCGGTTGAAGGCACGAAAAATGCCACTCAGCAGGCCGATATGGCTGCCTCGGCAGGCCAAGCCGCCATCAAGGAGATGGCTGCAACGCCGCCGATTGATGTCGAGGCCGTCAAAGGCATTAAAGAGGCGATTAAGCGTGGGGAATATCCTGTAGATCTCGATCGTGTATCGGATGCGCTAATGGATGCCTATAGAGACTTGAAAGCATAATCCTTCCGCGCTAGGCGTAAGGTATGTCGGAGAGTCAAAAATTGGATGAGACGCTGGCAGCGTTCAAGCAATTGCTTGAACGCGCCTTCGTGCTTGTGTCAAAGCCGCAAGATTATGCGGCGGCCATGCAGGAAATTGACGGGTTTCTTGAGAGCCATAAGGAGCTGCTGTCGCAGGCCGCTAATCTGACCGCAGACCAAAAACAGCAAATGGCGGAAATTATGGCCGGACTGGCCAGGCTGGAAATGCAAAATGAGGCGCGTCGCAAATGGGTTGCTTCTCTGAATGAGAGCCTTGCATCGGATGGCCAAGACACGCCATAATAAAACAGTAAAGGTTTGAGTTTGAGTATATGTCCGAGGCGGCCGGTAACATTATTGATTTTTACAGCTCGGCATCGGGTCTGCCGCTGATTGTGCTTCTGGTCATGACAGCGATTGCGGTCGGTGCGATTATCGCCTTCATCCAAAGCCGCAATGCCGCCAACCGGCTGATTGCTGAAAATAAAAAACATAATGAACAAATGGCCAAGCGTCTGGCTACCATGCAGCTTTTGATTGAGCAGAAAGAGCCGGAACTCGAATTTGACACATCCGATTCGCTGCTGCGCCAGCTTAAGCCGGAATTTAACCAGCTGAGCGAGCTTATTCGCAGCCTGCGCGATGAAACCACCAAATTATCGGAAAATGTCGGCGAGCAGCAATTGATATCGGAGGCCATAGAAATGGCGCGCGCCGGTTCAAAACGCGCTGATATTGTTGATAAAACCGGCCTGACGGCAGAGCAGGCCGACGCCATTGTCCGCTTTCACGGGCCAAAACAACCCTCGGATAAAAAGGAAATTGCCCAGGAAGATGGGGCGCTAGAGACATAAGACGCCGGAGTTATAAGACGGGCGCGCCCGTGCAGCCAGATTACATGGAAAAGGTTTCCGACAGGGGACAATTTACGCGGATGAATTTTTTGTCGCGGAATATGCTGGCCTCGCCGGTTTCAGGCGAAAATCCGATTTCCAACTCGCCACCTGAGATTTGAACGCGGCCATTTTCTTTTTCGACAGTCGCCGTATAGGCATTGCCATAGCGATTGACAAAGCCGGTCAATTTGCCCGACCGATTGTGTATTTCCAACCCGTCAAGGCCGAGAACATTCCTGTCGCAGGCATATTTGCGCGATTCAAACCGCACCATGCTGTCGCACGCCGCCAGTGTCAAACCGGTCAGCAAAACCGGTATAATAACAGGTTTAGCTTTACTGCTCGGCTTCATCTGTTTCCCCGTCCTCGGC
>JAYPAN010000021.1:0-2765 GCA_038123715.1 Rhodobiaceae bacterium | reverse complement strand
CAGCTTCTTCGCCAGTTTCGTCATTGGCGTTTTCTTCTTCAGCCTCTGCCTCACCAGTTTCTGCCTCACCAGCTTCTTCTTCGGCTGCCATATCCTCGGTCGCATCATCCTGGGTTGCTGCGTCCTCTTCCGCTTCTTCTTCCGTTTCCTCTTGCGCTTCCGCTTCTGCTTCCTCTTCCGCTTCAGCGTCTTTATTTTCGCGGATTTCAACCGCCGTCACATCGCCCTCGGCGACATCGTCACCGGTAATGTCCTTATCAGTCAGCTCAGCCTTATTGGCCTCAAGCAAACGCACCGCATCTTCTTCCTTCACATCGACGATAACGCCGGCGGGGAATTGAAAGCCGTAAACCTCAGCATCTTCAATAATGCGAACACGTTTCATACCGGGGCGGATTTCGCTGCTCATGCCGCCATGGGCGACAATCACTGTCGGATTGCCTTCGTCCTCTTCGGCTTGCTTTTTCTTCTGACCTTTGCTTTTCACCGCCGGTTCAATGCCCGCCAGATTATTGATATGATTGCGGATAATCACAACCCGTGCAGCCAAAGCGGCAATGCGGCGCGTCTCATTCTGCTCGGTCGCCAGCACTTTTTGCACAAATTCGGCAATCTCATTTAATGGCTTGCCGTCAAAACGCTCGATAATTTTGTCGCGCAGCTCGGTAATTTCCGGCGACAGGCGGCGCACCATGCCGCGCCTTGGCGCCAGACCGGCTTCTTTATCCCGCATACTCATTTTTTGGTCTCCATCATCCGTTTGGCATCCAATTTGCAATTTCCAGACCAATGGGCCGGTTTTTCCATGAAAATTTCGGTCGGTTTTGAAGGGTTGAACAATGGATCGGTTTTCTGATCATCTTGGGTTTCAGGCGTCGGTATTGGGCCTGCGCTCGCGCCGCAATAATATATTGGCGTCCAATATCGCCAATGCCGCGACGCCTAATTTCAAGGCGCGTGACTTTGACTTCGCCCGCGCTGCTGAAAAGCTTGACCCGACCGGGCCGCTGACCACCACCAATAAACAGCATATTCCTGCCGCGCGCCCTGTCGGTATGCGCGACATGCAATATCGCGTGCCGCTTAACCCGTCTTATGACGGCAATACGGTTGAGCTGGCGATAGAGCAAATGCAGTTTTCCGAAAATGTGATGCGCTACCAAACCAGCCTCAATTTCCTCAATGCGCGGATTAACGGCCTCCGCAGTGCGATACGGGGAGAGTGATGAATAAGAACGGGAATATCAACAATATATTTGATGTCGCCGGACGCGCTATGGCGTCACAAATGGTGCGGTTGAACACAATCGCCACCAATCTGGCCAATGCCGGCAGCATGGCGGGGTCGCCGGAGGAGGCGTTTCGCGCTATCCGTCCGGTCTTTGAATCGAAATATGCCGCTCAATTTGAAAAAACCGGCCTGTCAACAATGGACACGCAGGAAATTGTGACCCTGAACCGCGAGCCGGAGCGCACTTTCATGCCCGACCACCCGAAAGCCGATGGCAATGGTTTTGTCTATATGGCAGCGGTCGAGCCGCAAGAGGAAATGGTCGATATGATGGATGCCAACCGGCAATACCAGAACAACATCGAAGTCGTCACCACAATGCGCGCATTGATGATGCGCACAATCAATATGGGCAAATAGAGCAACGGAATCGGAATTAAACCATGACAAGCATTGACAATAACCAGTCTTTGAACGCCATTCTCGATAAAATCGGGGTCAACCGGCAGGATGAAAAGCCGGCCAGCAAGGATACGCTCGGCCAAGCGGATTTCCTGAAATTGATGACCACGCAATTGCAAAATCAAGACCCTTTTGCGCCGATGGAAAATGCCGAGTTTATTGCCCAAATGGCACAGTTCTCGACGGTCACCGGCATTACCGAAATGGGGCAGTCGCTGAACGATATTTCCGGCCAGATTGCCGAGTTCCGTTTGGCGACGGCGACCAATATGCTGGGCAGCTCGGTGTTAGTGCCGGGCAATACGGCGCGGCCCGATGAAAATCGCGCCATTCACGGCATTGTTGATTTGCCGGCAGCGTCCACCGCGACCAATATCGTGTTTTCCGACGCCAATGGCGAAGTTGTCCATGTCGCTGACCTTGGCCCGCAAGGGCGCGGCTTGACCGGCTTCTCATGGGAAAATATTCCCGAAGACATTGCCGCTGGCGACGCGCCTTTGCGCATTGAAGCCTATGCCGATAGCGGCCAGGGCATGCAATCCGTATCGTCCTCCGTTTTCGCTGAAGTGCTGGCCGCTTCCACGGCTGACCCGGTTCGCGGGGTTGTGCTTGACGTGCGCGATTACGGAGAAATTGCCGCCGCCGATATTAGCCGGTTCAGAAAATAGATTTTAGCCTTTTGATTTGGATGGAGTAATCAATGTCGTTTTATACAGCGCTGACAGGATTGAATGGTTCGCAGGCCGATATTTCGGCCACCTCGAACAATATCGCCAACGTTGGTACGACCGGCTTTAAGCGGAGCCGTGCGGAATTTGGCGATATTTTCGCAACCTCACCATTGCAGAACTCATCTTCGTCGATTGGTTCCGGCACGATTTTGAAGGGGATTAAGCAGCAGTTCACGCAAGGTAACATTGTGTCCTCGCTGAACGCGCTTGACCTTGCCATTTCCGGCCAGGGCTTTTTTGCCCTGAAACCGTCACTGACATCGGCGCAGGAGGTTTACACACGGAACGGTTCATTGAATGTGAATAATGACCGTTATGTGGTGGACTCAGCCGGTCAGTTC
>JAYPAN010000020.1:0-31829 GCA_038123715.1 Rhodobiaceae bacterium | reverse complement strand
CTCGAGGGTTCGAATCCCTCTCTGTCCGCCACGGTATAAGGGCTTGCCAGCTTGCTGGCTTAGCCCGCCTTCCGCCAGCGCAGCGAGCCTAGCGAGCGAAGTCGGCTGGTATAAGGGCTTGCCAGCTTGCGATTTTGTTTTCTTTTGGGGAAAGCTGCGCTGAAAAGCGCGCTCGCCAAAAGCGGGACGCCAACAGCTGACGCTGTTGGACGCATCCGCCTTGCGCCAGCGAAGTCGGCTGGTATAAGGGCTTGCTGCTGGCCGCCGCCCTCAGAAGCTCTTTTGATAGCCCAGTGTCAGCGTGGCGTGATTGCCCATTTGCGGGCCATTGAGATTGCGCCAGACGGGGCGCGTATATTCCAGCGCCAACCTATGCCCGTGCAGCGCACCGCCACCGCCGATAAAATTCACACCCAAGGCAAGCTCGGCCTGCTGGCCGCCATAATAATCGGGATTGGCCGATTGCACCGGCTTGTCAATGCGCGCATCGGCACCGGAAATCGCCTCTTTATGGGTGAAGCGACCGCGCAATGACAGGCTGTATGAGGCATTGAGGCGGCGCGACGCCCAGATATCGCCATGTGCCGACGCGCCATGACGCCAGCCTTCCTTATTGCGGCCAAGCGGCAGGCTGGCAGCCAATTGCATGCCCCAGCCACCGTTGACGCCAAGGCTGGCGCGGGTGAGCGAGGGTTTCAATGAAAAAGTGCCGCCGCCCAATTGCATGGCATAAGGCAGGCGCGCGGTGACACGCATATTCATCGGCGTCAGCAGGCGACCGGTTTTGTCGGTCGCGCCGGTTGGCAGGCCAAAAGCCAGGCCGCTATGCCATTTGCCGGGCAGGTCAAACAGCGCGCCAATCACGCTGTCGCCAAGGCCGGATGTGCTGGTGTCAAAATCGCCAAGCTTTTCGGCGTTCATATTATAAGTGGTCAGCCGCATGTCATTATCCAGCAAATTGACCATAGCCAGCAGAGTCACTTTGTCAGATGGCGCATACATAGCGCCAATCATGGTCATGGTCATATCCATATTTTGCGGCACAACGCGCAGCATGGGCGGTGTGCCATATGTGTTGGGCGTCATCAATATGGCGGCGTCGGATAATTTGTCATTATCGGCATAATTGCCCTTCATCCGCATGCTCATACGGCGCAGGGAAATCATATATTCGCCCTTTTTGTGCATATGGTCGGCCATGACGCCAATCGGGGCATGAGCATCGGGGAGCGCGTCAGTCGCTTGTGCGGCATGAACCGGTAAAAAGGCAATAAAAAGGGCAGACAATAGCAGGCCGCCCGGGCAAAGCGGGCGCGGTAAGGGGATATTCAGCATTTGGGGGATATTCCGGTTGTGGATTGGTTGAGCGATTGGTGGAGCCAGGCGGAATCGAACCGCCGACCTCTTGCATGCCATGCAAGCGCTCTCCCAACTGAGCTATGGCCCCGTGGCTCGGCGTGATGCCGAAAACCGTTGCGGAAACTAGTCGAAGACGCTGCCGCAAGCAACAGAAAAATCAGTCATCATCTTCTGTTTCTTCCGGCAGGAAACTGTCATCCTCATCATCATCCGTGTCGAGGAGCGTGTCGTCATCATCGGCGTCATCATCGTCAAGCGGCGCGTCTTCGAAATCGGGCAAAGCGGTTTCGTCTTCGGCGTCATCATCCTCCTCGACCATTTCATCAAGGCTGATGGCGTCCTCATCTTCTTCCAACTCGTCTTCATCCTCTTCCTGGGTTTCGGCGGCTGGCGCGATTTCTTTGACCGGCTGCTTTTCGGTGAAAGCGGCAAGCGGGTCAAAGCTATGGCCGCATTTGGGACATGTTGCTGGATTTTTGTTCAAATCATAAAATTTTGCGCCACAGTTTTCGCAGATACGCTTGGTTCCAAGTTTTGGATCTACCACAATGCACCTCTCCTCAATGAAACAAATCATTCCCTTGCCATGAAGCGCGGCTAGTGTCAAAACCTAATCCGTGCCATTGACACATATGTTGGCACAGAAGTTTATTGCGACAGGCCAAGACTTTATGACCGAAACACCGCTTCCCGCCACCACGACCCGCGCCAATGGCCCGCTGGCCGGACATGTTGTTATTCCGGGCGACAAATCAATCTCGCATCGGGCGCTGATGCTGGCCGCTTTGGCGACCGGCACAAGCCGCTTGCGCGGGCTTTTGGAAGGCGATGATGTGCTGGCAACGGCGGCGGCCATGCAGGCTTGCGGTGCCGATATAACGCGCACGCCGGAGGGTGATTGGTTGGTCACAGGCTGCGGGTCACAAGGCTTGCGGGCGCCTTTGGCGGCACTGGATTTCGGCAATTCCGGCACGGGTGTGCGCCTTGCTATGGGGCTTTTGGCAGGCAGTGGGGTCGGCGCGACATTTACCGGCGATGCCTCACTGTCGGCGCGGCCGATGGGGCGTATCATGTCGCCCCTGTCTGAAATGGGGGTTGCCTTTACCAGCGAAGAGGGCGGGCGCTTGCCGGTGAGCATGTCGCCGCCCGTGCCGCTTATGCCGGTTGATATCACGCCGGAAGTGGCCTCGGCGCAGGTCAAATCGGCGATTTTGCTGGCTGGTCTGGGCGCACCCGGCACGACTATTGTGCGCGAGACGCATATTACGCGCGACCATAGCGAGAATATGTTGCAATTATTCGGGGCGCAGATTGAGCGCGTGATGGATGGCGCGCAGCATAGGGTTACGCTGCACGGGCCGGCGCGGTTGCGTGCCTGCGATATGGATATTCCCGGCGACCCGTCCTCGGCGGCTTTTCCGATGGTGGCAGCGCTGATTGTGCCGGGGTCTGATGTGGTGCTGGAAAATGTGATGCTGAACAAGCAGCGCGACGGGCTTATCCGTGTTTTGCGCGATATGGGCGGGCAGATTGAGCTGCTCAATCCGCGCCAGCAGGCAGGCGAAGCAATTGCCGATTTGCATGTGCGTTATTCGCCGCTGACCGGCATTGATGTGCCGGCAGAATTGGTACCGTCCATGATTGATGAATATCCGATATTGGCAATAGCGGCAGCTTGCGCGCAAGGCACGACAAAAATGAACGGGCTGGCTGAATTGCGGGTCAAGGAAACCGACCGGTTGGCGGCGGTGGCTGACGGGCTGGCTGCCAATAGCGTGCATTTTGAGGCAGGTGCGGACTGGCTGAGCGTGACTGGCGGGGCTGTGCCGGGCGGCGGCATGGTTGAAACACGCCATGACCACCGGATTGCCATGTCCTTCCTGACGCTGGGTCTGACCGCGCAAGCGCCGGTGCAAATTGACGACAGCGCGATGATTGCGACAAGTTTTCCGGCGTTTTTCGAGTTAATGGCGTCGCTG
This sequence comes from Rhodobiaceae bacterium, assembly GCA_038123715.1. Taxonomy (GTDB): domain Bacteria; phylum Pseudomonadota; class Alphaproteobacteria; order RS24; family RS24; genus JAYPAN01. The sequence continues at coordinate 28,491 of JAYPAN010000020.1, read as the reverse complement.
GGAGCGTCCTTCACGCATGATGCGCCCAGTTTGGCATAAAGGCGTTATGAGGGCGGCAGAGGTGACAATGGCAGACCGGCATATTATCGCAATTGATGGCCCGGCCGCATCGGGCAAAGGCACATTGGCCAAGAAAATCGCCGCCCATTTCAATTTCGCCTATCTTGATACGGGGTCGCTTTACCGCGCCGTAGCGCTCAGCTTGTTGCAGGCCGGTGCGGCACCGGAAGATGAAGCGGCAGCCTTGCACGCGGCCACAATCTTGGATATGCGCCGCTTGGGTGAGACTGATATCGCGGCTGCTTTGCGCCGACCGGAAACCGGCAGCGCGGCGTCTATTGTGGCGGCCATGCCAGCCGTGCGGGCGCAGATATTACAGGCGCAGCGCGATTTCGCCGCCACACCGCCCGACGGGCAGGCCGGTGCGGTGCTGGACGGGCGCGATATTGGCACAGTGGTCTGCCCTGATGCGCGCGACAAGCTGTTTGTCACTGCGCGGCCTGAAATTCGCGCCGAGCGACGCTGGAAGGAATTGCAGGCACAGCCGCACGCGCCCGATTTTGAGACCGTGCTGGCCGATATTCGCATCCGCGATGACCGCGACATGAACCGCGCCACGGCGCCTTTGCAAAAAGCCAAAACTGCACACTTGCTTGATACCTCAGATTTGTCTATAGAACAGGCATTCGACGCGGCTCTGGCTTTGCTGAAAGCATAAAGTCCGGAAATCCAAACCGCCCGAATTCATAATCTCAAATCGCCTGATGACCGGAGCGTGCGCCTTTGCGCGTCGCGTTGCGTGAGGGAAGACCGCCCGCCTGATGCGGGTTGGCACAGACAGACAGGAAACACTTATCGTGTCCGAAACAGAAAATCAGGGCTTCAACCCGTCAAAAGAAGACTTTGCAAGCCTGCTGGACGAAAGTTTCAGCGCCGAGGCGCCGCTTGAAGGCAGCGTTGTGAGAGGGCGGGTGACCGCCATTGAAAATGATTTGGCAATTATTGATGTCGGTCTGAAAACCGAAGGCCGCGTGCCTTTGCGCGAGTTTTCAATGGCCGGTCAGGAGCCGACCATCAGCGTCGGTGATGAGGTTGAGGTTTTTCTCGACCGGATAGAAAACGCGATGGGCGATGCGGTTTTGTCACGCGATAAGGCGCGCCGCGAGGAAAGCTGGGTCAAGCTGGAAAAATCCTTTGAAGCCAATGAGCGTGTTGAAGGCGTTATTTTTGGCCGCGTCAAAGGCGGTTTCACCGTTGATTTGAACGGCGCAACGGCGTTTTTGCCGGGCAGCCAGGTCGATATCCGCCCGGTGCGCGATATCACGCCCTTGATGAATATGGCGCAACCCTTCCAGATTTTGAAAATGGATCGGCGGCGCGGCAATATCGTTGTCTCGCGTCGCGCCATTATGGAAGAAACCCGCGCTGAAGCCCGCAATGAAATTGTGCAAAATCTGGTCGAAGGTCAGGTTGTCGAGGGCGTGGTGAAAAACATCACCGATTATGGCGCTTTTGTCGATTTGGGCGGTGTTGATGGCCTGCTCCATGTCACAGACATTGCCTGGCGGCGTGTCAATCATCCGTCGGAAGTCATAAATGTCGGTGAGACGGTGAAAGTGCAAGTGGTGAAAATCAACACTGAAACCCAGCGTATCAGCCTTGGCATGAAACAGCTTGAAACCGATCCGTGGGATGAGGTTGCGGCGAATTTCCCACTCAATAGCAAAGTGACCGGTCGGGTGACCAATATCACTGATTACGGTGCTTTTGTTGAGCTGGGTAGCGGTGTTGAAGGTCTTGTCCATGTCTCTGAGATGAGCTGGGTAAAGAAAAATGTCCATCCGGGCAAAATTGTCTCCACCTCGCAAGAAGTTGAAGTCATGGTGCTGGAAGTTGACCAGGACAAGCGGCGCATTTCATTGGGGCTGAAACAATGTGTGGCCAATCCGTGGGAAGATTTTGCCGCCAAATTCCCGTCCGGCACGAAAATCTCAGGTGAAATCAAAAACATCACCGAATTCGGGCTGTTTGTCGGTCTGGCCGATGAAATTGACGGCATGGTGCATATTTCCGATTTGGATTGGAATGTGTCGGGCGAGGAAGCGCTGGCGCAATTCACCAAAGGCCAAACCGTTGAAGCGGTTGTGCTGGATGTTGACCAGGAAAAAGAGCGCGTCAGCCTTGGCATTAAACAGCTTGATGGCGACCCGTTTGAGAGCATTGCCAATCTGCGTCGCGGCGATACGGTGACTTGCGAAGTGACCGCCGTTAATGATGGCGGGCTGGAAGTGGCAATCAGCGACACGGATGTTTCGGCCTTTATCCGCCGCAGCGACTTGTCGCGCGACCGCGAAGACCAACGTCCGGAGCGTTTCAATGTCGGCAATAAAATTGACGCTATGGTAACCAATCTTGACAAGCGCGACCGTCGCGTCGGCCTATCTATAAAGGCGTTGGAAATTGCCGAGGAAAAAGAGGCAGTGGAACAATATGGCTCATCCGATAGCGGTGCATCGCTGGGCGATATTCTTGGTGCGGCCTTGAATAAGGAAAATGGCGCGGCTGAAGAAGCCCCTGCTGAAGAAGTGGCTGAAGAAGCGCCAGAGGAAGTTGCAGCAGAAGCTGTCGAGTCGGCTGAAGCGGAAGCGCCTGCCGAAGAAGTGCCTGAAGAAGCCCCAGAGGAAGCTGAAGAGGACGCGGAAAAATCCGAGTAATCTTGGCGACGCGCTGAAACTGTTAAACGGCCCGGCTTGTCCGGGCCGTTTTTGTTAAAAATTTACGCCATGTCAGTGCGGTTTGTCGCTTGACGCGCGCGCGCCAGTTTGGCAGGCTGAAAGCATATGGTAGAGACCAATGATTAAATCTGAACTCGTTGCGCGCATTGCAGAAAAATTTCCGCATCTTTATCAAAGAGATGTCGAGGCCGTGGTTAATCGTGTGCTGGATGAAATCGGCAGTGCTATGGGGCGCGGCGATCGCGTTGAGCTGCGCGGCTTTGGCGCGTTTTCGGTCAAGCAGCGCGAGGCGCGTATCGGGCGCAATCCACGCACCGGTGAATCGGTGGCGGTGGCGCGCAAAAACACGCCGTTTTTCAAAACCGGTAAAGATTTGCGTGAACGCCTGAATGACGAGGCGGGTCAGTAACCCTTATGCATTTTATCCTGCGCCTGCTAGGCTATGCCCTGCTTATTGGGCTGGCTGCTGTGCTGGTGCCATTGGCGATATTGAACAGCCAGAAAGTCAGTATTCAGCTTAACCCATTGGCGCTGTTTGCCGATGGTCATAACGGGGTCAGCCTGCCGCTGTTTATTGTCATGGCGGGCATGATGTTGGCCGGATTTATTGGCGGGATTGCGGCTTCGGCTCTGTTGCGCTGGAAACGTCACGGCTCGGAAAAACTTGCCTCATGGCGCAATCGCAAGCAGGCCGCGCCGGTTGATGTGCCAAGCATGTCAACATTTGACAAAACACCCGAAAACCAGCCGGTCGCGCAACAGGCTTTGCCGGCAGGCGATGGCGTGCTAGAACCCACACAACGCAAATAGACCGCCATTGTTTTGCCCGTTTGATTGGGCAAGCGTGGCGGCGGCAGGAGAGAGGACAGGCTCATGTCATCTGGCATCAGCACAACCGACATGCCGGTTAATCCGGTTTATTGCGCGCTTGATACGCCCGATTTGGCGCAGGCCGAAACGCTGGCGGCGCAATTGGCCGGCCATGTTGGCGGGTTGAAAATCGGCATGGAGTTTTTCTACGCGCATGGCGCGCAAGGCTATCAAGCGATTGCCGGTCACGGCCTGCCGGTGTTTCTCGATTTGAAGCTGCACGATATTCCCAATACGGTGGCCTCTGCCATTCGCGCCCTGTCGCCACTGGCGCCGACTTATTTGAATGTCCATGCCGGTGGCGGGGCGGCCATGATGGCGGCGGCGGCAGATGCGGCGCGTGACGGGGCAGTGGCTGCCGGCACCAAACCGCCACTGATGCTGGCCGTGACCATATTGACCAGCCTTGGCGACAGCGATTTGCATTCTATGGGGGTTTCGGCCACCGCCTCGGAGCAGGTTTTACGCCTTGCCGCTATGGCGCAGGCCAATGGCATGGACGGCGTGGTTTGCTCGGCGCATGAAATTGCCGCTTTGCGCGCCGCCTTGGGGTCGGATTTCAAACTGGTCGTGCCGGGCATTCGCCCCGCCGACAGCGCGACACAAGACCAGAAACGGGTGATGACCCCGGCAGAGGCGCATGGGCTGGGCGCTGATGTGCTGGTTGTCGGGCGTCCCATCACGCAAAGCGATGACCCGTCAATGGCGGCGCGTGCCATTGCTGACAGCCTTATTGCCAATGGGGCAGATAAATGACAGCGCCAGTGAAAATTAAAATCTGTGGCCTCAATAAGCCTGCCCATGTGGATGCGGCCAATCAGCTCGGCATTGATTTGGCCGGTTTTGTGTTTTTCAAAAAATCGCCACGCCATGTCTCGCAGGAAATGGCCGCCGCATTGGCCGGACGCTGTGACCCGCAAATGGAGCGCGTCGCCTTGCTGGTTGACCCGGATGATGAAGCGCTCGACCATGCGCTGGCCTCGCTCAGCCCACACCGCCTGCAATTGCACGGGGCGGAAACACCGGCACGGGTGGCAGAGATTAAAAACCGCACCGGCCTGCCCATTATCAAGGCGCTGGCCGTTGCCAATGGAGATGATGTGCGTGCCGCGCGCGCCTATGGGGATATGGCTGACTGGTTTTTGTTTGATGCCAAGCCGCCGGAAGATGGTATGCCCGGCGGCAATGGCGAGGCGTTTGACTGGCACAGCCTGAACGCCTATGACATGGACAAGCCCTATTTGCTGGCTGGCGGTCTGTCGGCTGAAAATGTGTCGCAGGCTTTGGCCATGACAGGTGCGCCCATGGTTGATATTTCTTCAAGTGTCGAGCAGGCGCCGGGCGAAAAGGATGCAGCACTGATGCGGGCATTTGTCGAAGCGGTGCGGGCGGCGTGAACCGGCAATAAGTGTGGCCGGTGACAGGAAATGAGGCATAGAGTGGACGGGCAAAATTCATATCGAGCAGGGCCGGATGACAAAGGCCGTTTCGGACATTTCGGCGGTCGCTTTGTCGCCGAAACACTGATGCCGCTTATTCTTGACCTTGAGCAAGCCTATCTGGACGCGCAGCAGGATGCGGGCTTTGTTGAGGAATTGCAGGATTTACAAGCTCATTATGTGGGTCGCCCCAGCCCGCTTTATTTTGCTGAAAGGCTGACCGAACATTATGGCGGCGCGAAGATTTATCTGAAGCGCGACGAGTTGAACCATACAGGCAGCCATAAAATCAATAATTGCCTTGGTCAGATTTTGCTTGCCAAGCGCATGGGCAAAACCCGTATCATCGCCGAAACCGGCGCTGGTCAGCACGGCGTCGCCGTGGCGACCGTAGCGGCGCGTTTTGGCCTGCCCTGCACTGTGTTTATGGGGGCGACCGATATTGAACGGCAAAAGCCCAATGTGTTCCGCATGAAATTGCTCGGTGCCGATGTGCGTCCGGTGACTGCCGGTGCCGGCACGCTGAAAGACGCAATGAATGAGGCGCTGCGCGATTGGGTCGCCAATGTGCATGACACATTTTACATTATCGGCACAGTCGCTGGCCCGCATCCCTATCCGGCAATGGTGCGCGATTTCCAATCGGTTATCGGGCGCGAAACCAAACAGCAAATGCTGGAGCGCGAGGGGCGTTTGCCCGATACGCTGGTTGCCTGTATTGGCGGCGGCTCCAATGCGATGGGGCTGTTTCACCCGTTTCTGGATGACCCGGAAGTTGAGATTATCGGCGTTGAGGCTGGCGGCAAAGGGCTGGACACGCCCGACCATGCCGCTTCGCTGGCCGGCGGCAATCCGGGCGTCTTGCACGGCAACCGGACTTATTTGCTGCAAGATGATGACGGCCAGATTATTGAAGGCCATTCGATTTCCGCCGGTCTTGATTATCCGGGCATTGGGCCGGAACATGCCTATTTGCGCGATGCTGGGCGGGTTTCCTATGTCTCGGCAACGGATGAGGAGGCGTTGGAAGCGTTTCAGCTCATCACCCGGCTGGAAGGCATTATTCCGGCGCTTGAGCCGTCGCACGCGCTGGCGCATGTCGGCAAAATCGCCCCTGATTTGCCTGCCAATCATTTATTGGTGATGAATATGTGCGGGCGCGGCGACAAGGATGTGTTTTCCGTTGCCGAATATCTCAATGTTTCGCTATAGGCCGATAAAATGACCGATCCGACACAAGCGACACGATTGGAGCAACGCTTTGCCACGCTGGCCGAAGCCGGGCGCAAGGCGTTTATCGCTTTTATTACTGCCGGTGATCCGGATTTGGCTATGTCGGAAAAATTGCTGGCCGGTCTGCCTGAAGCTGGTGCCGATATTATCGAATTGGGCATGCCCTTTACCGACCCAATGGCTGATGGCCCGTCCATTCAGGCGTCGTCGCAACGGGCGCTGGCGGCAGGGCAGACATTATCTGCCACGCTGGATATGGTGCGCCGTTTCCGCCAGAGCGATGACCAAACACCGATTGTGCTGATGGGCTATTACAATCCGGTTTATATTTATGGTGCTGAGAAATTTGTCGCCGATGCCCGCGCCGCCGGTGTCGATGGGTTGATTATTGTTGACCTGCCGCCGGAAGAAGATGCGGAATTATGCCTTCCGGCCATTCGCGGTGGGCTGAATTTTATTCGCCTTGCGACGCCGACAACCGATAATGCGCGCCTGCCGGAGGTTCTTAAAAACACATCCGGCTTTGTCTATTATGTCTCAATTGCCGGTATTACCGGCTCGGCCGCGCCGCAAAAAGCCGCCGTTGCCGAAAATGTGGCGCGCATTAAGGGTCAGACCGATTTGCCGGTCTGTGTCGGCTTTGGAATTCGCACGCCGGAGCAGGCGCAAGATATCGCGGCGCAGGCTGACGGGGTGGTTGTCGGCTCGGCACTGGTTGATACGCTGGCTGAAAACCTTGACGAAAACGGCAATGCGTCGCAGGATGCGGTAAATCATGTTCTGGCACTGGCCGCGCAATTGGCGGCGGGTGTGCATAAGCAGTGATAATCGGCCTTGTTAATTGACAGCGTTATCTCAATGGAGGGCGTGAACAATGAATTGGATTAAAAACTTTGTGCGACCGCGATTTCCAAGTGTCTTTCGCGACCATAAAGACACGCCGGATAATCTTTGGGATAGCTGCAAAAAATGCGGTGAGATGATTTTTCACCGCGATTTGGAGCTGTTGCAGCAGGTCTGCCCCGGTTGCGACCATCATATGCGTATCGGCGCGAAAGAACGCTTTGAGCAGATATTCGATGCCAATTCATTTGAAGAAATTGATGTTCCCGATGTGCCGCTTGACCCGTTGAAATTCCGCGACCAGAAACGCTATGCCGACCGGCTGAAGGATGCGCGCAGCAAAACCGGTGACAAGGATGCGGTGAAAGTGGCCCTGGGTGAGATAAGCGGCCATAAGGCGGTGATTGCGGTGCAGGATTTCAGCTTTATGGGCGGCTCGCTTGGCATGGCCGCCGGTGAGGCTGTGGTGACCGCCGGACAGACGGCGCTTGATAATGATGCACCGCTTATTATGGTGGCGGCAGCCGGTGGCGCGCGTATGCAGGAAGGGATTTTATCGCTGATGCAAATGCCGCGCACAACGGTGATTGTCCAGCAATTGCGCGAGCGTGGCCTGCCCTATATTGTTATCCTCACCGACCCAACAACCGGTGGTGTCACCGCTTCTTATGGCATGTTGGGCGATATTCAGATAGCTGAGCCGGGCGCGCTTATCGGTTTTGCCGGGCCGCGTGTGATTCAGGACACGATTAAGGAAAAACTGCCGGAAGGCTTTCAACGCGCCGAGTATTTGCTCGAACATGGCATGATAGACATGGTGGTGCATCGCCATAAATTGAGCGAGACGCTGGGTCGCATTATTGACCTTTTGCTGGGCGGGCGCGCCGCGACCGGGCTTGCCGGTGACGCCAGCGCCTAATTTGACCAGCCGGTCGGGCCGACCGACCCTTTTGGCCTTTATATGATGTCCGATTTCCGGCCTGCCAGCGATGATGTGCTAAACCAGCTTCTTGCGCTGCATCCGAAAAAAATTGACCTGTCACTGGGGCGTATGATGCGCTTATTGGCAGCACTTGACCAACCGCATGAAAAATTGCCGCCAGTCGTGCATGTTGCCGGCACAAATGGCAAAGGCTCCACTTTAGCCATGCTGCGCGCCATGCTGGAAGCAGCAGGCCAGCGCGTGCATTGTTACAGCTCCCCCCATTTGGTGCGCTTTCATGAGCGCATCACATTGGCCGGAACCATGATAGGCGAGGCGGCGCTGGTCGATATTCTTGAGCGCTGCAAGGCTGCCAATGGCAGCGCGCCGATTACTTTTTTTGAAATTACCACGGCGGCGGCTTTTCTGGCCTTTGCCGAGCATGAAGCTGACTATGTGCTGCTTGAAACCGGTCTGGGCGGCCGGCTGGATGCGACCAATATCACCACGCCGCGATTAACTGCCATCACGCCGGTCAGCATTGACCATCAGGAGTTTCTTGGCGACAGTCTGGCCGCGATTGCCGTTGAGAAAGCCGGTATCATCAAACCCGGCGTGCCACTTGTTTGCGCGCCGCAAGCCCCGGATGCCGCAAAGGTAATTGCTGCCGAGGCTGAACGGCTGTCAGCGCCGGTCTTTTTGGGTGGGCAGGACTGGATGGCTTATGCGGAAAGGGGCGCGCTGGTGTTCCAAGATGGCGCTGGTGTGCTGGATTTGCCCTTGCCAAGCCTGACCGGCAAGCACCAAATCACCAATGCCGGCACGGCGATTGCGCTGGCGCGGCATTTGGATCTGTCGGGTGCGGCGATTGCCGAGGGGCTTGCCAAGGCGGTTTGGCCGGCGCGGCTGCAAAAACTATCATCGGGCAAATGGGTCAGTCAGCTGAAACAAAGATTGCCGAATGTCGAAATCCGCCTTGATGGCGGTCACAATGAAGCTGCCGCCGAGATGCTGGCCGATTTTATTGCTGGTGCGGGCGAGAGGTCAAGCGAGAGAGATGTGCATGTTATTTTGGGCATGTTAGCCAATAAGGCGCATCAGGCTTTTATCGACCATCTGGCCGCTTGCGGGCGTGTGGCGCATTTATACGCCGTGCCGGTCGAAGACAGTGATGCCGGTCTGCCGCCGACTGAGCTTGCCAATATGGCACGCGCAACCGGCCTGGCCGCCAGCGCCCATGACGGATTTCAAGCCGCGCTTGATATGATTGATGACCCTGACGCGCTGATTTTGATTGCCGGTTCGCTATATCTGGCCGGTCAGCTATTGCGCGCCAATGAAGATGAAGAGAACCGCGCCAGCCCTTAAAGGCTTTCGTCAATCCATTCCTTGATTTGGCTTTTCGGTGACGCGCCGATTTTTGTCGCGCTGGCCTGCCCGTCCTGAAACAATATCATGGTCGGTATGGAGCGCACGCCAAAGCTGGTCGGGGCTTCCGGGTTTTCATCTATATTGACTTTCACAATCGACAATTTGCCGTCATATTCAGCCGATAATTCGTCAAGCGCCGGTGCGATTTGTTTGCACGGGCCGCACCATTCGGCCCAGAAATCAACCAAAACCGGGCCATCTGCATTGATGACGGCATTTTCAAACTCATCGTCGGTTACATGTTGGACTGCCATTTCCGTCTCCTTGCTGTGTGGTCTCACTTAACCCTGATTCTCGTCCTTAATGTAAGCAGGGTGTGGGATTTATCAAGACCGGGCGCGATAAGCGGCCAATGCCGCATCAAGCTGCGACTGGGTCAGCATGTCCACCTGCCCATTGCGTGTCCAGATAAGCGCGCAAGTGACCGCCACATCCGGCTTGGCGGCGCGCATCAGCGCCTGATAAACCGCCATTTGCTCAATATAGTCGGCAGTGATTTGCGCGGCACTGTCCGGCGGCGTGCCGGTTTTGAAATCGGCAATAAAAATCCCGCTATCGGTCTCGACAAAGCGGTCAATTTGCCGGTTTTCCATGCGCCTTGCGCCATTGTCGGTTTCCAGCACACCGCAAATGGCAGCTTCTGCGCGCGCCTGCGACCCAAACAGGGCGGCCAATTCGGGCTTGTCCATCACCGCCAGCACATCGGCGCAAAGCGCCGCGCGCGCCTCTTGCGACCAATCGCTGGCCTGCCCGTCCAGATAGGCCAGCCCGCGCGCCAGCCTGCGCGCGACCGGCAAGGGCGGCAACAGCTCAAACAGCCTATGCGCCAGCGTGCCGCGCATGGCGGCTGCCGCCCGCGCCGGGTCGGCTTCTTGCTGTGGCCTTTTTGTAGCGGATGATTTCGGCATGGCAGCCAGCGTTGCCACCTTGTCCGGCACGGGCGCATGGTGACACCATTCCGGCACAGCGGGGTGCGGGGTGGCTTCCTGTGTCCGGTTCGGCGTATCGGCTTCGTCCTTATTGTTTTGCGATTTGTCTTTGGCGAACGGGCCAGCCTTGGCCTCATCGCCCATGCGCCAGAGCATATCCTCACCCTGCTCGGCCTGATATTGCGGTTGCGCCAAAGCTGCGCTTATCATGCCATACCAGCAATCATCGGGAATGTTTTGATAGCTGCAATGGCCGCCAATATAGAGCCGGTCACGGGCGCGCGTCAGGGAGACATAAAGCAGGCGTCTGGATTCGTAAAGCGTATCGGCATCGCTGCGCTGTTTTTGCTTATCTGTGTAGCTGTCGCGCAATAATTGACCGGCCTGCCAAAGCGGCACATTGTCTGCGTCCAGTAAAAATGGCGTGCGCGCCGAGGAGGTCGGCACGCCGCGCCCGCATGTGTCGGGCAGAAACACAATCGGCGCTTCCAGCCCTTTAGCACCATGCACGGTCATGATGCGAATGGCGTCGCCGCGCGCTTCCATATCGCGTTTGATTTGCTGTTCGCCCTGTTCCAGCCAATGCAGAAAGCCTTGCATGGAAGCGGTGTTTTGCTGCTCAAAAGTCAGCGCCAATCGCATCAACTCGCCAAGCGGGTCGTTGATTTCCGGCCCCAGCCGCGCCGCCAGTCTCGCCATGCCGCCGCGTGCGCCGAGCAATTGCGCGAAAAAATCGAAAGGCGGAATATAGTCAATGCGCGTCACCAGCCAGTCGAGCAACGCGCATATCGCGGCCATATCTTCACCGGCGTTTTTCACTGCCTGCCATAAAGTGCCGCTGCGCCCATGCGCCAGCGCGAAAAGCGCGTCATCATCCAGCCCACAAAGCGGGCTTTTCAGCAGGCAGGCGAGCGATAAATCATCTTCCGTATTGAGCGCAAATCGCGCGGCAGCCAGAACATCCTGCACGCAAATCTGCTCCAGCAAATGCATCCGGTCAGCACCGGCAACGGGGAGATTGCGCTGTTTCAGCGCCCGCATCATCTCATCGACAAAGCCATCGCGCTTGCGTACCAATATCAAAATATCGCCTGCCTCTATGTCGGGTTGGCGCACCAAATCGGATATTTTATCAGCCATTCTGCGTACCAATTGGCGGCGTCCGGTTTCTGCCTGCTGCGCCATTTGCTGTGCCATTGGCACGTCCCATGCCTCGGCTTCAGGCGGTTTTTCCGGATTATGCGCGACCGGCCATAATTCGACATAGCCGCAAGCCTCACTGCGGTGTGCCTCATGGCGCACCGGCCCGTCATCCATGCCGGTCAGCCCATCGCCGGCCTCTCCGGCAAAAACCGCATCGACAAATTGCAGGATTTGCGGTGCCGAACGACGCGACAGGGTCAGCGGCACATAATCCATTTCGCCGCCTGATTGCGTTACGGCCTCTTTGAAATGAGCAAACTGCTCGGCAAATTGGCGCGGGTCAGCCCCCTGAAAGGAAAAGATGGACTGTTTCTCATCGCCGACGGCAAACAGCGTGCGCGGGCCGCGCCCTTTCGCCAGCGCGGTGTCGGCCATCGCGCCTTCACCGGCAAAAAACTCCTCGGCCAGCGCACCAATCACCCGCCATTGCGCCGGGCTGGTGTCTTGTGCTTCATCAACCAGAATATGCTCCAACCCGCCATCTATTTTATACAAAACCCAAGCCGCCGCCGCCTTGCCGGTAAGCAGCGCATTGGTGCGGCTTATTAAATCATCATAATCAAGCAAAGCGCGGCGGGCTTTTTCTTCATTATATCCCGCAATCAGATGATGGCCGAAATGCAGCAAGGCGCGGGTGAAAGCCAGCCCGACCGCAGAACGATAGCGCGCCATATCTTTGACAAAGGCATCACGCCATTGATGCAAGGCAGCGTCAAAAGCCGGGTCATCGAGCAGGGCTTTGGTAGCCAGACGTGCGCGCGTCTTGCCTGCACCGGTGAAGAAAACCTGCCCCAATGCCTGCCAACCTTCCTGCCAGCGCCCGGCCTGTGCCAGCACCAGCCATTGATGAATCCGGTCGCTTTTTTGTTCATCGCTTGTGCTGCCGGAACCGGCAAACAAATCGGCAAGCCGACGCATTGTGTCATGATGCGCGGCGGCATGGGCGGTGATAATGTCATCGGGTTCGGGGATTTGGCCGGTCATGTCATCGCCATTGGCCTTTTGCGCCGCGCGTGCCAAAGCATGAAGCTGCGCCGCGCTGTCCTGACCTGAAAAATGCGCTCTCTGATCGATAATTTGTTGCGTCAGGCGCAGTATATCCGGCTCGGCAAGCTGGCGCGTCAGCAGCGCCATAGCCTCAGCCAGCTCTTGGTTTGGCGGATGGCGCAGCAAGCGTTGTAAGATTTGCCTTTGCATATCGACGGCTTGCTGGTCATCCATCAGGTCAAATTGCGGCGACAGGCCAGCCTCAAGCGGAAAGCGTTTCAGCACGGATTCACAAAAAGAGTGAATGGTTTGCACGCGCAACCCGCCCGGCGTTTCAAGCGCTTGGGCAAACAGCTTGCGCGCCCGCGCCAGCATGTCGCCTTGCGTCGGTTCGTTGGCTATCGCGCCAAGGCGCTCGGCAATCGCGGCCGATAATTCGCCATCATCCAGCAAAGCCCATTCGGCCAATAGGGTGAACAGGCGCTCTTTCATTTCGGCGGCGGCGCTGCGCGTATAGGTCAGACAAAGCAGCTTTTCCGGGGCGACACCGGCCAACATCAGGCGCACCAGACGGGTCACCAGAATATAGGTTTTGCCGGAACCGGCATTGGCGCCTACCCAGGCCGAGCGCGCCGGGTCTGCCGCCCGATGGGCAGGGTCGGCGCTCATGGTCTGTCTCCTTCGCTGTCATCGCTGGCCCATTCGGCAAGCCGCGCCAAATGGTCATAGGCACTGGCAAAAGGCCGCGCGCGTTGGCGAATATGCGATAAATAGGGCTGGTCGGGGTCTTGATATAGCGCCAGTAATTTTTGCAGCATGTCCACCGCGCCATTTATCAACTCAGCTTCCGGTGGCACGGATATCACTTCGCCGGGCGGCATACGCCCGCTGAGTTTGATGTAATCAAGCCTCTCGACGCGCCCCGCCGGCAGGCCATTTTCAGCAAATGCCCCATCGGCCAGCATGGCCGCCTCCAATGTCATCTGCACGGCCAAATGTTTTTTAATCATGGTCTGTGACGGCGGCTGTCCGGTCTTGTAGTCAATAATCACATAGCCGCCCGATTTAAGCCGGTCAATGCGGTCGGCCTTGGCGGTCAGGGTGAATGTGTCACCGCCAATGCCCAGCGGCCAGCGACCGGTTATTTCGGCATGGCTGTCGGCGATTTGCGCGCGCCGGTCGCGCTCATAATCGGCAAACCACAGCGCGGTGGCTTCCAACCGAGCCTGCCAAAATTGCAAAATCGCCGCGCCACCGGCACTGCGGCTTTCAGCCTCGCGCGCCAAAGTCAGCAAGGCACTGGCGATATCATCGCGCAAATGTTTTCCATCCTTGATGAGCTGCTCAAACAGGCCATGCAGAAAACTGCCACGATGGGCAGCCGAGACGCTGGCGTCCACTGCTTCCCATTCGGGCAGATTCAGTACTTTGCGGGCGTAAATCGCATAAGGGTCGAAAAGCAGGGCCTCAATCTGCGTGACCGATAATTGTCTAGGGCGCGCGGCCAATGGCGGGCAGGGTGCGGGCGGGGCAACCGGCTGTGGCACACCATCGGGGCGGTCAAGCTGTTGCCACCAATCCAGCAAATAGCTGGCGCGCGGCAGCTTGCCATACAGCGTTTCAAGCCGCCGCAGCCAGCGTGCCGCGACACCGGGCGCGCCATCCACTTTCACCGCCCGTGTCAGCAGGATTTGCGCCGCGCTGGCGGCCTGCACAAAGTCATGCGCCGCCTGTCCGATTTGTCGTTCCGGCAGGGACAGGCCGAGCTTTTCGCGCATCGGCCGCGACAGCCAAGGCCCGGTTTCCGGCAAGGGCGGCCAGCTGCCTTCATTCAGCCCGCCCAATATCACCAAATCAGCATGCATTAAACGCGCTTCCAATGGCCCCCAAATCGACAGGCGCGGCGTGGTTTGGCGTTGCTGGCGAAAGCTGTGCCGCGACAGCCATAAATCAAGCACTTCCGGCCAGTCGGCCAGTGACAGGTTAAAATCCGGCGCGGCCTGCTGCACATGGGCGCGCAGATTTTCAAAAAATGTCCCCAATGCGCGGCGGTCTTCGGCGCCATCGAAAAAGCTGGCATCATCTTCCGCACAAAGCAGTTTTTCAGCCAGCTCGGCCAATTGGTCAATATGCGCCGAAAGCGGCGTCGGGTCGGCCATGTCACGCAAAGCGGCAAAAGCCGCGCGCAGCCGCGCCAGCAATTGCTCGGCCTCTTGCAGATTGTTTTTTGTTTCTTTCGCCACATCGCCAAGCACCGCTTCCAATCCGGCAAGACTTTGTGCCGGTCGCGGCCCCCGCAATATGGCCTTTTCCAGTTGCCGCACCGCCGCCAAATGCGACCCGCGCTTTTGACCCAAGCCGACCATTGGGTGTTTCAGTAAAGCCAGAAGCGGCACAGGCGCAAAATCGCGCCGCGCGGCATCCAGCGCCAGCCGCAACAACAAAGCTGCCGGGGTTTTCGACAAAGGCCGTCCGGCACTGTCATCAACCTCAATATGCCAGCGTTGCAATTCAGCCGTTACGCGGCGCGCCAAATGCCGGTCGCGCGTGACCAACGCCGCCGTTTTGCCTGGCGTTTCAAGCGTCTGGCGCATCGCCATCGCAATCGCGCCCGCTTCGCTGCGCTGGTCGGGGGCTTCAAGCATTTGGCAATCGGGCAATGCTGTTTCGGGTTTTATGTCAGCCCTGTCAGCCCCCGCCCATATTGCGGTTGCCTCGGCTGGCACAAGGGCTGCTTGCAGGTTTGCGCTGCGCTGCGTGGCGGCGCTTGATTGGGCAGGCTGGCTTGCCGCTTGCGGCCAATCGCGCACCTGTTCGCGGTCACAGTCAAAATGGTTGAGCAAATGCGCCAGAGCGTTTTGCGGATGGGTGACATCTTTGCCAATCATTTGCCAGCAGGCGGCATTTGCTGTCAGGTCGAGGCCGGGCAGAATAACAGCACCATTGGGCAGGCCGGCAATGGTTTTCAGCAAGCGCGCTGTCGCCTTGATGCTGCCGGTTGATCCGGCGGCGATAATCGGATGGTCGGGCGGGGTGGCCTGCCAATCCGCCGCTTGGGCATCAAGCAGCCCATTGCGCCGCAACACCGCATCCTGCAATTTATTTTCCGCCAAATGCTGCGGCCATGCTTCGGTGATAATGGCGAGGAACCCCAAGCTCTGCTGCCAATAATCGGCAAGGTCTCCCTCGCTGACCAAATCATGCAGGCGCGACAGGTCAATCTCCTCAAGATTGGCTTCGTCAAGAAAATCGCCCAGCGCATAGGCCAGCGCGTGCAGGCGCACCTCATCCAAAGCCTGCCCGCTTGTTTCCGCCCATTTTCGCACCAATGTCAAAAGCTCGAAAAATCGCTCTTGCGGGTCAATGGCGCGTAAATGCTGCGTCGCTTCCGGCTCGGCAAAGCCGTCACCGGCGCTGTTGTCGAGAAAATCTTCGTCAATATCGCCCAATGTCGAAATGCGCGGCATGACCAGTGCCATTTGGCCGCGTGCCTCAGCAGCAGCGATAAAGGCATCACCAAGCTTGCGCGCGGCGCGGCGCGTCGGCAACAGGATATGGCATTGCTCGACGGCATAATCGCCGAACAGGCCGTGCCGCAGCGCGTCGTCAATCAGGGTTTCCGCCAATATGGCGAGAAAGGGCTGACCGGCTGCGATATTATATAATTTTGCGCTGCGCGAATCGCTCATGTCTCATTATATCACGGTCGCGGCGCGGGTGGGGTATCACCGGTTAAAATATGCTCGGCAATTTGCCGCCCTTCCGGCGTGCCGACATGCATCCAAACGCCGTCCAGCACCGCGCCATGCAGGCGACCGCGCGCCAGACCCGCATCATAGGCCAGATTCAGCGAAAAGGCAGTGTCGTTCATATCGGCAAAAATGGCCGGTGTCAGAATCTGCACACCGGCGAAAATATAAGGCGCTTCGGCACGGTCGCGGCGGCGCAAGCGGCCATCGTCGAGCAAATCAAAATCGCCCGCGCCGTCATAACCAGTGCCGGTGGCGCGCGCTGCCAGCAAAAGCCGCCCATCCATGCGCGCGGCGTCAAAGCCTTGCGCCAAGCCGGCCAGTGCCGCGCTGTTTTCCTGCCAGAGAATATCGGCATTGCAGACAAAAAACGGCTTGTCGCCAATAAGCGGCAAGGCGTTTTTCACCCCGCCGCCGGTTTCCAGCAAAGCCTCGCGCTCATCTGAAATATGCAATTCCACGCGGTCTTGATAGGCTTGCAATGCCGTTTCAATCATCTCGGCCTTGTGATGCACATTGACGATTATTCGGCTGACACGCGCGGCAATCAGCCTGTCCATCATGCGCGCCAGCAGGCTTTGTCCGGCAATCTCAATCAATGGTTTGGGCGGGTCATCGGGTTTGGGTTGCATGCGTGTGCCGCGCCCAGCCGCCAATATCATGCCCGTCTCAATCACCGGTCACATCCGTATTCGGGTTCAGGGTCTGCGCGCCTGCCGCATGGCGGTGCAGCCAATCGGTCATATCGGCCAGTGCCGGATTGGTCAGCCCCTGTTGCAAATAGGTGAGAATACGCGGCAAATGCGCCAGATAGCCGGGCTTGGCGTCGCGCTGGGCAAGGCGGACAAAAATACCGGCAATTTTGAGATTGCGCTGGGTGGCGGCAATGGCGCAGGCGGTTTCAAAGGCCGCACTGTCAGCGGTATTCGCATCGCCGCCAAAGCGCCGCCCTGTGTAATGGCGCAGGCTGCTTGCTGCTTGTTCGGGGGTCACATCAATCCGCGCATCTTGCAATAGCGACATCAAATCATAGGCCGGATGGCCTGCGAGCGCGTCCTGCACATCAATCAGCCCAAGCCGGTAACGCGCCTGTCTTTCCTCGCGCCACATCAGATTAACCGAATGGAAATCGCGCAAGACCAGCACGGGGCGCGCGGCAGAGATAAGCGTCTCGCCCAATGCCTGCCAAATATCCATAAATGCGCCACGCGCTTTCGCATCGGGGTGGTGGCCGATATAGGGCAGATACCAGTCGCAAAACAATGCGGCTTCAATCGCCTGCACCGACCCGTCATAGAGCGGCAGAAAATCGGGCGCGTCCTGATTATGCAAATGCAGCAAGGTTTCGACCGCCTCAAAATAAACCGGTGCGCGGTTTTCCGGCGGCAGCCGGTCAAGCGACATATCGCCCAAATCCTCAAGCAACACAAAGCCTTGGGCTTCATCGGCGGCAATAATTTCCGGCACGCCAAGCCCGATATCGGCCAAATGCCGTGAAATGCGGCAATAGGCGGGCGCGGCTTCGGCCAAATGCACCATTTGGGAATAGCTTTTCCCGTCATAAATGGGCGGGCCATCGGGCGCTTTTTGCCAATCCATCAATATCGCTGAATGTCCGTTGCCGGTCAGGCGTTCAAAGCGGCGGGTGGAAGCGTCACCGGCCAGCGCGCGGCGTTGCGCGGTCTCCCATCCGGCCTGTTCAAGAAAGGCTGCAATATCACCCGCGCGCCGGTCATTTTGTAAAGCGGTCAGGCGTGTTGCATCGCCATTGGCAATAATTTCAATGCGTCGTGCCGTCAATTGACCAGCTGTGTGCAGGTAAATGTCAAAATCGGTTTGCGGCAGCACCCCGTCACCGCGTTCGGGCCATTCCACCAGCGTAATCGCCTCGGCCAGCGTGTCGAGCAGGCCAAGCGCCTCGACTTCCGAGGCGTCGCCAAGCCGGTAAAAATCGGCGTGGATAATCTCAATCCCGTCTGCCTCATAGGGCTGCACAAGGGTAAAGCTGGGGCTGGGAACCTGCATATCGCGCCCGCACAAAGCCTGAATAAAGCCGCGCGCAAAGGCGGTTTTGCCAGCTCCCAAATCGCCATGCAAGCCAATCAAATCACCGGCGCGGCACAGGGCGGCAAGGCGGGCGGCGAGGCTTTGCGTTTCGGCCTCGCTGTCCACATTGATTGTAATATGCAGCCCCTCATTGCTCATACTGGTTTGTATAACGCCGTTGGCGCGGCAACAAGCAACGATTTCAGGGCGCGCTCTGTTGGCAGCTTTTAGTAGCGATAATGCTCCGGCTTGAACGGGCCTTGCTTGCCAAGACCAAGATAATCGGCCTGGTCGGTCGATAATTCGGTCAGCTTGGCGCCGAGCTTGCCGAGATGCAGGCGCGCTACTTTTTCATCCAAATGTTTCGGCAGCACATAGACTTGGCGCTGATAATTTTCACCATTCTGCCAAAGCTCAATCTGTGCCAATACCTGATTTGTGAAAGAGGCACTCATCACAAAGCTTGGATGGCCGGTCGCGCAACCCAGATTGAGCAGCCGTCCCTCAGCCAGCAGGATAACCCGCTTGCCATCAGGAAACTCAACTTCGTCAACCTGCGGTTTGACATTGTGCCATTGCATATTACGCAGTGCATTGACCTGAATCTCACTGTCAAAATGGCCGATATTGCCGACAATGGCGCGGTCTTTCATTTCGCGCATATGCTCAACGGTAATCACATCCTTATTGCCGGTGGCGGTGATGAAAATATCGCCAATCGCGGCGGCATCATCCATTGTGGTGACTTCATAGCCTTCCATCGCTGCTTGCAGCGCGCAAATCGGGTCAATCTCGGTCACCATCACCCGCGCGCCTTGCGAGCGCAGGCTTTCCGCCGAGCCTTTGCCGACATCGCCATAGCCGCAAACGACGGCGACTTTACCGGCCACCATGACATCGGTGGCGCGCTTGACGCCATCGACCAGACTTTCGCGGCAGCCATAAAGATTGTCGAATTTCGATTTGGTCACGCTGTCATTGACATTAATGGCCGGGATTTTCAAAGAGCCATCCTTGGCCATTTCATAAAGGCGCAGCACGCCGGTCGTGGTCTCTTCCGAGACGCCGACACAATTATCAAGGATTTCGGGGTATTTTTCATGGCAAAGCTGGGTCAAATCACCGCCATCATCAAGCAATATATTGGGTTCCCAACCATCCGGGCCGCGCACAGTCTGTTCAACGCACCACCAATACTCCTCCTCGGTTTCGCCTTTCCAGGCAAAAACCGGCACGCCGGTCGCGGCAATGGCGGCGGCGGCATGGTCTTGGGTTGAAAAGATATTGCAGCTCGACCAGCGCACTTCAGCCCCAAGCGCGGTCAAAGTTTCTATCAGCACGGCGGTTTGAATGGTCATGTGCAGGCAGCCCGTCACCCGCGCCCCGGCCAGCGGTTTGTCGCTGCCATATTCTTCGCGCAGCGCCATCAGACCCGGCATTTCGGTTTCGGCAATGGCAATTTCTTTGCGACCCCAATCGGCCAGTGAGATATCGGCGACTTTGTAATCATTGCTCATAACATTTCCCCTGATAAATAAGGGCGCCAGCGTGGCGACCCGGAAACAAATTATGCGTGTCTGTTATCAGGTCTGCCGCATTGGCGCAAGAGGATATAAAGATTTCTTTATATTTAGAAAAAGGACGCCCGCGCCTATTCCTCGTCAAAGCGGCGCTCAACCAGCGCCACCAATGCTGCCAAAGCGGCCTGTGCCGCATCACCCTTGGCGGAAATAGAGATTTCGCTGCCGCAGGAAGCGCCCAGCATCATCAGCCCCATAATTGATGTTGCCGCCGCTATATCGCCGTCTTTGGAGACTGTCACTTGCGCGTTAAAGCGTTCAGCCAATTCGACAAATTTGGCCGAGGCGCGGGCGTGCAAGCCGCGCCGGTTTTCTATTTTCACAATTTGCGTCAGCATGGGGCAGTCAGGCAGCCGGTCAATCAGATGACCCGGCCAGCACTTCACTGGCGACGGAAATATATTTGCGCGCCGCCTCCTTGGCCTGCATCACCGCCTCGGCCAAAGGCAGATTATCGCGCACACTGGCCAGCTTGATAAGCATGGGCAGGTTGATACCGGCGACCACTTCTACCTTGTCTTTGTCGAGCAGGGAAATAGCCAGATTGGAAGGCGTGCCGCCAAACATATCGGTTAGCAGAATAACACCCTTGCCGTCATCGACATCGGCAATGGCCGAGACAATATCCTGCCGCCTTTGCTCCATATCATCATCCGGGCCGATTGAAATGGTTTTCAGTTTTTCCTGCACACCGACAACATGCTCAAGCGCCGCCCTGAATTCATCGGCCAGCCCGCCATGGGTTACAAGCACCATACCAATCATTGCTGCACTCCTGTTTTGTCCAATTTCTCTTTATTCCCCGCGCTTGGCAAGGATTTTACGCTTTTCGGGCAGTGTTTTCGGTTTCATTCCGTGTCGGCCAGCGACCAAATGCCATTTTCGGGAAAGCCATCTGCTTTCAACACTGGCAGGGCGGCGCAAATAATATCCGGCGTCGCCAAATCAAAAGCATGCAATTTCAACAGCGGCAAGTGACAAGCGCCCTGCTGCCAGTGATTAGCTTCCGGCAGGCGCGGCACGTCAGCGCGCGGCACTAATTGAACCGCCATATCCAGCACCGTGCTGTCAATATGCGCCCGCCGCACAAGGCCGAGGCCGCGCAATTCCAAAAGGCCGGCCAGTGTGGCAACGCTATGGGCGGTCAGCCGCCCCTTGGTCAGCGCAATATCGACATAATCATCACCGACAAGCTGGCCGCCATAATGGCGCAGCAGCCGATAGGCGAGGCTGGATTTGCCGCTGCCGGAGTCGCCGAGCAGCAATACCCCGCCTTGCGGCAAGGCAATGGCCGAGGCATGGCATCGCATTGGCTTATGTGTCTCTTGGGTTGCCATCAGGCGGCACTTTCAGCGGTCGCCAATGGCAAAGTCAGGGTGAAATAAGCCCCTGTCCCGTCAGGCCGGTTGGCAGCCACCAATTCGCCGCCATGGGCGCGCGCGATTTGGCGCGAAATACTCAACCCCAGGCCGGAATGTGTGTCCTCTACCAGATTGCGGTCACTGCCGGATTTTGAGTTGTGTTCCGGCGCATGACCGCGATCTGTGTAGAAGCGCTCAAAAATGCGTTCCCGCATGTCTTCGGCCACGCCCGGCCCCTCATCGGCGACAATCAGTTCAACTTGGGTCTGGTTGGGGCGCACAGTGAGCATGATTTGGCCGCCTTGCGGTGAGAAAGAGGCGGCATTGGCCAGAAGATTGGTGATAATCTGCGCGATACGCGGTTTTTGCGCCCATATCGGGCAGACCGCATCGGCGCGGATAGTTAGCGTCGCACCGGCATTGTCCTGCATGGTCTGAGCCAGCCCATCGCCAATATCGCGCGCCATTTCCGACAGGTCAAAGCGCTCCGTCTCGCCGCGATTCAGCTCGGCATCCAGCCTTGTGGCATTTGAAATATCGGATATCAGCCGGTTCAGGCGGAACACATCTTGTTCGATAATCGCCAATAATTGCGCCTTTTGCGCCGCATCCTTGGCGCTTGGCAGGCTCTGCACCGCGCTGTGCAGAGAGGTTAGCGGATTTTTCAGCTCATGCGCCACATCGGCGGCAAAACGGTCAATCATATTGATGCGTTGCAACAGCTGGCGCAGCATATCGCGCAGGGCTTCGGATAATTCGCCAATCTCGTCGCTGCGGCGCGAGAAATCCGGCACAGTATCAAGGCCTGGCAGGCTCGGCGTGTTCTGGCCGAAGCCGCGCATAGCGCCTGCCAGCCGCCGCACCGGAACCACCACCATGCCGGCAATCAGCACTGAGGTCATCAGGCTGACCCCCAATGCCAATGCCGAGAGTTCCAGCACAACGCGGCGTTCCTGCGCGATGATTTGGTCAATCTCGCCGGGCGGGGTGGACAGCATCAAAGCGCCGATAATGGCGCGGTAGCCCTGCACTGGCACGGCGACGGTCAGCACATCCTCGCCATCGGCGCTGCGCCTTTGCAGGCTGCCGACACGACCTTTCAGCGCCGAGGCGACTTCCGGCAATTGATAGCCATCGGCGGCAATAATTTCCGACAATATGGGCGCTTCACCGCGCACTATACGCTCCAGCCCGATTTTCATCCGGTCATACCAAACGGGCATGCCGCTGGCACCGGGCAAGGGCGGCAATTGGCGCGAAATCACGCCAATGCTTCTGTCCATTTGTGCGCTGTCAATCAGCAGCCGCCCGTCGCGCCCATACAGGCGCAGTCGCGCATTGCTGACCCCGCCAACGCGGCGCATAATGCGCTCGGCCTCGCGCACTTGCCAATTGGCACCGCGCCGGTCTGACAATATGCGCCCAAGCAGCGAGGGTTCGAGAAACTGAAACGGCTCATTATTGACCGCTTGACCCAGCGCACCGGCAATAATGCGCGCTTGCGCCTCAAGGCTTTGCTTATAGGCATTGGTCAGCACTTGGCGCGATTCCGACAGCAGCAAAAACCCGCCCGACAGCACCACCAGACCGAGCATGTTCAAAAACACCAAACGCGGCAGCAACCGGGTCGGCCCCGGCATGTGCAGATATTTCAGCCAGGCCATCACCTAGCGCGCCTTGTAGCGATAGCCGACGCCATACAGGGTTTCAATTGCGTCAAACCGGTCATCAACGGCGCGAAACTTGCGGCGCAGGCGTTTGATATGGCTGTCAATCGTGCGGTCATCGACATAAATCTGGTCGTCATAGGCGGCATCCATCAGCGCATCGCGACTTTTTACCACACCCGGACGCTGCGCCAGAGATTCCAGAATCAGAAATTCGGTGACGGTCAGATTGACCGGTCGGTTTTGCCACAAACAGTCATGGCGCTCGGCGTCGAGCAGCAAGTCACCGCGCTCCAATCGCGCACTGTCGGCGCCGGACGCTGTGCCGGTCGGCGATGCTTCGCTGGCGCCGGCGCGCGCCTTGCTGCGGCGCAAAACGGCGCGGATGCGCTCAATCAGCAAGCGTTGGGAAAACGGCTTGGTGATATAGTCATCCGCCCCCATTTTCAGGCCGAAAACCTCATCAATCTCGTCATCCTTGGAGGTCAGAAAAACCACGGGCATCTGGCTTTTTTCGCGCAGGCGGCGCAGCAATTCCAGCCCATCCATGCGCGGCATTTTAATGTCGAAAACGCCTATATCGGCAGGCGATGCAGCCAGCGATTCCAGCGCCGCATGACCATCAGTAAAGCTGCGGGTTTTGAAGCCTTCTCCCTCCAACGCCATACGCACGGTCGTCAGTATATTCGCATCATCATCGACCAGAATGATTTGTGTCATTATGCGCCTCCATGCCCATTAGTAGCGGATGCGGGCGGCTTGGAAAAACAGTATTTTCGCCCCATTGCTTGTGCATAAGGATTGTCCACGCCAATTGTGGCAGGCTTGGGGCGGTTTACTTGTCTTACAGACAATTCTCAAATATAGTCCGCCCCATGGCGTCAGGATTCGTCACAATCGCAGCAGGCTAGGGGAGAAACAGCCGGCATGGAACAATTTGGCTATCATGGAAGCAGGAATGGCATTGACCTTCAGGGGCTTGGTGCCGCCGCAAAAGTTTATTGGAATTTAAGACCGGCACAAATATATGAAATGGCGCTGGCGCGTGGCGAAGGTGAAATCACCGGCCATGGCGCGCTTTTGGTGAAAACCGGCGCCCATACAGGGCGTTCGGCGCAGGACAAGTTCATCGTTCGTGACGCCACAACTGAAGACAATGTTTGGTGGGACAATAATAAATCAATGACCGCCGCGCAGTTCGATGCGCTGCACCAAGACATGCTGACGCATGCGGCGGGCAAGGAATTGCTGGTGCAGGATTTATTTGGCGGGGCGGACGCCACACACCGCCTGCCGACACGGGTGATTACCGAGCTGGCTTGGCATTCGCTGTTTATTCAAAACCTGCTGATTGAGCCGCAAACGCAAGAGCTGGACGGTTTTGACCCGGAATTTGTGATACTCAATTTCCCCAGCTTCAAGGCCGACCCGGCGCGGCACGGCGCGCGCAGCGAGACCATGATTGCGGTGAATTTCGACAAGAAAATCGTGCTGATTGTCGGCACATCCTATGCCGGTGAGACCAAGAAATCGGTTTTCTCCATGCTCAATTACACTTTGCCGCCCAAGCGCGTCATGCCCATGCATTGCTCGGTCAATATGGGCAAGGCGGGCGACAGCGCGGTGTTTTTCGGCCTGAGTGGCACGGGCAAAACCACGCTTTCGGCTGACCCGAACCGCGTGCTTATCGGCGATGATGAGCATGGCTGGTCGGAAAATGGCCTGTTTAATTTTGAGGGCGGCTGCTACGCCAAAATGATTAACCTGTCAGCCGAGGCCGAGCCGGAAATCTATGCCACCACGCAGCGATTCGGCACAGTGCTGGAAAATGTGGTGATGGATCCGCAAAGCCGGACGCTGGATTTTGACGATAACAGTCTGGCGGAAAACTCGCGCGGCGCTTATCCGCTTTCTTTCATCCCCAATGCGTCGGCAACCGGCACGGCGGGACACCCGCAAACGATTATTATGCTGACAGCCGATGCCTTTGGCGTGTTGCCGCCCATTGCGCGGCTGACGCCGAGCCAAGCCATGTATCACTTTTTGTCGGGCTATACGGCAAAAGTGGCCGGCACGGAAAAAGGCGTGACCGAGCCGGAAGCGACATTTTCCACTTGTTTCGGCGCGCCCTTCATGCCGCGTCACCCGTCGGAATATGGCAATTTGCTGCGCGATTTGATTGCCGGGCATGGCGCAAGCTGCTGGCTGGTCAATACGGGCTGGACGGGCGGTGCTTACGGCACGGGCAATCGCATGCCGATTAAAGAGACGCGGGCGCTGCTTTCCGCCGCTTTGGATGGCAGTTTGAACAATGCAGAGTTCCGCACAGATGCCCATTTCGGCTTTGATGTGCCGGTGGCCGTGCCGGGTGTGGACAGCAGCATTTTGAACCCGCGCGACACTTGGGCCGATGGGGCAGCCTATGACATGCAAGCGGCCAAGCTGGTTGCTATGTTTGTCGATAATTTCGAGAAATTCCTCGACCATGTGGATGATAATGTCCGCGCCGCGGCGCTGGCCGCCGAATAATTCCGGCCTCTTGGTGGGATGAATTGGGGGGCTGGACGCCCCCCTTTTTCATGGGCGGGCGACAGGCCAAGCCTCCGCCAAAATAAACACCCGTCCAACCGCGTCAGCGGATGGCGTCCCGTTTTGGCGGGCGGGCGACAGGCCAAGCCTCCGCCAAAAGAGACTTAATGCGCTTCGTCCCAATTGCGGGCGGCTTCGGCATCGACGACCAGTGGCACGGAGAGGGTGAGGCGCGGGGCGCAGGCATTTTCCATCACGGCGCGCACTGTGTCGGTCAGCGCGGCGGCTTGGTCTTCGGCCACTTCAAAAATCAGCTCATCATGCACTTGCAGCAGCATGTGGGCGTCGCCGGTTTTGGCGTCGGTCAGACCGGCCGCTTCCAGTGCCGGTGGCATGGCGACCATGGCGCGGCGGATGATGTCGGCGGCTGTGCCTTGAATGGGCGCGTTAATTGCGGCGCGCTCGGCAAAGGCGCGGCGGGCGGGAATCTTGGCATTGATTTCCGCCACATGGATTTTGCGGCCAAATAAAGTCGCCACATAGCCTTGCGCGCGCGCCTCGGTTTTGGTGGCTTCCATATAGTCTTTAATGCCGGGGAATTTCTCGAAATAGGCTTTGATGTAATCGCCTGCTTCGCTGCGCGAAATGCCGAGCTGGTTGGCAAGGCCAAAGGCGGAAATGCCGTAAATAATGCCGAAATTAATTGCCTTGGCGCGGCGGCGCACATCCGGCGTCATATCTGCCAATGGCACGCCAAACATTTCTGAGGCGGTCATGGCGTGAATGTCTTGGCCGTCGGCAAAGGCTTGGCGCAGGCTGTCAATGGCGGCCATATGCGCCAATATCCGCAGCTCAATCTGGCTGTAATCGGCACTGACCAGCACCCGGCCTTGCGGGGCGACAAAGGCGGTGCGGATGCGTCGCCCGTCTTGCGTGCGAATGGGGATGTTTTGCAAATTCGGGTCGGATGATGCCAGCCGTCCGGTGGTGGTGGCGGCCAGCGAGTAGGAAGTATGCACGCGTCCGGTCTCAGGGTTGATGAATTCGGGCAGCGCATCCGTATAGGTGGATTTCAGCTTGGCCAATCCGCGCCAGGCCAACACATCATGCGCCAGCCCATGCCCTTCGGCGGCCAGCCCTTCCAGCACATCGGCGCCGGTTCCCCATGCGCCGGTTTTGGTTTTCTTGCCGCCGGGCAGCCCCATTTTGTCGAACAGTATATCGCCAAGCTGTTTCGGGCTGGCAATGTTGAAGCGCTCTCCGGCCTGCTCATAAATGCCGTCTTCCATAGCGGCCATTTTTTGGGCGAACTCACCCGACAGGCGCGACAGCACTTGCCGGTCAACCAATATGCCCGCCGCTTCCATCTGGCGCAGCACAGGCACAAGCGGGCGTTCCAGCCCCTCATAGACGCTGGTCACCGCCTCGGCTGACAGGCGCGGCTTCAAATGCTGCCACAGCCGCAGCGTGATGTCGGCATCTTCCGCCGCGTAATGGGCGGCTTCGTCAACCGGCACAAGGTCGAAAGTGATTTGCGCCTTGCCAGTGCCGATAAGCTGTTTAATCGGCACGGGCGTATGGCCGAGATATTTTTCCGACAGCGCATCCATGCCATGCCCGTGATTGCCGGCATCAAGCGCATAGGACATCAGCATTGTGTCATCAATCGGCGTGACGGCGACATTCAGCCGATTGAAAATCTGCAAATCGAATTTGGCGTTTTGCAGGATTTTCAGCACGGAGGCATCGGCCAGCAGCGGGCGCAGCATGTCAAGCGCGGTGGCGGTAGGCAATTGCTCGGTCTCTGCCGCTTCCAGCGCCAGCCCGTCAGCCGGGCGGTGCGCCAAGGGAATATAGCAGGCGTCACCGGGCGCGACGGCCAGCGATATGCCGACAAGGCGGCATTGCATGGCATCCAGCCCGTCGGTCTCTGTGTCCAGCGCCACCACACCGGCGGCATGGGCGCGGTCTATCCAGCCTTGCAGCGCTTCGGTTGTGGTGACTGTCTCATATTGTGCTTCGGTGACAGGCGGCATGGCGGCCGGCGGAATTGCGTAACTGCCATTTAAGGGCGCGGCTTCGCCGCTTGCCGCCCCATTTGCCGTATTGTCTTTTGCGCTGGTATCGGCGGCCAGCGTGTCGCTAGCGGTGAATGCCTCGGCATCTATCGCATAATGGGCGGCCAAGCGCTTGGTCAGCGTGTTGAATTCCATCGCTTTCAAAAAGCCCATCAGCGCCTCCGGCGTCGGGTCTTCCAGCCCCATCGCGCCAAAGCCGACCGGCATGGGCGTGTCGGTTTTCAGCGTCACCAATTGGCGGCTAATGCGCGCCTGCTCGGCAAATTCAATCAGATTTTCGCGCCGTTTGTTTTGTTTGATTTCCGCCGCGCGCGCCAGCAGCGTGTCCAAATCGCCATATTCGTCAATCAGTTGCGCCGCCGTTTTTATGCCAATGCCCGGCACGCCCGGCACATTGTCAACACTGTCACCGGCCAGCGATTGCACATCAATCACCCTGTCGGGGCGCACGCCGAATTTCTCAACCACCTGATCGGGGCCGATTTTTTTATCTTTCATTGTGTCAACCATATCAATCGTGCCGCCGACAAGTTGCATCAAATCCTTGTCGGATGAAACAATCGTCACCTTGGCGCCTTGCGCGGCGGCGGCGCGGGCATAAGTGGCAATCAAATCATCAGCCTCAAAGCCTTCCAGCTCAATGGCGGGGATGTTGAAAGCGCGCGTCGCCTCGCGCACAAGAGGGAATTGCGGCACCAAATCTTCCGGTGCGGGCGGGCGGTGTGCCTTGTAATCGGGGTAAATCTCATTGCGGAAGCTTTTGCCGGAGGCGTCAAAAATCACCGCCAAATGGGTCGGGCTTTCCGCCGCCGTCATTTCATTGACCAGCTTGAACAGCATATTGCAAAAGCCCGACACCGCCCCGACCGGCAAGCCGTCCGATTTGCGC
>JAYPAN010000019.1:0-32833 GCA_038123715.1 Rhodobiaceae bacterium | reverse complement strand
CAGCCAACGCCGTTGTCTCGCACCGCAAAGCGGTTGAGGAGGCGGCAACATTTGTCGGTTTTGACGAGGAAGCCGCCGCCTCCTGATACCTTCACTTTACCGGTGTCGCGTGTCAGTCCGCGCGCTTACAGCCCTTCTTCTTCCATTTGGCGGTGGAATTTTTTGCGCTCATGCTCCAGCAAATAGCGCTTTCGGAGGCGCAGGCTTTTCGGCGTCACTTCCAGCAATTCGTCAAACTCAACATAGGCCATCATGTCTTCCAGCGACATGCGGCGCGGCGGCGTCAGCGTGACCGCCTCATCGGAACCGGCGGCGCGGATATTGGTTAGTTTCTTACCCTTCAGCACATTGATTTCCAAATCATTGTCGCGGCTATGCTCGCCGACAATCATGCCCTGATAGACCGGCGTCTGCGGGTCAATAAACATGACGCCGCGATCTTGCAAATTAAATAGGGCAAAGGCGACAGCATTGCCGGTCTCACTGGCAATCAGCGCGCCATTGCGCCGCTTTGCAATATCACCGCTATAGGGGGCGTAATCATGAAACACGCGGTTCAGCACGCCCGTGCCGCGTGTCTGTGTGAGGAAACGGCTTTGATAGCCGATAAGCCCGCGCGAGGGGGCGTGAAATATCATGCGGGTTTTACCGGCGCCGGCGCTTCGCATATCGACCATTTTCGCCTTGCGGCGGTTCATTGAGTCCACCACGCCGGACGCATAGGCCTCATCAACATCAATGGTGACTTCCTCGACCGGCTCCATTTTCTGCCCGCCTTCCATGCGGATAAGCACTTTCGGGCGTGACACATTCAGCTCGAACCCTTCGCGCCGCATGGTCTCAATCAGCACACCAAGCTGCAATTCGCCGCGCCCGCCAATTTCAAACGCATCCTTATTATTGCTTTCGGCAAAAGTGATGGCGACATTGGTTTCCACCTCGGCCAGCAAGCGCGCCCGAATGGCGGTGGAGGTAACTTTCTTGCCCTCCGTGCCGGCAAATGGGCTGTCATTGACAGTGATTGTGACGGCCATTGTGGGCGGGTCAATCGGGGTAGAGGGTAGGGCATCGGTAATGGTCACATCGCCAATTGTGTCGGCGACCGAGGCTTTGGTCAGCCCGGCAATACAAATCAAGTCACCGGCCCGCACTTCCTCAACCGGCACGCGCTGTGTGCCTTCAAAGCGCAGCAATTTAGTCAGCCGTCCGGTTTCAACCTGTTCACCGGCCAGATTTATCGCCTTGACCGCTTCATTGATTTTCGCCGTGCCTTGCAAGACCCGTCCGGTCAGGCAGCGACCAATATAGGGGTCGCTGTCCAGCAATGTCGCCAGCATAGCAAAAGGTTTATCCGGCTCAACTTGCGGCGGCGGCACATGCGCCAGCACCAAATCAAGCAGCGGGTGAAGATTGTCGCGCGGCGCGTCCAATTCCTCGGCGCACCAGCCATCGCGGCCTGATGCGTAAAGTATTGGGAAATCCAGCTGCTCGCTATTGGCATCGAGCGCAACAAACAGGTCAAACACTTCATCGACCACGGCGTCGGGGCGGCCATCGGGGCGGTCAACCTTATTGATAACCACAATCGGTCGCAGCCCCTGTTTCAAGGCTTTGGCCAGCACAAATTTAGTCTGCGGCATTGGCCCCTCTGCCGCATCGGTCAGCAGGATAACGCCATCTGCCATATGCAGCACGCGCTCCACCTCGCCGCCAAAATCGGCATGGCCGGGCGTGTCGATAATGTTAATGCGCGTGTCTTTCCAGCTAATCGAGGTCGGCTTAGCCAGAATGGTAATGCCGCGCTCCTTTTCCAAATCGCCGCTATCCATCACGCGCTCATCAACCGCCTGATTGGCGCGAAACAGGCCGGTCTGTTTCATCAGCCCGTCAATCAGCGTGGTTTTGCCATGGTCAACATGGGCGATAATGGCAATGTTGCGAAGCCCTTGGGCGGCGGTTTGCAGCATGGGAAATCCTTTGCAGAAATACTCACCGGCTTCTATCTGCTCTGCATGCGCCTGCATAGGATAAAATGAGGCTTGGCGCATCTTTTTACCCTGCCGCGCAAACCATGCCGCTTATAAATTGACATTATACAGGCCAATTTATAGGCTCTGCTCCATTGCTTTTGAATTAAAACACTGAATTCACGGTTATGCCCATGCGGCGCAAATTGACATTTTTCCGAAACTTAAGCCTGTCGGTATTTTGCCTTGCCGTGGCGGCTTGCGGGGAGGCTGAAAAACCGGTCGGGCAAGCCGATTGCACCAATCCTGAAACATTGGCACGCACCATATCATTGCCCGGCGGTCAGACCGTTATGGGTGCTGATGACAGCTATCCTGAAGAAGCCCCGCAACGCCTTGAAACCGCACCGGCCTTTTCCATTGATGCGACAGAAGTCACCAATCACCGCTTTGCACAATTTGTTGAGGCGACCGGCTATGTGACCGATGCCGAGCGCGACCAGCCCGGTTTTGGCGTGCCGGGCGGGGCGGTGTTCACTGTGCCATCGCTGGCCAATCCGAGCTGGTGGCGCTTTGTCGAAGGGGCTAATTGGCGCCAGCCGGAAGGGCCGGGCAGTTCGATTGACGGGCGCGATAATGAGCCGGTGGTGCAAGTATCGCTGGCCGATGCGCGCGCTTTTGCGGTTTGGGCGGGGCGCCGCTTGCCCAATGAGATTGAATGGGAATATGCCGCGCGCGCCGGTGCTGACACGCGCTATATTTGGGGCGCGGAACGCGCGCCGGACGGCAAGGAAATGAGCAATAGCTGGCAAGGCAGCTTTCCGATTAACAATAGCGTCAAGGACGGATTTGCCTTACGCGCGCCGGTTGGCTGTTTTCCGCCCAATGATTTTGGCTTGTATGACATGGCCGGCAATGTCTGGGAGTGGACGGAGACGGTCTGGCCATTTGCAGCCTCGACCGGCGATAAAGTCACCAATCACGTGATTAAGGGCGGCTCGTTTCTGTGCGCGCCCAATTTCTGCCAACGCTATCGTCCGGCAGCGCGTCAGGCGCATGATGTGACTTTCACCACCAATCATATCGGCTTTCGCACAATCGGCGATTAGCGGTGCGTTCAGGCCGCACCTGCCGAGCTGGCATCATCGGCTTTGGGGCGCTCATCATCGGGCATAGTGCCATGCACCAGAAAGTGAACCTGCTCGGCAATGCTGGTCGCATGATCGCCCACACGTTCGATATTCTTGGCAATAAACAGAAAATGGGCAATCACTGTCGTCAGTTCCGATTGCTCACGCATATCCTGTAGCAGCTCCTGATTGATTTGCGTGTGTATCGCATCAACATTCTGGTCGCTGTTCCACACTTGAATGGCCAATTCTGCATCATTATTGGCATAGGCGGTCATCACATCCTGCAACATTTTCTGCACCAATGCGCCGACATTGACAAACAGTCCGGTGTCGCTGGCCTCATCTTCGCCGATAATAACGCGGCTGCGTTTGGCGATATTCTTGGCATAATCGCCAATCCGCTCCAGCACGGAGCTGACTTTCAAGGCCGCCACAATGCAGCGCAAATCGGTCGCTTTGGGTGAGCGCATGGCGATGATTTCAATAGCGCGTTCATTTATTTGCTGCTCAAGTTCGTCCAATTCGCCATCGGCGACGACAATGGTTTCAATCTGCGAGGCGTTTTGTGTTTCCAGTGCGCTTAACGCCGCCGCGAATTGTTCACCCGCCCGCACACCCAAGCGCGCGACCATATCATTAAGTTCCGCAAGGTCGCGGTCAAAGGCCGAGACAATGTGGTTTTCTTCAATCATCCAATTCTCCCTGAAATATAAGCTTCCGTCTGTTCATTGCCGGGATTGGTAAAAATAGTTTGGGTCAGGCCATGCTCGACCAATTTGCCGAGATGGAAATAGGCCGTGCGCTGCGATATGCGGGCGGCCTGCTGCATGGAATGGGTCACAATGACAATCGTGTAATCGCGCCGCAATTCTTCCATCAATTCCTCAATGACCGCAGTGGCAATCGGGTCGAGCGCCGAGCAAGGCTCATCCATCAACACAATATCGGGCTGCACAGCAATGGCACGGGCAATGCATAAACGCTGCTGCTGACCGCCGGAAAGGCTGGTTCCGGGCGCTTGCAGCCGGTCTTTCACCTCATCCCAAATGCCCGCCCGCTGCAGGCTGGTTTCGACAATCGCATCAAGTTCACCGCGATTTTGCGCCTGTCCGTGAATACGCGGCCCATAGGCAACATTGTCATAAATTGATTTCGGGAAAGGGTTGGGTTTTTGAAACACCATGCCCACGCGCGCGCGCAATTCCACAACATCAATCGTATTGGCGTAAATATCTTCATCGTCAATGGCAATACGGCCATTTATGCGGCAGCCATCTATCACATCATTCATGCGGTTAATACAGCGCAAAAAGGTTGATTTTCCGCAACCGGAAGGGCCGATAAGCGCCGTGACTTCATTTTCATTCATGTCGAGGTCAATGCCATGCAGGGCGCGTGCCTCGCCATAATCAACCGTCACGCCGGATGCTTTTATTTTTACCTTTGGGTGCAATTCGTCAGTCATAAACTTACCACCGTTTCTCAAAACGCTTGCGTAGATAAATCGCCGCGCCATTGACCAGCAACAACATACTCAACAACACAACTATACCCGCGCTGGTGCGCGCCTGAAAGGCGCGTTCGGGATTATTTGCCCACATATATATCTGCGCCGGCAAGACCGTCGCCTTTGAGGTGATTTCCGTGGGCGTATCAACAATAAAGGCCATCATGCCAATCATTAAAAGCGGGGCGGTTTCACCGGCTGCTTGGGCAAGGCCGATAATTGTGCCGGTTAAAATGCCGGGCAGCGCCAGCGGCAAGACATGATGCATAATCACTTGCAGGCGCGACGCGCCGACGCCCAAAGCGGCCTCTCTTATGCTGGGCGGGATGGAGGCAAATGCCGCGCGGGTCGGAATGATAATGCGCGGCAACGTCATCAGCGCCAGCACCAGCCCGCCGACCAAAGGTGCCGAGCGCGGCAGGTGAAAGAAATTGATAAAGACCGCCAGCCCCAACAGGCCATAGACAATGGATGGCACGGCGGCCAGATTATTGATATTCACTTCAATCAATTGGGTGAGGCGGTTTTTCGGCGCGATTTCCTGCAAGTAAATCGCCGCCAGCACGCCAAGCGGAAAGCTGACAATCAGCGTTACCAGCAGGGTCAAAAGCGAGCCATAAAGCGCGCCTTTCAGTCCGGCAATTTCCGGCTCCCGGCTGTCGCCGTTGGTGAATAATTGCACCGCAAATTTCTCACTGACACGGTTTTCACTGACCAGCCGGTCAAGCCAATCCAGTTCGGCATCAGACACGACGCGCTCATCAGGCGGCAGGTTTCGGTCAATCAGGCCTTTCAGCACCAAATCAATATCATCTGAAAGCGGCAGCGACAGTGGCAGCGTTTTGCCAATGGCCTGCGGATTGGCCATGACATAATCGCGCACATTATCGGCAGCGCCGAGCGACAGAAACTTGTAAAGCGTCCGCTTTTCAGAGCGTTTTGTGACATCGGGGAAATGCGTCCGCAAACCGGCGCGCACTATGCCAAGCCAATTGCTGGCTGCCAAATCCTCATCATCAACCTGGTCGGTGCTGATTTCTATATCCAGCGTCACATGATGGTGGGTAAAGGCGGGCAGGGACGAAAAAATAATTGAGCCGAGCAGAAACACCAATATCAGCCCGGCCATGCCTATCGCGGCCTGCCCGTAAAAGCGAAAACGCCTTTCCGCTCGATAACGCTTTTTAAGCCGCGCTGCGCGCCGGGCGGCCTGTTCTGTATCGTCTTGGCGTGTGGTTGAAATATCAGTCATATTGTTCCCGGTATTTATTGACAACATAAAGTGCCAGCACGTTCAGACCCAAAGTGATGAAAAACAACACCAGCCCCAGCGCAAAGGCAGCCAATGTTTTGGCGCTGTCAAACTCTTGGTCACCGACCAGCAGCATAACGATTTGCACGGTGACGGTGGTGACGCTTTCAAAAGGGTTGGCTGTCAAATTGGCAGCCACCCCGGCGGCCATCACAACAATCATGGTTTCGCCAATGGCGCGCGAAATCGCCAGCAAAATCGCGCTAACAATGCCCGGCAAGGCGGCGGGCAGCACCACTTGGCGAATGGTCTCAGATTGGGTTGCGCCAAGTGCGGCAGCGCCGTCGCGCAAGGTTTGCGGCACAGCGTTAATCACATCATCCGATAATGAGGAGATGAAGGGAATTATCATAATGCCCATGACAAGGCCAGCGGCCAATGCTGATTCCGAAGACAGGGTCAGGCCGATATCAGCGCCGCCATCGCGCAACATGGGCGCAACAACAAGGGCGGCAAAAAAGCCGTAAACAACCGTCGGGATACCGGCCAGAACCTCAATGCCCGGCTTGGCAATGGCGCGCAGCCTTGGCTCGGCATATTCCGACAAATAGACCGCCGACATCAGCCCGATTGGCACGGCCACCAGCATGGCGATAAAGGTAATCATCAGCGTGCCGGCAAAAAGCGGTATCGCGCCGAAAGCACCAGCGCCGCCTACTTGGTCTTCACGAATGGCGATTTGCGGCGACCAATGCAGGCCGAATAAAAACTCGCTGACCGGCACTGAGCTGAAAAACCGCATGGTTTCGAAAATCAGCGACAACACAATGCCAATTGTCGTGAAAATGGCAATCGCCGAGGCAACCAGCATGACATAGCCGCTGACGCGCTCAACCGCATGACGCGCGGCAAAGCGCACCGCCAATGGCCGAAAGCCAAAGCCAAAGCCGACAAGCGCCAGCATAATAACGGCAATTGCGCGGCCAAAGGCGGATTGCGACAAGAGGCTGGCATAATAGGTTTCGGCGGCACGGATTGTGTCATCAACAAAGGCCGCATTGATGGAGCCGACATGAAAGGCTTTGACTTTGGCAATCATCACGCCAAGCGTGCCGGTATCGGCTTCGGGCAGGCGGGCGCGCAGGAAAGCCTCCAGCAGCGCATCAATAATCAAAGGCGACACGCCGGTCCAGATAATCAGCAATATCAGCGGCACAAATGTCGTGCAAATCAGCAGGAAGCTGCCGTGATAGACGCTGCGTGAATGTAATTTAAGGTCGCTATTGACCGACAGCTTGCGGATGCGCGCGCTGCCGAAGAAAAAGGAAAAGGCACCCAGTCCGATAAGGCAGATAAAAATAGAGCTGAGACTCATAAGGTTGCCTTTTGAAAAAAGAGAGAGCCGGCCGGAGCCGGTCTCTCCACAGTCTTGAAAGACCGGATAACCGGTCTTTCAATCAGATTTACATCGCCAATTTGGTCAGATTCTTACCATCTTTGCGATATTTTTTCCGTTCCCCTGCCGGCAGCGGGATAAGACCTTTATCAATCAGATAACCGTCTTCGCCAAATGCCTTTTCGCTGGTGAATTCGGACACATATTCCATAATACCCGGCACTGTGCCGACATGGGCATGTTTAATATAAAAATACAAAGAGCGCGAGATTTTATAAGAACCACCGGCGATATTGTCGAAAGTCGGGGCAATATCATTAACCGTCGCACCTTTCAGGCGGTCAGCGTTCTGGTCAAGAAAGCTGAAGCCGAACACACCGACAGCTTTGGAATTGGCGTTGAGTTTCGACACCATCAGATTGTCATTCTCGCCGGCATCAATCCAAGCGCCATCTTCGCGCACGGTGCGGGTTAATTTTTTCCACAGACTCTTATCCGATTTTTTCAGCTTTTTCATATGCGGGAAGGTATTTGCGCCATTTGACATAGCCAGTTCCTGAAACGCATCGCGTGTGCCGGAGGTTGGCGGCGGCCCAAGAATCTCAATTTTCATATCCGGCAGGGAGGCGTCAATGTCGCTCCATTTCTTATACGGATTGGCAATCGGCTCGCACCAATTTGCCTGACATGGCCGATTGGGGTCGGGAACCACTTTAGCGGTCGCCAGATAGATTTGCTGCAAAGTCAGCTTCAATGGCGGGCCGGATTTCGCATTGGCAACGACAATGCCGTCAAAACCAACAACGATTTCCGTCAAATCAATGCCATTGGCCTGACATTTCTGGAACTCTTTTGACTTAATACGGCGTGATGCATTGGTGATATCGGGATGTTCCAGACCGATACCGGCGCAAAACAATTTCATGCCGCCGCCGGAGCCGGTCGATTCGATAACCGGTGTTTTGAATTTGGTTGAGCGGCCGAAGCGTTCGGCCACAGTTGTGGCAAACGGAAACACGGTTGAGGATCCAACAATCTCAATCTGGTTTCTTGCATTGGCCTGGCTGATAAAGCCGGTGCCGGTGACACAGGCAATGGCCAGCGCCAAGAATAGGGTTTGAATTTTTCCCATCATAAACTCCTGTAAGTTCCGGCGGCCATTTGCCTCCGGTGAGCTTTCAATGCCAAGCTTACGCAAAAGCAATATGATGGTTTTATTACAATT
This sequence comes from Rhodobiaceae bacterium, assembly GCA_038123715.1. Classification (GTDB taxonomy): domain Bacteria; phylum Pseudomonadota; class Alphaproteobacteria; order RS24; family RS24; genus JAYPAN01. Next base: position 24,353 of record JAYPAN010000019.1, on the reverse strand, counting down.
CTATGACAGGCTTGCCAGCATTCTCTTTTTCTTGGCTTTTGGCCTGTGCAGGGTTTCTGCCGGGCCTCTAAGCCTGGCAAAAAAATGCCGGGGGCGAACCCCCGGCAAATCTGTGGTGGGGCTGCGCGCCCCGATAAAGCGTAAGGCTAGAATTTCAGCAGCAGACCGACCGTGGTGACGCTTGAGTTTTGCGTCGCGCCGCCGGATGTCTTTTCGGCATCCAATTGCGACAGGGTCAGGCTCATGCCCGAAGCCAGCTTGTAATTACCGCCAAAGCGCACATGCTCATATGTGTCACCGGCGCCATTACCCGCCGTTACTTCATCATCCTGCATGTCAAAGCCAATAGTGGTTTTTTTGTTCAGCTTGTAGCTGATGGCGATATTTGAGAAATCTTTCTCATAATCGGCCGTGCTGCCCCAATTTTCCGATTCGCGGGTCAGGGAAAGATAGCTGAATGTGAAGCCCTTGGTTTTGGCTTCCAAGCCGATTGAGCTGTCCTCGAAAGTGCCGTCACCATCGGCCCCGCTACCGCCTTCTTCGGCCTTTTCTGAGGCATAGGAAGCGGCGACTTTAACGCCGTTAAACGCGCCCTTGTAACGCAGGCCAAGCGAAATGGCATTGTCACCGACACCATCGCCGCTTTCTTCAACGCCGCGTGCGTCGCCTTTCAGGTTTTTTGTCGAGGGGGTCAGGGAAATACCGGCTTGCAGCCCGGCAATGCGCGGCGATACATAAGTTATCTTATTGGCGTCACCGGTCACAAAAGCATGTTCGGTTTTGAGATATCCGGTTTTTTTCAAATCCACCAGAAAGTCATCGGCGGCTTGCTTATAGCCAAGATATTTATTGTAGCCGACGGTCAGCATATTGGCGGCAGAGTTTTCCGCGCCAATGGTCAGGCGGCCAAAATCGCCCTTCAGATAAATATAATGCTCGTCAATCTGGTCGCTGCTTTCTTCGGCTTCCACCTGAATTTGAAAGCCCAATTCCATGCCATTATCCAGCTTGCGCTTGCCTTTGACATGAAACTCGCCTTCCTGCTCTTGGTTGAGGCTGGTCGCATCCGGGGCAGCGTCAAAATCTTGCGCCATCAGCGCCGTATTGAAATAACCACCGACCGTGACAGCCATAGGGGCTGCTTGCGCGGTTTGTGCCATTGATGCCAGAACAGCGGATGCCGCCACTCCCATAAGTAACTTTTGCATGGGTTTCTCCTAAAACACTCATTACATTTCTGCTCCGCATGACAGTTTTCGCACCGCCAGCGTCCACTCCAGACTTTCCATGCCGTCAAATATCTTTGACTCAACCGCATAAAAGCCAACATGGCTGATATGCCGACCAAATATCTCAGTTTTGTTACGCTTAAGTAAAATTTCAATGATGGGCGGCGTCTCAGCCCAGCACCACCGGCACCCAGAAAGCGGCCAGCGCCGAGACCAGCACAATCGCTATCAGATTGAGTCGGAAACCGGCGCGCATCATATCGGCAATGGTGACATCATCATCGCCAAAGACAATCGCATTGGGCGGCGTGGCGACCGGCAGCATAAAGGCGCAGCTCGCCGCCATTGTCACCGGCACAACAAATAAAAGCGGGTCAATCTGCAATTGCACGGCAATGGCAGCGACGACGGGCAGCAAAGTCGCCGTGGTGGCAACATTGCTGGTCAGCTCGGTCAGGAATATCACCAATGTCGTCAACGCCACCACCAGCAACAGCGCATTCATCATGCCAAGCGGTGCCAATTGCTGCCCCAGCCATAAAGTTAGCCCGGTGTCGGACAGGGCGGCAGCCAAAGCCAGCCCTCCGCCAAACAGCAGCAGCACGCCCCAAGGCAGGCGTTTCGTGTCCTCCCATGTCACCAGCGCATGCCGGTCTGTGCCGCTGGGAATGAGAAAGGCCAGCAAAGCGGCCATCATGGCAATGCCGGTATCGCTCAGCCCGTCAAGCCCTGTCCATTGGCTGATTTGACGCCGCAATGTCCAGCCAAAGACCAGCAGCAAAAATACCAGACCGGTGCGTTTCTCGGCTTTTGATATCGGCCCCAGCGCGGCATAGCGGCGGGCAAATTCCTGTCTTATCTCGTCCGAGGCGGTAAAAGAGAGGGGGAAAACCAGCCGTGTGAGCAAAAGCCAGCCAAGCGGCAGCAAAAACACAACCGCCGGCACGCCAACCGCCATCCAGTCAATAAAGGCAATGGCGACATTATATTCAGCTTCCAGAAAACCGACCATAAAGGCATTGGTCGGTGTGCCGACCAAAGTCGCCATGCCGCCAATTGAGGCCGCATAGGCCAGCCCCAGCAAAAGCGATAATTTGAAATGGCGCAATTGCTGTGCGGTCAGTTCCGGCACGGTTTCGCGCAAGACCAGCCCCATTGACAGGGCAATCGGAAACAGCATCAGCACGGTTGATGTATTGGAAATCCACATGCTGAACAAAGCGGCGACGCCCATAAAGCCGCCCACCAGACCGGCCGCGCTGCGCCCCAGATTCTTGAATACCAAAAGCGCAATGCGGCGATGCATCTGGCTGCGCTCAATCGCCAGCGCGACGATAAAGCCGCCGAGAAACAGAAAAATAATCGGATTGGCATAGCTGGCGGTGGTGGCGCGCATATCCATAATGCCCGCCAAGGGAAACAGAATGATTGGCAATAAGGCGGTAACGGCAAGCGGCAGCGCCTCGCTCGCCCACCAAATCGCCATCAGCACGGCAATGGCGGCGGTTAGCTCGGCGGCGGGGGTCAGCGCGTCAATGCCCCCGTCAATGCCCCCGTCAATGCGAAAGAAAACCGCGACAGCCAGCGCCGCAACCGGCCCGGCCACCAAGCCCGTCAGGCGGCGGGAGGATATGCCGCCTGTCTCGTCATTCGCCTGTTCACTCATATTGCCATTGGCCTCCCCGATATGCTCCTAATAGGCAAATGACAGCTTAAAGCGATATGGCGCGCGCTTAAAGGGTCACTGCCTGTTTTTCGCGCGATTTACAAATCCATTTCCATTTGGGTTTTGACTTGCGGTTTGCGGGCGCCGCGGCGGCGTGGTGGTCGCGCCCGGCTGGCATGTTTTTCCACCACACGCGCTGACAGGGCGCGATGGTCGGCATTGCGGCGAAGGCCATGCATGCGCTCGGCGGCTTGGCGGCGGGCGCGCACTTCGTCAACAATCGGCGCCGGATAATCGAGCTGGCCCGGCGCCGCCCAAGGCGTATGAATAAGATGGTCAGGCAAATGGGCGATTTCCGGCACCCATTGGCGGATAAAATGCCCATTGGCGTCTTGGTCACGGCTCTGCTTAACTGGGTTGTATATCCGCAGCGTGTTAATGCCGGTTGTGCCAGATTGCATTTGCGCCTGTGCGTAATGGATACCCGGCTCATAATCGGTGAACAACCGCGCCAAATGCAAAGCGGTTGGTCGCCAATGCAGCCATAAATGATAGGACGCAAAGCTCATCAACATGGCGCGCATGCGAAAATTAAGCCAACCGGTCGCCTGCAATGACCGCATGCAAGCGTCAATAAAAGGATAGCCTGTCTGACCTTCCGCCCAAGCCTGGAACCGGCTTTGTTCAAAGTCTTTCTCGCGCAATCCGTTATAGGCCGGGTGCATATTGTGAAACTCAATTTCCGGTTCATCCTCAAGTTTTTGGATGAAATGGCAATGCCAGCGCAAGCGGCTTTCAAAGGCTTTCAGCGATCCGGCCCAAGCCGGGGTCAATGTCTCTGCCCGTCTTTGCTGGCAGGCATGCAGCACTTCGCGGACGGATAATGTGCCATAGGCAAAATGCGCCGACAGGCGCGAACAGGCTTGCGCCGCCGTGGCAGGTGACGACATGCGTCGCCGGTAATGTTCGCCGCGCTTATACAGAAAACTGTCGAGCAAGGTCAGCCCTGCTTCGCGTCCGCCCTTTTGCCGTTCAGAGCAATTGTCATCGGTCAAACCAAATGCGCTCGCATTGGGCAGACTGTCGCCTTGCGCCGATATCGGCATTAAGGCGGCTGGCGGCGATGTGAGCTTTTGCAGCATTTCCCTGTGCCATGTCGCTGCCCATTGATTGCGATTATGGGCGCCGCGCACCACGCCATTCTGGCGGATTTCGCGCCATGTTACGTTCCTGCCGCGCGCCCATGCCTTGACTTGCCGGTCGCGCGCATAGCTCCAGCCATTGCCGGTTTCCTCATGCGACCATAAATCGGTGAACCCGGTTTCTTTGTGCAATGTCTCCAGCACTTGCGCTGCCTCTCCAACGCGGATAATCAATGGCTGTCCAAGCGCGCCAAGCGCTGCGTCAAGCTCGGCAAGGCACTCAACTAAAAAATCAAAGTGACGGCGCGCCGCGTCCGGCTGCACCCACATTGCCGGCTCGATAATATAAAGCGGCAAGACCGGCCCGCGCATGGCGGCCATGCTAAGCGGTTTGTGGTCTGCCACCCGCAAATCGCGTTTGAACCAAACAATCTCCATGAAACAAAATCTAAATCCGGTGGCGTTTTTTGCCACCGTGACTTTTTGTCATTGCCTTTTGGACAGCTTATGGCCTTTGTGGCGGCATATGCCAGCGGCCATTCATTAACTGCCCGCCATGCTGGCGCACCACGCGGTCAATAATGGTCAGTCCGCGCTCGGCCATAAGCGGAAAACTGTCCTCGCCATATTGGCCCGGGGTGCGGTCGGGAAAATTGCGCCTTGTGCGGCCAATCCAATAAGCAATCGGCAAATCATCGCGGCCAAAAGCGCGCGCCACACCTTGCTTTCCCAGCATAAAGCCAAGCAGGCCACCCCATGTAGCGGTTGGATTGTCGGAATCCCATCCGGCTAGCGTGCCAATGCGAATGGTGCGTTTTATGTCGCCCTCGCCAAAATACAGGCTGACCAGACTGGCGGCAAAGTTAATGCCCGCGTCAAATCCCTGCTTATAAATATAGCCATCATGGCTGGTCTTCTGATAGCGCCGGTAAATCATATCGCGGACTTGTTCCCAATCGTCACGTTCGGCGGTGGCATGGCATTGCGTCCAGATAAAATCGAACATGGCGGCGGCTGTGCTGCCTTCGGGTAAAGTGGTGCGTGCCTGCGTGGCCAGCCATCTTGTCTTGTCTTTCAGGCTCATCTCCCGCGGGGCAATGGCAGCCAGCGCATGCATGACAATGTAAAACTCGGCAATATGGGCGGCCATGCCATGGGCTGAAACCCGCACCGGCAAATGCGCCATGCGAAGTGCAATATCGGGGCGGCCCGGCGCGAACAGGCCAAAAACCTCAGTGGTCAATTGCGCGTCAATCATATCGGACAGCCGATTATTTTCCGGCGCGCTGGTTTGCGGCGGCTCCATGCCCTGCACCATCAGGTCGTGCGCGCGCTGATTTGAAACCCAGAGGTAGTTTTCCGGCTCGAAATTATTGCGCGACAGGGGCGCATTTTTGTCATCATAAATATGGCGCAGCCAGCCCTCTCGTATGACCGCACCTGACAAAATAAGCCCGTCGCTTTTTTCGAGCAAATGCTGATACATATATTCAATATCGGTATCATCATCCGACCCCCAGACTTTATCGGCATCAGGCAGGAAAAAATCCATGCGTCCGGTATGCGGCACAAAGCGTCCCCAAATTGCTGGCTCCACCCATTTGCCCCAATCGGCATCGGTGAAAAAGGGCGGCGCGACTTTCACCATTTCCGTGCTGAGGCCCGTCCAATTGGCGATGGACTGACCCAACCAGAACCCATGCAGCCGGTCGGCATAGTCAGTGCGGTCAATAATATGGGCGTTATCAATATTCCGGAAAACCGGAACAGTTAATCCGGCACAGCCTGTCAGCAACAGGCCGACCAAAAAAAGACTGATTGGCGCAGATAGCGACAGGCGATTCAAGGCGCGGCGGGGTAGCCTGCTCATGTGCGCCTGTCCGGTCAGGCGGCGAAAGATGGCAAATCCGGGCGGCGCAATTCGGCTGCCAACCCATTGCCCATCAAATCGATAAAATTATCGGCATAAAAGCCGTTTATATTGTCTTTTGACTGGCCTTCCAACGCCGCATTAAAGCGCTTAAGCGGGTCGCGCCCGCCTTCAATATGCGGGAAGTCGGTTGAGAACAAACACATTTCCGACCCCGAATTGGCGATAATCCAGCCGACATCCTCATGCGGATAGGGGGCGACGCGTAATTGCCGGCGCGCCAGTTCGGAAGGTTTGGCGGAAAGTTTTTGCAGTCTTTCCTCATTGCGGTGAAACGCATGGGCGGCGGAATCCATCGCCCGCATCCAACCTGGCAGCCAATTGGCACCAAGTTCAATCGCCCCCCATTTCAGATTGGGAAAAGCGTCAAACACGCCGTCAATGATAAGCGTCGTCAAAGCCTGCATGGCGTCATTGGGGATGGGCATATAGCTGACGGATGTGAAATTTGTGTCACCGCCCTGAAAATCCGGCACGGGCGGCAGGCCGTTTTCCTTATAGACCGGATTCATCGGTGCTTCACCGCCAACATGGAACAATATCGGCAGACCGGCCTCCTGTGCCATTGCCCATATCGGAAACAGCCCTCTATGGCTCGGCCCATGCTGTTGCGGGCAACGCGACGGCACCATAAGCGCCTTGGCTCCGTTTTTAATGGCTGTTTGCGCCAAGGCGGCGCTGCGCTCAAAATCTTCCAGCGGCACATAAGCGACATCGAGCAATCTTTTATCGACACTGCAAAAATCGCGCATCATGCGATTATGGGCGTCCGCCGCGCCATAGCACAAATCCATATCATCGCCTTGGTCGAGACCGAAATTGCTGAGGCAGAAAGTGGTGAAAACAAGCTGGCTGCTGACGCCAAGCAAATCCAATGCGCGCGGTCTGTCGGCTGGCAATGTCGCGCCCATCGCCTCATGATTTTTGCGTAGCATGATATTGTCATCGGCTGCTTCGTGATAGCCCGCCGCGCTTGCGGCTTGCGCGGCGGCGTCCACGCGCCGGTCATATTCTCCCCCGGCAGCTTTGACAAAAGGCAAGTCCCGAAAGCGCGTCAATAAGCGGCTTTCCAAATAGGCGTCGAGACAGTCACTGCGCTCCATAATGTGACTGTCGGCATCATGCACCAAACGATTTCCAATATAGCTCATGGCTTTTCTCCCTCGGTTGCCCGTGGGAAAACGATAACCGCCATCTTGCTGCCATGCAAGCCGGTCGGTTACAGCCTTATCTCGCCAGAATTGATTTGGTCGCGCAATGCATCGCTCATGGGCTGGCTGGTGGCTTCATCACGCGCCACCAGATATATTTTGTCTTCCAGCGCGTCAAAATCATAGGCCTCGCGTTTCAGCTTGGCTTTTTGAAATTTGAAAGTGCCGGTGACATCCACTTTGGCACCAATGCGGATAAAGCGCGGCACGGCATAGCCCGGCAGATTATTGCGCATATGCTTAATCAGCCCTTCAAAATCAAGCTTGTCGGCTTCATTCAGCGTCAGATATAACATGCCGCAGCGCCCGTCGCGCCCCGGCACTTGCACGCCATAGACAACGGCATCCTCAATTTCCGGCCATTTCATAATCACGCCTTCAACTTCCGTTGTGGCGACATTCTCGCCCTGCCAGCGGAAAGTGTCGCCAATGCGGTCGCCAAACTGGATATGGCCGTGCGGTTGCAGCACCACAAGGTCGCCGGAATTAAACCATTGGTCACCCGGCTCAAAAACATTGCGGAGAATCTTTTTCTCGCTGGCTTGGGCATCGGTATAGCCGTCAAACGGGTTTTGCTCATTGATTCGCATAATCAGCAGGCCGCTTTCGCCAACACCCATTTTGTTCATAAAGCCATTATCGGCGCGCACCGGTGCGTCGGCATCAACGTCGAACTCAACCAGCGTCCATGCTTTGCCATGGCCGGGCGACCAGCCCACGGTTTTGTCGAAATTGAAGATATTGACAAAGCCGGTATTGCCTTCCGATGCGCCGTAAAACTCATGAATGCGGTCAATGCCGAAACGCTCTTTAAAGGCCATCCAAATATCGGGGCGCAGGCCATTGCCGATAATTTTAACTACTTTATGGTCGCGGTCATTATCAGCTTCGGGCAGCGCCAGCAAATAGCGCAGCAATTCACCAATATAGACACAGGCTGTGGCTTCAAATTTGCGGCAATCATCAAAAAAATTGCTGGCGCTGAATTTACGCCTTACCGCCATTGTTGCACCACTGGCAACGCAACTGCCCCAGCCGACAAGAAGTCCGGTGCTGTGATAAAAGGGCAGGGCGCAATAGTAAATATCGTCCTTGGTCAATGTCATCACATTGCAGCCAAACTGGATGCCGGCGCGGAAGATTTTCATATTGGTGGTGATGCTGGCCTTGGGCAGGCCAGTCGTGCCGGAAGTGAAAATATAAAAACAGGCATCGCCCAGTGTTCTGACTTTTTCGGGACGGATATTTTCGCCAGGCATATCGGCCATTAACGGCGTCAAATCGTCATAATTGCCGGGCGCGCCTTCATGATTCCCATCCGCCAGATAAAGCAGCTTGCCGCGATAGGTGGTGTCGAGCAATTCAGCAATGCTGTCCATATTGGACAAACATTCCGAGCCGACCAGAACCAATTTCGGGTCAATCAGTTTCAAACTATGCGCCAGTGCTTCATTGGTCTGGCTGGTATTGACCATGCCGGCAATTGCGCCCAGCTTTTTACAGGCCATCACGCTGATGAGAACTTCCGGCCGGTTTTCAATGTTAATCGCCACACTGTCGCCATGACCGACACCACGACTGCGGAAATAATGCGCCATTTTATTGATGCGCGTGTTCAATTCCCCCCAGCCAATGCGCTGGTCTTCATAAAGAATGGCCGCATCATGCGGGCGTTGCTCGGCATGTTTTTCCAGATAATCAACCAGTGATATTTCATCTTCCGGCCGCGATGTCAGCAACGAACGCAAATGCCCGATGGCACCGGGGCGCAGAAGCATTTTTAGAAATCTTGAAATAAAACTGAACGTTGTGATTTTTTGTTCCTGAACTGACATTTTCTCCCACCTTGTCAAATATCGATGGCTGACACTATGGCGCAAGCGGCGAGAAAGCAAGTGCGGTTAATACAAAACTGGCTATTTTCCGGTGTTTTTTTCTGTCTCAGGGCTTGCCCGTCGCGCATTTTCGGCCAGCCGCAGCAAACGCAGCACATTGCCACTCCACATTTGCCCAATGGCTTTGTCGGAAATGCCAGCGGCGCGCATCCGTGCCGTGATAGCGGGCAGGGCGGCAATATCGTGCAGCCCGTCAACGCCACCGCCGCCATCCCAATCAAGACCTATACCAATATGCGCCGCCCCCATAATATCACCGGCATGGAAAATATGCGCCATCACATCGTCCAGCGAGGCGAAGTCAGGCCGGTATTGGGCATCAATGGCACGCCGCGCTTCCAGAAAAGCCTGTGTGTCGGCCTCGGTTTGCGGCGGGTTTTGCCGCCAATAGCGAAACAGTGCCACCAGCGCAGGGCGTCGCGCCGGGTCGGTATCAAGTTTCTTCAAATAGCCGGACAGGGAATTGATATGCATCACCCCACCGGACGCCGCCAAGTCGCGCAGCAAGGCGTCATTGATATTGCGCGGATGGGCGTAAAGCGCCGCCGCACCGGAATGCGACAGAATGACCGGCGTGGTGGACAGTTCAATTGCTTGTTGCAAAGCGGCATCATGCGCGTGCGACAAATCCACAATCATGCCCAGCCGGTTGGCACGGCGTATCAAGGCCTTGCCCAAAGGTGACAGCCCGCCCCATTTTGGCCCTGCCGGATCGGTGGCACTGTCGGCAAATTGATTATTGGCCATATGCACCAGCCCGACCATACGCACACCGGCGGCATAAAATTCATCAAGGCGGGAAATGTCCTCGCCAAGCGGATAAGCGTTTTCAATGCTCTTATAAACAATGCGCTTGCCCTGTGCGGCAATGGCAGCGGCATCATCGGCACGCAGGGCGGCGGCAAAATGGTCGCCATGCGCGGCCAGCATTTTGTCTATCAGCCGGTTGCGGTGTCGGGCATGAGCCAGCGCATTGGCATAGCCCTTGGCGGTGAGCGCGCCTTGCCGTGTGTAAATCACCCAAAAGCCGCCATCCAGCCCACCCTCGCGCATACGCGGCAAATCAACCTGCGCGTAATCAATAAGCGCGTCATGGCGGCGGGTAATGTCAAAGCCCGGCCGGTCAAGCACAATTGGCGTGTCCAAATGCGAATCCAGCACCAGAAACCGGTCATGTATGGCATTGCTGTCGGACTGCTTTGCGGGCGCGCATGCGGATATTGAAAGGCTGATCGCCATAAGGCCGCTTAACGCCATAAGCGCACGCCTGCCGCGCCGCCGCTTTTCATGCTGTTTCAATAAACCCATGCGGCCAGTGTGCGGCGCAATGCTTGGCTTGGCAAGTTTTTAGCGCCCCGCCCCGGCTAACCATGCGCGTCATAAACCGCGCTGACCATTTGCGTCAGCCGGTCAAGCATGGCCATGCGCGCTTTCAGCGGCTCAATAATCTGGTGTTCCATTTCGCGGTAATCCGTGCCGTGATTGGCGCTGTAGCTTTCCGGCTCGGCCACATGCGCCAAGGGTTCGCCAGCCTCACCAAGCGAAAACTCCTCCACGATAATGTCAATCGCCGCTTTGAAATCAAGCCGCAGCGCGTGGCGCAGCACATCTTCATTGCGGTTGCGGCTGGATTCGGCAAAACGCGGCACGCGCGCCAGCAAAACTAAGGCCTCGGAAATCAGTGCGATGCGTAAGGCGTGAAGCACATCCGGCAGCAGCCTGTCTTGCCCCTCAACGCGGACACCGCTTTCGCCAATCCGACCTGTGAGCCGATACAGGTCAATCAAATCATCGCGCAGCTTGGCAAGGATATTACGCACACCAATGGCGCGCCGACTTTCTCCCAGACTGTCGGCCAGCCGCCGATAGGGGCGCAGATTATCCGGTTGGAAGTCATGATAGGCGCGGTCTATCCAGAAATTTTTGTCGAGCAGGCGGCCATAGGCGGATAAAGTGTTGAGCGACCCGCGCGCCTTGCCGTCCAGCACATGCCGCATCAATATCTGCAAGCGCGGCGAACGGGCGTAAATATCCATAAAGCCTTCACTGTCCACATTTGCCGCCGTGCCGAAGCCGGAAATCACATTGGCCAGAAAACCGGTCTGCTGCAATATCGCATTATGCGGGATGGCGCGAATTTTCGACGGGTCGCGGCGTCCCATCCCGGCCTGCACCACCCGCTTGGACGGGCGCGAGCCGGAGACCGGCAGAAGATTAGTGCCGAACATATCCAGCAATTCAATGTAATGCGGGTCGAAAAACAGTTTTTCATGCCAGGCTTTCAGCGCCAGAAACATATCAAGCGCAAAGCTGCTTTCGGCGTAAAACGGGTCATCGATTTCCGCCGCGCTGGCCGGGCGCAATTCGGCACGCAGCAAATGGTCGATAACCGACAGAGCAATTTCCGGATTGGCGAACAGCCGATAGCCATCGCCGCCCTGAAAACTTGACTGGTGCTGGACATGCACACCCATTTGACGGCATTTTTCGCGCGCATAGGCGGAGAAAATAAATTGCTGGCGGTTGTCAATCGCGCCGCGCGCACACCCCCGCCCCATCGATTCGCCATGCGTGTTGAACATGAGCAGGTCAATAGTGCCGTCAAAATGGGTTTTGACCAATTCGGCAATTTTCAGCTGCATGCGTTCAATCGCCAGATTGGCGGCAATCTGACCCATAAAGCGTCCGGCATCGGAAAAGCCGGTTTGAATCGACAGACGCCCGCGCTTTTCAAGATAGTGGCGATAGGCCGGTGTCTCGCATAATTGCTCCATCATTTTGGCGCCATGCTCCAGCCCGAAAGTGGTTTCCAGCAAGGGCGAAATATCCAGCCGGTCGGCAATGCCGAATTTATGCGCCAGATAGAGTGCCGACATCAGCGTGATGGGCTGCTCACATTCGGCAATCAGAAAGCGTATCGGAATGTCGCTGTCCACATGTTTCAGAATCTGCGTGGCGAGCATGAATTGACGCCGCGCTGTCGCCATTTCTTCGTCGAGATTGACAAAGTTAATCTGCCAGCTTTCTTCGTTCTCAATGCGTCGTCCCAGCCGGTCAATCAGCAGGCGGCTCGGCACATGCTCGCCCGATGTCAGCACGGCACGCCCGTCCACTGAGCGCATAGCGTTACGCAATTGCACCGCATTAATCCGCAAGTGGATTTCGCCCATGCCGAAACCGTGACAGGCCATGTCTCCGGCCAGCGTCAAAATATCCAGCGCAGCGTCATCAGTGTCGGCCTTGGTGGCCAATGCCGCGATTTCTTCGGCCAAGGCGGCGCTGCCGGTCAGCTTGTCGGCGCGTCCGGTCAATTGATTGGCGGCTTCGACAAAGCCCGATTTGGCGCTGTCAATTTTTGCGAAATTGGCAATATCGGCCGCCGTTGCGTCGCGCTCAAGCGTCAGGCGGGCGGCGATTTCGTCAAGCAGGGGTTGGTCGGCACATTGCGCCAGATAGAGTTCCAGCGCTCGGCGTTTTTCTTCAAGCCGCAGGCGGAAACTGTCAATCCAGCTAATATCATCACGCCCGTCCAAATCATAGCCGACCCAGCTTGAGGCCGATAAAAGGCGTGGAACAATATCGCGGCGCGGTTGTTGCGCCAATAAGGCACGGGTGACTTGCCGCATGGCGGCGCGCGCATGTTCGACCGCCTGCATGGCTTCTTCATGTTCATCGGCCAGCGTGATGCCATTGCGCGGCGCATAAGCATTGGCGGGGCAGGCCGGTTGATTGGCAACCGCGTCCTGCGCGATTTTATGGGCATTGTCGCGCTGAATGGCAAAAACCGGATGCGCGGTAAAGACAGCGCCATAGACAGGGCGTGTGAAATCCAATTGTGTGACATCAAACCCGTCGCGTGCCGCATCATTTGGGTCAGCCTCAAGGCCGGATTTGACGCGCAAATAAGCCGTCTGCGCCTGCCATAAATCGCCGGAAATATCTTCCATCAGCGTTTCCAGCTCTGACTGGGTGATTTGCCCCTTATACAGGCGTTCCGACAATTCGTCGGCGAGGGCTGAAATCGGGTTGATATCAGCGATAATTTTGCCCTGTTCACGGAAATCGGTCAGCCGGGCAATCAGAGCGTCTTTCAAACTCATGCGGCTGCTCCTGCCTCAATGGCGCGGGCGGCATGTGCCTCGACCTGCGCCCAATTGCCCTCAGCCACGCCGGCAGCGTCGATCATCCATGAGCCGCCAACGGCAAAAACATTTTTCAGAGCCAGAAAATCCGACACATTATCAGCATTGATGCCGCCGGTCGGCATGAAGGATAAACCGGCAAGCGGCGCGCCGACAGCTTTCAGCGCACCAACACCGCCGGCAATAGTGGCCGGAAAAAACTTCTGCCTTGTGAATCCGTCTTCCATTAAACCCATCATTTCGCCAATGGTTGCCGCGCCGGGAATGACCGGCATGGGCGCTTGTTTCAGCGCATCGCGCAATTGCGGCGAGACACCCGGCGTCACAATAAAATCAGCGCCGACCTGATGGGCGGTGTCAATATGCGCCTGATTGAGAACCGTGCCGGCCCCAATCACCAAATCGGGGCGCTCTTTTTTCAAAGCGGCAATCGCCTCGGCGGCACAATCCGTGCGGAAGGTGATTTCCAACACCCGCAATCCGGCATTGGCCAATGCTTGTGCCAGCGGCGCGCAATCTTCCAGCCGGTTAATGGTGAGAACCGGCACAATCGGGCAGGCTTGCAATGCGGTGGACAAATCGGTCATGACAGTGACTCCTGTTTTATGTCGCCAAGACAATGGGCGGCAGCGCCCATAAGCGGGGCTATCGGATTGCTCATCAAGCGCACCGGTATGTTGGCAAGAAAATCAGTATCCGGCCAGACAGCGCGGAAACGGGCAATTGCTTCAGGTGCGAGCAGATAATCGGCGAGATGCTTGGCAACACCGCCGGCAATCACCGCCCCGCCGCGGGCCCCCCCTATCAGCACCATATTAGCCAGACCGGCCATCGTCGCCGCCGCACGGATATCGCACAGCGCACGGCAAATCATGTCGCCCTGCTCGCCGCGTTCGATGATTTCATAAGGCTTGACCGGTTCCGGCTTCTTGTCATGCAGTTCAAACATGGTTTGCGTCAAAATCTCCAGATTGGCGCCGCCGCAAATATGCTCAATGGAGACAATCGGCCAATGGCGTTGCAGCGCTGTGACCAGGTCTTTTTCCAAATCGGTAACGGGCGCAAAACTGCTGTGACCGCCTTCGCCGGGCAGCACCCGCCAGTCATTATGCTGCGGCACAAGCAAGCAGGCGCCAAAGCCGGTGCCGGGGCCAGCCACAACAATCGGCGCGCCATCCACCGCTGGGCCGAGCTGAATATCAACAAAACTGTCGCTTTTCAATTGCGGCACGGCGCGTGCCATAGCGGCAAAATCATTTATCAGCGTGACCGCCTCAATTTTGCAATTGCGGGCAATATCAGCTTCCTGCAAACACCAATCGCGATTGGTGAAGCGCATTTCGCCATTCTGCACCGGCCCGGCAACAGCAAATACCGCCCGCGCCGGATGATGGCCGAACTTATCTAGAAAGCAGGTCACAATATCTTCAAACCGGTCAAACCGGTCAGCTTCATATTTCTCGAAATCGGAAATTATGATTTCCCGATGGGCGGTTATTTGTGCCAGAGCAAACCGGGCATTTGTTCCACCAATATCACCAACCATAAACATCAATCATGCGCCTGTAAAAAATATCGAACCGCCGGTTTCAGCCGAGCCGACTTGTTGGCGCAATGGGGCAAACAAGTCTCGGCCAAGGCCAATATGCGCCGCCTGTGCAGGCGCTGGGTCGGGGCTGCGTATGTCGAAATTATCAGCTTCCACGCTGAGCGTGCCGGCCTCGCTGTCGAGCGTGACCAAGTCGCCTGTGCGGATTTGCGCCAATGGCCCGCCTTGCGCGGCTTCCGGTGTCAGGTGAATGGCGGCCGGCACTTTGCCCGATGCGCCGGACATGCGACCATCAGTGACAAGGCCAATTTTGAAGCCGCGGTCAAGCAAAGCGCCGAGCGCCGGTGTCAGCTTGTGCAATTCCGGCATACCATTGGCGGCGGGGCCTTGAAAGCGCAGAACGACAATACAGTCCTTGTCCAATTCACCCGCTTCAAATGCTGTTACCACATCGGTCTGGCTGTCAAACACAATGGCCGGTGCGGTGATAATTCTATGCTCGGCTTTGACCGCCGAGACTTTCACCACGCCGCGACCAAGATTGCCCTGCAACAGGCGCAAGCCACCTTCAGCGTCAAACGGGCTGTCGCAACTTGCCAGAATATCGCTGTCGGCAGGCTGTGAGGGCGAAGGCCGCCAGCCCAAGGCTTCATTGGTCAGATGGGGTTCGCGCGCATAATCAGCCAGCCCGCGCCCGGCAATGGTTGTCACATTGTCGTTCAGCAAACCGGCCTCAAGCAGATTGCCAATCACATAGCCAATGCCACCGGCGGCGTGGAAATGGTTCACATCCGCCTGCCCATTCGGGTAAACGCGCGCCAGCAATGGCACGATGGCGGAAAGCTCTTCAAAATCTTGCCAGTCAATATGAATCCCTGCCGTGCGGGCAATGGCGGGAATATGCAGCGCATGATTGGTTGACCCGCCGGTCGCCAAAAGGCCGATAATCGCATTGACCAGACAGGCTTCGTCAATAATGTCGGCAATCGGCGTATAGCTGTCACCAAGCGGCGAAATGGCAATGGCGCGATTGACGGCGGCGCGGGTCAACCCGTCACGCAAGGGCGTGTCGGGCGGAATAAATGCAGCACCGGGGATATGCAACCCCATAAACTCCATCAGCATTTGGTTGGAATTGGCCGTGCCGTAAAATGTGCATGTGCCGGGGCCGTGATAGCTGTCACATTCGGCTTGCAGCAATTCCTCACGGCTGGCTTTGCCTTCGGCGAAAAGCTGGCGGATGCGCGCTTTTTCACTATTGGGCAGGCCGGAACTCATCGGGCCGGACGGGATGAAAATGGCAGGCAGATAGCCAAATTGCAGCGCGCCCATGAGCAGACCCGGCACGATTTTATCGCATATGCCGAGATAGAGTGCGGCGTCGAATGTATTATGCGACAGGGCTATGGCGGTGGCCATGGCAATCACATCGCGCGAGAACAGCGACATTTCCATACCCGGCTGGCCTTGCGTGACGCCATCGCACATGGCAGGCACGCCGCCGGCCACTTGCGCTGTTGCGCCTGCCTCGCGGGCAGCCTGGCGTATCAATTCGGGATAGCGCTCATAGGGCTGATGCGCTGACAGCATGTCATTATAGGCGGTCACAATGGCGATATTCGGCCAATTGCCGCCGAGCAGCGCTTGTTTATCGGCCACAGGGCAGGCGGCAAAAGCATGGGCTTTATTGCCGGCGCTCAGTTTTTCGCGCTCCGGCCCGCCATCCTGCCGATCGGCGCGGCGCGCATTGACATCGGCCAGATAGGCTGCGCGGCTTTGCGCCGAACGGGCGATAATTCTTTCAGTAACAGCTTGGACAATCGGGTTCATCGCTTTTCCTTCACTTCCCTATTCGGCTGGCCTATTCGGCTGGCCTTTATGACAGGGCAAAAATTTGCAGCCGCGCGCCAAGCAATTGGCCGGCATGGCGCATGGGTAAATCGGCTCCGTTTTCATCAAGACAGTTTTCCAGCACGGCCATTTTTTCCGCCCCTTTGACAATCAAAAAGGCCTGCGCCCAGCTTTGCATGGCATGGGCGGTAATGGTCATGCGCTCAAGATAATTGCCGGTGACATCTGATTGCGGCGCGCTGATGGCGGCAACAAGTTCTTCATTGCGCGGGTCAATCGCGGCGGCATATTCCGGCGCGCCCTTAAACCAAGATGCTGTATGCCCGTCCGGCCCCATGCCGAGAATGGCAATTGCCGGATGCGGCAGGAGCGCATAGGCGTGATGCACATTGTCAATCGCCTCATGCGCTGTCGCCTGCGAGGTTTTCATGGCGGTAAAGGGCGATTGCGCCGCCGCGCCCTGCAACAGGCTGCGTTCAACCAGCGCCGTATTGGAGCCGGCATCGTCTTTGTCCACCCAGCGCTCATCGACCAATGCGGTGTGAATATGCGGCCAGTCAAGCGGTGCGTCGGCCAGGGCGCGATATAATGGCTCCGGCGTTGAGCCGCCCGACAGCAGCAGGCTGCATGCGCCACAGCGCGCCAGCTCTTTGTCCAGCGCATTGGTCACAGCCTTCGTCAGTTCGGCAAACAGCGCCGCCTCGCCGTCAAATGTCTTTATGTCGAATTGCGCCATATCAGTCGGTCGCCTCGCCATTCCACCACTCATGCGCGTCATGGCGCAGCAAGTCATCCGCCGCCGCCGGCCCATCTGTGCCGACCGTATAATGTTCAAGCGGCTGGTCGGCCTGTTGCCATGCGGCCAACAGATTATCCGTCCATGCCCAGGCCGCCTCAACCTCATCATGTCCCATAAACAAGGCCAGATTGCCGCGCACCACATCCATCAACAGACGTTCATAAGCATCGGGATAGCTGACCGTGGCAAAGCTTTTGGCATAAGACAAATCAAGCGGCAGGGAGCGCAATTTCAACCCGCCCGGCCCCGGTTCCTTGACCTGCATGAAAAGCCGCATGCCTTCATCCGGTTGCAGGCGCAGCACCAGCCGATTGGGCAGATTATCGCCCGGCCCGAACACATTATGCGGCGTTGATTTGAACTGGATAACAATCTCCGAGCGCCGTTCCGCCATGCGCTTGCCGGTGCGTAGGTAAAACGGCACACCCGCCCAACGCCAGTTTTCGATTTCCGTGCGAATGGCGGCAAATGTCTCTGTCCGGCTGTCTTTCAAGGCATCGGGCAGGGCGTCAACATAGCCCGGCAGGGTCTCGCCATTGACAGTGCCGCCCGTATATTGCGCGCGCACTGTGTTTTGCGTCACATTTTTGCTGTCAAAGCCTTTCAGCGCGCGCAGCACTTTGATTTTTTCATCGCGCACATTGTCGGCATCCAGCGAATTGGGCGGCTCCATCGCAATCAGACAAAGCAATTGCAGCAAATGGTTCTGCACAATGTCACGCACCGCACCGGCGCTGTCATAATAAGCGTCGCGGCCTTCAACACCGACGGATTCGGCAACTGTTATTTGGATATGGTCAACCGTGCGGTTTGACCAAAGCGGCTCAAACAACATATTGGCAAAGCGCAATACCAGAAGGTTTTGCACGGTTTCCTTGCCCAGATAATGATCCATACGGAAAATTGCATGGTCGTCAAACACCGCTTGCACGCCTTCATTGATGCGCTCGGCTGATTGCAAATCCGAGCCGATGGGTTTTTCCAGCACCACGCGCGAGGTTTCATTGCGAAGACCCGCTGTGTTCAGCGCGGTGCATATCGGCACATATATTTGCGGCGCGACGGCCAAATAGAAAATACGCGGGCGCCCATCATTGCTGAGCTTTGCTGCCAGATTTGACCAATCGGCATCCTCCGATGTGGCATCCATTTCCTGATAGGTTAAAAGCGCGGCGAAATCCTGCCATTGTTGCGCTTCAATCGCGCCTTTGGTGGCCTTGTCGCAGGCTTGCCGCACCATGTCCAGAAAAGCGTCATGTTCTTGCGCGCCGCGACCAATGCCGACAATCCGGCTTGTGCGGTCAATCTGCCCGTCGCAAAAACGGTGGAACAGGGCGGGCAGCAATTTCAGCCGCGACAAATCACCTGTCACGCCGAAAATGACAATATCAAAGGGTTCAACCGGGACAAATTCTGCCACTCTTTTGCTCCTTCCAAGACCAAAAGTCGCCACATGGCGGTAAACCGGCGCGCGCCACCATGATTGCCGGTTTGCGCCCGTTTTCACCTGTGCAGACATCAGACATTGGTTGCAATCGATTGCAACGAATGGCAGTATGGTGTTTCTGACGCGGCAAGTCAACCGGTTAATCGGGCTTTTGCCGCCTTGCCGAGGGAGAAAACACGATATGTCGGAAAAACCGACTATGGCGGAAATTGCGCGCCGCGCCGGGGTTAATGCTTCCACCGTGTCGCGCGCTTTTGATGCCAATGCGCCCGTGCATGAGGCGACGCGGGCGAAGATTTTGAAAATCGCCGCCGATGCCGGTTATGCGATAAATGCCTCGGCGCGCAATTTACGCCGCCAGTCCAGCGAGGCGCTGGGGCTGGTGATTCCGTTGCGCCATGAGACCGGGCAGACGATTTCCGACCCGTTTTTTCTGCAAATGGTGGCCGCTGTGTGCGATGCCGCCAAGGCGCGCGGCTATGATGTGATAATCAATCTGCATGGCGAGCGCGAGCTGGTCTCGCAAACCCGATTGTTGAGCAGTGGCAAGGCCGATGGGCTGATTGTGGTGGGGCAGGCCGAGCATCATGAAGATTTGTGCCAATTGGGTGACCAATTCGGCGATTTGGCGCGCCGTGTCGTTGTGTGGGGCGGACAGAGTGGCGATTGCAATTATGATTTGGTCGGCAGCGACAATGCGCTGGGCGGTTTTCTGGCGACGCGGCATTTGCTGGAATTGGGCTGTCGGCGGGTGCTGTTTCTGGGGCCGATTGCAGCACCGGAGGTCGAATTGCGCCGCAAAGGCTATCGGCAAGCCCATGCCGAGCTGGGTCTGGCAGTCGATGAGGCCTTGACCCTGAATGTTGAGTTCCGCGCCGAGCAGGCTTTTGCTGCCGTGACACGCGCGGTCGATGCGGGGCTGGCTTTTGACGGGCTGTTTGCCGCTTCCGATGTGATGGCAATGGCGGCAATACGGGCGCTGGCCGAGCGCCATATCAGCGTGCCGGAGGATGTGCGGATTGTCGGCTATGACAATATCGCGCAAACCGCGCTGACCATTCCGAGCCTGACCACGATTGACCAGAACATTCATTTGGGCGGTGCTATGCTGGTTGACCATTTGCTCCGCAAGCTGGCCGGTGAGCGTGTCGCCCATGCCATGACGCCGACCGCTTTGGTGGTGCGCGAGTCTACTGTGCCGCGCGGCCAATAGGCAGGCTTGGGGGAAGCGGTGCAAGCTGCTAGGCTGGCCGGATGAAAATCACGCAGAGCCTCTATGCCGGTATTGATGCCGGTGGCACAAGTTTCAAATGCGCTTTGGCTGACGGGCAGGGGCAGATATTAGCGCGCGCCGCGGTGAAGGTGGATAGGCCCGATACCACGCTCAACGCCGCCATTGATTTTTTCCGGCAGGCTTTGGCGACGCAAAACGGGCAATTGGCCGGTTTCGGCATTGCCTGTTTTGGCCCGATTGCCCGCGATCCGGCGGCGGCGGATTATGGCTGTATCGGTGCAACTCCCAAGCCTGGCTGGCAGGGGGTCAATATCCGTAGCGCCTTTGGCGATGCGTTTGGCACAAATGTTACCATTGATACGGATGTCAATGGCGCTTTGCTGGCCGAAATGGCCGGTGGCGCGGCGCAAGGCTGCGACAGTGCGGCTTATGTGACTGTCGGCACGGGCATTGGCGCGGCGCTTTATGCCAATGGCGGCCTGCTGGCACAACCCGGTCATGCTGAGTTTGGGCATATCAGAATCGCCCGCCATGCACAGGATGATTTCACCGGCATCTGCCCGTTTCATGGTGATTGTCTGGAAGGGCTGGCTTCAGCACCGGCCTTGCAGGCGCGTTTCGGCGCACCGGAAGCTCTGCCGGTTGACCATATTGGTTGGGAAATCATTGCCGATTATCTGGCGCAGGCCGCATTGACCCTGCATTTGTCTTTCAGGCCGGTGAAAATTATTTTCGGCGGCGGGCTGATGCAGGCGGCAGGACTGCATGGGCAAATTCGCACCCGCTTTGATGCGTTGCTCAATGGCTATGCCGGTGCGCCGGACGGGCTTTCGGCACAGTTGGTTTGCGCGCCGGGTTGGGGGGCGGATGCCGGTTTGCGCGGCGGCCTGTTATTGGCGCGCCAAGCGGAGGTTGAGTCAGAACATTAAATCAGCCAGTTTGCGCCGGTGATAGCGCGCATCGCCATGCATGGCCGCGCACCAAATGGCGCGCCTTCGGTAAAGCTGGGCGTCACAATCATAAGTGAATCCGAAACCGCCATGAAACTGAATGGCGCGGTCGGCGGCAAAGGCAAAGGCCTCATCGGCTTCGGCTTTGGCCATGCGGACGGCGATTTCGCCCTCGCCCTGACGGCCAAATAAATAGGCTGCCGAATAAAGATGCGAACGGGCTTTTTCATAGCCCATATGGGCGTCAACAAGCGGATGTTTCAACGCCTGATAGGAGCCGATAAGCTTGCCGAATTGCTTGCGGGTTTTCAGATAATCGGTCGTATAGGCAATCACGCTATGCGCCCCGCCGCACATTTCCGCCGCCAGCAAAAGCGAAGCTGATAATTCAATATGCGCCAGCGTTTCTGATATTTGCGCCGCGTCCAAAACCGCCGCCGCCGATACGCGCAAACCATCGAGCGACAGCGCATAGCTGCGTCGCGTTTCGTCAATCACAGTCTCGGCGCGCAAATGCGCGTCGCCAATCTCGTCCGCCTCAAGCATGACCAGCGCCGGTGCGCCATCCAGCATAACCGTGACAAGAATGAGTTCGGCCTGTCGGGCATGGGTAACAAGATATTTGTCACCGGCCAGCGCCAGCGCGTCGCCATCTGGCGTGGCGGTGCAGGTGATATGGGTCAAATCCCAATCGGCATGGGCTTCGCAAAGCGCCAATGTCGCCGCCGTGCCGGTTGCCAATTTGGGCAACCAGGCTTCTTTTTGGGCTTGCGTGCCGCCGCGCAAAATCGCCTGCGCCGCCAGCAGCGTGCTGACATAGGGCGTCGCCATTAAATACCGCCCCATTTGCTCGACCACCGGCACGGCCTCGCCCAGACCCAGCCCAATGCCGCCATAATTTTCCGGTATGCCAATGCCGAGCCAGCCCAGCTCACCAATTTCCGCCCATGTGTCGCCATCATAGCCATCCGCGTCGGTCAGCAGGGCGCGCACATGTTCGACCGGCGATTTATCGCGGGCAAAACCGGCGGCGATATCAATCAATTGCGCCTGCTCCTCACTCAGCCCAATGGCCGGTGCGATTGCTGCATTGTCAAAAGCGGACATGCGCCCCTCCCTCTATTTTTATGGCCGCCCTAGCTTTTGGGCAGGCCAAGCACATGTTCGCCGACAATATTGCGTTGGATTTGCGATGTGCCACCGCCAATGGTTGCCGAAAAACTGTTCAGATAGCCGCGCTGCCAGACGCCGTCATTATGCGCCTGCGCGTCGCCGACATAATAGGCCGCCCTCGTGCCTTGCATGGTTATCGCAAAAGCATTGAGGCGTTGGTAAAAATCACTGCTCGACAGCTTGCTGCCCAGCGCCAGCGACATTGGGTAATCCTGATTAAGCGGGGCAATCTTGCCGCGTCGGCTGTTCAGCCCCAGCGCGCGCGCCTCGCTCATCAGCTTGACCAATTCCTCACGAATGGCGGGGTCATCAAGCGCCGGCTTGCCATTGACCTGCGCCTCGCGGGCAAGGTCAATAATATCGGCCGGATTGGTCAGCATCATCACATGCCCGCCCGCCTGGCCGGAGCGCGCGCCGCGCTCATATTCCAGCGTCTCCATTGCAATCAGCCAGCCTTCGCCTTCCGACCCCATCAGGCAATCGGCAGGAATCCGCGCATCAGTGAAAAAGGTTTGGGTAAAGCCATATTCACCGGTCAGCTTGCGTATCGGCACTGTCTCCACGCCGTCGGCTTTCATCGGTGCGAGGAAAAAGCTCAAGCCTTTATATTTGCTTTCCGCTTGCGGATTGGTGCGCGCCAGCAAAATCATGTAATCGGCATAATTGCCCTGCGTCGTCCAGATTTTTGAACCGTTAATCACATAATCATCGCCATCGCGCACGGCACGGGTTTGGGCATTGCCGAGGTCGGAGCCATTATCGGGTTCGGAAAAGCCCTGACACCAAATATCTTCAGCCGATAGGATGCGCTGAATATATTTTTGTTTTTCCTCCTCGCTGCCGCGATTCAACAAAAGCGGGGCTGTCCAATTCAGGCCAATCGCATTGAGCATAATGGGTGTGCGCTCATTTGCCATGACTTTGGTCGCGGCATCCTGAAAGGCGCGGTGCAGGCCCCCGCCGCCATATTCCTTCGGCCAATGCGCGCCGAGATAGCCCGCCTCGTAAACCTTGTTTTGCCAGTCGCGCAGAAAATTAAATTGTTCATCCGTGCCGACTTCCATGAAAGTCAGCGGCAGCATGAAATCGGTTTCGCGCGGCGTGTTCTCGGCAAACCAGGCTTCCGCCCCTTCGCGATAGGTGTCGAGTTCCTTCTCGTCATAATCGGTCATGTCCGTCTCCCTTACCTAGGCAAAACTATAGGGCAAAGCGGGCAGGGCGCAAAGCCCGCATGACGCGACATTCGGTCTCTTTCAATACTGCCAAAAGCAAACCGCCCGGCACATGGCCGGGCGGCTGCACAAGGCTTGGCCGTTCAAGTCAGACAGGTCAGACAAGGTCGAGTTGCGAAAAGGTCAAATCGGCTGTCCAATCTTCCAGCACCATGACGACCACATCATCAGCCGTATTTGCCGTGCCATTATCATGGGTGATGACCGTGTCGTTAATGGTGGCATCATTGCTGGTATTGCAGGTCGCATAATTGCTGTTATTGGCAATTTTGAGGGCGGCAAGGTTTTTGGCCATCTCAAACTTCACTGCATCGCTTCCCAAACTGTTAACAACAGCGAGGTGGGTTGGCGTCAAATCAATCTGGATTTTATCCGTGGCGGCAAAATCCGTCACCACATCCGTGGCACGATTGCTGCCATTGGTTTCCAGCACGAATATATCATTGCCTGCCCCGCCAATCAGCACATCGGCACCAGCCCCGCCATTCAGCGTGTCATCGCCTGCGCCGCCGGTCAGCATATTGGCACTGGCATTGCCGGTCAGTGAAGAAAAATCGCTGCTCGATATCGGTGTCTTGCCCTTTGGCACAATCACCCAGCGCACAGTCGTCGCCGCGCCAAGCGCCGAAGAAGGGGTTATCTTGACCGTTAAGCTGCCGCCTTCGGCAATCGTCGCTGAAATCGTCGGGGTGGTAAATGATCCGGGCATATCTGCTCTCCTGTGTTGTCGCCCGATACAGAAAAGCAAAATAAAATACGCGGGGGCGCGTTTGAATATGGTTGTGATTAATCCTCACCGAAAGGTTAGCAAATCGGTCTGCCCCATACAAGCGCATTGTATTGGCAGATTGTATTGGCAGATTGTTGGGCAGCTTGTTTGGGCGCACTGTCTTGAACAGATTT
>JAYPAN010000018.1:17473-33736 GCA_038123715.1 Rhodobiaceae bacterium | reverse complement strand
CGCGCAAATCCTCAATGAAAATCTCTTTTATGCCGAGCATTTCGGCCTTGGCGCGGGCCGGTTCCAACTCCTCGCCCTGGCCCAAATCAGCGGTGAAGGTCACCACTTCGCAGTCATAGCTTTCCTGCAACCACTTCAGGATAATGCTTGTGTCAAGACCGCCCGAATAGGCCAGCACTACTTTTTGAATGTCACTTTTCTCGCTCATGCTTTCGCTCCGCTTGCTATCCGCTTTTAGCCTGTCGTAAAGGGTGGGGCAAGGGGCGAGGTTGCAATCATGCCTGTCATCGTCTAGCTTTGCCGATCAATTAACGGAGACACATAAAGATGCGAGTAAGACGATTTTTGGGGTCTTTGCTAACATTTAAAAAAATCAGAATGAGTTTATTCCGGATTTTTCGGGCTAGCGATACGATTATTATCGCACGACAATTAAGGGATCATGTTATTGCCTTTTCCCCTTCTGGCACCATTGGCAGGGCTCTTTTTGTCCGCGGAGAATGGCAACGGGCGGATGTTGAGTTGGCCCTTGAGCTTTTGAAAAACCACAATTGTCTTACACAAGGGAAAACTGCGTTGGATATTGGTTCTAATATTGGAACACAGACCATATATATGATGATGAGCGGTTGTTTTTCAAATGTTGTCGCTGTCGAACCGGAGCCACGAAATTTCAAAATTCTCAATCTGAATTTGGCCTTGAATGATTTTCAAAAAACGGTCACTCCTGTCATGGTTGCTGTTAGTGATGTGAAAGGAGACATGCCTTTATATTTGAATGAGGGCTTTTCCGATGGCGGCCACTCCCTTCTGCCGCGCGCTGAGGCTGGTGTTATAAATGTGAGCACAAAGCCTTTAGCAGATATTTTAATGGATGCTGATACAAAGGCGGAGGAAATATCTTTTTGTTGGATTGATGCCGAAGGCTTCGATGAATTATGCCTTCGCCAGCTTGTTGCAATTGCTGGTTCAGGTGTGCCGGTTTTCACTGAGATTGGCTATGACTATAATGGTGAGGAAGAAGCAGAGAGGTTTCTGGCCTTTATCAATGAAACATACAGCCACAAATATGTTTTCAACAAGGACGGGATGTCACCAGAATTTTTTGAACGGCGGGATGCGCATCTTACAGGAAGAAGCGCAGACATTCTTGCTTTTAACTGTCCGCAGGACTGACAGTTAGTCGAAAAATCAGTCGACTTATTTAGTTCCCCATAGCTTCATCCCGTTGAATCCAAGGTGTATCGATAGGTATCTTTACTTTCCGTTCGCTTCGTAAACTCTAAAAAGCTCATCTGCCTCATTTTGTCTGAATTGTGTCGTTTTTCTAACGCCAATTATTTCGACCAATCCAGGATTATATTACAAAACAAATGCCTATATTTTTCGGGTAAATAGCATCCATAAATCGGTTAATTGCCTTATTTCTAGTTTTGAAGATTAGCTGCAATAATTGAAATAATCTCATTTCAGGCTATTTCTCGCATATGACGATGAAAGACAGCCCATTTGACGATACGCGAGGCAGGGATGCGCCGCGCTGGCGGTTGGCGGAAGTTACCGACGAGTTGAATGCCCGACCTTTCCCCGAATTTTCCTTGCCGACGCGGGTTTTCCGTCTCTGTGTGAAAGGCCGCGAGGCCTATGCCTCTGTGCAGGCGGCGCTGTCGGCTGTGCTGGATGGGGTGGATTGGGATGTCGCCGAGCAGGGCAAGCTGATTCGCGGCGTCTATCATAATGTGCGGGTCAATATTGAACGCCATACCGAGTTCACCTCCATCACGCTGATTGAAGAAAGCCAGGACACGCAATCGCTGGCTTCGGCTTTACCGACCGGTTGGACGGCGGGCATTAGCGGCGATATTGTGGTGGCGGTGGATTGCAATGTGCGCGCCCGAAACACGCAAACCGCGCGCCAATGGGTCTGTGCCAGTGCGCTGGAAGGCGGTCGTGCAACAGCCTATTTCAATTTTCGTGTCGCCGATGACGGCCATACAAAGATATTGCTGGAATTTGCGCCCGATTGTGACCCGCGCGATATTGGCCGCGTGTCACTGCAAGTGCTTGAAATCGAGACTTATCGCTGTTTTGCCGCTTTGGGTCTGCCCGTGGCGCGCGCCGCCCAGCAGAGGTTGTGGGAAATTGCGGATATGATACCTTCCGCCCCGCCCGATTTGGACAATCAAAGCGAAGCCAGCGAACGGTTTCAGATATTGTCGAAACTGGCCGGTGAGCTTGAGGAGATTTGGCGCGACACATCTTTTCGCTTCAATGCCTGTTTTGCCTATTGGGGGCTAGTGCAGGCGCGCTTGGCCTCGCTGGGTGAGGCGGCCTATGATGCGCGCATTTCGGTTGGCGGATTTTTGGAGCGCCGGCTTGGCCCTGCTGTTACTACTTATGAATCCACCGCCCGCCAACGCGATGATTTAGCCGACCAGGTGGAGAAATTGTCAACCGTGCTGCAAACCCGCATTGAGCTTGATTTGCAGCGGCAAAATGCCGAATTGCTGCATTCGCTGAATAGCGGTTCGGAACGTCAATTGCGCTTGCAGCAAACCGTTGAAGGCGTGTCCGTGGTGGCGATAAGCTATTATGCAGTTAATTTGCTGGTTGAGCCGGTTTTGTGGCTGATGATGCGCCTGCCCTTGCCTTTTGCGCCGGGAGCAGGGTCAATAAAGGCAGCCTTGGTGGTGTTGGTCATACCGGCGGTTTGGCTGGCCGTGCGGCGGCTGTTGCGCGCCACGGTGGGGCGTCATTAGCCAATCGGTTTTTGCAATTGGCGCGCCTGTAATTCTGCCATTTTTCGCGCCGCTGCCGTTTCCTTAACACTGGCCGATTTCAACTGCCCGCAAGCGGCCATGATATCGCGCCCGCGCGGAGTGCGCACCGGGCTGGCATAACCGGCGCGATTGACAATATCGGCAAAGGCGGCAATCCGCGCCTTGTCGGAACATTCATAGGGCGCACCCGGCCACGGATTGAACGGTATCAGATTGATTTTCGCCGGTATGCCGGCCAGCAATTTAACCAAAGCGCGGGCATCGGCATCTGAGTCATTTATGCCTTTCAGCATGACATATTCAAAAGTAATACGTTTGGCATTGGACAGGCCGGGCCAGTCGCGGCAGGCTTGCAGCAGCTCGGCTATCGGGTATTTTTTATTCAGCGGCACCAGCTCATTACGCAATTCATCGGTCACTGCATGCAGGGAAATTGCAAGCATCACACCGGTTTTTTCGCCCATTGGCGGGATTTCCGGCACAACGCCGGAGGTTGACAAAGTGATGCGCCGTTTGGACAAACCCAGCCCATCACCATCGCCAATCACATTTATCGCGCGTGCCACATTATCGGGATTGTAAAGCGGCTCACCCATACCCATCAGCACGATATTGGTGAGTTTGCGATTGCCGCTATTGCTGTCGCCCGGTGTTCCCCAATCTTCCAAATCATCGCGCGCGGCAACAACTTGGCTGATAATTTCCGCCGAAGTCAGATTACGCACCAGTTTTTGCGTGCCGGTATGGCAAAAGCGGCAGGTCAGCGTGCAGCCGACTTGCGAGGAAATGCACAAGGTTCCGCGATCGACTTCGGGGATATAGACGGTTTCAACCAATTGCCCGTCGGTCAGGCGGAACAGATATTTGCGCGTGCCGTCTTCCGAATAATGCGCTTCCAGCGTCTCCGGTCGCGCCAGCGTGTGCCGTGCTGCCAATGTTTCGCGCAAAGCCTTTGAGACATTGGTCATATCGTCGAAACTTTGCGCGCCATGCGTGTAGAGCCAGCTGTAAATCTGCGCCGCGCGCATTCGCAATTGTTTTTCCGGCACACCTGCCGCTTGCAGCGCGTCGCGCAATTCGGCGCGGTCAAGCCCAGTCAGGCTGCTGGCTGGTGAATCTGGATGTGTTTCAAACGCCTGTGTCACTATAGGCCACCGCGCGGCAATTTATTTCGACGCCGGACAGGCCGCATCCAGCGCGCGCATGGCTGCGGTGACGCCAAGCAGGCTGTAGCTGTCCGTGGTCAGCGTGCCGCGTTTGGATGTGCCTTTGAAAACCAGCTCATTGCCGCGTTTCATGGCGGTGACCATTCTTGGCTGGTCAGTCAGGCTTTCCAGCCACGCCCATTCAGCCGCACCGGTTTTGGCCTTGACGCCGGTAAAGAAGAGGAATGTGTCGCTGCCAATGCGGGCAAACGGGTTGGAGTCTTCGGAAAACGGATAGCCGATACGCACCGACACTTCATTACGCACACCCTGTCCGGGGCGATGGGCAATGGTCAGAAATATATTGCCGCGCCGCACATTGCGCGGGCGTGAGCTGTTCGGCTCACCGACAATGAAACATTGCTTATTGGCGTCGTCGGTTTCCACATAGAGCCGCCAGTTTTTGAATGTGGCCTGGGGCTTGTTGGATTGCGCCCCGGATTGTGCTGAAGCGGCATTTGGCGCGCAAATTATCCACAGAGCGGCCAGTGCCAGACCAAAAAACGCGAAGCGCGCAAGTTGCTGACCTGTCTTGTTAAATTGTTCGTGCATCATGCCGGGCAGCATAAGGGCTTTACAGGCAAATATCCAGTGCTTGCTTTCATCTTGTGAATAGCGTTTACTGGTGTTGTAGGCGCATGCATTTTGATGCGCGCATTGAAAGGTCTGGAGACCATGTCTAGGAGCGGCCGGAACATCGGGTCCGCGCGAGGCGTTTTACAGGGGAGCGGGAGTACCGAAAAAGGCAGTGCCTATTTCGCCGACCTTATAGAATCCATCGCCAGGAATAAGAATCGTGACGCATTTGCTGAGTTATTCGAGTATTTTGCGCCGCGATTAAAGGGCTATTTGTTGCGTCTCGGCACGTCTGAGGGTCAGGCGGAGGAAGTGGCGCAGGAAGCCATGCTGTCGGTCTGGCGCAAGGCGCATTTGTTCAATCGCAAGCTGGCGGCTCCCTCCACCTGGATTTTCACTATAGCGCGGAACCGCCGCATTGATATTTTGCGCCGCCAGCGTTTTCCCGAAATTGACCCGGATGACCCGACTTTAGTGCCGGAAAACCCGCCACAGCCGGATGATGAGATTATTGTCGCAAGGCAGGGCGAAAGCGTGCGCGCGGCGTTGGAAAACCTGCCGGATGAGCAGCGCGAATTGGTGCGTTTGGCGTTTTATTCCGGCTGGTCGCACAGCGAAATTGCCAATCGGACAAATCTGCCACTTGGCACGGTGAAATCGCGCTTGCGGCTGGCTTTTGCGCGCTTGCGTAATGAATTGGATGGCCGTCTTTAAGGGGTAAATTGTGCGCCTTGCAAGCCGCCCGGCATGACCGGTCGGTCGGCAAACCGACCCAATGTCTGCAAACGGTCATACATGACAATCGCACCGGCAATTTGCACATTGATGCAAAAGCGCGTGGGAATACGGATAATATGGTCGCAGCGCGCTTTGCATTCTTCCGATAAATCGCCGCGTTCCGGCCCCAAAATATAAGCCGCACAGCGCGGATGGGTGAAACTGGGCAAATCCACCGCTTCGTCCAGCAATTCAATGCCGACCATGGCGCAACCCTTGGGCAGGTGCAGCGCGTCGAAATGGTCAACATCATACCAAGGCACGGAGTCGCTGGTTTGCGATGTGTCGGAGCGCAGGTCGCGCACGCGGTAATGGGCATTGACGGTAAACACAAAACCGGCGCCGAAAGCATGGGCGGAGCGCATCAGATTGCCCATATTCATGGGCTTGGACGCACCCTCTATACCAATCCCGAAATAACCCTTCATGCCACTCCCGCCTTGCCAACCTGCCGGCTTTGCTTATGATAGCCCATGCTAATCAGCCGCGCGGCAAAAAGAAAGGCCGCGAAATCAAGGGAGGAAAATTGATGAAAGCCGTTTTGTGTAAAGAATACGGGCCGCCGGAAACGCTGGTCATTGAAGATGTTGCCTCGCCGGAGCCAAAAGCGGGTGAAGTTTTGCTGCATGTTCATGCCGCCGCCGTTAATTTTCCCGATGTGCTGATTATTGAAAATAAATACCAGTTCAAGCCGCCTTTGCCGTTTTCGCCGGGCGGCGAAGTGGCTGGCACAGTGGCCGCGCTTGGCGAAGGCGTAACCGGCCTGTCGGTCGGTGATCGCGTTATCGGCTCTTGCGGTTGGGGCGGCTATGCCGAGGAAATCACCATTCCGGCGGGCAGTTGCATTCCGATTCCCGATGCGATGGATATGCAAACCGCCTCGGCGCTGGTGCTGACCTATGGCACGTCACATTACGGGCTGAAAGACCGCGCCAAATTGCAGCCGGGCGAAAAATTGCTGGTTATGGGCGCTGCCGGCGGTGTTGGCCTTGCCGCTGTTGAGCTGGGCAAGGCAATGGGCGCGCATGTGATTGCCGCCGCCTCGACACAGGAAAAACTGGATGTCTGTGTTGAGCATGGCGCGGATGCGACTTTGCTTTACCCGTCCGGCGAAATGGACAGAGATGAACAGCGCGCTTTTTCCGATAAAATCAAGGAAATGACCGACGGGCAGGGCGCTGATGTGATTTATGACCCGGTTGGCGGCAGCTATGCCGAACCGGCTTTGCGCGCGACCAATTGGGAAGGGCGCTATTTGGTGATTGGCTTTGCCGCTGGCCCGATACCGAAAATCCCGCTTAATCTGGCTTTGTTGAAAAGCTGCCAGATTGTTGGCGTGTTTTGGGGTGCTTTCACGGCGCGCAATCCCGAAGCCAATCGGCAAAATCTGGCTGAATTGATGGATATGTTCGCCAATGGTCAAATCCGCCCGCATATTTCCGGCACATTTCCGTTGGAAGATGCCGCTTCGGCCTTGAAAATGATGGCCGACCGCAAGGTTAAGGGTAAGGTTATTCTGACCACTGACCGGCTTGGTTAACGGTCAGCGTGGCCGACACAACCGAACAAAATACAGCAGGGGCGCCAAGGGATAACCGCCTTGGCGCCCTTTGGTTGCTGGCCTCGGCGGTTTTATTCACCGGCACCAGCATATTGGTGAAAATCCTCGGACAAAGCCTGCACCCGTTTGAGATTTCCTTTTTCCGCGCCATGGTCGGGCTGGTTTTGCTGATGCCGCTATTTTACCGTTCCGGCGGCATAAAAGCGGGCATTGCGACACAAGTGCCGGCGCTGCAATTTCTGCGCGGCGTGGTTGGCTCGGTGGCGATGTTTTGCGGCTTTTACGCTATTGTTCATCTGCCCTTGGCCGACGCGCAAGCGATTAGCTTTTCGCGCAATCTGTTTATTGTCCCGCTGGCGGCAATGATACTCAGCGAGGTGATTGGCCTGCGCCGTAGTCTGGCGGCGGCGGTCGGCTTTGTCGGGGTTTTGATTATGCTGCGGCCGGGGTCTGATTTGATGTTTTCCATTCCCGCTTTGACGGCACTCAGCCATGCCGTGCTGGTGGCGTTGGCGACGATATTGGTGTCAATCGTGTCGCGCTATGACCGACCGGTAACGCTGATGTTTTACACAAATGTTGTCGGCGCTTTGCTGATTGCTGTGCCGACGATTTTTGTCTGGCAAATGCCGACCGGACGCGAATTTGTGTTGCTGTTGCTGATGGGCGTGCTGGCTATGGCGGCGCATAATTGCTTTATCCGCGCCTTTGCCATTGGCGAGGCCAGCGCCATTGCGCCGGTGGATTATTCGCGCCTTGTGCTGGCGGCGATTGCCGGTTTCATGCTGTTCGGCTCAGTGCCGGATGGTTATACGATTATTGGTGCGGCGATAATTGTGGCGGCCAGCCTGTATATTGTGCGCCGCGAAGCGCAATTGCAGCGCCAAGCCTCCATTGTGCCGCAACAAGGGCATTAGCCTTCCCCATTCGCCATCCCCTCAGCCCCTATGAGCAAAGAATACTTGTCAGCCCTTACTGCTGCGCCTATTCTCCAGCCAATGATGTTTCATATGGGAGGTGAACAATGAAATTGGACTCAAACATTACCGCGATTATTACTGGCGGCGCATCCGGTCTTGGGGAGGCGACGGCGCGCCTGCTGGCCGAAAAAGGCGTAAAAATCGGCATTTTCGATTTGAACGAGGAAAGAGGCGAAGCGGTGGCCGCCGAACTTGGCGGCTGTTTTGCCAAAGTTAATGTCACCAGCGAGGAAGAAGTCGATGCGGGGTTTGCCAAAATCCGCGAGGCACTCGGACAGGAGCGTATTCTGATTAACTGCGCCGGCACCGGCAATGCGATTAAAACCGCGTCGCGCAATAAGGAAACTGGCGAAGTCTCGCATTTCCCGCTTAATGCATTTGACCTGATTATCCAAATCAATCTGGTCGGCACATTCCGCTGCATTGCCAAATCGGCCGCCGGTATGATGTCGCTTGACCCGTTGGAAGACGGCGATCGCGGTGCGATTGTCAATACCGCGTCTGTGGCAGCCGAGGACGGCCAAATTGGTCAGGCGGCCTATTCAGCGTCCAAGGGCGGTGTTGTCGGCATGACATTGCCGATTGCCCGCGATTTGTCGCGCGAGGGGATTCGGGTCAACACGATTTTGCCGGGTATTTTTAACACGCCATTGCTGGCCGGTGCGCCGGATAATGTGAAGCAGGCTTTGGGGGCAATGGTGCCGTATCCGCCGCGTCTGGGTATGCCGGAAGAATATGCCAAACTGGCCTGCACCATGTGTGAAGTCAGCTATTTCAACGGCGAAGATGTCCGCCTTGACGGCGCTATTCGTATGGCACCGCGCTAGGGCGCGACTTAAACATCCCGCAAAGTGGCGGGCAGCAATTGACAGCCGGCGATTTTCCATGATCCGTCCGGCTGTTTTTGCATGATGTAATTCAAATGATGGGTTAGCCCGCCGGCATCAATGATAAAGGCTTCCTGTCGGCGCATATCGGCATGTGCCTGAATGTTGCGTGAACGGGCGGCGAAACTCAGTTTATGGGCATTGAGCACCGGTTTGTAATGCGCCTTGACCATGGCCATGAAATCATCCGGCGCGCTAAATTGCGCCTGAATATCGGGCGCGGCATAAGTATAGGCCGCCCTGTCATCGCCGCGCCGGAAAGCATCCACCTGTTCGCTTATCACGGCGCGAATGGCAATGTCATCGGCGGGCAAAGGCTGTGGCTGGGCTTTTTGCCACAGAGCCGTCGCCGCCGCCGCCAGACCCAGCAACACCAATATGCCAATATCGCGGCGGGTCAAAACCCTATTTGCGTCGGCCTGCGGCACCGGCTGTTTTATCCATAAATTTGGCCATTTCCATATCCAAGGCGGACAGGCCGCCCGCATCATGCGTGGTCAGCGTGACATCCACCGTTTTATAGACATTGGCCCATTCCGGATGATGGTCAAGTTTTTCGGCCATCATGGCCACCCGACTCATCCAGGCGAAAGCTGCATTGAAATCGGCAAAAACAAATTGCTTTGTCATGCGTTTATGCGCCTTGTCGGCCTTCCAGCCCGAAAGCTTGCCGAGTGCTGTCTTGGCCTGTTTGGCTGTCAATTTTTCTGCCATATCGGCTCCTTTCTGTTACCTGCCAGTTCTGTTACCTGCCAATGTCGCACCCTTTGTGCCGGTCAGGGGCAGACAAAGGGGCAGACTTGGCGGCAAACTTACGGGCAGACATTGGGGGCGTTTTCGTGTATCGCCTCAATCTCTCCGAGCAATTCTTCGCTTAACTCAACATCTATGCTCGTCACGGCAAGTTTCAACTGCTCCATGCTGGTCGCGCCGATAATGTTGGAGGTGACGAAACTGCGCGTGGTGACAAATTGATTGGCCATTTGCGAAGCGTCGAGACCATATTTTTCGGCCAGCGCCAGATAGGCCGATATCGCCTTGTCGGCACCGGGTGTTTCATAGCGTTGCAAACGGTCGAATAATTGCTTGCGCGAGCCTTGCGGCAAAGCGCCATTTTGATATTTGCCGGTCAAATAGCCTTGCGCCAAGGGTGAATAGGCCAGCAGGCCGACCCCTTCGCGGTGATAAATCTCGGCGCTGCCCAGCTCGTAAATCCGGTTGACCAGATTATAGGCGTTCTGCACCGACACCATGCGCGGCAAGGCTGAATCAACCTCCGCATGGTGCAGAAATTTCATTATGCCCCAAGGGGTTTCATTGGACAGGCCGAAATGGCGCACTTTGCCGGATTTCTGGATATCGGCCAGCGTTTCGAGAATATCGCCAATGCGGTTGATTTCATCACCGAGATGTTTATAGGCCATGCTGCCGCCAAACAGGGCAATCGGCCGGTCGGGCCAGTGCAATTGATATAAATCGACATAATCGGTTTGCAGGCGGGCAAGGCTTTTATCAATCGCTTCGTGAATATGCGCGGCTGACTGTTCGGTCGCGCTGCCATCATCGCGCAGCCATTTCATGCCGGAACGCCCGGCCACTTTGGTCGCCAGGATCACCTTGTCGCGATTGCCGTTTTTGGCGAACCAAGTGCCGATAATCTCCTCTGTTTTGCCTTGCGTTTCGGCGCGTGGCGGCACAGCATACATTTCTGCCGTGTCGAAAAAATTAATGCCCATATCTAGCGCGTAATCCATTTGCTCATGGCCTTCGGCTTGTGTGTTTTGCTGTCCCCATGTCATTGTGCCAAGGCAAATGGCGCTGACTTCCAAGTCGGTATGTCCAAGTTTACGATATTCCATAGCGGTTCCTCCTGTTTAATTGCTGTCCGTTTATGGCGGCTGTCGAGCCTTTTATTGCGGGCGGCTTTGCCGATTTGCCACGGCATTGCCTCTTGTTTGGTCAATCAGGGTTTCCACATATGGCAAAATGCGGGTGACAATCACTTCAATGCCCTGCTTGTTGGGGTGAATCCCGTCGGCCAGATTGAGCGCTTTTTGACCGGCCACACCATCGAGAAAAAACGGATAATGCAGCATGTCAAAGCGCTTGGCCAATGTCGGGTAAATCATGTTGAAAGCGTCGCCATAGCGGCGACCGAGATTGGGTGGTGCAAGCATACCGGCCAGTAAAACCGGCAGGTCGCGCTGTTGCAGTTTTTCGGCCAGAGCTTCCAAATTGCGCGCGGTCACTTCCGGTGAAATGCCGCGCAGCGCGTCATTGGCGCCCAATTCAACAATCACCGCATCCGTGCTGTCGGGCATGACCCAGTCAAGCCGCGCCAAACCGCCGGAGCTTGTATCGCCCGACACGCCGCCATTGACGACGCGCACATTATGGCCGCGTGCGCGCAAAGCCGCTTGCAATTGCGGCGTGAACCCGTCGCCCGGCGGCAGGCCATAACCGGCGGTCAGGCTGTCGCCAAGCGCAAAAATCTCAATCATTGCCGGTTTGGCCTCGGCTTGTGTCGCTGCCTGTGCCGCGCCAAAAACGCCAGTCAAAACCGGTGACAGCGCCAGCCATAAAGCCGCGCGCGCCAGAACGGCGACACTCAAACGGGCATTGGTGGCAGACAGATTTTGCCGCGCGCGACGTTTCACTCTATATCTCAACACATCAGGCCTCCCGCCTGTGATATCCGCTTTATGGGTGCGAAAGATTTCAAGGGCGTGTTCAATGATTCAGGTCGATAATCTCGAAGTTACACTGCCGAGTCGGGCGGGCAAGGTCAATATCCTTCGCGGTATTGATTTGCAAATCGCTGCCGGTGAGAAGCTGGGCATTATCGGCCCGTCCGGCTCCGGCAAGACGACTTTGCTGATGGTGTTGGCCGGTCTGGAGCCGCCCAGCAAGGGTCATGTCAGCGTCGCCGGACATGATTATGGCGCAATGGATGAAGATGCGCTGGCGCGTTTCCGACGGCATCATGTCGGCATTGTATTCCAATCTTTCCATCTTGTGCCGACCATGACCGCGCGGGAAAATGTTGCCCTGCCGCTGGAATTGGCGGGTGAAAAAAATGCCGCCGCGCGCGCTGCCGAATTGCTTGACGAGGTCGGGCTGGGTGCGCGCCTGTCGCATTATCCCATGCAATTATCAGGCGGCGAGCAGCAGCGCGTTGCGCTGGCGCGTGCTTTGGCGGCCAATCCGCAAGTGCTGTTTGCCGATGAGCCGACCGGCAATCTTGACCAATCCACCGGCGAGCAAATTATGGCGTTGATATTGTCGCTGGCCGAGGCGCGCGGCACGACCCTTGTTTTGATTACTCATGACCGTGATTTGGCGCAGCGTTGCGACCGCGTGGTCACCATGCGCGACGGGTGCATCAGCGATAATGGATAATCCGGCGTATAAACCGCTTGGCTCGGGACTGGCCGTGCAGCTTGCCGCGCGCGAAATGCGCGACGGGCTGGCCGGATTCCGGATTTTTCTCATGTGCCTGATATTGGGCATTTCCACCATTGCTGCGGTCGGCTCATTATCGGCTTCGCTGGTTGGCGGCATGGCCGCGCAAGGTCAGGCGATACTTGGCGGCGATATTGATTTCCGGCTTGTTCATCGCGCCGCCTTCAAGCAGGAGCGCGACTGGCTCGACCGACAGGGCAGCGTGTCGGAAATTGCCACTTTGCGGGCAATGATACGCTTTGGCGATGAGGCAATGCTGGCTGAGGTCAAATCGGTTGATGCCGCCTATCCGCTTTATGGCGCGGTGAAAACAGCGCCGGACACGCCGCTGTCAGTTTTGTCGGCAGAGCCGGAGACGACAGGGGGCGGCGGCGATATATATCCGGCAATGGCGGAAAAAGGCTTGTTCGACCGGTTGCAATTGGCGGTGGGTGATGTGGTCAGCATTGGCGATATCCGCTTGCGGCTGATGGCCGAACTGGCGCATGAGCCGGATCGCACGGCAGCCGGTTTTCCGCTGGCGCCGCGCCTGCTGGTCGCCCATGCCACATTGCGCGCCGCCGGATTGCTGCAACCGGGTAGTCTGGTCAATTTTCATTACCGCATAAAATTGGCCGATACAGCCAGTGTCGCCGAGGTGAAGGCGGTGTCGGCGGGCGCGGCAGAAACTTTTCCCAATGCCGGCTGGCGCATACGCGACCGCAGCGACGCCTCGCCCTCATTGCGCCGGTTTATTGAACGGCTCGGCCTGTTCCTGACCCTTGTCGGCCTGACGGCACTGGTGGTTGGCGGGGTCGGCGTTGGCAATGCGATTGCCGCCTATATTGAAAAACGCCGCGAAAGCATTGCGGTGATGAAAGCGCTGGGCGCGTCGGGGAGATTTGTGTTTCGCATTTATGCGGCGCAAATCGCCGCGCTGACGCTGGTCGCCACCGGCATTGGCCTGTCGATTGGCGCGGCAACGCCGTGGTTGCTGCAAGCGCTGGCCGGAGCCTTATTGCCGGTCGAATTGCAAATGGCGCTGTTTCCAAGGCCGCTTCTGGCGGCGGCCGGTTTCGGCATATTGGCGGCGGCGGCTTTTGCGCTCTGGCCGCTGGGACGCGCCGAAAAAATGCCGGTGACCGGGCTTTTCCGCAATGATGCGCCGCAAGCCGCGCACCGCCCCTCAATGTTTTACCTCGCCGCGATAGGGGTTTGCTTTGCCGGTCTTCTGGCGCTGGCCTTAGTGATTTCCGAACGCCGCGATGTTGCGCTGTGGTTTGGCGTCGGTGTCGGCCTGTCTTATCTGGCCTTGCGGCTGACCGCCGGTGCGATTGTGCTTCTGGCCGGAAAAACCGCCGCTTTGGTAAGCGATGGCCGCCCGGCTTTGCGGCTGGCGCTGGCCAATATCACCCGCCCCAATGCGCCGGTGCGGGCGGTTGTCTTGTCAATCGGCCTGTCGGTTGCGCTTTTGTCGGCGATTTCAATGGTTGATGGCAATATCAACCGGCAGATACAGGGCGATTTACCGGAGCGCACGCCGTCTTTCTTTTTCCTTGATATCCAGCCCACGCAAATCGACCAATTTCTGTCCGCCTCCGAGGCTTTTGGCGGCATTGGCGATGTCGAAACCCTGCCTATGCTGCGCGGGCAAATCATGGCGATAAATGACACGCTGTCGCGCGATTTGTCGCCGCCGCCGGAAGCGGCGTGGATTTTGCGCGGCGACAGGGGGTTGACCTATGCGGTTGACCGGCCGGAAAGCGGCAAGCTGGTCGAGGGGGAGTGGTGGCCTGCCGATTATACCGGCCCGCCCTTGATTTCTTTCGATGCTGAAATTGCCCGCGCCTATGGCATTGGCATTGGCGACCGTATTCGCGTCAATGTGCTGGGACGCCCGCTGACAGGCGAAATTGCCAATTTGCGCCATGTCGATTGGGAATCGGGCGGTATGAATTTTGTTATGGTGTTTTCGCCGCACCCGTTAAAAAACGCGCCGCATAGTTTTCTCGCCAGCATGAGCATGGCCGAAGACAGAGAGCCGGCATTTGCCCGCATGGTGGCGCGTGATTATCCCAATGTTACCATTATCCGCGTCAAGGAAGCGATGGAAACCTTTGCCGGTATATTGAACAATCTCGGTCTGGCGGTGCGCGCCATGAGTGGCATTACTTTGCTGGCCGGTATTTTAGTGCTGGCCGGGGCGATGGCAACCGGTCACCGCGCCCGCGTTTATGATGCGGTGGTGATGAAAGTGCTGGGCGCGACACGGCGGCGGATTTTATTGGCCTATATTCTTGAATATGCGCTGATGGGGCTGGCTGCCGCGCTGATTGCCGCCGCCGTCGGCACATTGGCCTCATGGGGGCTGGTGGCGGGTGCGATGCAGGCCAATTGGGTGTTTTTGCCGGTCACGCTGGGTTTGACCATATTCGGCTCGGTCTCCCTGACCATTATTTTGGGACTTTTGGGAACATTTAACGCGCTGGGCGCGGCGGCAGCACCGGTTTTACGCGCACAATAAGCAAATTGACCCGAAACATTGGCTTTGATGTCTTGAAATTGACAAGATTTATGCCGATATTAGGAAGGTAAAGATTTTGACACGAAAGGGATGTCCAAATGTCTGATAATTGGTCGAATGAAGCACAAACGGGCGCAGCGTCGCAGGAAGCGGTGCGCGATATTGATGTCGGCCTGCGGATTTATATGACGAAAGTCTATAATTATATGGGGCTTGGCCTGCTGTTCACGGCAATTTCCGCCTATATTGGTGCGGCCTCCGGGATTTATGTGGCTCTGGCACAAACGCCGCTTATCTGGCTGGTTGTGCTGGCTCCGCTGGGCATGGTGTTGTGGCTGAGTGTGCGGCTGCATAAAATGTCGGCAGCGCGCGCCCAAGCCATGTTCTGGATTTATGCGGGGCTGACCGGCCTGTCGCTTTCTTATGTGCTGCTGGCCTTTACCGGTGTCAGCGTTGTTCGCACTTTCCTGATTACCGCCGCTTCCTTCGGCGCGCTCAGCCTTTATGGTTACACCACCAAGCGCGATTTGTCAGGCATGGGGTCGTTTTTGTTCATGGGGCTGATTGGCATTATTCTGGCTTCTGTGGTGAATATATTCCTGCAAAGCTCGGCCATGCATTTTGCCATTTCGGTGATTGGCGTTTTGGTCTTTGCCGGTCTGACCGCCTATGACACGCAGGATATCAAGCGGATATATTATAGCGGCGATACACGCGAAATCGCCGAAAAGAAAGCCGTGATGGGGGCGTTGCGCCTGTATCTGGACTTTATCAATATGTTCCTGTTCCTGCTGCAATTTATGGGCAATCGCGACTAGGCTTGAACAAGCTGAATTAAAAAGCCCCGGCCAGTCTTAACTTCGGTTTTACTGTGCCGGGGTTTTTCTTTGCTCAAACAATTGTCAGATTTTTGCGCTCGAAAAACCGCAACAGTGCGGGCAAATCATGGCCTCGGCGCAACACCCGCCCATCCATGCCGCGCAGCGCATATTGGCCTTGTTTGCGGTGCAAGGCGGGGATTTTTTCGACCCGATAAAGCGGCACTTCGCTGCTGCGCCGGAAAATATCAAAACCGGCGGTTTGATGCCCGTCGGAAATCGCATAATCGCGCCATTCACCGGCGGCGACCTGGCGGCCATAGACATTCAGCAAGTCGCCCAGTTCCTTGCGGTTCCACATGACCCGCTTGGGCGGTGCTGCGGCCAGCCGCCTTTCGCGCTCAAAGGCATTGGCGACGACGACCAGTGATTTGCGTTTAGCCATGCCCTATGGTGCGGGCTGGCGGCGCGATTTGCAAGTGTTTTGCCGATTTTGTCAAAATGCCGTGAAATTGCCTTATTTTCGCCCCGTGCCGGTCGCAATCGCGGTCTATCACGGATAGGCTTGAAGCTCGGCCCGAGCCGCTTGAACACTCCTCCTCCCAACGTCATGGGCGGTTCGGGCCAACCTCTCACCAATCAACCTCTCACCGATCAACCTTCCACCAATCAGGCGCTTATTCGCACTTGCGTCGCCTGCTTTCCTCTTCTAAG
>JAYPAN010000018.1:0-17373 GCA_038123715.1 Rhodobiaceae bacterium | reverse complement strand
CTTCCACCAATCAGGCGCTTATTCGCACTTGCGTCGCCTGCTTTCCTCTTCTAAGTCTTGAGCCATGATTGAAATTGACCGGCTGGTAAAAAAATTTGGTGATTTCACTGCCGTGAACGATCTCAGCTTTGAGGTGGCGCGCGGTCAGGTGATGGGTTTTCTCGGCCCCAATGGGGCGGGCAAATCGACCACGATGAAAATGCTCACCGGCTTTTTGCGCCCGACCGCTGGCACGGCGCGCATTGCCGGTCTGGATATTTGCACCCAGACCCGCGCCGCCCAGCAAATCTTCGGCTATCTGCCCGAAGGCGCTCCAGCCTGGCCGGATATGACGCCGCGCCGTTTTCTTGAATTCATCACGCAAATTCGCGGCATGGACAAAGCGGGTGCGCGTGCGGCGATGGGGCGGGCGATAGAGCTGACCGAATTGCACGGCGTTCTTGACCAGCCCATTGACACGCTGTCCAAGGGTTTCCGGCGGCGTGTCGGGCTGGCGCAGGCGATACTTCACGACCCGGATGTGCTGGTTATGGATGAGCCGACAGACGGGCTTGACCCGAACCAGAAATTTCAGGTGCGCCGCGCCATTGCCGATATGGCCGCCGATAAGGCGATTGTCATTTCCACCCATATTCTTGAGGAAGTGGACGCGATTTGCACCGATGCAATTATTGTTGACCGCGGCGAGATTGTCGCTGCCGGCTCGCCCTCCATGCTGGCGGCGCGCTCGCGTTTTGCCGGTGCGGTGACACTGACTGTGGTGACCGAGCTGGCCGATAAAGTGGCTGACAGCCTTGCCGCCCTGTCCGGCACAAGGCTGGAACGGCGCGCGCGCGGCGGGGAAACCAATCTGCATATTTTTGCCCAATCCGGCGAGGCGGAGGGATTGCTGGAAATTATCCGCGCCCATATTGCCGCAGCCGACTGGCCGGTGCAGGCTTTGGCGCTGGAAACCGGTCGGCTGGATGATGTGTTCGGCCAGCTTACCGGCAAACCGCGCCATGATGATAATGGGGAGGCGCGCTGATGCACTTGCTTGCCACGATCACCAAACGTGAGTTTTACAGCTATTTTGCCACGCCTTTGGCCTTTGTCTTTATCATCGTATTTTTGCTGGCCAATGGTTTGGCGACATTTTATCTCGGCGCGTGGTTTGATATGGGGCAGGCCGATTTAACCTCGTTTTTCATGTTCCATCCTTGGCTCTACCTATTTTTCCTGCCTGCTATTTCCATGCGCCTTTGGGCTGAAGAAAGGCGCAATGGCTCGATTGAATTACTGCTGACCCTGCCTGTGCCATTGGCTGCCATTGTGCTGGGCAAATATCTTGCGGCATTGGCCTTTTCCGGCCTTGCCCTTGCGCTGACTTTTCCGGTCTGGCTGACAGTGAATTATCTCGGCGCGCCCGATAATGGGGTTATTCTGGCGGGATATCTCGGCAGTCTGATGCTGGCAGGCGGCTATCTAGCAATTGGCTCGGCGCTGTCGGCGCTGACCCGCAATCAGGTGATTGCCTTTGTGATTTCCGTGGTGGCCTGTTTCCTGTTCACCGTTTCCGGCGCACCGCTTGTTTTGGAATTGGTGCGCGGCTGGGCGCCGCCCGCCTTGGTTGAAACATTGGCCGGCATTTCCCTGCTGACGCATTTCCGCGCCATTGCCGGTGGCGTGATTGATTTGCGCGATGTCGTATTTTTCCTGACCCTGATAGGTGTGTTTCTGGCCGCCACAATTGTCATTGTTGACATGAAAAAAGGAGAGGGCGCATGAGCCGCGTGCGGAATCTTTTGCCGGTTTTGCCAGTTCATGCGGTAGCGCTGGTTTTGCTGCTTGTCATTTTTGTCAGCTTTAATCTGTTTGCCAATACCATGTTCCGTTCGGCGCGGCTGGATTTGACCGAAAATGCCCTGTTCACGCTCAGCCCCGGCACGCGCAACATTTTGGCCAAGCTCGACGAGCCGGTCGCGCTGAAATTTTATTATTCGCAGGAGCAAGCCGCCGACAGCCCCGCTGTGCGGCTGCTGGCCGGGCGGGTGCGCGATATGCTGGAGGAAATGGTCAATGCTGCCAATGGGCGGCTGACGCTTGAGATTATCGACCCGGCTCCGTTTTCCGAAGCCGAAGACCGCGCCGTGGCGCGCGGGTTGGTGGCGCGCCCTGCCGGTAATGGGGCGGCGATTTATTTCGGACTGGTCGGCACCAATCTGGTTGATAATGTCGAAGTCATTGCGTGGTTTGCCGAAGAACGCCAGCAATATCTCGAATATGATTTGGCGCGGCTGATATATAATCTGGCGCAGGCCGAAAAACCGGTATTGGGCATTGTCTCCAATCTGCCGCTTGATACGGGCGCGGGCGGGGTAATGGCGGCGATGCGCGGCCAGTCGCAACCTTTCCTCATTTATGCCGAGCTGACCGACCGCTTTGAGGTGATCTTTATCCCCGCCGATACGGTGCGGATTCCCGGCAAGGTGGATGTCATCTTGCTGGCACATCCGCGCCCGCTTACCGATATTCAGGCTTACGCGATTGACCAATTTGTGATGCGCGGCGGGCGGGTGATTGCCTTTATTGACCCGCAATCGGAAGTCAGCCTGACAGCAGGGCCGAATGGGGAACCCTTGCGCGGCTATACCGAGCAAAGCAATCTGCCGCGCCTGATGCGGCAATGGGGCGTGCAAATGTCCGACACGCTGATTGTCGCCGACCGCGAAGCTGCCCAGCGCGTGGCGACAGGCCGTGATGCGCGGCGTGTGCTGGCCGATTATATTCTCTGGATGGCCTATGGCCCGGCGCAAATGAACGGCGATGATTTGATTACCGCCAATATCGACCGGCTGAATATCGGCACGGTCGGGGCGTTGGAACATTTGCCCGGCGCGACAACTGCATGGCGGCCTCTGGTCAGCTCCTCCGATGAGGCCATGCTGATGACCCGCGATTATGTGCTGACCGCGCCGACGCCGGATGATTTGCTGCGCCGCTTTGCGGTCGGTGAAGCGCCCTATACGATAGCCGCGCGGCTGTCAGGTCAGGTTGATACGGCTTTTCCTGACGGCCCGCCGGATATGGAAAACAC
The DNA here is from genome assembly GCA_038123715.1 of Rhodobiaceae bacterium. Taxonomy (GTDB): domain Bacteria; phylum Pseudomonadota; class Alphaproteobacteria; order RS24; family RS24; genus JAYPAN01. Next base: position 14,297 of record JAYPAN010000018.1, on the reverse strand, counting down.
CAATAAGCAGCGCGCCAAACCCGACCGGCATGTGAACAGCACCGCACAGGCCAATATCGTCATTTTTGCCGACAGTGATTTTTTCGATGACCGCTTCTGGGTAAGTGAGCAAAATTATCTCGGTCAGCGCTTTGGTGTGCCAATTGCCGATAATGGCAAGTTTCTGCTCAATGCGGTTGAAAATCTGATGGGATCGAATGATTTGATTTCCCTGCGCGGGCGCGAGCGCATTGCCCGTCCCTTTACCCGCATTGAGGCTTTGCGTAAGACGGCGGAGGCGAATTATCTGGCTGAGGAGGAAGCGCTGCTGATGCGGATTGAGGCGGCGCAGGCCGAGTTGGACAATCTGGAGCAGGGCGGCGCGAGGCTGGTCGATGCCGAAGCGGCCAATAGCCGTGTGCGCGAGGAATTGCTGTCGGCGCGCAAGGCGCTGCGGAAAGTGCAGGGCGATTTGCGCCGCGATATTGACCAATTGGAAGCGCGGCTGACCTGGCTGAACATTGCCGTCATGCCGGTGCTGGTCGCGCTTGGTGCTATGTTGCTTGGCTTGCGCCAACGCAAGCGGCGTCTGGCGACACAGCAGGCAGGCGGGCTTTTGGTTGCCGCGACCAAGCCGGATAATCAGAAGAGGGGCGCGTGATGGAAGTGACCCGCATGTTGCGTCCCTTGTCGATTCTGGCCGCGCTGGGCATGGTGCTGGCCGGTTTGGCGCTGGTCACTGACAGGCCGGTCAATGCGCTGGCTCCGCCGGAGATTTTTCTGCCCGATTATGCCGCGCGTCTGGACGCGGTGGCGCGGCTTGAAATTACCCACGGGCTTGGCATGTCGGGCGAGATGAAAATGTCTTTTTCGCGGGATGGCAATGGTGACGGCGCGCGCTGGCAGGTTTCGCAAAGGCAGAATTATCCGGCCAATCAGGAATTGGTCAATGAGACATTGCTGGCGCTGGCCAATCTGCAAGTGCTGGAAGCGCGCACCGGCCAACCCGACTGGCATGGCGCGTTGGGTCTGCGCGTGCCGGAAGCGCTGGGGCGCGGCATACGGTTTCGGGCGCTGAATGGCGAGGGCGAAGAAATTGTCAGCCTGATATTGGGTGATGAGGAAAAAAGCGAAGCCGAAGCGGTGCAGCAAACCGGCAGCATAGGTCTGGCCTTGCGTAATTTCTATGTCCGCAAAGAGGCCGAGGGGCAAAGCTGGCTGGCGCGGGGGCGTCTGCCGCGCAATCCGCAAATTGCCGCCTGGCTGGATGCCGCCATGCCGGTTGGCGATACCGGCTTGCTGGTGCAGGTCTCTGACGGGGAAGGCCGATTATTTGCCCGCGACGCGGGGGCGGACTGGGACGCCGCCGCCCAAGCCTGGCAGACCGGTTTTGCTGCCCTGCGACCGGAAGATGTGACACAGGCCGATATTATTGACTTCGCCCGCGCCGTGCCGCTGGAGCTGGTCTATGATAATGGGCTGGTCGTGACCTATCAGATTGTCGGCGCCGGCACGGTGATATGGCTGCGCGCCGATATCAGCCTGCGTGCCGGTGCTGACGCGGCAGCGCGCGCCGAAGCATCGGCTCTCAAGGCGCGTTTTGCCGGTTGGGCTTTGCGCTTTCCGGCTTCGGCAAATGGCGTTCTGATGCCCTTCAGGGCGACAATGTCAAATGCCGACACAAATAATGCCGAAACGGATTAGGCCGCTTGCCTAGGCGGCCAATTGGCGCAGAACATATTGCAAAATACCGCCATTGAGGAAGTAATCCACTTCATCTTGGGTATCAATCCGGCTTTGCAATGACAATTTGCGGGTTTTTCCACGGGCATTTTTAATCACCATTGTATATTTAGCGCGCGGACGGACTTTGCCGTCCAGCCCTTGAATGGTGATGGTTTCCGTGCCGTCCAGTTTCAGGCTGGCCCATGTATCCTTGCCGGTAAATTGCAGCGGTACAACGCCCATGCCGACTAGATTAGAGCGATGAATACGCTCAAAGCTCTCGGCAATCACGGCGCGCACACCAAGCAAGCGCGTGCCTTTGGCCGCCCAGTCTCGGCTTGAGCCAGTGCCATATTCCTTGCCGGCAAACACAACCAGCGGCGTGTTTTCCTCGGCATATTGCATGGCGGCATCGTAAATCGACATGACTTTGCCGGAAGGCTGGTGTTTGGTGACGCCGCCTTCCGTGCCGGGAGCCATAGCGTTGCGGATACGGATATTGGCAAATGTGCCGCGCATCATGACTTCATGATTGCCGCGCCGCGACCCGTAAGAGTTAAAGTCCAGCGCCTTGACCTTATTGCGGCCGAGATATTTGCCGGCCGGGCTGTCAGCCTTGATGGAACCGGCCGGTGAGATGTGGTCAGTGGTGATGCTGTCGCCGAGCAGAGCCAGAATACGGGCATTCTCAACCGGCGCGACGGCTTCGGGTGCGGCGCTCAGACCTTCAAAGAAAGTCGGCTTTTGCACATAGGTGGATTTGTCATTCCAATCAAATGTCAGCCCTTTTTGCGCTTTCACCTTGCGCCAACCGGCATCGCCGTCAAACACATTGGCATAGCGGGTTTTGAACATGGCCGGTGTCACACAGGCGCGCGCCGTATCGGCGATTTCCCGATTGCTCGGCCAAATATCGCGCAGATAAACTGGATTGCCCTTTTTGTCCTCGCCAATCGGGTCGGTCGCCAAATTGACATTGACCGAACCGGCCAGCGCGTAAGCGACAACCAGCATGGGCGAGGCCAGATAATTCGCCCGCACATCCGGGCTGACGCGGCCTTCAAAATTGCGGTTGCCTGACAAAACAGAGGTGGCGACCAAATCATTTTTATTGATGGCGTCGGAAATCGGCTTGTCCAGCGGACCGGAATTGCCAATACAAGTGGTGCAGCCATAACCGACAAGGTTAAAGCCCAGCGCATCAAGCGGCTTTTGCAGACCGGCTTTTTTCAGATAATCGGTCACCACTTGCGAACCGGGTGCCAGTGAGGTTTTCACCCATGGCTTGACTTTCAGGCCTAGCTTATGGGCATTGCGCGCGACAAGACCCGCACCAATCATCACATTCGGATTGGAAGTGTTGGTGCAGGAGGTAATCGCGGCAATCACCACATCGCCATGCCCAATGTCGAATTTCTGGCCGCGCACTTTCACCCGCTTGCTGCGGTCTTTGGCTTTAATGCCCTGATCCGTCAGCGCGCTTTCAAAGCCCTTGGCCATATCTTCCAACCGCACCCGGTCTTGCGGGCGTTTCGGCCCGGCCAAGCTCGGATGAACGCTGCCTAAATCAAGCGACAGGCTTGAGGTAAAGACCGGGTCAGGCGTTTTGGCGGTGCGGAACATGCCTTGCGCTTTGGCGTATTTTTCGACCAGCTCAATGCGCGGCTTGGCGCGCCCTGTTGCTTTCAGATAGCCAAGCGTGTCTTCGTCAATCGGGAAGAAGCCGCAAGTCGCGCCATATTCGGGCGCCATATTGGCAATCGTCGCTTGGTCTTCCAGCGACAGGCTGTCAAGACCCGGCCCGTAAAATTCAACAAACTTGCCGACCACGCCTTTCTGGCGCAGCATTTCAACAATGGTCAGAACCAAATCCGTGGCGGTCGCCCCTTCCGGCAAATGGCCGGTCAGCTTGAAGCCAATCACTTCCGGCAGCAGCATGGAAACCGGTTGACCCAGCATGGCGGCTTCGGCCTCAATGCCGCCCACGCCCCAGCCGAGAACCGACAGGCCATTGACCATTGTGGTGTGGCTGTCCGTGCCGACCAGCGTATCCGGATAGGCAATCTCAACAGTTTTGCCATTCACTTTTTCGCGCTTTGTCCAAACGGTTTGCGCCAAATGCTCAAGATTGACCTGATGGCAAATGCCTGTGCCGGGCGGCACAACGCGGAAGTTTTGGAAGGCTTGCGCGCCCCAGCGCAAAAACTCATAGCGTTCGCCATTGCGCTGATATTCGAGCGAGACATTTTGCTTCAGCGCTTGCGCTGTGCCAAATGTGTCAACCATCACCGAATGGTCAATCACCAAATCCACCGGTGTCAGCGGATTGATTTTGTTCGGATTGCCGCCAATTTCTTGCATCGCATTTCGCATGGTAGCCAAATCAACAACCGCCGGCACGCCGGTAAAATCCTGCATCAGCACGCGCGCCGGGCGATAGGCAATCTCGCGGGTTGATTTGCGCCGCTTCAGCCAGTCCTTTACCGCAATAATATCGTCTTTGGTGACTGTGCGGCCATCTTCATGGCGCAGCAAATTTTCAAGCAGCACTTTCATGGAATTGGGCAGCGCCGAAATACCTGCCAGCCCGTTTTTCTCCGCCGCTTTCAGGCTGAAATAAACATAAGCCTTATTGCCGACTTTCAGCGTTTTGCGGGATTTGAAACTATTGGGATGGGCTTCGGTTTTCTTGGCTTGCGGCATGGCTGGCTCCTTTTCATGGTCGTGCGGTGCAATAATCGCGCGGTGGCAAATCATGGTTTGGCTATGCGCCGCGTCGGCCTCACAGGGCGAAGAAGGACGCATAGGCTATGTAAAACATTTGCGTTATAAGGTTTCTGAAGGCAAAAGACCATGGTGCAAGACGAAATTTTTTTTGACCCGACCGGCGCGCCCTTGGCCGCCCATGCAAGCGGCGCTCTGCATGTGCAAGACATTATGTGTTTGCGCGGCAGTCACTGCCTGTTTGACGGGTTTTCGCTGACCCTTGACCCCGGCGCAGCGCTGGCCGTGTATGGTGCCAATGGGGCGGGGAAAACCAGCCTGTTGCGGCTGATTGCCGGTTTGGTGCCGATACAGGCCGGCGCGGTGACATTGCAAGCCGCACCGGACATGGCTGTCGCTGTGCATTATGTCGGCCATTTGGACGGGCTGAAAAATGCCCTGCGCGTTTGGGAAACATTGCATGGCTTTGCCCGATTTTATGGCCGCGCCGCATTATCCGAGTGGCAGACCAAGCAGATTTTGTCATTGCTTGGGCTGTCTGCCTGTGCCGACCGGCCGGTTGGTGAATTATCAGCCGGGCAAAGGCGGCGGCTGGCGCTGGCGCGCTTGCTGCCGGTGGCGCGTCCGCTTTGGTTGCTTGATGAACCTTTTACCGCGCTTGACACGCAAGGTCGTGAAGTGCTGACGCGACTGGTCGGCGCGCATTTGGCGCTGAACGGCATGGTGATTGCCAGCAGCCATGAAGCGCTGCCCTTTGCCACGCAAACCATCACCCTGCCCACCCCGCAAGGGAGCCTGTGATGCGGATTTTTCTGGCGCTTATGTTTCAGCAAATCCGCCTTGGCTGGCGCGGCGGACAAACTGTTTTGGCGATTGCCTTTTTGTTTATCGCCGTCACGCTTTTGCCATTTGGTATCGGGCCGGAATTGCGCTTGCTGAAGGAATTGGCGCCGGGGCTGGTCTGGGTGGTCATGCTGTTGACCCTGATGGCAACACTCGACCGGCTGTTTCAGGCGGATTTGGAAGATGGCGCGCTTGACCAGCTTTTTCTTTTGCCCCTGGCTTTGGAACTGGTCGTGCTTGCCAAAGCGACCGGTCATTTTGTGGTGGTGGTGCTGCCGCTTTTGCTGGCCGTGCCGCTGGCCGGTATTTTGCTGAACATTGAGCCGGTCGCCCTGCCATCCTTAATGGCGGCACTGGCTTTGGGCGCGCCCTCGCTTGTGTTGCTCGGCGCGATTGGCGCGGCATTGTCGGTCACGGTGCGCCGCGCGACCATGCTGACCGGCTTGCTGGTCATGCCGCTTTATGTGCCGGTGCTGATTTTCGGCATTGCCGCCTCAACGCCATCTGCCGGCGGGGATGGGGCAGTTAATGCGGCCGGGCTGGGTGTGTTGGCGCTGTTCGGCTTTGCCGCCTTGCTGTTGGCGCCGGTGGCCACAGCGGCGGCTTTGCGTGCCGGTTTGCGGTAATCGGACGCGGGGTTGAGACGGCGAAGCGTTTTGACTTGTCCGACACCAAGCGTTAGGACAGGCAGGAGAAAGAGCGATTTAACCCATGCTGAAAGCAGTTGAAAATCTGTCGGCCTATTATGCCAATCCGACCCGTTTCATGCGGCTGGCGGGTCTGTTGCATGCGCCGGTTTGGGGATTGGCGCTGAGCGTGCTGGTGCTTGGTCTGTATATGGCGTCGGGCGTGCCGGATGACTATCAGCAGGGCGCGACGGTGCGTATCATGTTTGTCCATGTGCCGGCGGCTTGGCTGTCGCTGTTCGCCTATAGTTTCATTTTCTTTGCCAGTGTCACCGCTTTGGTTTTTCGCCATCCGCTTGGTCATGTCGCCGCGCGTGCCGCCGCGCCGATTGGCGCGACATTCACCTTTATCGCCTTGGTGACCGGTGCGTTGTGGGGACAGCCCATGTGGGGGACATGGTGGGTGTGGGATGCGCGGCTGACCTCGGTGCTGGTGCTGTTTTTCATCTATCTCGGCTATATCGCCCTGTGGCAGGCGATTGAAGATTACGGGCAGGCGGCGCGCGCTGCTGCCATTCTGGCAATTGTCGGCTTTGTTAATGTGCCAATCGTCAAATTCTCGGTTGATTGGTGGAACACATTGCACCAGCCGGCCAGCGTTTCGCGTTTTGCGCGCCCCGCCCTGCACCCTGATTTTCTCTACCCGCTGCTGGTTATGGGGCTGGCCTTTATGCTGTTATTTGCCGCGCTGGTGCTGACGCGAATGCAAATGGAAGTGCTGCGCCGCCGCGCGCTCATCAGACAGGGTGCGCGCCATGTATGATTTTTACATTTATGCCAGCTATGGCATCACTTTTCTGGCGCTTGCTGCGCTGGCCGGGGTCAGCCTGTATGGCTTGCAGCGCGCGCGTCGCCAATGCGCTGCGGCAGACGAGACTGATGAGCAGTGAGCCGACAAAGGGTCGGGTAAGCGTGTTGCGCTGGTTGCCCTTGGCGCTTGTCCTTATTTTGTTTGCGCTGTTTTTCACTGGCCTGTTTATGGGCGACCCGACGCGGCTGCCAAGCGCCTATCAAGGAAAGCCGCTACCCGCTTTTTCCTTGCCACCTTTGAATGAAACCGAAGCTGGTTTGGCTCATGCCGATTTGGCAAGCGGCAATGTCTTGCTGCTCAATGTTTGGGCGAGCTGGTGTGCGCCTTGCCGCGACGAACACCCGCTATTGATGGCGCTGGCCGAGCAAGGTATTGCGATTTACGGGCTGAATTATAAAGACGCGCCGAAAGCGGCGCGCGGGTTTCTGGCGCGGCTTGGCAATCCCTATCGTAAAATCGGGGTTGACCGGACAGGCGGTGTGGCGATTGATTTGGGCGTTTATGGTGTGCCGGAAACTTTTGTGCTGGACGCCGATGGCACGCTGTTGACCCGCCATGTCGGCCCCCTCTCGTCAGACATATGGAATAATGATATTCTGCCGCTTATCGGTCGTGCCGCTGGAGAGCAGACCAAGCAAGAGGAAAAGCCGGATGACATTTCAGGATAAATCGCGCAGCTATCAAAAAAAACCCTCTTTCACCCAGCGCACGCCGCATGATGACAGCATCACGCGCGGCATTTGCGACCATTGCGGGCTGATAAATTATGTAAACCCGAAAATTGTCGCCGGTGTGGTGGCGGTTTGGGAAGATAAAATCTTGATGTGCCGCCGCGCCATTGAGCCGCGTCGCGGGTTTTGGACATTGCCCGCCGGATTTATGGAGCAACAGGAAACCATTGCCGAAGGGGCGGCGCGCGAAGCCTTTGAGGAGGCGCAAGCCAAGGTAGAGATTGATGCGCTTATCGGCATTTACAATGTCGCGCGCATCAGCCAAGTGCAGATATTTTATCGCGCGCAGCTTGTCTCGCCCGATATCGCCGCCGGGCCTGAAAGCGAGGAAGTCGCGTTGCTGGGCTGGGACGAAATACCTTGGAAAGAATTGGCCTTTCCAAGCGTCTATTGGGCGTTACAGCATTATCACCAGACCCGCGAGGCGGCGGCTTTTGCCCCTTTCAGTGAGCCGGAGGACTGGACGACAACCCCCGGTTTTGAGGATTTGGCGCGGCGCTATAGCGATGGCTGACAAGCATATTCTCTCGGCTTTTCGGGTGCAGGTAGAGGCCTGCGAAAAGCTCGGCTCACCCCTGACGGCGGCTTTGCTGCGCGGCGCAAGGGATGACTTTGCCGCCAATGGGCCGGTCGCTCATTTGCTGCGCGGCTGGGCCGGTGACCCGCTTGATGAAAATGTGCCATTGCGTCTGGCCGGTTTTTTTCATGACCAGGCTTTGGCCGGTGACGCGCCGGAGCTGGCGCAATTTTATGAAACTTGCGGTGGCCTGTTTGCGCCGTCTGATGCGGTTGCTTTGTGGCAGGCGGCGATAGGCTGTCTGACGGCTCAAGAAGCCGCCGCGCGGCGGTTTTTACGCAGCGCGCCGCAAACCAATGAGGCCGGACGCGCCGCAGTTTTGCTGGCCGGATTTTCAGAAATTGCTCGCCAAACCGGCTTGCCGCTTCGATTGCGCGAGATTGGCGCCAGCGCCGGTCTCAATCTGTTTTTCGACCATTTCCGCTATAAGATTGAAACTGACAAGGCGGCGCTGAATTGGGGCGATGCCAATAGTCCGCTGACCATTGCCGCGCAATGGCGGGGGCAAGCGCCGCAAATGGCACAGGCCATTGAGGTGAGCGACCGGCGCGGCTGCGATTTATTTCCGATAGATTTGGGTGATGCGACGGCGCGCCGCCGCATGGCCTCTTATATTTGGGGCGACATGGCGCAACGCGCCGACCGGCAAAAACAGGCTTTGGCTGCGTTAAAGGGTCAGGTGCCAGTGATTGACCGCGCCGACGCTGCCGGTTGGGTGGCGGCACAAATTATGCAGCGCCCTGCCGGTGAAACAACTGTTCTGTTTCACTCGCTGGTCTGGCCCTATCTCAATGTGTCGCAGCGCATGGCGGTGGAATCGAGTTTTGAACAGGCGGCGGAAACCGCTTCGCCCGACAGGCCGCTTGCCTGGTTGCGGATGGATGTTGACCGCATGGATCATGAAGCGGTGCTGGAATATGATTTATGGCAGGGTGGTGCGGTGCAAAAAACCCGTTTGGCTGTGTGTCACCCGCATGGCGCTTGGGCAGATTTTGCCGCCTAATCTTTGTTTTCTTCCGGCGCGTCGAGAAATCCATCCGGCAAATGCTGGCGCATTAACGGCAATTGCACAGCCATGAATAAAAATGTCAGGGGCAAAATGCCGAATACTTTGAAATTGACCCAGACATCGGTTGACTGGGTGCGCCAGACCAGCTCATTGACGCCAGCCAGAAAAACGAAAAACAGCGCCCAACGCCGTGTCAGGCGCAGCCAGCCAGCTTGGTCAAGCGGCAGCATATTGCCCATCAGCCTTTGCAGATAAGATTGCCCGCGCGCCAGACCGACACCCAAAATTGCGGCGAACAGCAAATAGACTAGTGTCGGCTTGATTTTGATAAAGCGCTCATCCTGCAAAAACAGGGTGATGCCACCAAAGATAAAAACAAAGCCGCCCGAAAACAGCGTCATATTATTGGGGCGTTCGCCGCGTGCCAGTGTCAGGCCAATGGCGACTGCCAGCGCTACCATAAAGCCGCCCGTGGCGACAAACAGGCTTTGGCTTTCGGGCAGGCCAAACCATTGCGCGCCGCGCGCATTGAGAATGAAAAAGACCAGCAATGGCCCGAACTCTTCCGCCGTTTTGCGCCAACCTGCCATGTCATGCTTCCTTTTCACTTTGCGCCATATCCGCACCGGTCAGGGCGGTGGCAAATTCGGCGGCATTAAAGGTTTGCAAATCCTCGGCCTGTTCACCAACGCCGATAAAATAGACTGGCAGATTGAGCTTCATCGCGACCGGCACTAGCCCGCCACCGCGCGCCGTGCCATCCAGCTTGGTGACAATCAGGCCGGTAATGGCGGCTTTTTCGAGAAACACTTCGGCTTGGCGCACCGCGTTCTGCCCGACAGTTGCATCCAGCACCAGCAGCGAGGCATGGGGCGCTTCCGGCATCAGCTTACGCATGACGCGGATGATTTTTTCAAGCTCGGCCATCAGGCCGTCATTATTCTGCAAGCGCCCTGCCGTATCCACCAGCAACACGTCGATATTTTCGGCTTGTGCTTTTTGCACCGCCTCAAAAGCCAGCCCGGCCGCATCCGTGCCTGGCGCGCCGCTGACCACCGGCACATTGGCGCGCGCGCCCCATACGGCCAATTGTTCACCGGCGGCGGCGCGGAATGTGTCGCAAGCCGCCAGCATGACGGTTTTGCCTTCGGCTTGAAAGCGTTGCGCTAGCTTGCCGATTGTTGTTGTTTTGCCCGCGCCATTGACACCGGCCATTAAAATAATGGCAGGGCGCGCGGCGGGCAGGCTGAAAGGCGCGCTCACCGGCGCAAGCAGGGCCGTGATTTCATCGGCCAGCGCGCGGCGCAAACCGGCATCATCCAACCCGCCCAATCCTTTATGGGCTTTCATGCGGGCAGTGATATCGGCGGCGGCCCGCACGCCCAAATCGGCACCAATCAGCACCTCTTCCAATTCATCCAGCCGGTCAGCCGACAGCCGCCCGCCGCCGAGCAAGCTGCCCAGCCCACTGCCCAGCGATTTGCTGGAACGGCTTAGCCCGTCGCGCAAACGCTGAAACAAACTCATGCCAAATGCCCCTGCAAGCCGTGGCCGTCATGCCCGTCAATCGTCACGTCAACAATCTGGCCTTGCGCGTGGGGGGCATCCGCTTCCGGCCAGTCAATGCGGGCAAAACTTTCGCTGCGCCCTTGCCACAGGGCAGGGCGTTGGCCTTGCGCCGGGCGGGATTGTTCAACCAGCACGGACAGGGTTTTGCCAATCTGCCCGTCCAGCCATGCGCTGCGTTGGCGGTCACCTGCCGCGCGCAATTGCGCCGCGCGCGCCTTAATGGTCGCGCCGTTTATTTGCGGCATGCGCGCTGCCGGTGTGCCGGGGCGCGGTGAAAACGGAAACACATGCAGCCAGACCAGATTGCAATCGGCGACCAGTGCCAGCGAGTTTTCAAACATGGCGTCGGTCTCGGTCGGGAAACCGGCAATAATATCGGCGCCGAAAGTGACATCCGGCCTTTGCTTTGCCACATGGTCGCAAAAGCCAATCGCTTCCTCGCGCGTATGGCGGCGCTTCATGCGTTTCAAAATCATATTGTCACCGGCTTGCAGGGAAAGATGCAGATGCGGCATTAACCGTTCCTCATGCAGCACAATATCCAGCAAACCCTTGTCAATTTCGACCGCATCAATCGAAGACAGGCGCAGGCGCGGCAATTCCGGCACACGGGCGAGTATGGCGCGCACCAGCGAACCCAGACCCGCCTCCCCAATATCCGGCCCATAGCTGGTGACATCAACGCCGGTCAGCACAATTTCATTATGCCCTTCAGCGACCAGCCTTTGGCATTGTGCCACCACCTCATCAACCGGCACGGAGCGCGCATTGCCGCGGCCAAACGGGATGATACAAAAAGTGCAGCGATGGTCGCAGCCGGTCTGCACTTGCACAAAGGCACGCGCGCGCGCCGCTTGCGCCACATTAGGCAATGTCTGGGCGCGTGTGGCCTGCATGATATCGCCGACAGCATTATCCTTGCCCGCCCATGCTGTCTCGGTCAGCTTTTCGGCATTGCCAAGCACGCGGTCAACTTCCGGCATGGCGGTAAATTGCGCCGCATCGGTTTGTGCCGCACAGCCGGTAACAATCACCTGCCCGTCGGGCGCGGCGTTTTTGGCCTTGCGCGCGGCTTGACGGGCTTGCCGCATAGCCTCGCCGGTCACCGCACAGCCATTGATAATAGTGGCATTTTGCACACCGGCGCGCTCGGCCATGGCGGCGGCAATATCGCCTTCCAGCGCATTCAACCGACAGCCGAAATTTTCCACTTTCACGCTCACAGCGATACCTCGCCGTCAAACTCAAATGTGGTGGGCCCGCGCATATGCACGTCACCGCGCCCGGCCTCCGACCGGCTGACCTGCACAATGCCCATTGGCTGATGCACATCAACCCGTTCCGCGTCAAACCCGCCAATGGCGATGGCGGCAATGGCGGCGGCGCACGCCCCCGACCCGCAGGCTTTGGTTAAACCCGCGCCGCGCTCCCAGACGCGCAAATGCAGCGCATGATTATCGCCTTTTTTGCCATTATCACGGGGGCGGGCAAAGCCGATATTGGCTTTTTCAGGGAATAATTCGTGACATTCCAGCGCCGCGCCATATTGGCGGGCAAGGCTTTCCAAATCGCTGTTTGCGTCGAGCAGAAACACGGCATGCGGATTGCCGATATTAACCAGAAAAGCGGGCGGCAAGGCCGGATGCAGGATTACCCGCGCCGTATCGTCAACCGCGCGCGCCAGCGGTATCTCCTGCCAGCCAAAGCGCGGCTGTCCCATAGTCACATTAACCGCGCCGTCCGCGTCCACCCCACAGGCCAAAAGCCCGCCAAGCGTATCAATCGTGCTGTGCGCCCTGCCGTCGCGGTCGGCCAGCCAAGCGGCGACCGCCCGCGTGCCATTGCCGCAAGCCTGCGCTTCGCTGCCATCAGCATTGAAAATCTGCATGAAAATATCACCGGCCTCGCGCGGCGGCTGGATGATAAGAAGCTGGTCGCAGCCTTGGGTGATGGGGTTGTCGCGCGCCGCCAGCTGCCGCACAGTGTCGGGCGGCAGGGACAGGCCATTCGGGCGCGCATCAAGGATGACGAAATCATTGCCCAGCCCGTTCATTTTGGAAAAAGCAAAGCTGGCCGGTCGCGCCGCGTCTGTTTCAACAACTCTCATTTCATCTCTCATAGGCTCTATATAGGCGCTTGGCACACAACACGCCAGCCTGTCTTGACTTTCGCAGGCCAGCCGCCTATTTTGCGTCCACTTCTGAATGAAGCGAGATTTGAACCGGTCCGCGCCCAAAGGGCAGGATTGCCGCCCGACAACGATATTCGTCCTCGGGCGCATTTGATATTGAGGCAGTTTTTGCATGTTTGAAACGCTGAGCGACAATCTGGGGTCGATATTCGACCGGCTGACGCGGCGCGGTGCGCTGTCTGAAAAAGATGTCGAAACCGCGCTGTCTGATATTCGCAACGCCCTGCTGGAGGCCGATGTGGCGCTGCCTGCCGTCCGCAGTTTCCTTGATGTGGTGCGCCCGCGCGCGGTTGGGGCGGAAGTTCTGAAATCTGTCTCGCCGGGTCAGCAAGTCGTTAAAATTGTCAATGATGCGCTGGTCGATATGCTGGGCGAGGCCGCGCCCATTAAACTTGATGTTGCCCCGCCCGCCGCCATTATGATGGTCGGCCTGCAAGGTTCGGGTAAAACCACTTCCACCGCCAAGCTGGCGCGCCATTTGCGTGACAAGGAAGGCCGCAAAGTGCTGATGGCCTCATTGGATACGCAGCGCCCGGCGGCCATGCAGCAATTACAAGTGCTGGGCGAAAATCTGGATATTGAGACTTTGCCGATTGTCGAGGGTCAGCGCGCGGTTGATATTGCCGGACGCGCCATGCAAGCGGCCAGGCTGGGCGGTTTTGATGTGGTCATGCTGGATACAGCCGGGCGTTCCAATGCCGATGAGGCGCTGATGGCGGAAATGGCGGCGATTGAAAAAGCCGCCAAGCCGAGCGAGGTGATGCTGGTTGCCGACAGTTTGACCGGCCAGGAAGCGGTCAATATCGCGACGCAATTTGCCGCCCGCGTCACGCTGACCGGTGTGATGCTGACCCGTATGGATGGCGATGGGCGCGGTGGTGCGGCATTGTCGATTCGCCATGTCACCGGCGTGCCAATCAAATTCCTCGGTATTGGCGAAGCCACGGATAAGCTTGAAATCTTTGACCCGGCGCGATTGGCCAACCGGATTCTCGGCATGGGCGATATTGTCGGGCTGGTCGAAAAAGCCGCCGAAACCATTGATGCCGAAAAAGCCGAAAAAATGGCGGCGCGGATGAAAAAAGGCCTGTTCACGCTGGAGGATTTGGCCGAGCAGTTGAAACAAATGCAGCGCATGGGCGGCATGGCCGGTGTGATGGGGCTTATCCCCGGCATGGGCAAGCTGAAAAAACAGGCCGCGCAAATGGGTGAAATGGGCATGGATGACAAAGCGCTGAAACGTCAGGCGGCGATTGTGTCCTCCATGACGCAGGCCGAAAAGGATAATCCGAAATTGCTCAATGCCAGCCGCAAAAAGCGGGTGGCGGCCGGGTCGGGAACGTCGGTGCAGGAAGTCAATCGCGTGCTGAAAATGCACCGGCAAATGGCCGATATGATGAAAAAACTCGGCAAGGGTGGCATGAAAAACCTGATGGGTGGCCTTGGTGGTGG
>JAYPAN010000017.1:0-35922 GCA_038123715.1 Rhodobiaceae bacterium | reverse complement strand
TTGTATTGGCAGATTGTTGGGCAGCTTGTTTGGGCGCACTGTCTTGAACAGATTTCTCACAGTTTACAATTTTGACGGCCATGCTAGGCTCTCGGTCAAGATTCAACAGAACGGCAAAAGCCTGAAGGGGGAGGAACGTAATGTCACAAAATGCAGCGGATTATATGAATGAGGCCACGCGCAAAGTCTGGGAGATTGACGGGCTGCCTGACACTGTTGCGCTGCGCCCGATTGGCAAAGTCGGCATTATCGGAGCCGGCACAATGGGCGGCGGGATTGCGATGAATTTTGCCACGGTGGGCATTGAGGTCACCATGGTCGAAACCAAGCAGGAAGCGCTTGAGCGCGGGCTGGGTGTGATGCGGAAAAACTATCAGCGCAGCGCTGATCGCGGTCGCTTTGAGCAGTCCGAGGTGGAAGCACGCATGGGGCGCATTACCGGCGCGCTGGACATGTCGGCACTGGCTGATTGCGATTTGATTATCGAGGCGGTGTTTGAGGATATGGAGCTGAAAAAGTCAATTTTCGCGACATTGGACAAAATCGCCAAGCCGGGGTCGATACTTGGCACCAATACGTCGGGTCTCAATATTGACGAGATTGCCGCGCAAACCAAGCGACCCGAAGATGTGATTGGCCTGCATTTTTTCTCACCCGCCAATGTCATGAAATTGCTTGAAATTGTGCGCGCTGACAAAACCGCCAATGATGTGGTCGCCACCTCAATGGATTTGGCCAAGAAAATCGGCAAAGTGGCGGCGCTTGTTGGCGTGTGTCCGGGCTTTGTCGGCAATCGCATTTTGGCGGCGCGCCAGACACAAGCCATGGATTTGGTCAATCAGGGCGTCATGCCGTGGGATGTCGATAATGCGTTTAACAGTTTCGGCTTCAAAATGGGGCCGTTCCAAATGTCGGATTTGGCCGGCCTTGATATTGGCTGGAAAAAAGGCGCGACGACCAGCAACCCCATCCGCGATGCGCTGTGCGAGATGGACAGGCGCGGCCAGAAAACCGGTGCCGGTTATTATGATTATGACGAGAATATGCAGCGCCAGCCTTCGGCGGTGACCGAGCAGGTAATTGCCGAGGTAACCGGCATTGCCGCCGGTGCCGGCACGCTGGACGAGGCGGGGATTATCGCCCGCTGCATGTATCCCATGGTCAATGAGGCAGTGCGGATTTTGGAAGATAATAAGGCGCAACGACCCGAAGATATTGATGTGATTTGGGCCTATGGCTATGGCTGGCCCGGCGACACGGCAGGCCCGATGTTTTATGGCGACCTTGTGGGTGCTGATAAAATCCTCGCGCAAATGGAAAAACTGGCCGCCGCCGATGAGCGTTTTGCACCGGCTGAAACACTGCGTAAATTAGCGGCAGATGGCGGGCGGTTTGTTGATTTGGATTTGGGCGGCCTTAAAACCGGCTGACAAATTTCATCCGTAATTTCGGCATGGCGGCGTCATTTTGGCGCTGACTGGTGCTGTCGGTTTGATAATCAGTCCAGGTCAGGCCGGTGCCGCAATGATAGCGACGGCCATATTTATCGGCGCAGGCGCGCTCCGACACATCGCCGCCGGTCGCCAATATATTATCGGCAATCACACTAAGCATGGATAAAGGCCCGGTCTGCCAGCTTGTGCCAAAGCCCAAGCGCAATGTCGGCTCGGCACGATAAAGCGTCGCCCGATAGCCCGCATCAACCAGACCTGGCACCAGCCAGTAAGCGCCCTTACCGCGCGCAATAGCCAGCGTTCCGCGCGCATGAAACAATGGATTTTGCGCTTCATAATAATGCGTCATATTGAAATCGCGCCCATTGGGGGCGCGGAAATTGCCGCCCCAAACATGCGAGGCGAAATGGCTGGAGGCGGCTTGCAATTGTATCAGGTCAAACCGGCTGTCGGCGCGCGCGGTATGCGCCCCCATAATAAGCATGACGAGCAGAAGCGGCAGAAGGCGAAATGGGAGACGGGCAGGCAATACGGGCATCAATCCGGCACCAATTCGCCTTGCGGGCTTAAACTATTGGATAAATCCAATGCGCCATGACCAAATATCGGGTCTGGCCCGTCCGCGCCCAAATCGCGCGCCGTATCGAGCAAAATCTCTTTGATTTGCATGCCGGTCAATTGCGGAAATTTGTGCCGGACAAGCGCTGCCGCACCAGCCACGCGCGGCGCGGCATAAGAAGTGCCGGCGCTGTCACCATCGGTCAGCACATTGTCATGAGCGACCATGAAATCATTGGCCATCAAACCGGCGGAGTGGCTGTAATCGGCCAAATCCGTGCCTTCATCATTCAGCGCGCCGACCCAAATCATCGCCTCCCGGTCGGCCACGCCGCGTTGGCGCAGCCCGTGAGTGACGGCGGCATTGAACGAACATTCATGGATGCGCCGGTCGGGACAATGCCGACCGGAATTGCCGGCGGCAAAAATAAACAGCATTTTCGGGTCGAAATTGGTCGGCCCGGTCGCTTTGTAATTCAGCGCCACCATGGCGGCGACATCGGAGGCGAAATCCGTATCTTCTTCGCCGGTGCTGCTGTTATTGCGCGCGCGCCCAAAGGAATTATTGGCGATGAAATAGCCATTCGTGTTCATATTCTCCCACGCCGTCTCGGCTGAGGCGTTGATAAACAGAAAATCATAGAAAAAAATCTCGGCCTCCGGCGCCACGCTGTTGACGATAAGCGCCACTTTGTCGCCATGGCTGTCAATCCGGTCATTGGCCGTGAAACCATCGACCACGGCGACATTCACGCCCTTGCCCGTCCAGCCCTGATTCCATTGCACATTGGCATTGGTGTCGAGACTGGCAATCGGCAGATTGGACAGCGGGTTAAGCTGTTGATGGGCTTCGCGCAGGCTGGGATAGACATCGCCATTATCGGCTTCATATGGGTGGTCGGCCTGGTCGCCCAAAAACAACGCCTCGGTCGCGGCGGCGAGTGTTGAAGGCGTGCCAAGCGCGTATTCCGAGCCGAATTCGGAAACTTCCGACGGGTTGACCGCGGCGGCCACTGCCAAGGTTTCGGGTTGCTGGGTAAATTTGCCGCAAGCTGTGAAAAACACCAAAACCACGCATAAGCCAATGGGCCGAAAACCAGCCTTGAACTTTGCGCCGATTACCGAGAATGTGTGCCTTTGCCTGTCATTTTCGGCAAAGCCCGAATACCGGTCGCATGAAGAAACAATGTCACTCAACATATCAACAACAAATTAACTTGCGACAATGTCTATTATTGTTTGTTCGTGCATGTTTGCAAGCGCCCTGTTGGTGGGCAAGGCGGCGCAGTCAAGCGGGGCTTTATTTCTGCTTGTCGGCGCTTAATGAATTTTTAGCCGTGTCACAGATTTACCATGTCACAGATTTGCCATATGGCGCGAATATGACACATTGGCTTTAACATTCTCTGACGAAAGGGTTTCAGATTGGAGCTTTTTGATATTTTCAGCCATCTGTTTGACGAGGCCGCCGTGCTGGTTAACCAAGACCATCTTGTTGTCAGGGTCAATGATGCGGCGATTGATTTGCTGGGCGAACATATTGTCGGCAAGCCGCTTGAGAATTTTTTGCGCCATCCGGAGTTTTTTGACGCGCTGGGGCAGGCGCAGGACGAAAATATGGTCACGGATATGAACTATACCCGCCATGACCATATGCGGCGTGAATTCAAAATTCGCTTTGCACCATTTTTTGAGGCGCATACGCTGATTTTGTTTTTCGATATTACCGGACAGCGCAATATCGAACGCATCCAATCCGAGTTTGTGGCCAATGTGAGCCATGAATTGCGCTCGCCCCTGACCGCATTGAGTGGTTTTATTGAGACATTGCAAACAACGGCAGCCGATGACCGGCGCGCCCGCGAAAAGTTTCTCGGCATTATGCATTCCGAAGCCCAACGCATGCAGCGATTGATTGACGGCTTGCTGTCGCTGTCACGGGTGGAAGCTGAAGAACACAGGCCGCCGCGCGATGTGGTGGGTTTGGTGCCGATTATCGAAAATGCGGTATCGGCTTTTGATGCGCGCGCCCGCGACGATGACCGGAAGATAGAAATTATCCTTGATGAAGCGGTTGGGGAAACGCCATTGACCATTATGGCCGACCCGGATGAACTCTCCGAGGTGTTTCACAATCTTCTGGAAAATGCGCTCAAATACGGCAATTCGGGAACGCCGGTGCAAGTGCGGATTGGCTCCGGGCGCGGCATTGGCCAGCAATTGCGCGATGATTTGGTGCGCGTCGAGGTCATTAATTTCGGCGATACGATTGACGAACAGCATATTTCGCGGCTGACGGAACGGTTTTACCGCGTTGACAAGGGGCGGTCGCGTAAAATGGGCGGCACTGGTCTGGGATTGGCTATTGTTAAACATATCGTTAATCGCCATCGTGGCCGCTTGCGGATTTCCAGCCAAACTGGCGTCACTGGTGTGGCGGTGACTTTGCCATTGAATGACAATGCGGAAAATGCCGACGCGCAGCCATAAACAGGCCGCGCGGTCACTGGCGGAACGGCGTCACAAAATTGTAATAAAACTGTCATAATTGTGTCAGTCTGCCGGAGCATCCTCCCAAAATATGATTGGTTCCGTGCGAGAATGGCATAGGGCATTGGAAATGAACGCTGAGAAAAAAACCGAATTCGAACAGAATTTGCGGGAACTAAATCTGATGATTGCGCGATTGGGGGGGCTTGCCGAAGCGCAATTTGCCCGTTCGGTCGAGGCGCTGGAGCGACGCGACAAAAGCGATATTCATTTGATTATCGACAATGACAGGCAGCTTGATTTGCTTGAATTTGATATTAACGAAAAAGCGGTTGAGCTGATTTCGCGCACTGGCCCGAAAGAGCGCGATTTGCGGCGGGTGATTGTGGCGTTGAAAATTGCTTCCATTTTGGAGCGCGTCGGCGATTATGCCAAAAACATGGCAAAACGCAGCCTCGTTATTATCGAGCATGAGCAGCAAAAAAGCGACAATATCAGCCTGGCGCGCATGGCCGGTATCGTCCAGCAAATGCTCAATCGCGTGCTGGATGCCTATGCTTCTGCCGATGCGGTGATGGCGATGGAAGTGTGGGAAAGGGATATGGAAGTTGACCAGCTTCACACCAGCCTGTTTTTTGAAATCATGTCGGGCATTTCCGACAATCCGGCGCAAGTATCGGCCTCGTCGCATATGTTGTTCATCGCCAAAAACATTGAGCGCATTGGTGACTATGCGACTGGCATTGCCGAGCAGATTTATTTTCTGCAATACGGCGTTTTGCCAAGCGATGAACGCCCCAAAGCCGATAATTCTAGCATGCGAGCATTGGCTTGATGGCTTTGCGGTAACAGGTTAACGGAAGGCGGAAAGTGTTTCATGAGTGCGAAAATTCTCTTGGTAGATGATGAACCGGCTCAAATCGAATTGCTGCGCTATAATCTTGAAAAAGCGGGCTTCCAGATTTTACAGGCCGATAATGGCCGCGATGCGATTTGGATGACCGAAGAGCATGAGCCTGATTTAATCGTGCTGGACTGGATGATGCCGGAAGCCTCCGGCATAGATGTCTGCCGTGAATTGCGCGCCCGTATTGATACGCGGCTTTTGCCGATTTTAATGGTCAGCGCCCGTGGCGAGGAAGGCGATTTGTCGCTTGGTCTCGACAGCGGTGCGGATGATTATATCACCAAGCCGTTTTCGCCGCGCGAATTGGTGGCGCGTGTGCGCGCGCTGTTGCGCCGTGCGCGGCCTTCTTTAATGCAGGATGTTCTTGAGTTTCACGGCCTGTCGCTCAATCCCGAAACCATGCGGGTGGAGCGTGATGGCGATGCGATACATTTGGGCGCCAAAGAGTTTCAATTGCTGAGTGTGCTGATTGAAAGGCCGGAGCGTGTTTTCAGCCGGACGCAATTGCTCGATATGGTTTGGGGACATGGCGTCTATGTTGAGGAGCGCACGGTTGATGTGCATATGAGCCGCCTGCGCCGCGCCTTGAACAAAACCGCCGATGGCGGCGCGACCCGACCCGATATTATCCGCACGGTGCGCGGAACCGGCTATGCGCTGACCCAACCTGTCGCCAAATCAAAATAAAATATAACCGTCTGTCGCCGCGCCCACAGACCCAAGCGCACAGACCCAAGCGCATTGCAAAGCGCCGCCCAACCCGTTAGCCTTTCTGGCTGTGATAAATATGCCAGGGGAGGGCATGATGACCAAGACACTCGAATTTGTTTTTGATTTCGGCAGCCCGAATGCCTATCTGAGCCACAAGCTTTTACCGGGCATTGTGGAACGCACCGGCGCCGAAATCCGTTTTCTGCCCTGCCTGCTTGGCGGTATTTTCAAAGCGACAAACAATAATCCACCAATGGTGGCCTTTGGTGGCATACCCAATAAAATGGCTTATATGGGGATTGAGATGGCGCGCTTTCAAAAGCGGCACAATATCACCAATTTCATGATGAACCCGCATTTCCCGATAAATACGCTTCACCTGATGCGCGGCGCGGTGGCCGCTGACATGGATGGCTATCTGGCCGATTATATCGCTGCCATGCTGCCTTGCATGTGGGAGCAGGGGCTGAAAATGGATGATGCGGAAGTGCTGTTCAAGGCTTGGGCGGATGTCGGTTTTGACGCTGACAAGCTGGCCGCGCAAATCAATGACCCGGCGGTCAAACAGCAATTGGTCAGCAATACAGAAGCGGTTGTCGCGCGCGGATGTTTCGGCATTCCGACATTTTTTGTCGGCGATGAGATATTCTTCGGCAAAGACCACATGCTTGAGGCCGAAGAATTGCTCACCGATTAAAGGGCGGTCTAATTCAGCGCCGAGCCTTCAATTGTAATGCGGTGCATTTCGCGCCGTTCACCGTGATAATCATTCAGCGCATAATGCCAGGTGCAGCGATTGTCCCAAAAAGCAATTGAGCCGGGCGCCCAGTTAAAGCGCGTTGTATGCTCCATCAGCGATGCGTGCTGATACAGATAATCAAGCAAGGGCTTGCTTTCCGCCGCTGTCCAACCCTCAAAATGCAGGGTGAAGGCGGGATTGACATAAAGTGCCTTTTTACCGCTTTCGGGATGGGTGATAATCACCGGATGGACAGCATCCTGCGTGGCCTGCTCCGGATTGGACAGCCGGTCTTTCATGGCTTCGCGATATTCTGACTGGTCGCCGAAAATATGGCGCGAGGAATGAACTGCCTTCATGCCCTCAAGCGTTTTCTTCAACCCCTCGGACAGGCTGTTATAGGCTTTATACATGCAGGCAAACAGCGTATCGCCGCCAATTGGCGGGGTTTCACGCGCCAGCAAAATTGACCCCATAGCCGGAATATGGTCATAGCTGTGATCCGTGTGCCAACCGCCGCCAATATTGCCAAGCTGGTCTTTTTCCTTCACCACGGCGGCGATTTGGTCATAGCCTTCAACGCGCGGGAAAAACCGGTTAATGTTAATCTCACCCCAGCGCTCGGCAAAGGCGATATGCTCGTCAGGCGTCATATTTTGCTCGCGGAAAAAAATCAGCCCATGTTCGATAAACGCATCACGAATGGCGGCGAAATCCGAATTGCTCAAATCACCGGCCAAATCCACATTGGCGATTTCAACGCCAACCCCGCCCGATACCGGACGCACTTCCAAATCACTCATCATAATCTCCCTTGTTTTTCTGCCCCCGCTTTGGCCGTATCATAATCCACAAAACAGCTTCAGCGCAAGCGCACCATTTCCCGCTTATTGTTGTAATTTTGTGCGCCGAATTATGGTAGATTTAATAGCTGGACTGCGATTCGTTGCAGCGTCCGGCCATTGGTGTCGTGCGCCATTTGAGTGTGTCATTTGTTAGTAAAGGGTGCGTTAAGGGGTTTATGAGCAGAGCAGATGCCATACTCGCCAGTGCCGTCCAGATTGCCGGCCCGCTGACCCGTGTGCAAGACAGGATAATCGCAGTCAAAATGCACCCTGATGCGGTATCTGTGCTGCAATTACATTCCACATTTGACGAATGGAAACTTGAAAGACTGGTCAGCTGGGCGCTGGAAGCACCGGTCGGGCGCGCGCCGGTGCGCGATAATTTCCCCTATCTGGTTGACCAGATTGGCGCGGCGGCCATGGAAGCCTCGGTTGACGGGGTTGATGCCGGGATTTCAATCCCTGCCTCTTATTTCGATACACGCCTGCTGACTTTGCCGTATTTTCCTGAGGAAGATTTGGCGACCGAGGCCGAGGAGCCGGAGTTTTGGGAAGAGTTTGACCCGGAGCTGACCAATCTCGATGGCCGCATTGTGCGCCATCAAATACTCTACAGCAATGAAAATGAAGACCGCACATTGGTGCTGTTTTCATCCATTTCCGAAGCCGATATTGACCGCTATCGCGGCTTGTTGCTGGATGCCAATCTGCTGCCGGTATTTGTGGAAAATGAGCTGTTTTCCATGATTAACGGCATTTATGCCCGGCTTGATGCGGATGATTTGTTCAAACCATTTTCGATTTTGCATATTTGTCCGGGCAATAATTTTGTTATCTGTTCGGCGCGCGGTCGGTTGGCCATGCAGAAGGTAAAAATCTCCGATTTTGACGAAGCACTGCTTGAAGAGCTTGAGGAGCTGGAATCGGTGGATGGCGAGTTCTGGGAAGAAGTCGCCATTCGCGTGTCCGAACAAATACGGCAATCTATCGCTTTCATTGCCGAAGAGCAGGAGTTTCAGGAACCCGACAAGCTGTTTCTGGTGTCGGAATATAAAGTTCTCGACAATATGGTGTCGCTTCTGGCTGACCGGCTTGAGCCGATACGCATGCTTGCCTATGACGCTATGGATGATGTCGATATCCCCAATGAACATGCCAAATATGTCGATTATTTCCGCAATAATTCCGTCTTCACCTCGGCCATAGGGCTGGCCACGCAAGGGCTGAATATAGAAGGCCGCGCCGAGAATGCGGGTCACAGGCGGCTTATCTCGATGAATTTCCTGCCAACCGCCGTCACCATAAGGCGCAATCGCCAGCTTGCGGCTGTCAACCGTATCTTATCAGTGGCGATTATTGCCGTATTGGTGCTTTCCGGCACGCTGCTGGGCATCAATACCGTGCCGGCCTATTTGCAAACCCGTGAAGCGGCGCGCCAATATGATACGGCGAAATCCTACGCGCAGACGCAAAAATTGCTGAAAGCGACCAATGAGAAAAAGCTGACTGAGGTGACGCAGGTCAATATCAATTTGCGGAAAATGTCGCGCCGACAGGGCTATGCCGAGTTTATGAGCCAGCTTCCGGCAATCATTCCGGCCACGGCGGAATTGCAGAAAATGGAATTGGGCGAGGATGGCAAGCTGTCGCTTTCCGGTCTGGCGATGAGCAATGATGACATTAATGCGATTAAACAGAATTTCAAAACCATGAAATTCACCCGCCGCGAGCCGCAAGTGACATCAAAACGCGAAGACCCGTATTGGGCGTTTTCAATTGAAACCGAATTGGTGAGGGCGAAATGAGCGAAACCCTGACCCATGAAAGTGAAATCGGGTCTGTTGACAGCCGTCTGTCGAGCCTGTCCGATGAGGCGCGCGCGCTGTTTGCTGAATTAAATGATGACACGCCAACATCCGAAAATATCGCTGAAAACGAAACGGGTGAGGCGATGGACGCCCTATCGCCGCCGATAAGCGAAGACGCACAAGCTGATTTATCGGATGATGTGCCGCCTGATTTGCCCCCTGACTTGCCTCCTGATTTGCCGGGCGAGCCGATAAATGACCCGCGCGCCGGCCAGTTTATTTCTCTGCTTGAACATCTCGGAGATGACGCCGCCCCAACCGATGATGCGGCGATTGATGAAGCAATGGCGGTCAGGGCGGCGCAGCAATGGCGCAAGGCGCGGGCTAATGCACCGGTTGATGCGCGCCCTGAGACTTATGAGGCCACCATCGGCGCAACGGCCGGCGAAGATTTGACCGATAACATGCAAGGTGAAATATCTGATGGCGACGATGAAGCGGTGTTGCAGCTTGCCGACAGCGCTTTGGGCGGCTGGACAGCCAATACCAATGCCAATGCCGATAATGATGACGGGTTTGACCTGCTCAATGATGATTTTGACGATTTCGACGATTTCGACGAAGATGAGGAGGCCGAATCCGGCAAAAAAGGCGGGCTGTTTTCACGCTTCAAGGGCAAGGCAAAGGGCGTTCGGTCGCTGATTGGCTTTAAGGATGCCGGCGCCGCCTATAATGCCCAATCGGGGCGGTCATTGCTGCCCTTCACCATTATCCGCAGCGTTATTTTATTGCTGGTGGCCGCCGTGCCGCCTTTGGTCAATCTTGCTGTCATCCAGCCGCAAATTTCCGAAAACAACCGCAAGCTGACCGAATTGCGAAAGTTCGAGGCAGAAGCGCAAGAAAGCCAGAAAATCGCCTCGCGCATTGCCAATCAGGTGATACGCGAACAAAAAACTGCCAAGACGCTGTTTGCCACATTGTCGGGAACGGATGATTTTGAACCGCTGGTTGCCGCCTATATTGATGCGCTGCAAAGATATGACATTGATTTACGCAGCTATAATGTGGCGGTAGATGAAAAACGCCGCGTCGCTTTCGGTGACATGCAGGCGGAAGCCAATATTGTCGAACTGGAATTGCGTGGCCGCTATGATGTCTATCACGAGATAAGGCGGGTGTTTATCGAAGAAAGCGGGCTGGTAACGGTGTTGCAGGAAAAGCTGGAAGCGGAGCCGGGCGAGGTGGAATTGAAAATCACGTCGAAATTACTGGTGCCGTCGCGCGGGCAGGGACAAGATGAGCAGGGCTAATTTGGCGCGATATGGCTTGTCGGCTGTGCTGGCACTGGCGCTCATCATGCCGCTTATGTCTGCCTCCGCGCAGGATGGCGACAATAAAGCGACACCCGATTTGGCGGCCAGCGACCCGCAAGACCCGTTTGTGCGCGGGCTGGTGCGGCTCGATGAAAAATTGCGCCTGCAACGCGAAGCCGAAGAACTGGCGCGCCGCGCGCTTGAGCTGGAAAGAAAAAAGGCTGACGGCGAAGATGGTGAGGCGGCGGCAGAAGTTACCGAAGATGGTGAAATCATCATTCCGGCGCCGCTGTCCGACCCTGATTTTTTCACCGCTTTTGCCGCCCGCAAATACCGGCTGGACGGGCTGGTGCTGTCGCGTCCCGATCGCGAACCGGCCGTGCATATTATCAATGACGGCATACGCGATAAATCGGTCGGCCTTTTCTTCTGGTCGGGCAGTGAGCGCCGCTATGTTTATCTGCCGGGGGCGGAGCAGGGCTTGGCCGATATTGCCGCCGAATTCAATATGCAGCTTATCGACATGTTGCAGATAAATGGCGTGTCGCGCGCCGCGCAATTAAAGGATAAAAACCGGATATATGTGTCGCCGCGCGATAATGGGCCATTGATTCATATTGTCCAACGCGGCGATACGCTGAACAGGCTGGCTGCCCGCTACAAAACCCGCGCGGCCTTTTTGCGCGACCGCAATCGGGTCGGCGCTGACAATATGCTGACATTGGGACGGCGTTTTCTGATACGCGAAAAAACCATCACGCCGAAAATGGCGGCGCGTGCTGTGCCGGAACCTGCCCCGGTTGATTTGGCGCGCGAAACCCGCCCCCGTCTGCCCTATGCGCGTCTGGCGCAATATAAAAGCGCGCGCGCGGCCAAGCGCGGCGCGCGCGAGTTTTATCTGAAATATTATGCTTTCATGGATTCCGACATTACTTTGCGGCGGGAAAAAACCGCCAATCAGCGCGAGTTTTTCTACAATATGGATATTGGCCCGTTACGCAGTCCGGCGCATGGGGAAGCCTATTGTGCCTTGTTCCGGCGCGACGAGCTGCCCTGTCTTGTGGTCAATCGCGTGCCGGGGCCGGAGCGGGAGCGCAATTTTGACAGCCAGGCAATTATTTCGGTCAGCCCTTATGTCTATTATGACGGCGATGACGCGCTGGAAACCGGACGCACCGATGTCGAGAAACTGACCAAGCTGGAATACTTCCTCACCGAGGGCAAAGTGTTGGGCAATAATGAAGGCACAATCGCCAAAATCACACCGGACAGGATTTTTATCACCGATGCCAATGGCTATTTGCTAACTTTGCCGCTTAATAAAATCCCCGAAATTGACCCGATTGAAAAAGCCAAGCGCGAGGCAGAGGCGCGCCAAGCGGCGCTGAATCAGGCCGCCGCCGCGGCCGGTGCGGCTGCCGCCGGTGATGGCGGCGGTGATGGCGGCGAGGCGGAGGGCAATAGCGGTGTTGTCAAAAGGCTGCAAGAGGGCGAAGGCAAAAGGCGCGCCGGCTCCACCGATGCGCTGAACAAAGTGCTGGGAACAAGCATTGATTAGGGGCATTTGGCAACATAGACTGGCGGCATATGGTTGAGTATTCAAAAGATGTTGCGGATCGCGTATTGCGTATTCTGCAGGCCAGCGGTCAGGTTGAGCCTGATGCGGTGAAAGAGGCGATGGCGCAATCCGAAGCGCGCTCGGCGCGCGCGCTGGCTTATTTGATGAAGGATAAGGTGGATGAGGATTTGGTCATCACCATTTTGTCACGCGCCTATGCGCTGCGCCGTAAAAGCCTGAACCCTGCCGAATTATCGCCGGAAATTATCGGCCTTATCCCGAAAAAAATGATTGAAGATGAACATCTCATGCCGTTTGCCCGTGAAGGGCGGTTTTTGCGGATTGGCACAGTTGACCCGACCAAGGCAACATTGGCCAATCAAATCAAGGCGCTCAGCAATCATAATGTTGAGTTTTTTCTGATAAAGCCAAGCGATTTTGCTGCCTGTATGGAAGTGCCGGAAATCAAGGAAGCAGTGGTCGGCAAGCTGGAAGAAAAAGAGGCCGAGCAGGCCGCCAAAGCACCGGCGCGCCCGGCCAAGAAACGCTCAGCCTATGATATTGACGACCCCAGCCTTGTGGTGAAATTCGTCGATGATTTGCTGCAAACCTCCATTGATGTCGATTGCAGTGATATCCATATCGAACCCTATCGCGAAGCGGCGCGGATTCGGATGCGGATAAATGGCGTGCTTCAAAATATGGAGCAGTTCAATGAATATCTGTTCCATAATTATCTGGCGGTCGTCACCCGCATGAAAATTCTGGCCGATTGCGATATTTCCGAAAAACGCCTGCCGCAAGATGGCGCGATTACCTTTCGCACCAATGAGGGCGAGGATGTCGATACGCGCTTTAATGTCTTGCCCGGCAAAAATGGCGAGCGCATATGTATCCGCTTGCTGAAAGGCGACCCGTCTTTGTCGATTGATAAAATCGGCTTTAAGGATGATGATTTACGCAAGCTGAAAGAGGCGATTACCGCGCCGCAAGGCATGGTGCTGGTGACCGGGCCGACCGGTTCGGGCAAAACCACAACGCTTTACGGCGCGCTGCAATATATCAATGACCCCGGCACGAATATCATGACCGCCGAAGACCCGGTCGAGTATTATCTGGAAGGGCTGGGTCAGACTCAGGCCAATGAGAAAATCGGCCTGTCTTTTTCGGCGATTTTGCGGGCGTTTTTGCGCCAAGACCCGGAGGTTATTCTGGTCGGTGAGATACGCGACCAGGAGACGGTGGAAATTGCCGTCAAAGCAGCCCTGACCGGCCATTTGCTGCTGTCCACATTGCACACAAATGACTCGATTGCCACAATCACCCGCTTGTCCAATATGGGCGTGCCGGCGTTCATGATTTCAGCCGCCCTGTCACTGGTGGTGGCGCAACGTCTGGCGCGCAAAAACTGTCCGGATTGTCTGGTGCCGGACACCACCGCCACTGAGACGTCGATGGAATATATCGGTTTTACAGCAGAAGAAATCGGCAGTTTCCAGCCCATGCGCGGCGGCGGTTGCGCCACTTGCGAGGGCAGCGGCTATAAGGGGCGCCAAGGCATTTACGAAGTCTTGCGGGTGACGCCGGATGTGGAGGAGCAGATTTTGCGTGAGGCGCAAGCGCCCGATATTCTCGAAGCGGCGCGCAAGGACGGCTTTATGACCATGCAGGAAGTGGGGCGTGATTATATTCGCAACGGCGTTTTGAGCCTCGAAGAGTTTACACGGGTTCTGGTGGTCAGCTAGGGTGGGGTCATGAGTCAATATGCTTATGTCGGCCTGCAAGGCGGCAAGAAAACCAAAGGAAAAGTGGAAGCAACAAGCCTTGCCAAGGCGCGCGCCACGCTACGCCAGAAGCGGATTCGCGTCAAATCCATCAAGGAAATAAAGGCAAAGCAGAAAAGCGCGCTGGATATTCAGATTACTTGGGGGCCATTTGGCTCCATTCCGTCCAAGGAAATCTTAATGTTCACCAAAAAGACGGCAACCATGATACGCGCCGGTCTGCCGATTCTGGACGGTCTGATTATGGTCGCCAACCAGACCAAAAACGCCAATATGAAGCGCGTCGCCAATGACATGATTAACGATTTGAATGACGGTAAATCGCTGTCGGAGGCCTTCAAGCGCCATCCGCGCCATTTCGACAATGTCTATCTCAATATGGTCGAGGCCGGTGAGATTTCCGGTGCGCTCGACAAGTTTATCGACAAGCTTGTGGAAATCCTCGAAAAGCAGGCGAAAATTCAGGCTGGCATCAAATCCGCCATGTTCTATCCGGTGACGCTGCTGGTCGTGACATTGGGCATTACCTATTTCATGCTGACCAATGTGGTGCCGACTTTTCAGGAAATGTATGCCGGCATGGGCATTGAACTGCCCGGCCCGACACAAATGATTGTGGTGGCAAGTGAGTGGATTCTTGACGGCAAAAACCTGCTCAGTGTTATCGGCACAGTGCTTGGTATTGTGTTCATCAATCGCACGCTGATGAAATATGTCTATTATTATCGTTCCGCGATTCACTTTCTGATGCTGCGATTGCCGCTGTTTGGGGCGATTATTGTCATGTCCACTGTGGCGCGCGGCTCGCTGCTGATGGCAAATTTATTTGCTGCCGGTGTCAGCGTGATTGATACTTTGAATGTCGCCTCAACCGTCACCACCAATACCCATTTCATCAATGCGTTTGGTCGGGTGAAAACCGATGTCATGACCGGGGTGGAATTATCGGTCTTGTTTTCGCGCGAAAAGATTTTCCCGATTGAATTATCGCAGCTTATCGCCGTCGGTGAGCGCACCGGTAATATGGAAGAAATGCTCAATTCGATTGCCAATTATTATGAAGAACAGTTTGACGCGCTGGTTGAGGGGCTTTCGACCGTGATTGAACCCATCATGATTGTGTTTGTCGGCGGCATGATTGGCGTCATGGTGGTGGCGCTGTATTTGCCGATATTCTCCGCCGGTGATTTGGCCGGTGGTTAGCGCGCGCCTAATCGATTGTTTCGCGCGGCTCACCCTCACCGCACCAGTCATCTTCAAAAGTGCGCGGCCATGTCGTGCCATCATCGCGGTCTTCATCAATGGTAAAGGGCTGCGGTGCATGGCGGCGACACAGACCATCGGGCGTGCGGGTCGGGCGCGCTATCATATGCGCGTCCCAATAGCGACAATGGGCGCAGTGAACAATTGGTGTTTGTTGCAACGGCCCTTGAAAATTATTTTCATCCATTAAGATAAATTGAATTAGGGGCTTGTAAAAAGCAAGTTTGATTATAATTTTTGTGGTTCTGCTATTGGCAGGCTTAAGTTTTGGACAAAGGTTTGGTTTATGAATTCCCCGGCGCCGGCTCAAATATCTGAACAATTTTCCGACCTGTCGCGCATTGTCGCCGCGGTGCAGGAAACCGTGCGCGACAAGCCGCGGCAAATCAGGCTGGCCTTGGCGGCCATGCTGTCGGGCGGTCATGTGCTGATTGAGGATACGCCGGGCATGGGCAAAACCAGCCTGGCGCGCGCGCTTGGTCATCATTTGCAACTCGACTGGAAGCGCCTGCAATGCACCAATGACACAACGCCGTCAGATATTGTCGGCGTCAATATATTCGACCCGGAGCGCGGCGATTTCACTTTTCGGCAAGGGCCGGTTTTCACCCCGCTTTTATTGGCTGATGAGCTGAACCGCGCGCCGAGCAAAAGCCAATCTGCCCTGCTTGAGGCAATGGCCGAAGGGCAGGTGACGATTGACGGTGTGGGCTATGATTTGCCCGACCCGTTTATCGTGATTGCGACGCAAAACCCGACCGAACAAATCGGTGTGTCGCCCCTGCCGGAATCGCAGCTCGACCGCTTTGCCGTATCGTTCAGTCTCGGTCTGCCCTCGCCAAATGCAGAGGCGGATATTTTGCGCGATGCGCGGGTCGGCGCGGATATGTTCGCCTTTGACGCGCCGGTGCTGGCGGCGGACGGCTTCAAAGCCTTGCGGGCGGCCTGTCCCGATGTCACTTTTTCCGACCCGATGATTGCCTATTTGCAGGAATTGGCAGGGCAATTACGCCGCGGCGGCCTGCCTGTATTGTCGGTGCGGGCGCTGATACAGACCAAAGGTCTGGCGCAAGCCCATGCGATGATTGAAGGGCGCGACCATGTTGTGCCGGAAGATGTGCAGGCGATTTTTGTGCCGGCCTTGCAGCACCGTGCCGGAACCGCGACCGGCGATGCGGCGGCCATGCTTGAAGATGTGCTGTCTGCCGTGGCGGTTCCATGAGCGCGGGACGCGCGAGAATAAATGAGGGTGCGGGACGCGCCGAAATAAATGAGAGCGTTACCGCATCCGGCAAAGCGCGTCGCCCGCTTATGCTGTTTGACTATATCAGCCGGCGCATTGCCATGCGGCGGCGCTGGCGTGACGGGTTTTTCACCATTCGCCAGAACCATATTGCCATTCTGCCCAATCGGTTTGGCGTCTATGCCGGTTTTCTGGTGCTGGCCAGTTTTGCCATGGGCTATAAGGTGCAAAATAATTTCATCCTGCTGGCGGTGATTTTTCTGTTTCTGGTTTTTATGCTGTCGCTGATTGCCACTGTGCGTAATTTGCAAGGCATCACTGTTCAAGTGCAGGCCGAGCCGGTTTATTTTGAGGGCGATAATCATTTCATCCGGCTGGTGTTCAAGAAAGACCAACCGGCGTTCAACCTGATTATCCGAAATGACTGGTCGCAAATGCAGATAGATTTGTCGCAAAATATCGAAACTGTGCGCTTGCCGGTCGGGCGTCTGGCGCGCGGGGTGCATAAAATACCGCAAATCAAATTGCAGACCGGATTTCCCTTCGGCATTGCCCGCGCCTGGCTGTGGCTGACCCCGCCCGACCCGCTAATTGTCGCCCCGCGCCCGTCCAAGCGCCCAATGGTGCAGTATCCGCGCCAAGCGATAAATACCGGTTTTGGGGAAGACGAGCTGGATCGGCGCGCCGACCGAATTGAGGAACCCGGCGATTTGCGCGATTACCTGCCCGGCGACGCGCCCTCCAAAATTGACTGGAAACGCTTTGCCGCGACACGCGAGACGATGGTGCGCGAGCAACAGGCTGAGCGTGCCACAACCCTGCTTTTGCAGCAGGATAAGGGCGCGCGCGATGCCGCCCTGCAATTTTTATGTGGTGGCCTGCAAGTGGCTGAAAATGCCGGTCTGGCGGCGCTGATGACGCTTGACGGGGCGGATTATTTTGTCGCCGACAAGACATCCCGATTGCGAGCCTATCATGCCCTCGCGCGTGCCTGATATGTTGCGCGCTTCATGGGTCACGCAAGAGGCGGTGATTACCGGCCTTATGCTCTATTTGGCTGCTGCGCCGATTGCATTGAGCCTTGCCTTGCTCACACATCCGCTGGCTTTTGTTTTATGGACGCTCATGTGGTTGCCGGGGTTCATGGCGCGACGCTGGCCGAGATTGGTTTTGCTGCTGCTGCTGACGCCGGTCTTGCTGGTGGCGATTGCGTCACTGGCGCGACCACCGGCGGCGCCATTTTTTATGCTCGCCGTGCTGATTTTTTCCGCCGCCGATCAGGTGCAGGAAGATGGCCGCCCCGGTGCGTTTAATCTGGTCGGGGTGATATTTTCCGCCCTGTGCGTGATGGTGCTGTCCAATGGTATTTTCATCTTCCTGATGCTGCTGGTCAGCGTCATTCTTTATACCGGCATTATGACTTTGCGGATTAATCGCATGCCGCTATCGGGTCTGCGTATTCGGCTTATGCCGATTGTCGCTGCGTTAAGCGGGGCGTTGTTTTTTGCTGTTGTTGCTTTTGTGCTATTGCCGCGTGTCAATCCGGCTGTGCTGCCGGGTTTGATTGACCCGACGGCGCGCACTGGCGTTGGTGACCGGTTGGAATTGGGCAAATTTGCCGAAGTGATTGCCGATGATGCCGAAGCCTTTCGCGCTTTTCTGCCGGAGGCTTTGCCGCCGGATGAATTATATTGGCGGGTTTATCTATTGTCGCGCATGCAAGGGGCGCAATGGCAAAGAGAGACACCGCCGACCAATCGGCTTGGGCCGCGCGGTTATTCCAAATCGCTGACGCCGGAAAAAGCTACCGACCCGGCGCGCGCGCTGGTCAGATATGGGGTTCGGGCGGTGGAAGTTGTGCCGAAAGAACAGCCCGTGCTTGGCGCGCCTGTCGCGGTGGACTCGCCCGATATCAGCCTCAATGTCTGGGGCGAAGTCAGGCCGAGCGTCGGCCAATCCAATCTGCCGCGTGAAATCCGGCTCTTGTCGCATTTGGGCAATCCATTCGCCGCCGATCTGACCAATTCGATTGAGGTCAGCGGCCAACCGCGCTTGCAGGCATGGGCGCGGCAATTGCGCGCCGAAGTCGCCTCGCCAAGTGCTTTTGCCGAGCGCCTGCTGCAGCATTTTGCCGAGGCGGGCTACCGCTATTCCCTCAGCCCGCAGCAGCTTGACCTGCCTGATGCGGTGCGGGTGGACGGGTTTTTCTTTGAAACAAAGACCGGCTATTGCAGCCATTATGCGATGGCGATGGCGACGGCTTTGCGCGCGGCGGGTATTCCGGCCAATGTGATTGTCGGCTATCAGGGCGGCAGTTGGAATCCGTTCGGCAATTATTATCTGGTGCGTAAATCAGACGCCCATGCTTGGGTTGAGGCGGAGATTGAACCCGGCCTGTGGCGACGCTATGACCCGACCCGCAAAGTGCCGGAAGCGCAGCAATTTTTCACCCGTCGCAGCACCGCGCAAAATATCAGCCAGAGCGAAGGCTGGCAGGGCGAATGGGCGCGTTTTATGCAGCGCACCGATGCCTTTGTGACACGGCTCAATTCTGACATTGTGCTTTACGATGAAGAGGCGCGCCAAGAACTCTTGTCGGGGCAATTTTTTGAGCGCGCCATGTCGTTTGGGCTGTTCTGGCTGTTGGGCAGCATAGGTTTCGCCCTGCCAATTATTTTCTGGCGCAGTGTGGTGCGGCGCGATGCCATGCACCGTTTCGACCTGCGCTATGCAAGGCTGGCGCGTCGTGACGGGCTGACGCGCCGCGCTGATGAGGGGCGGCTGGCCTTTGCGGCGCGCTGGCAGGCGGCGCTGGCGGGAGATGAAAACGGTGCGCTTCGAGGCCGCGCCATTGGTCTGTTTGCCGCGCTTTGGTGTCAGATACAATTTGGTAGCAAGCCATTGCCGGAAGCGCGCCAAACCCTGTCAAATCTGTTGCGTGACATAAAGACTGGCTAATCCTTCGGATGGTCAAATGTCAGGTCGAGCGTGTTCTGCCCGCCGCGATGGCTCCATTCCGCCGCCTCGGACAGGCTGGTGATGAAATGCGTGCCGAGGCCGCCCTCGCGCAAATCATCCAAATCGCGCGGCTTGATGCTGCTCACATCAATCAGCGGTGCGGTATCGGTGAGCGAGATTTTTGTCGCCGCTTCGGTCAGCCAGATGGAAATGTTTATCGTGCCGGTCATATTGTCGGGAAAGGCGTGGCGGATAATGTTTTGTGCTGCTTCGTCAATGGCGGTGACAATATCATTCAGCCGCGCTTGTGCCTTAGTGCCGGTCAGGCTGTCCCTGAGATGGGTGCGGATACGGCGCAATTCACTGATTTCATTGAGCATGGAAAAGTCGAAATCGGCGGGGGCGGGATAATTCTCCGCATCCGGCTGCGCCGCCTTAACCAGAGCAGGCGTGGCCAGAGCAGGCGTTGGCGTGGCGTGGGCAAGCGGCGGACAGCCTAGGCCGAGCAGGGTCAAGTCATCGGGCAGGCGGGAGGCGCGCGCGTGAACAGCGTCAACACTGTTGCGAATTTGCGCGGCCAGCGGCAAATCCATTTGCGTGGACAATATCCGCGCCAGCCTGTCAGCGCCAATCATCCTGCCCTCATATTCGGCCTCGGTCAGCCCGTCCGAATAGCAGAAAAATCGCGCCTCAGAGAGGGAGGCCGTCTCGGTCACAATGTCACCGGCTTCGAAATCCATAATACCAAGCGGTTGCAGGCTGGCTTCAAAAAACCGGTAATCGCCATTTGCCGATAATAACAGCCCCGGCTCATGGCCGGCATTGCAGCACTGCATGTCGCCGCTTTGCGGGTCATACAGGCCGATAATGGCGGTGACAAACATGCCATTTGACGCGGTCTCGACGAGTTCGCCATTCATGGCGGCTGCCAATTCGGCCGGCGTGCTGGCCTGTTTGCTCAGGGCGCGGAACAGGCTGTGGGTTTGCGCCATGACCAAAGCCGCATCGGTTCCCTTGCCGGAGACATCGGCCATGCAGAAAAATACTTTTCCATGGCGTTCGACATAATCGAATAAGTCGCCTGAGACGCCTTTTTTGGGGATATTGACGCCGGAAATATAATCGGGCGCATGGTCGGGAAACAGGCTCTCCTGCACGCGCGCGGCCATTTGTAAATCGCGTTTCAGCGCATTGGCTTCCACCATTTGCAGCGCCAATTGCGAATTGGTCAGGGCAAGGGCGGCGGAAGTGCCGAAAACCGATACCAGCGCCGCATCATTGTCGGAGAAAAAACCGTCACCGCCAATTTTGTTAATCAATTGCAGTGCGCCATAATGGCGGCCTTTACCTGAAACCGGCACGCATATCATGGAGCGCGTGTGAAAGCCGGTCTGGTCATCCACCGCGCCGGTGAAATCGGCATCCTTGGCAGCGTCGCGCACAAAGCGCATTTCATTGCTTTGGGTAACCGCGCCGACAATGCCCTGATTGGCGGCGATTTCAAGGCCGGTAATATCGATCGGGCCGATACACGCCTCGCAGCGCAAGGTTTTTTGGTCATCGCTCAGATGGAAAAAACTGGCCGCTTCCGCCCCGACTTCCTCGCTGATAAAACTCAAGCCCTGATAGATGGTTTTGGCGATATCGGCGCTCGTCACAAACTCTGACATCATGCGGTAAATTATGTCGAGTTGCGGATTGACCACGGACATGGTGGCGCGCGCCTATGAGAAAGTGCCGGGTTTGAAGCCGGAGGAGCCACCATTCCCACTAGTTGAAGGGGCATTATTTGTGCCGCTTTCCGGCATTGATTGTGGCGCCGGTTGCGGCGTAGGTTGCGGTTGCGGCGCAGGTTCCGGAGCTGGCTCAATTGCCGGCTCGGCAGATTGCGCCGGTGACGGGTCATCCTGCTCCGATGCGGCCTGTTTTGCGTTTGCCATATCGGCGACAATATCGGCATCATCTTCAATTTGCATTTCACCACCGGCCAATGCCGCGATAAGGTCGTCATCATCGCCACCGGCAGGCGACACTTCGCTGGCCAGCTCGGCCTCGCTTTCGCTGACATTTGAAAACACATCAATATCCAGTGCTTGCGCCGGGCCAGTCTGGCTGGCTATTGGCAAAATCTTGTCCAGCTTGGCAAGCGTCAACACCCGCATCAGCTCGTCACTGGCGGCCTCAATGGTGAAATTGAGCCGCGTCTTTTTGCAGGTCTGCATTGCAATAATCAGCACCGAGACACCAGAACTGTCCATATAGCTGACATTGGCGGCATTTATGGTCAGCCCGCGCGCGTCATCGAGCTGTTTGGTCAATTGCGCTTTAATGTCGGGCGTGACTTCAAGGTCAATATCCCCGGCAAGGGTTAATTGCAGATTTTGTTGGCGGTCGCGTTTGAATTGGAAGGCCATTCATGTCTCCTCGGTTGCTGCAAGTTTAACACGAAAAAACAACATATTTACAACTAATGGGATTTTTTCGTTTATCGATTGGAAAACGTGAATAAACTCCATATTTTTAATTGCAATTGGTCAAAAACTTTGCTTTTCTTCTGTCGTTGCGTTTCGCGCTGTTTGGCGCGTGTGTATTAAGAGGAGAGTTCCAATGAACATTCGCGCAAATAGCGAAAGAGGCTTCAGCCTTATTGAACTTCTGGTTGTTGTGGCCATTATTGGTGTTCTGGCAGCCGTAGGTGTAGTTGGCTATCAGGGTTATATTGATAGCACCAAAAAATCGGTCACGGATGCAAACGCGAAAGCTGTTCATCAGTGGCTCATCAATACCAAAACAGTGCGTGCTGCTGGCATTGACGTTGATCCGAGCGAATGCTCTGACAAGGCAGGCGGCCTGCAATCCGCAACTGCAGCCGCTGATGCTGTTGCTGCCGGCGGTTGTTTCTATGAGATGGCCAATGCAGGTGGCCCGTTTGAAAGTTTCAAAAACCCCTATTCAACAGCAAATTCAGGCACAGCCGCCATCAAAGCGGTCGCTGATACGACGAGCCATGCCGATGATGGCACAGTTGATTGCACAACGCTGTTAGCCGGTGCGGTGAATGGCGATGTGATTGTTCAGGTCAGTGGCGCCGGTGCAGCCCATATTGAAGTATGGTTTTGCTCAAAAGTTGGCGACAATGACGGCAAGCTGACCAAGAAAGATTCAACGATTTCCAATTGGTAACATTACCGAAATTTGTTTCTGAAATGCCGCGCTCTGCGCGGCATTTCTTTTTCGGGCGGCACGCATTTGTGACGCCCTTGGCGCTTGGCGCGCTGTTTACTTTCATTGTCGCTTTTCACATTATTCTGCCCGATATGGGCGGCACTTATTCCGTCCGCAATGTCACGGCATGGGCGGCTATTGCCCTGACCATTCCGATTTTATGGGTGGGGCCGGTTTTATCCGGTCGGTTGCGGGTTGACCGGCTCTGGCTTGCCGGTCTTGTGCTGCCGATTTTGGGCTGGCTGGTGCTGATTTTCATCAATCTGGTTGTTTTACAAAGCCTGCCGCCGCCTGCTTTGTTTCTCCCCGTGGCCATGCTGTCGGGCTTTGCGTTTCTGTTGTTGGGCATGGTGCAAAAACCGTTAACCTCGCCGCAATTTCTGGTTGTGCTGTTGCTCATTCTGATTGGCAGCCTGCCGCATTATTTGGTCGAGCTGACCAGTGCGGAGTTTTTCAGGCTGCAAGTCGATTGGAATCCGGTCTCCGCCTGGGCGTCAAAAGCAGCGGCCGGTTTTGCCCAGACCAATCTTTTCGGCTCTTATTACGCCACGCTGGTCGTGCTGACCGGCTTTGCCATGATGCGGGTGAAGCGCGGCCAATGGTCAATTCTTGCCGTTCTGGCGATATTCGCCTTTATCTATGGCGTCAGTGTGTTTCTGATGCGCTCCAAAACCGGCTTTCTGGGCTTTTCGGTCGGTTTGGCTTTTTTGTTCCTGCATGTGTTGACGAGCTGGATGCAAGACAGGGATGAAGCCAGCCGCGCCATGTTGAGGCATTTTGCAGCCTATCTCGGCTGCCTGTTGCTGGCTTGGGTCATACCGGAATTTTATCCAAGAAATGCTGGCAGCAGCATTGGCGTTGCCCGCGAGTGGATGCCGGAAACATTTTCCTATGCCACGCGGCTGACCATGTGGAAGGTAAGCCTCGCCGCTTTTTGGGATGCGCCGGTTTTTGGTCAAAGTCTCGGCGCGTTTCAATCTGTCTATTATGATTATTTCCCGCAATTTGCCGATACAGATGGCGGTGGCTATTTGGGTAATGTGGACAATCCGCATAATATCTTTTTCTATTTTCTGGCAGAGACTGGCTTGGTCGGCACTCTGCTGGTCTTGGGGCCATTGTTGTTTTTCGGTGTGAGTCTGCTTCGCCGCGCGTCAAATCGCTGGCTGCTGCTGGCCTTGCCTGCGCCGATATTGACCCATTGCCTGACCGAATATCCCTATACGGCATCCGGCACGCATTACTGGCTTTTTGCCTTTTGTCTGGCCGCTGCGCTCGCGCCTTCTGATTTGCCGTCCTTGCGGCGGCCACAACACCGCGCCGCGCGATACCGGTTTGTTCCCGCCTATATGCTGCTCACCAGTGCCAGTCTCGCCGTCTTTTTGATGGTGACCTCTTTCACCTTGACGCTGTGGCAAAGCACTTTGGCCTATTGGCGCAGTGTCCATAATCCTTTGCCGATAGTGCTGGCCGGTCGTTTTGACATGGATGATATGAACCATGTTCTGATTGGCTCTCGCATGACCAAATTAACCCTCATCATGCTGGTAGACAGGGCGGCGAAGGAAAATCAGGTGGCGATGTTGCGCGATTTGCTGCTGCCGCTTTTTGAGGAACAAGTGCTGCCAATATATCGCAATATCGGCGTCTGGCAGGTTGGTCGGCGCGCCTATCAAATCACCGGCGACCGCGACGGGCTTGAAAATCTGGCGCGTCTTGCCGAACCCGTATTGCCTGCGCTGGCCGCAAATATCCGTGCCACACCAATGACCAATAAATAGGCCAATAAATAGGTCAATAAACAAGCAATCAATCGTCTTCGACGATAATCAGATTCTGCTTTTCCAGTTCATCGACATACTTTTCCATTGTTATCATGCCATATTGCGCGCCGGTCTGCATAACGGTGGCAATTTGCGGGATTTTATCCTCGCGTATCAGATTGCGGATGGCTGGCACACAGACCATCACTTCAAACGCACCAATGCGCCCGCCCGATTTGCGTTTCATCAATTGCTGCGTCATCACCATTTGCAGGGAAGAGGCGACCATAGAGCGCGCCTGGCTTTGTTCTTCGGCGGGAAATACATCAATAATCCGGTTAATGGTTTCGGGTGCGCCGGATGTGTGCAATGTGCCGAAAACAAGGTGGCCGGTTTCGGCCGCCGTCAGCGCCAGCGACACAGTTTCATAATCGCGCATTTCACCAAGCAGGATAATATCGGGGTCTTCGCGCAAAGCGCCTTTCAGGGCGGAGGCGAAACTCACCGTATCGCGCCCGACTTCGCGCTGCGAAATAATGCTTTTCACTTCCGAGTGAACAAATTCGACCGGATCCTCAATGGTGATAATATGCTCGGCACGCTCGCGATTGATTTTGTTTATCATTGAAGCCAGTGAGGTTGATTTGCCCGAACCGGTTGGCCCGGTCACCAGCACCAGACCCTTTTTTTCGCCAAGTATATTGTGAACCGCTTGCGGCAGGCCAAGCTGGTCGATATTCGGCACTTCGGTCACAATCGTGCGTAAAATAAGCCCCCAGCCGCGCAGTGTATGATAGCCATTGGCGCGGAACCGGTTGCCTTTGACCGTCATGGCAAAGTCAATATCCTTGGTAGCGCAGAATTGCTCATATTTGTCCTCATCCAGCTCATTGCGGAAAATATCATCGAGCAAGTCATGGGTAATCGGGCAATCGGGCAGGACGACAATATCGCCATTCACCCTTATCGCCAGCGGGCTGCCGGCGCGCATGTGAAAATCGGAAATGCGATATTCCTTCGGCAGCTGGTCAACATATTCGTAAATTGGATTGTCAGACATTGAATAATCGCCGCTACCGGTTACAAAAGACGCTACGACACCTATACTGTGGTGTTTTGTTATGCCAAACAAGGCATCACTTGTGAATATGTTTATTTGAGGTGCGTTGAGGAGCGGAGTGGCATGGCTGATTTGGCCTCTAACAGCACGGCGTTTTATTTTCTGGTCGGTATTTTCGGGCTGTGTCTGGGCAGTTTCGCCAATGTCGCCGCCTTGCGTTCGCTGGACGGGCGCGATTGGATTTCGGCTCCGTCAAGCTGTTTCGCCTGCGACCGCCGCCTTGGCTGGTCGGAAAACATGCCGATTTACGGGTTTTTGCGTCGCGGTGGCAAATGCGCTTGCGGCGAACGGGCTTTGCCGCGCCGCTATGTGCTGGTTGAATTGGCAATGGCGGCAGCGCTGCTGGCGGTGTTTTTCCGGCTTGATATGATGGCCGCGCTGTCATTTGTGCCATTTGTGCTGCTGCTGGGCGTGATTTTTCTGACCGATATGGATGCGTTTATCATTCCCGATTGGGCCAGTCTCGGCGGGTTGGCTTTGGGGCTTGCGTTGGCCGCATTTGGCGCGCCCGGCCTGCCAGCTCTTGCCGATGCGGCGCTGGGGGCGGGTGTCGGCTTTGCGCTGATTTACGCCATTAACGCGCTGTATCGGGCATGGCGCGGCCATGACGGCATGGGCTTTGGCGATGTCAAGCTGATGGCCATGTTCGGCGCTTGGCTGGGGGCGGGCGCGCTGTTGCCGATATTATTTGCCGCCAGTTTCAGCGGCGCGGTTTTTGGTATTGTCATGCTGTCAATGGCGCGTTTGCGGGCGGGCGCAGCTGCTCGCGATGCGGCCAAAGACATGCTGCCCTTTGGCTGTTTTTTGGTGCCAATGGCGTTTTTATGGCTGCTTTTTGCCCCGCAAATGCGGGCGCTTTTATCCGTCGCGGGCTGAGCGCGCATTTGTCGCCGTTTCGGCCTGATTTTTCCGCTATTGGGGGCAGGCAACAAGGTGGCACTCTTGTGACACTAATCCACCGATTTCCCACTAATTGTGACTGAATCGCTTGTATAATCACAAGCACCAAGAGATTCGCAAAGCGGCGATGAATGAGGTGGTATTATGTCGGCTTTACGCACACAGGATGATTACAAGCGCGCCATTCGCGATTTGCTGAAAGAGGCGGAGACCAGTCTTGAAAAAGATTTGACCGAGCGCGACGCGGCGCATGATGCGGCCATGTCCGACAAGGATGTCGCCAGCTATATGCAAGGGCTTGACTTGGCGATATCGGAGGAAGCCACTTTGGCTTTGCGGGCTGAGTTTTTGCGCTTCTCCAGCGTGTTCGACACCAGCCGGTCGCGCGACACAATTCGTCGCGCTGTGGCCGATGTGACCAAGCCGCTGATTGAGGAATGGATTAACCGGCACATGGCCGATATTGCCCGCGAGGTGATTACTGAGGCCATAGGCAAAATCGCCCATGTGCGACCGACAGGTAATTTGCAGCGACCGAAATAGTTGCTGTCATGTGCCGCGACAGGGCGGCGGGTAAGGGTAATGGCCGGGCGACCGGCACGGAGTAGAGTGTGGCAGGACAGGGTTCCAAAATTGCGCGATTGACCCGCATGGGGCTGGTCTGTGTGCTGTGCTTTGAGAGCTTTGCCTGCGGCGCGCGGCCGGGACGCGATTTATCCATGCAGGGCGCGTTTGGCAAATTTGACGAGCGCCGCGCCGCCACCCGCGCCAAACAAGCTGAAATGAGCCTTGGCAGTGATGCCATTGATTTGAAGCCTTTGCCGCAAAGGCGCGAATTATTGCAGGTGCGCGTGCCAAGCGGCATGGTGCTGGATGATATTGTTGATGGTGTGGTGGCCGCCTCCATTAGCGGCATGGTGACGGAAACGCCGGTGGTTGAGCCGGTCGCTGCCAACCCGTCTGCCCCGAAAGCACCGGCCAATGCCGCCGATGTGAAGCGCATAGACAGTCAGCTTCAAGGCTTGCAGGCGCGCATTGCATCCCGCCAGCGCGATTTGCGCGCCAAACAGGCCGATTATGATGTCGAGAAGCTGGCGCTTGACCAGATGGATATGCGCCATGCCAAGGCGCGGCGATTGCTGCTGCAAAGCTTCAAAATCGCCAATGAGAAATTATTGCAAACCAATCTCGCGCAATTGGCACAGCAATATGACGAAACCCAGCCGCAAACCGTTTTGGGCTTGACCGAGGGGCAAAGCATGGGTGCGCTGGCGCTGTTCGGCCGCAATGAATTGGCACGCGCCGATGAGTTCGTCGATTTGCGTAAAAGTTTTCTCTTTGTCGGGGCGGATATTGGCACAGGCATTTCATTGGGACGGATGGATGATTTAGCCAAGGAAGTCGGCTCGCGTGATTTGAGTGTCAATCTGGCCGGTCTGCGTCTGGCAACGGCGCTGAAGTCATTGGCGCGCAGCATTGACATGCCGGTTTATCTCTCGCCCGGTGTGGAAGCCGCGCCGCAAAAAGTGCGGCTTGAAATCAGCAAGGCGGATGCGCTGGATATTTTCGATATTCTTATCGATAATTACGGGCTGGCTATGGCCTATGACCGCAAAATGGGCATTGCCCGTTTTTACACGCGCGAGGAGTTTAATGTCCGTGTTGACTCCGCGCTGCAATTGGCCGAAGCCCATAATAAGCGCGCCGCCAATTACCGCACCATAAGTTCGCTGGAAAATGATGAAGCCGCCATTCGCCAGATTTATCGCGCCTATTTCCAAAATCCCGATGATGAGGGGCGTGCCTTGTCGCTGACCAATGATGCGTTGGTTGAAGAAGATTATTCGCCGCTTGTCTCCGCCGCCATTATCGCATTGAAGGAAGCGGCACTGGCCAATGAGCGCGAACTGGACAAGCTCGATGCCGAAAATGGCACAGAGCGCCAGCAACAGGCATTGAAAACACAGGCCGCCAAGTTTCTGCTCGATGACACAGTTCATGCGCTGGCTGATTTGATTAACGAAAAAAGCGAAAAGCAAGCCGCCCGCGCCGAAGCGCAACGCGAGGTCGAGCTGACCGCGCTGGCGCCGCAACCTGTGGATGCGACCGGTGCGCCCGCACCAATGGCCGCCACTGCGCCAAGCCCTGCGCCAATGCAACGCTTTTTGGCCGGGCCGGATGTTGATATTTTGCGCGGCCGCGTCATCCAGGATGCCAATCTGAAAACCACCGAGCCGATTTATACGGAAAAATTCACTGTCTATAACAGCGAAGGCGCCAATACTTGCGGCGGGGAGGGCGGTGACCGCACCTCGGCCATTAAAGAGGAGCTGGAAAATTACTTCACCCAGCTTTATCCCGATGAATTGCTGAAAGCGGAATCGGATGCCGAAAGTGCCGAGGAGCAGCGCAAAGCAACGCGCCGGCAGCGCCAATTAGCCAGTGCCGAAGGGTTGACCGGTATTGCCGATGATGCTGGCGACCCGCTGCTGGCCGGTAACGGGGCAGACGGGGAGAATGCCAATGAGCCGGAAGCCGTCGAACAGCAACCGGCTGAAACACAGGCGCAGCCGGACAGTGCCAACAGTGGCAATAGTGGCGACAGCGCCGCCAGTGCGGCCAGTGCCGCCAGCCAGAG
The DNA here is from genome assembly GCA_038123715.1 of Rhodobiaceae bacterium. Classification (GTDB taxonomy): domain Bacteria; phylum Pseudomonadota; class Alphaproteobacteria; order RS24; family RS24; genus JAYPAN01. The sequence goes on along the minus strand of JAYPAN010000017.1, from coordinate 6,645 downwards.
CGATAATGCGTTCCGCAATTCCAATTTCCGCCGCCCGAAAATCACCTCGGTTGCCGATACGGTGATTGTCACCGGCTTCCGCCATGATGTTGAACTGGCCAATTCGCTGATTGAAAATCTTGACCAGCCCGACAAGCAGGTTCTCGTCGAAGTGTTTATGGTCAATGTGGTGAAAAACTGGCAGCGTCAATTGCAGGGGCGTTTGCAAAATGCGCTGCGTATAGCGTCCAAAACCGATGCCGATGTGGCCGCCCTGCCCGGTGCTATCACCTCGGCCTATCCCGATATTGTTGAAGTGCGTAATCAGGGTTTGATTGGTGTGCGCGGGGCGATGAATTTCGCCAATCGTGCGGCCAGCACCAATAATTTCACCTTGAATAATTTCCGGCTTGGCTTGGCATGGACGATTGATTTCATGGAGCAAAATTCGCTGGGTCGCAAAGTCTCCAGCCCGACCATTCTGGCGTTGGATGGCTGCGCGGCGGAAATTGTCAAAAGCGAGACGCGCTATTTGCCGGTGACAACAACTTCTGCACCGGTGGTGACGCCGGGCGGGCAGACCATTCCCGGTGAGGTAACGGTCAATTACGAGCCGCGCATTGCCGAGCTGAAATTGCAGGTGACGCCGACCATAAACCCCCTGAATGACCATGTGCGGTTGAAAGTGCTGTTCAATGATGATTTCTTCGTCTCGGCCGACGCTAATTCCGACAAAATCCAAAGCACGATAAATACCGAATTCATCTCCGCGCCCGGCGATGTCATTGTTCTTGCCGGTCTTTACACGGAAGATAATTCCAAATCGCGCAACAGCCTGCCCGGCATGACCGAAGTGCCACTCTTGTCAACCTTGCTGGGGACGAGTTCCGACCAGCTCAACACGCAGGAAATGGTGATTTTCCTCGCCCCCGAAGTGATAACCCCAGAGACCGGCAAACGGCCCGTCAACTCGGCACAATATTATGGCGCGACAACCGGCAGAAATTAAACAACAGCAGGCCGGTTTTTCTCTGGTCGAAGTGATGGTCGCGCTGGGCATTATCACGGCGGGCATTGTCGGCACGCTGTCGCTGATAAGTGCCAATCGGGCATTGGTTGAAAATGCTTGGTCGCAGCGCCGCATGATGATGGTGGCTGACAGTGTGATGGGTGAGATTGCGCTGCGCTATCGGCGCGGCGAAACGCTGAGTTCGGTCGCCGATTATGATTTCGACAATGATGCGGAAAATTATGAGTTTGACGCGCTGTTTTCCGATAATGGGATGGATGCCGACATGGCTGATTTGTCAATCAGCGCCGGTGTGTCGCCGGTTGTCTGGCAGGTTGAATTGCAGCTTGTCACGCCGGCCGGACGGCGCATGACCCGCAATATGAATCTCTACGCACCGCTTGAATAGCGCCTTGTGTCAGAATTGGCGCAACCATTCCAGCGTGAAATCCGGCGTGCTGTAAGTCCAGACCGCCATGATTTGCCGCGCCTTGCCATTTTCGAAGGCACAGCCAAATATAATATAGTTGCCGCCATCTTCATCAATGAAATAGCGCGTATCCGTATCGTCCTCGACCATGCGCGCCGAGGCAATGTAATCAGACGGCGTGTCCACCCTTCCACCAAGGCACAATGTTTTGTCAGCCGCGACATTGGCATCAAGAGCATCCGCCGGCAGGGTGATAGGCCCGGGCGCAAGCCCTTGCAAAGTCAACCAGCCGCGTTGCAGTGCAGTGTCGGCAGCGTGCAAAAGTGTCTGGCCGCTTTGGCGTCGGGCATCATTGAGAACGGCGACATTTAACCGGTCGCCGACACTGGAGACCAGAAGGCTCATCAGCGCGACAAAGCCAAGCGACAGATACAGGGCAAAGCCACTTTCGTCCGCGCGCGGCTTCAGCGGCGTTGCACAGTCTTGGGCGTTATCGACAGGCTTTTGCATCACCACTCTATAATCCCTGCAAGGCGGTCAATGGCAAACGCTGACGCAATGTTACGCTTGTCGGTTGCTGGCTGCCGGGGTTGAATTTTTCCAGCTCCAATTTCACATCGAGCGTGCCGGTGGTTTCGCTTGAAAAATTGATATCGTCAATAATCGGCTCGCTGATATCTTCCCAGAAATTATTGTCACTTGGCGCGCTACATCCCTTATTGTCGCGCCGTCTTTGTTGCAGCCGCCTGTCATTCAGGCGAAACTCGATTTTGCTGCGATTGGCGTCATCAAGGTCAAAACAGAATTTCACCCGATTGCCGGCATCAAGAATCTGAAAGGCCTGATTGGTGTTCATCGCGGCAGGCCGTTGGCGCAGCCCGGCCAGCGCCGCCCAAGGGCGTATCATGTCAATAATATCGGCTCCACCGACCAGCATTTGTGTCTGCGTGTTCATCCGTTCAGATTGGGCGTTGAGATTGTTCATCACCACAATCATGCTGCCCGCCACAAGGCTCAGAATAGCCAGAGTGGTAAGCAGTTCAACAAGGCTAAAACCGTTTTTCTGCATGGGCTTGTCAGACCGTTTGGGCGAATTCGCGCGCTTTCAGAACATAGATTTCCGGTGCAATCAGACCGGCTTCATAAAGTTCCCGCAAGGCCAGCATTTTGCGTTCAATATCGGCCAGATGCGCCATATGGGCGGCTTCTTCCATTTCCTTGACCGTATCCGCCGTTGCCGCCGCCGCTTGCTTATCGACTTTGGCGTCTGCTGGCTGTGGCGTCATCACCTGCTCATGCGGGTCAATTGTGGCTTTGTTGGCATCATTGCCGCGATTGCGGTGCAGCCAAGCAGTGCTGAAAAAGCCGTGTTTCTTCGGCTCCGGCGCATCACCCAAGCGCGGAATGGAAATCTCATCCATATCGTCAAATTGACCATGCGCCTCATTATCAAAATCAGGCATCATGGAAGACATGAGCGCGTCTTCCTTGTCGTCAAGTGCCGCCATATCTTCCGCCGCGCCATGACCGGCCTTTATCTCAAAAGCGGCAATGTCATCGCCCTTATCCAGGCCGGTATCCGGCAGTGGCGCACCAATATCATCGTCAATAATAACCGCATCGCCGCCATTCGCGCCCATAGCCGGCATATCCACTTTTTCGCCAAGGGCTGCCAAATCGTTCCGCATATCTTCGTCAAACGGGCGGGAAATCGCATCCGCGCCCGTGGCAGGGAAATCATTTTCCGCGAGGCTTTTCTTGATTTTCCGGAAAACAAAAACACCGATAAGCAGCAGCACAATGGCCGCCCCCGCCCCGCCAAGCACAAGGGCATTTTCCTGCACAATGCGGAGCAGCACTTTTACGAACATACTGTCCATGGTCAAGTCACCTGCTTATCCGGCCAGCCGGACAGAATCAAACAGCAAAACATTAGCGTGATTCACCAGCCGAACCAATGCGCGCCGCCTAGATATCCACGCCGGAAAAATCGCGCGTTACAAAACTTGCCTCAAACATGTTCTTGGCCTGCGCCTCAATGGCGGCAAGCTGCTCATCCGTGCGCCCCGGCTCATGGTGGAAAATCCCGAAACGGCGCAGATTGGCGGCTTGTGCCAGCCGCACGCCCTCCTGCCATGTCGAATGACCCCAGCCAATCCGCCCCTCAAACTCGTCATCATCATAAGTGCAGTCATAAACCGCCAAATCGGCATGTTGCATAAAGGCAATCAGGTCAGTATTCGGCGCGCCGGGTTGATGTTCGGTATCCGTGGCATAAACAAAATGCCGGTTGGCGGCTGAGACTTTCAGCGCATGGGCGCCGCCCGGATGCGGTATTGGCAGGGCGCTGATTTGAAATCCGGCGCAATTGACCATGCGCTTTGCGTCATGGCTGTGAAATGTCACCTCGGCTTGAAAGTTCGAACGGTCAATCGGAAATAGCGGCTGGCTGATATAGCCGGTGATGGCTTTTTCCAGCGCATCCGGCGTGGCGTCAAAACTGTGCAGGCGCACATGATAGCCGGGGACAAAAAGCGGCTTGAAAAAGGGCAGGCCGCAAATATGGTCGGCATGGACATGAGAGAAGAAAATATCAATTTCCTGCGCGCCTTCTTCCAGCAGGCTGTCGGACAGACCGACAAGGCCGGAGCCGCCATCGCAAATCACCCGACCCGCGCCATGGCGCACTTCCACGCAACTTGTATTGCCGCCAAAAATGCGGTGGTCGGGCGAATTAACCGGCGTCGAGCCGCGTGTTCCCCAAAAATACACGCTGATTTTTGTGGTTTCCTCACGCACGACTTCCTCAGACATGGTTACTCCGACGCAACGCTTCACCCATTACTTTGTCACCGCGATAAAATGCCCGTCCCAATCAGCGCCGGGCGGGCTGGCTGCATAATCCAGCATACGGCGTTTGAGCATATTATAAAACCCTGCCATGACCGGATGCGCCGCGCCCAACGCGCTGGCCAAGCTTTGCGCCGCCGTCCAATCCTGCGCCCGATACAAGCGCAATAAAGCATCCTGCCCTTCTTGCAGGGCAGCGAAATCGTCAGACAGGGCAATTTCCGCACCGCCAATTATGGTGTAAATGCGCTCCGGCACGGCCTTGCCCTTCAGCGCAATCAGGTCAAGCTCAACAAATGCCAATGGTGCCGATTGCGCGGCCTGCGCTGCCATAGCCTGATTTTTGGTGGCCTCCCCGACCAGCACTGGCACGGCATAATCCTTGGTTTGACCTTCCAGCCGCGCCGAGACATTGACCGTATCGCCCAGCACGGAATAGTTGAAACGCTGGTCGGAGCCGATATTGCCGACCAGCGTGTCGCCCGTATTCAAGCCAATGCCAACGCGTATTTCGCCCTGCCATTCGCCCAGCAATGGGTCGTCATGCAATTCCTCATTAACTTTCGGCAGCGCGTCCATCATTTCCACCGCTGCCAGACAGGCTTCATAAGCATGGTCATTGACATTGGTCGGCGCGTTCCAGAACGCCATGATATTATCGCCAATATATTTGTCGATAGTGCCTTCGCGCGCCTGAATAATGCGCGACATGCGCGTCAGAAAGATATTGATGATATGGGTCAGCTTGTCCGGCGCGCTGGCAAACGCCTCGGAGATTGAAGTAAAGCCGCGAATATCGCAAAACAAAATCGTCATATTGCGGGTTTCCCCGCCAAGCGTCAGCTTGCCGGGATCGGCGGAAATCTGATTGACCAAATCAGGCGACAGATAATAGCGAAACGCATGGCGCACTTGCTGGCGTTCGCGCGCTGTTTGCAAATAATGTTGAAAGCCGGAAATTAAAAATACCACAAATACGCTGAAGCCGGGTGTGGCCGGGTCAACCAGCATCAGGTTATTGGCAAAGGCGAACCAAGAGACCGCACCGCCAGCCGCAATCAGACCGAACACAATCAGGCCGGTCAATGTAATCGCCAGCCGGTGAATGGCGAAAATCGCAATCAGGCCGGTCAGCAATGTTGCCAGCGCTTCCAGCGATTGCAACCAGACCGGTCGTTTCAAATAGCTGCCCGAGATTAATTGTTGCACGACTTGGGCATGCACTTCCGCCCCCGGCGTGGCTGGGTCAAGCGGGGTAGCGCGAATATCTTTCAACCCCGCCGCGCTGGTGCCGATAATGGCGATTTTGCCTTCCAACAGGCTTGCGTCAAAATCGGGTTGAAAAACCTCTCCGACGCCAAGGCGGGCGACATTTTCGCGCCCGGTATAATACATGCGTATTGTGCCATCGGGTTCAATCGGCACGATAAGCTCGCCCACTTTCATGCGCGACAGGCCAAAGCCGGACGCATATTGACCCTCGCCGCGCACATCGGAGGCTTTCAGCACAATACTGCCGGCGCGCTGGGCAACGCGCAGGCTTTCCAGCGACAGGCTGGGGTAAATATGCGGGCCGGCACGAAACAGCAAAGCGGCGCGGCGGATAATCCCGTCGCGGTCAATCAGCGCATTCATCGCGCCCAGACCATAACCGGCTTCGGCAATGACCGGCCTGTTCTCAATGGCAAACAGGGTTGTCGGCAGCCGGTCGAGCGCGTCGGCCTCATGCCATTGCGTGTCTTGCGCGCGCACGGCAATGCCGGCTTTCGGGTCGGGCAGGGTTTTGGCCGCATCATTCATCATGGTCGCCAGCACCACGGGCGCGGTCTCTATGGCGCGGGCAAAGGCAATATCGGGGCTGACAATAATATCGGCCAGATTTTCGCGCAAAGCGCGCCACTCGGCCACGTTCTCACCGCTTTGCAGCGCATCCCATACCGGCAAAATCTCATTCGGTGCGGTGCGGTCTTTTTCGGCGAACAGAATATCAAAAGTAATGGTCGCCGCACCGGCATCGGCCATGCGCGTCACCAGCTCGGCAAAGACTTGCCGCGGCCACGGAAACTGACCAATCTGCTTGAGGCTGTCCTCATCAATATCGACAAAGACCACGGGGCTGCCTTCCTCAAGGCGCGGCTGCCAGCGATTATATTGGTCGAAAACCAGATTCTGCACAAACTCCACCGGCCAAGGCCGCGCCAATTGCAGGCTGACACCAACAAGCAGGACAGACAGGGGAAACAGCCATTGAAACAGGGCCGAGGCGCGCAACATGAACAACTCTCACACAATTACCCGCCCACTATGCCAGAAACCGACCGCTTTGCGCCAGCCTCACTTTCACCGGCGGAAAATTATTTCCGCGCTGTTGCGTCTG
>JAYPAN010000016.1:0-40625 GCA_038123715.1 Rhodobiaceae bacterium | reverse complement strand
ATTGTCCCTCAATGTGGTGAGTATTTCGGCCGCGCGACTGGATGGGTTGCCCGCGGCCATTATTGCTGGGCAAATGGAACCGCACGCAATCAAAGTCGGGTTAAGAAGAAGCTGCAAGATTACAAGAGATTACGTTTGCACGAATTTCAGCAGTCCTCATCATCTCGCCTTCGGCAATACCGCGATAAGACGCCGTCCAAAGCGCCAACAAAGCTGGCTCAGGAAATCAGGGATGCTGGCTTGTGGCGTTTTCGAATAAACCAGAAAATAAGGATTGTCGGCTATATGTCTGAGAACCATTTTTACATTTGCTGGATTGACTGGAACCACAAAACTTGAAGCCAACCCCTAAACCCGTTTAAAGACCAGCGTGCCATTCGTGCCGCCAAAGCCGAAACTGTTCGACATGGCGCAATTGATACCGGCATTGTCTTTGCGCTCGCGGATGATGGGCATATCGGCGAAATCCGGGTCGAGGGTTTCAATATGCGCCGAGGCGGCGACAAAATCGCCCTGCATCATCAGCAAAGTGTAAATCGCTTCCTGCACACCGGCCGCGCCGAGCGAATGGCCGGTCAGCGATTTGGTGGCCGAGATGGCCGGGCAGTCAGCGCCGAACACGGCGCGCAGGGCTTCGATTTCCTTAATGTCGCCAATCGGCGTGGAAGTGGCATGCGGGTTGATATAATCGACCGCGCAGTCAAGGTCTTTCATGGCCATTTCCATGCAGCGCACCGCGCCTTCGCCGGAAGGCTGCACCATGTCATGCCCGTCCGAAGTCGCGCCATAACCGCTAATTTCGGCATAGATTTTGGCGCCGCGTTTTTGCGCGCGTTCCATTTCTTCCAGCACCAGCACACCGGCTCCGCCGGCAATCACAAAGCCGTCGCGGCTTTCATCATAGGCGCGGCTGGCCGTCGCCGGCGTGTCATTATATTTGCTCGACATCGCACCCATAGCGTCAAACAGTGCCGACAGCGCCCAGTCCAGCTCCTCGCCGCCACCGGCAAACATCACATCCTGCTTGCCCCATTGAATCATTTCCGCCGCATTGCCAATGCAATGGGTGGAAGTGGCGCAGGCCGAGGATATGGAATAGTTGATGCCTTTAATGCCAAAGGGTGTGGCCAGTGTCGCGGAATTGGTGGACGACATGCATTTCGGCACGGCAAACGGGCCGACGCGCTTGGGGCCGCTGTCGCGCGTTGTATCGGCGGCGGCAATCAGCGCCTTGGTGGATGGCCCGCCCGACCCCATAATCAGGCCGGTCATCGGGTGCGAAATCACATCTTGCTCAAGTCCGGCATCGGCAATCGCCTGCTCCATAGCGACATAATTCCACGCCGCGCCATCGCCCATGAAACGGCGCACGCGCTTGTCCACTGCTTCTGTTACATCAAGCGTCGGGCGACCGGCAATCTGGCTGCGAAAACCTTTTTCCACCTGCTCGGTTTCGGTGCGAATGCCTGACCGCCCCTCGGCCAGGCTGGTCGATACTTCTTGGGCATTATTGCCAATGCTTGAAACAATACCGAGACCGGTAACGGCGACACGACGCATGAAAAACCCCTATACTTACATTTGCTCCGGACGGAAAAGGCCAACCCGCAACCCCTCGGCCTCATAAATCATTTTCTCATCGGCATAAAGGCGCGCATCGCCAATGCCCATGACCAGCTTACCGGCCAGAACCCGCTTCATGTCAATCTCATAGCGCACCAGCTTGACATCGGGCATGACTTGACCGGTGAACTTAATCGTGCCGCCCAGCGCCCGTCCGCGCCCCGGATGACCAAGCCAACCAAGATAAAAGCCAATAAGCTGCCACATGGCATCAAGGCCGAGACAACCCGGCATGACCGGGTCGGTTTTGAAATGGCAGTCGAAAAACCACAGGCCGGGATGAATATCCAGCTCGGCTTCCATATGACCCTTGTCATGAGCGCCGCCCGTATCGAAAACTTTGGTGATGCGGTCAAACATCAGCATTGGCGGGGCCGGCAGGCGGGCATTGCCATCGCCAAACACTTCACCATTGCCGCAGGCAATAAGTTCTTCATAATTATAGCTGTTTTGGCGTGACATGCGTTTCCCTTCCACCTGACTTGACCCGAACCTAACATGCCCGCCAGACGGGTGAAAGCCTTTAACATGCTTGACATGGTGGGTTTGCTAAATTATTTCTTGGAATGATTACAGTTTTCAGGAGAGGTCGGCGCCCGCGCCCAGCCACTTCATTATGCGTGACGCTCAACATATTGGTGGCATTGGCCTGACACAGGCGCAAGAAAGCGCGCTGGGTAATCGGTTGCGTGCGGCCGGGTTACGCACCACGCGTCCGCGTCTTGTTTTGGCGCATTTGCTGTTCGCCAATGGCAATCGCCATGTGACGGCGGAAAAACTGTTTGAGGAGGCGCGCGCCGTCGGCGTTTCAGTATCGCTGGCAACGGTTTACAATACGCTGAACCAGTTTTGCGATGCCGGTCTGTTGCGCGAGGTGATTGTTGACCATGCGCGCAATTATTTTGACACTAATCTGCATGACCATCATCATTTCTATATTGAAAATGAGGCGCGGCTGATTGATATTGACGCTGATGCGGTGGATGTGGCGCGCCTTCCGCAAAGTCCGGATGGCTATGATGTTGATATGGTGGAAGTCATTATCCGGCTGAACAAGGCGACTGAGTAAACACCCTTCGCCAGCACCGCAAGGCGCGACAAAAAGCCCACAGAATTACAGTCAAATTAAATTAGAATAATTCTAATTCTATTGACACGCGCCTGCTGTTTTTTATACTTCGGCATGGCGTAATTTTGCCAATTTAAGAACTTTAAGGAGAGGTAGCGAGAAATGGACGTTTCAAAATGCCCTGTCATGCATGGTGCGCTGACGCGCAATCAGGAGACAGGAACTTCTAATCAGGACTGGTGGCCGAACCAGCTCAATCTGGGCATTTTGCGCCAGCACGACAAAAAATCCAATCCGATGGGCGATGATTTCGACTATCGTGAGGCTTTCAAGAAAATTGACTATGCCGCGCTGAAGCAGGATTTGACCGCGCTGATGACCGACAGCCAGGAATGGTGGCCGGCCGATTATGGGCATTATGGCCCGTTTTTCATCCGCATGACATGGCACGCAGCCGGCACATATCGCACCGGCGATGGCCGTGGCGGCGGCGGCACGGGCGCGCAGCGTTTTGCGCCGCTTAACAGCTGGCCGGATAATGGCAATCTCGACAAGGCGCGGCGTCTGCTGTGGCCGGTCAAACAGAAATATGGCAATGCGATTAGCTGGGCTGACCTGCTGATTCTGGCCGGTAATGTGGCGATTGAATCTATGGGCGGCAAGACATTCGGCTTTGGCGGCGGTCGCCCTGATATCTGGCATCCGGAAGAAGATATTTATTGGGGTGCAGAAGATGAGTGGCTGGGCGACAATCGCTATGCTGAAACCCGTCAGTCTTTGGAGAACCCGCTTGCCGCTGTGCAAATGGGTCTGATTTATGTCAATCCGGAAGGCCCGAACGCCAATCCCGACCCGCTTTTGAGCGCACAGGATATTCGTGAAACATTTGCCCGCATGGCGATGAATGACGAAGAAACCGTGGCGCTGGTCGCCGGTGGTCACACATTTGGTAAAATGCATGGCGCGGGCGATGCCGCCCATGTCGGTGCCGAGCCGGAAGGCTCTCCCATTCAGGCGATGGGCTTTGGTTGGGAATCCACCCATAAATCGGGCAAGGGCGTTGATACCATCACTTCCGGTCTGGAAGGCCCGTGGACGGCCAATCCGACCCAATGGGATAATGGCTATTTCGACCTGTTGTTCAAATATGAGTGGGCATTGACCAAATCACCGGCGGGCGCAAATATCTGGCAGCCGGTCGATGTGGCCGAGGAAGATATGGCACCGCAGGTTGACGGTTCCGGCGAGAAGGTGACGCCGGCCATGAGCACGGCTGATATCGCCATGATTAAAGACCCGGAATATCGCAAGATTTCCGAGAAATTCCGCCAAGACAATGACTATTTCGCCGATGCGTTTGCGCGCGCCTGGTTCAAGCTTCTGCACCGGGATATGGGGCCGAAATGCCGTTATCTCGGCCCAGAAGTGCCGGGCGAAGAGCTTATCTGGCAAGACCCTGTGCCGGCCGGTAATGCGTCTTATGATGTGGATGCGGTCAAAGCAGCCATTAAAAACAGCGGCTTGAGCATCCAGGAAATGGTCGAGACCGCTTGGGCGTCAGCCTCAACCTATCGCGGCTCGGACATGCGCGGTGGTGCCAATGGCGCGCGTATTCGCCTTGCGCCGCAGAAAAACTGGGCGGCCAACAAGCCGGAACAGCTTGAAAAAGTCTTGAGCGTGCTTGAGACAATCGCGGTAGAAAACAATGCCAGCATGGCCGATGTGATTGTTTTGGCCGGTGGCGTTGGCATTGAAATGGCCAGTGGTGCGAGCGTGCCGTTCGCGCCGGGGCGCGGCGATGCCTCGGACGCGCAAACCGATGCAGAAAGCTTCTCTGTGCTGGAGCCTGCCGCCGATGGGTTCCGCAATTTCCAGCGCGCGGCTTTTGCCGTCGCGCCGGAAGAAATGCTGCTCGACAAGGCGCAATTGCTCGGCCTGACTGCTGCTGAAATGACCGTTTTGGTCGGCGGCTTGCGGACGCTGGGCATCTCGACAGACGGCCATGGCGTCTGGACAGATGGCCAGACATTGAGCAATGACTGGTTTGTCAAACTGCTCGATATGGGAACAGTCTGGTCGCAAACAGATGAAAATCTGTTTGAGGGCAAAGACCGCAGCTCCGGCGACACTGTCGGCACGGCGACCCGTATTGATTTGGTGTTTGGCTCCAATTCGGAATTGCGGGCGATTGCCGAAGTCTATGCCCAAAGCGATAATGGCGAGAAATTCGTCGCCGACTTTATCGCCGCTTGGATAAAGGTGATGAATGCCGACCGATTTGACCTGGCTGCCTGATACAGCATAAAGCCTTAAACGAAAGGGGGGAGTCTTGGCTCTCCCCTTTTTTGTGGCGTTTTATCTCGTTGCTCAGGCCAAGCGCCTAGTCAAATTGTTCGAAATTATAAATGCCCCACAGCATGTCGCGCGGCAGCCAACCCGTATAGCCGCCCAGCTCAACTTCGCACCAATTGGCCTGACATTCCTGCAAAGCTCCGATTGTGCCGGACTGCACCAGCGCGACAGTTCCGGCACCGGCACGCGGCGCGCGGCGCAATTGCAGCGCATTGGCCGCTTCGCGCACAACAATCGTGCGTTTGCCGCGCAACAGCCGCGAATGAATCCAGCCCTCGCCGCCTTCATGGTCACGGATTTGCCGCCATTGGCCGTATTCGGCGACAATTTCAAGCGGCAGGCCGCGCTTTTGATATTGCCAGAGCAGCGGGTAATCGCCGCCGGGCCCGCGCCGCACATTGGCCTCGCTTTTGCTGATGGAAACAAAACGCGGCAAAGGCAGGCCGCTTTCACCCAGCGGACGCCGGTCGCGCCCGTCTTGCGCGGAAATTGAAAACGGCACAAGGCTGGCTACAAATACCAGCAGCAAAAAAGCCAAACCAACACGGAGAATCACGACCCGATCCATATCTCTTTGATACTCCGCCACGCCCTATTCCGCAAGCCGACAGACAGGCAAGTTGGCTGACCGGTGCGCGGCTGTGCTTTTTCTGGCAGAGCCAAAACGGCTTTGCTATAGTCTGATGCATTATTGTTGAGGTCTGAATGTCCGATAACGCCACAAAGGTTGCCATCACACGCCGCTTGCCAGCCGATATTGAAACCCGTATGGGCGAATTATTCGACGCGCAATTCAATGCTGATGACGCCGCGCCCGACCGCGCCGCCCTGTCGGCCATGATGGCAAATAATGATGTGCTGGTGCCAACCGTTACCGACCGGATTGATGCCGCGCTTATCAACGGGGCGGGCGACAGGCTGAAGCTGATTGCCAATTTCGGCAATGGCACGGATAATATTGATATTGATGCGGCTTATGAAAAGGGCATTACTGTCACCAATACACCCAGCGTGCTGACCGAAGACACGGCTGATATGGCGATGGCACTTATTCTGGCTTTGCCGCGCCGCATGGTGGAGGGCGATAGGATTATGCGCCAAGCTGGTGCGTTTACCGGTTGGTCGCCCAATTGGATGCTTGGGCGCAGGCTGGCCGGCAAGAAGCTCGGCATTATCGGCATGGGACGCATTGGTCAGGCGATTGCGCGGCGCGCCACGGCCTTTGGGCTGGAGATTTTCTACCACAACCGCCACCGCCTGCACCCTGATATTGAAGCCAATTGCCAAGCCCAATATGTCGCCACGCTCGACCAGATGCTGCGCCAGGTTGATATTGTCTCGGTCAATTGCCCGCACACACCGGCCACTTATCATTTGCTGTCGCGCCGCCGTCTGGCGCATTTGCCGCCCGGCGCGCTGGTCGTCAATACCAGTCGCGGCGAGGTGATAGATGAAGAAGCGCTGGCTGATGCGCTGGCCGAAGGGCGGCTTGGCGGGGCGGCTTTGGATGTGTTTGAGCGCGAACCGGCGGTCAATGCACGGCTTTTGGACTTCGACAATGTGATATTGCTGCCGCATATGTCATCGGCCACAATTGAAGGCCGGCGCGGCATGGGCGAGAAGGTGATTATCAATATCCGGTCATGGGCAGATGGGCATCGCCCGCCGGATGTGGTGCTGCCCAGCTCGGCACTGGTTGATTAAGCCTGATTGCCATTATTCGGGTTTTCGGGATCCCATGCCAGCCGCACTGTGCGCGCCTGCATGGACAGCCCGTCAAAGACCAGCAAGCGCCCGGCCAGACTGTCGCCCGCACCGGTAATTTCCTTTATCACTTCCAAGGCCTGCAGGCTGCCGAGAATACCGGTCAGCGCCCCGATAATGCCGGTGGTCGCGCAATCTTCAATTTCTTCAGGCGCTTGCGGCACCAGCGACCGGTAGCAGGGCAGCGGTGTGCCGGCCGCATCCTTCAGCCACGGCTTGAATGTCGCCAATTGCCCGTCAAACCGTCCGACCGCAGCCGAGACCAGCACTTTGCGTTGGCGAAAACAGGCATCATTGACAATGAAGCGGGTTGCGTAATTATCGCAAGCATCGGCAACCACATCATAATCGGCGATAAGCGCCTCGGCATTATCCGCCGCCAGACGGGTTGTGTAAGGCGCAATTGTGACCAGCGGGTTTTGCGCCGCCAAACATCGCGTCGCCACCGCGACTTTGTCGCGGCCAATATCCTCCGGCGTGAACAGGGTTTGGCGCTGCAAATTGGACGCGCTGACAACATCATCATCGACTAGCCCCAAATGCCCGACACCGGCGGCGGCCAGATATTGCGCCAGTGGATTGCCAAGCCCGCCCATGCCGATAATCAGCACTTTGGCGGCGCAAAGTTTTTGCTGCCCCGCGCCGCCGATTTCCTTCAGCAAAATATGGCGCTGATAGCGCTCCAGCTCGGCTGCGTCCAATTTCGCCGATCCAATGCTCATGCGGTCTTACAGCCCCTCAAACAGGGCGGTGGACAAATAGCGCTCGGCGAAACTTGGGATAATAATGACGATATTCTTGCCTGCCATATCGGCGCGCGCGCCAACTTCCAGCGCGGCGGCAATCGCAGCACCGGAGCTGATGCCGCCGGGTATCCCCTCAAGACGGGCGACATGGCGGGCTGTCTCAAACGCCGTTTCATTGCCAATCGTGACAATATCATCGACCAATTGCTGCTCCATATTGCCCGGCACAAAGCCTGCGCCAATGCCCTGAATCTTATGCGGGCCGCCCGCGCCGCCCGACAAAACCGGACTGTCTTCGGGTTCAACCGCTATCATTTTCAATTCCGGCTTGCGCGCTTTCAAGACCGAGCCAACGCCGGTAAATGTGCCGCCCGTGCCAACGCCGGAAATAATCACATCCACCGCGCCATCCGTGTCGTTCCAAATCTCTTCCGCCGTGGTTTCGCGGTGGATTTGCGGATTGGCCGGATTGTTGAATTGCTGCGGCATCACCCAATTCGGATTGGCGGCCAGCAATTCCTCGGCACGGCCAATAGCACCTTTCATGCCCTGCTCTGCCGGTGTCAGCTCAAGCTCCGCCCCCAATAAAGCCAGCATTTTGCGCCGTTCAATCGACATGGATTCCGGCATGCACAAAATCAGCCGATAACCCTTGGCAGCACAGGCAAAGGCCAGCGCAATGCCGGTATTGCCCGATGTCGGCTCGACCAGCACTGTGTCGGCGGCCATTTTGCCCGCGCGCTCCAGCGCTTCAACCATGGCCACGCCAATCCGGTCTTTGACCGATGCAATCGGATTGAAAAACTCCAGCTTCGCCATCAAATTGGCTTTGCAGCCGGTTTCCGCCATGAGCCGTTCCAGCCGCACAATCGGCGTATTGCCAATGGTTTCGGTGATATTAGTGTAAATGCGCCCGCGTCCGGGCTTGCTTGTGTCGCTCATTTCGCGCTCCCCCTCATTATTGCGTCAAATGGTAAAATCGGTTGCATTGGTGCGCCCGCTTACCTCCTTTTGGCTGACCTGACGGCATAAATCATCAATGCTCAGACCGGCCAGTTTCTCTTTCACCGATTGTCGCACTGTGTCGCAAAGCGGGTCAATAACCTGATGACCAAGCGCCGATTGCGACGCACCGGTCTGCATGTCACTTTCCATTGCCTCAATCACTTCGACAATTTCAACCAGCGAAATGCGCCGCCTTTCGCGCGCCAGCCGATAGCCACCGCGGGGGCCACGCACACCGCGCAATATATCGGCGCGCACCAGCGCTTGCATGACTTGTTCAAGATAGCGTTTCGGCACGCCTTGGCGTTTGGTGATTTCATGCGCCTGCACCGGGTCGGGGCGCGCATGTATCGCCACATCAAGCACGGCCTCAAGCGCCAAAACCGCTTTGCGTGAGATTTGCAGCATGGCCTATGCCTTTCCCGTTGAGCCGAAACCGCCTTCGCCGCGCGCGGTTTCATCCAGCTCGGTCACGGTTTCGCACACTGCCTGCACGACGGGCGCAATCACCATTTGGGCAATGCGCTCGCCGCGATTGATAATAAAAGGTTCCGTGCCGTGATTGATGAGGATGACTTTCACCTCGCCGCGATAATCGCTGTCAATCGTGCCGGGCGTGTTCAATACGGTAACGCCATGCTTGGCGGCCAGACCGGAGCGCGGTCTGATTTGCGCCTCATAATCGGGTGGCAAAGCCATCGCCAGACCGGTCGGCACTATGGCATAGGCACCCGGAGCCAAAGTCAGTGGCGCATCTGCCTCAAGCGCGGCGCGCACATCCATGCCGGCGGCGGTGGCGCTTTCATAGGCGGGCAGCTCAAGCCCTTGCCCATGCGGCAGTATTTTCACCTGTATCACCGGTTGGCTCATTGCGTGTCTCCTGATTTGGCCTGAAAATGGGCGGCGATTTCACCGGCCAAGGCGTGTGCGGTTTCGGTCTTGCTCATCACTGGAAAAGGTTTTTCGCCCGCCGCGCTGACCAATGTCACCTGATTTTGCTCGCCGCCCATCACGCCGCCCGCAATGCCGCTATCGTCGCCGACATTATTGGCAATAATCCAGTCGCAATTTTTGCGCTGCAATTTTTCGCCCGCATGAGCCAGCACATTATCGGTTTCGGCGGCAAAGCCGACCAGCAAGGCGGGGCGTTTTTTGTGCGTGGCGAGACCGGCCAGAATATCGGGGTTTTCCGCCAGTTCGAGTGTTGGCAGCCCGTCGGCTGATTTTTTCATTTTCCGCGCCGCCATTTGCGCTGCCCGCCAATCGGCGACGGCGGCGGTCATAATCGCCATATCAACCGGCAAGGCGGCGTCGCAAGCGGCCTGCATGTCGCGGGCGGTTTCAACCCGCGTTACCTGCATATTGGGCGGGTCGGGCAAATGCGTCGGGCCGCTGACCAGATGCACTTGCGCGCCAGCCTCGGCCAGTGCCGCGGCCAGCGCATAGCCCTGCTTGCCGGAGGAGCGATTGGCGATATAGCGCACCGGGTCAATCGGCTCATGGGTCGGACCTGCTGTGACCAGCGCCGAAAGACCGCTTAACGGGCCGATCTTTGGCGCCGCGCCGCCTGCCAAATATGCTTGCACGGCGGCAGCAATATCATCGGGTTCGCTCATCCGACCGAGGCCGAACTCACCACAAGCCATATCGCCTTCTTCGGGGCCGACAAGGCCAATGCCATCAGCCTGCAATTGGGCAAGATTGCGCTGCGTTGCCTTATGCTCCCACATACGCACATTCATCGCCGGGGCAATCATCACCGGCTTATCAGTCGCCAAAAGCGCGGTGCTGGCAAGGTCATTGGCCAGGCCTTGCGCCATTTTGGCAATCATATCGGCGGTGGCTGGCGCAACCAGCACAATATCGGCCTCGCGCGAAAGCTGGATATGACCCATTTCAGTTTCATCGGTCAGGTCAAACAGATTGTCATAGACTTTATCGCCCGACACGCTGGCCAGCGACAGGGGCGAGACAAATTGCGCCGCCGCCGCCGTCAGCAGGCATCTTGTTGCCAGTCCACGCGCGCGCAGGCGGCGCACCAATTCAGGTGCTTTATAGGCGGCAATTCCGCCGCCAATAATCAGCAAAACCCGCTTGCGCGCCTGTTCGGACATATGCCTTTACCTCGTGTGACCCCATCTGCCAGCATTCAGGTAAATACCATATTTTTCCTGTAAATACATCCAAATTACAAATATGCCTGCCGTCAAGGCGTTATGCTTGCGCGGTTTATAATGGCAGTTTTATGAAATGGGCGGCCAAGGCGGTGCCGGCCAAAGCAGTCGCTGTCAGTGCCAGCCAGCCCGGCCATGCGGCAGGTTTGCGGCTTTTCTGCTGTTCTTGGGCGTCGGAGATTTTTTCAAGCGCGGCAATACCGGTTTCAATTTGCGCCAGCAAATCGGGCAGGCGGCGCAGCGTGGCCAGCCCGTCAAAGCCCAGCCTTTGCAGGTCACGCAAAATGGCTTGCGGGCCAAATTGTTGTTTCAGCCAATCGGCAACCACCGGCTCTGCCGCTTCCCATATATTCAATTGCGGGTCAAAGCTGCGCGCCACACCCTCTACTGTCACCATCGTCTTTTGCAGCAATAATAATTCGGTGCGGGTTTCCATGTCGAATTGCTCGGTGACATCGAAAAGCTGGTTCAGCACGCGCGACATGGCAATTTTATCGGCATTTTTGTCATGTATTGGCTCGACCACACCGCGCAGCGCTTGGGCAAAGGCATCTTGCGAATGATGCGCTGGCACATAACCGGCCTCAAAATGCACGCGCGCGACTTTTGTGTAATTGCGGAAAATAAAGCCATGCAGGATTTCTGCCAGATAGCGGCGGCTGTCAGAATCCAGCCTTGCGGTAATGCCGAAATCTATCGCCACCAAAGTGCCATCGGCGCGCACCAGTAAATTGCCCTGATGCATATCGGCGTGAAAAAACCCGTCGCGCAAAGCAGTGGTCAAAAACACCCGTATCAGCTTGGTTGCCAAGGCGCGCATATCATGGCCTGCCGCGCGCAGCGCGTCCGGGTCAGCCGCCGACAGCCCGTCCACCCATTGCATGGTTAGCACACGCTTGCCGCTGGCTTCCCAAATCACTTTCGGCGCATCAAAGCCGCTATCTTGAGCCGTGTTTTCACCAATTTCCGACAAGGCCGCCGCCTCACGGCGCAAATCGGTTTCGCCCATGACTGACAAGGCCAGCGTATCGACCGCCGCGACCGGGCGCAGGCGGCGAATACCGGGCAGCACAAACTCGGCCAACCGCGCCATTTTGCGGAAAATCGCCAATTCGCCGCGCAATGTTTCCTCAATCCCGGGGCGCAAAATCTTCACCGCATAGCGCGCATCAGGATTATCGGGCGCGTGCGCCTGATGCACTTGGGCAATTGAGGCGGCGGCAATGGGCGCGCCAATATCGGCCAGCACAGCGTCGGGTGTCTCAAACTCGCGCGCCAGACTGCGCCGCATCTCGCGGTCGCCAAAGGGCGGCAGCCGGTCTTGCAAATGCCCCAAATCGGCGGCCATAGCCGGGCCGATAATATCGGGGCGGGTGGCCAGAAATTGCCCCAGCTTGATATAGCTTGGCCCATATTTGCGTATCCGGTCGGATAATTGCCGCCCGCGTTTTTCCGGCTTGAAGCGTGGCGCGGCGAAAGTCAGCACGGCGCGCAAAAACTTGGCGCGGCGCGTGGCGGTGCGGTTGAAATCGGGCGGCAGCAATTCATCCTGCGCCAGAACCAGCCTTATCATCATCAGCAAGCGCCAGAACCGCAATATCGCCATGAAAAACGCCATGAAACAGCCCTATATCCGCCAGCCGCAATGCAAAGCGGCAATGCCGCCGGTCAAATGCTGATAAGTGCAGCGGTCAAGGCCGGCGGCCTGCAACTCGGCCTTAAATTGCGGCGCGGCAGGAAATGTGCGTATCGACTCGACCAGATATTGATAGCTGTCCGCATCATTGGCGACCAGACCGCCAAGGCGGGGGATAATGTTGAAGGAATAGGCGTCATAGGCGCGTTGCAAGGGGCGGCTCGGCAATTGTGAAAACTCAAGGCAGACAAACCGCCCGCCAGGGCGCAGCACGCGGCGCGCCTCAGCCAGCGCGCGGTCGCGATGGGTGACATTGCGAATACCAAAAGCAATTGTGTAAAAATCGACACTGGCATCATCAAGCGGCAGGCTTTCGGCATTGCCGACAATAAAGTCAAGTTTTTGTCCGGCCTGTTTGAAGCGCGCGCGGTCGCGCCCGACCCGCAGCATTTCCGCATTGGCATCTATCACTTGCACATTCAGCGTCAGCCCCAGCCGCGCGGCGCGATCGCAGGCGCGAAAGGCAATGTCGCCCGTGCCACCGGCGATATCGACCATGCGGCAGGCACGGTTTGATTGTTTGGGCAAATGCAGTGCGTCAATCATCCGGTTTTTCCAAAGCCGGTGCAGCCCGACCGACATGACATCATTCATCACATCATAATTGTCGGCCACGCTGTCAAAAACACCGCGCACAAGCCCTTGCTTGTCACCGACCGGCACTTGCCGGAAGCCGAAAGCGGTGCTGTTGGTGCTGTCGGTGCGATTGTCTTGCCTGTCCTTTTGCATGGCGGCGACGATAGCCGAAACAGGGGCAAAAGGCCAGAAATTGCAGGGGCTATTTTGCCGCCGCCGCTTGCGACATTTTGCGGATGCATTCGGCCAAAGCCGCGCTATAGTTGCGTCATGCCGGAACTGCCAGAAGTTGAAACCGTATGCCGTGGGCTGGCGCCCAAGCTTGAAGGGCGGCGCATTGCAAAGGCGCATGTCAAAACCGCTAAATTGCGGTTTGCTTTGCCGCGCGATTTTTCGGAAAAAATGACCGGCGCGCGAATTATGCGCCTGACGCGCCGCGCCAAATATCTGCTGGCTGATATGCGCGACCGGCAGGATAACGGGTTTTACTGGCTCAGCCATTTGGGCATGACCGGGCGTTTCACTTGGCATGAGACCAAGGGCGCGACCGGCTTTGACCCGACGCGCTATGCCCATGACATTTCCAATGAGGCGGCGGTGCGCCATATCCATCTGGCATTGGAACTTGATGATGGCAGCCATTTGACCTATGCCGACCCGCGCCGTTTCGGCTTTATGGATATTATTGACGCGGCACTGGACACCAACCGGTTTTTGGCACAAATCGGGCCGGAGCCATTGGGCAACCGGTTTAATGAGGCGCATTTGCTGGCGGCCTGCGAAAACCGCCAAACGCCGATTAAAAACCTGCTGCTCGACCAGCATATCGTGGCCGGTCTTGGCAATATCTATGTCTGCGAGGCTTTGTTCCGCGCCGGTATCAGCCCGCGCCGCAAGGCTGCCAATCTGGGTGCGAAGCGTGCGGCCAGGCTGGTGCCGGCCATTCGCGCTGTGCTGGATGAGGCGATTGCGGCAGGCGGCTCCACCTTGCGCGATTTTGCCGCCAGCGACGGTGCGCTTGGCTATTTTCAGCACGGCTTTGCGGTTTATGACCGCGCCGGTAAACCCTGTTCACGCGACGGCTGCAATGCTAATGTGGCGCGCATTGTGCAATCGGGTCGGTCGAGTTTTTACTGTCCGACTTGCCAGCGATAGGCGCACCGGTTTTGGCCGGTGCAGGAGAACAGGAAGCCACCATGCGGGAAATCCGGCAAATAGTGACAATGACAGCTGTGCTGGCCGCCCTGCTGTTCCTGCCCCTCCAAGGGGCAATGGCCGATAATGGCTATTTATCTGCCGTGCCGGATATTCCTCTGGCACCGGGCTTGCGCGAATTGGATGAGGGGATGCTGATTTTTGACAAGCCGGAAGGGCGCATTGTGCAAATCACCACTGCCTCGGTCAGCACGGGCGCGGCGGTCGCCGCCTTTTACCGCAAGGCGCTGCCCAATCTGGGTTGGCAAGTGCCGCCCGCCGCAAGCCATGATGGCAAGACCGTCTTGACTTTCCAGCGCGATGGCGAAATGCTGCGGATTACGGCAAGTGCGGATTTGGTGATTTTCGACTTGACCCCGGCGGCTTTGCCATAAGTAATGGGCGGGTTTTCGGGGGCGCGCGCCGCACTTAGGAGGGGATAATGAAATATGAAAATATCTTGGTGGAAAAGCGCGGGCCGGTCGGCCTTGTGACTTTGCACCGGCCGCAAGCGCTCAATGCGCTATGCGCGGCGCTAATGGATGAGTTGACCCATGCGGTTGAGCTTTTCGACGCCGATGATGCGATTGGCTGCATTGTGCTGACCGGTTCGGAAAAAGCCTTTGCCGCCGGAGCCGATATCAAGGAAATGTCCGGCAAGTCTTATGCCGATGTGCTGAAAGAAGACTTCATCACCGCCAATTGGGAAGCGGTGGCGCGGGTGCGTAAACCGGTAATTGCCGCTGTGGCGGGCTATGCGCTGGGCGGTGGATGCGAATTGGCGATGATGTGCGATTTCATCCTCGCCGCCGACACCGCCAAATTCGGCCAGCCGGAAATCAATCTCGGTGTTATTCCCGGCGCCGGTGGCACGCAACGCCTGACGCGCTTTGTTGGCAAGTCAAAAGCGATGGAAATGTGCCTGACCGGGCGGATGATGGATGCTGAAGAAGCCGAGCGCTGCGGGCTTGTCAGCCGCATTGTCTCAGCCGATACGCTGGTTGAGGAAGCGATTGGCGTGGCCGAGAAAATCGCCGAGAAATCGCGCCCATCCGTGATGATTGCCAAGGAATGTGTCAATCAGGCCTATGAAACCCCATTGGGCGAGGGTGTGCGGTTTGAGCGCCGCGTCTTCCACTCGCTATTCGCCTTTGATGACCAGAAAGAGGGCATGAGCGCCTTTATCGACAAAAGGCCGCCAAAATTCACCCATAAATAAGCGTTTCTCTGGCGCTGTTTTTGGCGTTTTCGGTGTTGACCTTGGCCGCAGGGCGGCCTATAACGCGCCATCTCTGCAAAGGCTCACGGTGAGCCGCCCGATATGACGGGAAAGTCAGAACAGGACAGGATTATGGCAAATACGAGTTCAGCCAAGAAAATGGTGCGGAAAATTGCCCGCCGCACGGAACGCAATCGCGACCAGCGCAGCCGGATGCGTAGCTCCATCCGCAAAGTCGAAGAAGCGATTGACAGCGGCGACAAGGCCAATGCCCAGTCGGCTTTGCGCGATGCACAGCCGCTTATTGCAAAGGCCGGTCGTAAAGGTCTCATGCATGCGCGCACCGCCTCCCGCAAAGTGTCGCGTTTGGCAAAAAGGGTTGATGCCCTCGGCTAATCACCCGACCGGCAGACGGTATTTTTGATTGCGTCGCGCCTCTGGCCCGGCGCAATTTCTGTTTGGGGGACATAAAATTGAAAAAAAATCGAAAAAAAATCGAAAAAAATTTCTGTTCCTGCTTTCTTCCCGTTGCACAAAAATCATCTTCCGACTATCTTGGGCAACTCGCTGACACAGGCGGTTTTCAAAGGTTTCGGGGCGCTTCAAGCCCTTGAATTTGCTCGGCAAATTACTGCTCGCGCCTGCCTGAATGACCGCTAAAATCTGGCGGTTGGGGTGGATATTGCCGGTTTTGCCGGAAAGTTCTGGGGGGTCTTATGACGTCGAGCATTGAGCTGGAGCCATTGGAGAGCGACGGGTTTGCCGGTCATGTCTCCCCTGCCACATGCTGGCAGGTTTTATCGGCTGATGGCGATGCCATATTGGTTGATGTTCGCACCCAAGCCGAATGGCAATATGTCGGCTTGCCCGATTTGTCCGGTCTGGGCAAACAGACGCTTTGCGTGGAATGGCAGAGCTATCCCGATTTGCAGGTCAATCCGGCATTTGCCGAGCAATTGCGCCCGCATGTTGGAACGGCGACCGCGCCGTTGTTTTTTATTTGCCGGTCGGGTGTGCGCTCAATGGCGGCAGCACGCGTGATGACCTCCGAAGGACACACGCCTTGCTATAATGTTGCTGGCGGTTTTGAAGGTGATACGGATGCACATGGTCATCGTGCCAGTGTGAATGGATGGAAGTTTGCTGATTTGCCTTGGCGGCAAAATTAGCCGGGTAAGCCGCTTGCGCTGCTCCCTGCCCGATGGAGGATGAATTGACCAAGAATAACGCACCAGCCGACAATCTTGACCTGCAAGCCCAATGGCAGCGTGTGCGCTCGCGCTTGCGCGGTGAACTTGGTGAGGCGACTTTCAATAGCTGGTTCAAACTCCTGTCCCTCGGCGGCGCCGATAAGGGGCGGGTTATTTTGCTGGCTCCGACCAATTTTGTCCGCAGCTGGATTGAGGCGCATTATGTGGCGCGCATTCGCAGCTATTGGCAGGCGGAAGACAATGCCATAAGGCGGGTGGATATTGATTTGCAGCCGGAATGGACGCGCAATGGCGTGCCGGAAACCAAAGTGCGAGAGCAGAAATCCGTGCCGGGGCCGGTCAGCCAGCCTGTGCGCCTGCAAAAGCCGCGCCAGCCGCAAGCGGCACAAGCGGCAGATGCGGCGACGCCGCGCGATGAGGTTGGCGCGCCGCTTGATGCACGCTTCACCTTTGACAATTTCATTGTCGGCAAATCCAATGAGTTGGCGCATGCCGCTGCCCGCCGTTTGACCGAAACCGAGCAGGTCACTTTTAACCCGCTTTTCCTTTATGGCGGGGTCGGGCTTGGCAAAACCCATTTGATGCACGCCATTGCCTGGGAAATCCGCCGCCAGAATCCTGAGCGCACCGTGCTTTATCTGTCGGCGGAAAAATTCATGTATCAGTTTATCCGCGCCCTGCGCTACAAGGATGTCATGTCCTTCAAGCAGCAATTCCGCGAAGTTGATGTGCTGATGATTGACGATATCCAATTCATTGCTGGCAAGGATTCGACGCAGGAAGAGTTTTTTCACACTTTCAATGCGCTGACCGACCATAACCGGCAGGTGATTATTTCTGCCGACCGGTCGCCGACCGATTTGGAAGGCATTGAGGAGCGTATTCGCTCGCGTCTGGGCTGGGGTCTGGTGGCTGATATTCACCCGACCGATTACGAATTGCGATTGGGCATTTTGCAGTCCAAGGCGGAAGTCGCGCAAATCAAGGCCGAAGCCGCCGCCACGGATGGCAAGAGCATTGTCCGCCCGATGATACCCCAACAAGTGCTGGAGTTTCTGGCGCGCCGCATTGTCAGCAATGTGCGCGAGCTTGAAGGCGCGCTGAACCGAATTATTGCCTATGCGTCTTTTGTCGGCAAACCGGTGACGCTGGAAGTGGCGCAAGATGTGTTGAGCGATTTGCTGCGTGCCTCTGAAAAACGGGTGACAATTGATGAAATTCAGCGCCGCGTTGCCGAGTATTTCAATGTGCGGATGAGCGATATGCTGTCGGCGCGCCGCGCCCGCGCGGTTGCCCGCCCGCGCCAGATTGCCATGTATCTTGCCAAGCAATTGACCACGCGGTCGCTGCCGGAAATTGGCCGCAAATTTGGCGGGCGTGACCACACAACCGTTATTCATGCGGTGCGGAAAATTGAGCAATTGCGCGGTGAAGACCCGGCATTGGACGAAGATGTCGATTTGCTGCGCCGGATGCTCGAAAACTAGGGAAAAACCGGTTTTTGGGCGTTTTGCGGGGCAAAAAAATCGCCTTTGCGCGGCCAATTCTGCTATAGTTTTAAGCAAGTTTAAGGGGTTTTGCGAATCGCTGATTCGGCAGACAAACAGGCGGTTGCATAATTTTGCGACCCAATAAGCCTGTCGCCGCTTACGGCCATTGTAAACCCCCTGACGCAATCGAAAACGAACCGGTCGGTTTGTAGAATGTGACGTGAGCGAGGGTCGAATGAAAACCACAATTGAACGCAGCGCCTTGTTGAAAGCCCTGAACCATGTGCAAAGTGTCGTGGAACGACGCAACACAATCCCTATTCTGTCCAATGTTTTGCTGGAAGCCGAAAACGGCGTTTTGGGGCTGACCGCCACGGATTTGGAAATCGAGATGCGCGAGAAAGTCGAGGCCGATATCGCCCAGCCCGGCGCGATTACCGCCCCGGCGCATATGCTTTATGACATTGTGCGTAAACTGCCCGATGGCGCGCAGGTTGAAATTTCAACCGATGACAGCGTGTCGCGTCTGGTGCTGGTCTCCGGCAAATCATCCTTCGCTTTGCAAACCCTGCCGCGCGAGGATTTTCCGGCTATGGCGCGCGATGAAATGCCGGTGGCCTTTGCTCTGCCGGCCAATGATTTGCGGCGGTTGATTGAAAAAACCCGCTTTGCCATTTCGGTGGAAGAAACCCGCTATTATCTGAACGGTATTTATTTGCATGTGCTGGAGGATGAGGGTCAAAACTTGTTGCGTGCCGTGGCGACCGATGGTCACCGTCTGGCGCGGGTGCAAATGAACCAGCCGGTCGGGGCGGAGGCCATGCCGGCGATTATCGTGCCGCGCAAAACAGTCGGTGAAGTGCAGAAATTATTGGAAGATGCCGAGGGTGAGGTGTCCTTGCAAGTGTCGGACACGAAAATCAATTTCGCCTTTGACAATATCGTGCTGACCTCCAAGCTGATTGACGGCAAATTCCCCGATTATACGCGCGTCATCCCAACGCAGAATGACAAGACGCTGAGTGTGGATGCCAAAAGCTTCGCGCAAAGTGTTGACCGCGTCTCGGCGATTTCTTCGGAAAAATCGCGCGCTGTCAAACTCAATCTGGAGACGGACAGTCTCGGCCTGTCGGTTTCCAATCCCGAAAGCGGCAATGCCAATGATGAATTAAGCGTCAGCTATGCCGCCGATGCGATGGAAATCGGTTTTAATGCGCGCTATTTGCTTGATATTGCCGGTCAGCTTGATGGCGAGACGGCAACATTTGAACTGGCCGATAGCGGGTCGCCAACCATTGTCCGCGACGACAAAGACACTGACGCGCTTTATGTGCTGATGCCCATGCGGGTGTAGCATGGGGAATCTGCGCGCGCAGGCGCGGCAAGACCAGCCTTTGCCGGTATCGGCCATTGCCCCGCATATTACCCGTCTGCATTTGACGCGGTTTCGCTCGCATGAAGCACTTGATTTACCATGCGGGTCGGGCGCCATTATTTTAAGTGGTGAAAATGGCGTCGGCAAAACCAACATACTTGAAGCGGTCTCCATGCTGACTTCCGGGCGCGGCCTGCGCGGCGGTGGTTTGGAGGACATGCTGCATAGCGGCAGCGATGAGGGCTGGGCGGTGCTGGCCGATATGGATGGCGCGACCGGGCCAATGCGGGCAGCGATACATTGGCAGCCCGGCAGTGACGGACGCCGTTTGCGGATTGACGGAGAGCCGGTGCGCGGCCTTGACCGGCTGGCGCGCGCTTTGCCGCAATTATGGTTGACGCCGACAATGGACAGATTATTCGTCGATGGTGCGAGTGGCCGCCGCAAATTTCTTGACCGCTTCGCGCAAACACTGGACAGCGCGCTGGCCGGTCATTTGAGCCGCTATGAAAAAGCCATGCGCGAGCGCAACCGGCTGTTACAGACCCCGCAAACGCCGTTTTCCGGCAATGCTTGGCTGGACGGGTTGGAAGAAACAATGGCGCTGGAAGGCACGGCCGTTGCCGCTGCCCGTCTGGTAGCGCTGGATGCGCTGGCTGCCGGTCTGGTGCAAATGCCGGAAAATGCCTTTCCGCGCGCCGGTGTTGCGCTTGAAGGCGGTCTGGAGGCGATGATGCGCGAGGCCAGTGCGGCGGTTGAAGTGGAAGATGCCTATCGGGCGCGCCTGCGCGATGCCCGCGGGCTGGATGCCTCGGCCGGGCGCACGCTGGAAGGCCCGCACCGCAGCGATTTGCAGGTCTGGCACGCCGCCAAGGAGATGCCAGCCGCGCAATGCTCAACCGGTGAGCAAAAGGCGTTGCTGGTCGGGCTTGTTCTGGCGCAAGCGCGCAGCGTTGCCGCCCGTATTGGCGATGTGCCGGTGTTGTTGCTCGATGAGGTGGCCGCCCATCTTGACGCCAGCCGCCGCGCCGCTTTGGCCGATATTCTGGCCGATTTGGGCGGGCAGAGCTGGATAACCGGCACGGATGCCCATATTTTCAGCGCCTTTATGCCCGATGGCCGCTTTTTGCATTTGGATGCAAATGGCGTGACAGCCGATAGCGGCGCGCAGTGACCATGAACCCCAACAGAAGAAAGGCAGATAAATGACCGATACAGAAAATCAAAATCCGGCAGAGACGGAAGCCGATAATGAGTATGGCGCTTCGTCCATTAAAGTGCTGAAAGGTCTTGAGGCGGTTCGCAAACGCCCCGGCATGTATATTGGCGATACGGATGACGGCACCGGCCTGCACCATATGGTTTATGAAGTGGTGGATAATGCAATCGATGAGGCGCTGGCCGGTTATTGTGACACGGTGACGGTCAAGCTGAATGCCGATGGCTCGGTGACGGTCAGCGACAATGGCCGTGGCATCCCGACCGAAATTCATCCCGAAGAAGGGATTTCCGCCGCGCAGGTGATTATGACGCAATTGCATGCCGGCGGTAAGTTTGACCAGAACAGCTATAAAGTGTCGGGCGGCCTGCATGGGGTGGGCATTTCCGTGGTCAATGCGCTGTCGGATTGGCTGGAGCTGACCATTCGCCGCGACGGCAAGCTCCATAATATGCGCTTTGCCAATGGCGAGGCGGAAAAGGATTTGCAGGAAACCGGCACTGCCGACACAACCGGCACGGAAGTAACCTTCCACCCCTCTGCGGCGACTTTCTCCATGACCGAGTTCAGCTTTGACACTTTGGAACACCGCTTGCGTGAGCTGGCTTTTCTCAATTCCGGCGTCGCCATTAGGCTGGAAGACTATCGCGGCACTGAGCCGCGCATTGTCGATTTGGCTTTTGAAGGCGGGCTGGCCGCTTTCGCACAATATCTCGACCGTCACAAAACAACCCTTATCGCCGAGCCTATTACATTGAAAGCCGAGCAGGATGGCATTGTTGTGGAACTGGCGCTGTGGTGGAATGACAGCTATCACGAGACGGTTTTGTGTTTCACCAATAATATCCCGCAGCGTGATGGTGGCACACATTTGGCCGGTTTTCGCGGAGCGCTGACCCGCACGGTCAATAATTATGCCAATAATTCCGGCCTCGCCAAAAAGGAAAAAGTCTCGCTGACCGGCGATGATTGCCGCGAAGGGCTGACCGCGGTTTTATCGGTGAAAGTGCCTGACCCGAAATTCTCCTCGCAAACCAAGGACAAGCTGGTCTCCTCGGAAGTGCGCCCGGTCGTGGAAAGCGTGGTCAATGAAGTGCTGGCAAGCTGGTTTGAGGAACACCCGAATGAGGCCAAGACGGTGGTCAATAAGGTGGTCGAGGCGGCCGCCGCGCGCGAGGCGGCACGCAAGGCACGCGAATTGACACGGCGCAAAGGCGCGCTGGATGTGTCGAGCCTGCCGGGCAAGCTGGCCGATTGCCAGCAACGCGATCCGGCTCTGTCTGAATTGTTCATTGTTGAGGGCAATAGCGCTGGCGGCTCGGCCAAACAGGCGCGCAATCGCGCCAATCAGGCGGTGCTGCCCTTGCGCGGTAAAATCCTCAATGTGGAGCGCGCCCGATTTGACAAAATGCTGTCCTCCAATGAAATCGGCACGCTGATTACCGCTTTGGGAACCGGCATTGGGCGGGAAGATTTCAACATTGAAAAGCTGCGGTATCACAAAATCGTCATCATGACCGATGCCGATGTTGATGGCGCGCATATCCGCACACTCTTGCTGACTTTCTTCTACCGGCAAATGCCGGAAATCATAGAGGGCGGCTATCTCTATATCGCCCAGCCACCGCTTTACAAAGTGCGTCGCCAAAGCTCGGAAACCTATCTCAAAGACGAAGGCGCGCTGGAAGATTATCTGGTCGAAGCCGGTCTTGCCGATGCTTATCTCACCCTCGCCAGTGGCGAACAGCGCAGCGGGCAGGATTTGGCCGCGCTGGTCAATCAGGCGCGCTTTATGCAATCAGCGTTGGATGCGCTGCCGGGGCGTTATCCGAAATTCATTATTGAACAGACCGCCATTGCCGGTGCCTTGTCGCCCGATATTTTGTCCCGTCAAGATATGGCCGAGCAAAGCTCCGCCTATATTGCTGCGCGTTTGAACAGGACGCTTGACGAGGTTGAGCGCGGTTGGGAGGGCGCGCCTTCCGGGGATGGGGGCTTGCGCTTTACCCGCGAATTGCGCGGTGTGCGCGAGACGGTTGATATTGACGGGCCGCTTATCGCTTCGGCTGATGCAAGGCGGTTGGATGAAATGGCGGCTGATTTGCAGGCGGTCTATCTCGACCCGGCCAGCCTGACCATTAAGGATAAAACCATACCGATTGCTGCGCCCAGCGATTTGCTGGCTGCGGTGCTGCAACATGGCCGTCAGGGTGTCAGCCTGCAACGCTATAAGGGGCTGGGCGAAATGAACCCCGACCAGCTCTGGCAAACCACGCTGGACAGCAATGCCCGTTCATTATTGCAGGTGCGGGTGCAAGATGTCGCCGGCAGCAATGATTTGTTTGAGCAGCTTATGGGCGATATTGTTGAGCCGCGCCGCCAGTTCATTCAGGAAAATGCCCTGACGGTTGCCAATCTGGATATTTAACCGGATACCGCAAGCGGATGAGCGACAGCACGGGGGCAGGGTGACGCACAAGTGGTAAGCTCGGATGACAGCGCGGTAAAAAAACGCTCGTTTTGGGGCAGGCTGTTCTATTGGGGCATGGTGGCGCTGGTCTGGCTCGGCCTTGGGTTTGGCGGGCTGGCCTTTATTTACGCGCTTGACCTGCCGGATACGGACGATCTCTGGCGGGTTGACCGCAGCCCGGAAATTCACATTTATTCGGCGCAGGATACGCTGCTTGACCGGCGCGGCAGTGGCGGACAATCGCGCGATGGCCTGCTTTATGCCGATTTGCCGCTGCATTTGGTTGAGGCGGTGGTGGCGATTGAAGACCGGCGGTTTTTCGACCATTTCGGCCTTGACCCGCGCGGGCTGGCGCGCGCCATGCTGGTTAATTTGCGCGCCGGACGGCTTGAGCAGGGCGGCTCGACCCTGACCCAGCAACTTGCCAAAAATGTGTTTTTGACGCCGGAGCGCACATTCAAACGCAAAGTGCAGGAATTATTGCTCGCCTTTTGGCTGGAAGCCAAGCTGACCAAGCAGGAAATTATCGCGCTTTATCTGAACCGCGTCTATTTTGGCGCCGGTGCTTATGGGGTGCAGGCGGCGGCGGATATTTATTTCAATCGACCGGCACAATCTTTGACGCTGGGTGAGGCAGCGATATTGGCCGGTCTCTTGAAAGCGCCGTCGCGCTATGCGCCAACCCGCGACCCGCAAGCGGCGCGCGCGCGTGCCAGGCTGGTGCTGCAAGCGATGGATGAGGCCGGTTATCTGGACAATCAGCCGGATACGGAAAATCTGCTGGCCTCGGTCGTTATCCAGCCGCGCAGCAATAATGCAGCGCATTACGCGCTGGATTGGGCAATGGAGCAATTGCCCGATTTTGTCGGTCGTCCGGGCGCGGATTTGGATGTCATGACAACAATTGACCCGACCATGCAGCTTGCGGCAGAGCAAATCATCCAAAGGCAGCTTGAGACAGAAGGGCGGCGTTTGGGGGCGACACAGGCGGCTATGGTGGTGATGACGCCGGACGGGGCGGTGCGGGCTATGGTGGGCGGGCGTGCCTATGCGCGCAGCCAGTTTAACCGCGCCGTTTCGGCACAAAGACAGCCCGGCTCGGCCTTTAAGCCTTTGGTGTTTCTGGCGGCATTGGAAAATGGGTTAAAACCGGATGACCGTTTCATTGATGCGCCTTTTTCAGTCGGTGATTGGACGCCGAAAAACTATAATGATGAATATCGCGGCAATGTGACGGCGCAGCAGGCGTTGATTTATTCGCTGAATACGGTGGCGACGCAAATCAGCGAAGCGACCGGACGCGAAAAGGTGATTGCGATTGCCGAACGCCTCGGCATTACCTCGCCACTCAGGCCGCACCCGTCGCTGGCATTGGGCAGTTTCGAGGTTAATTTGCTGGAATTGACCAGCGCTTATGCTCATTTCGCCAATGGCGGATTTCAGACCATCCCCTATGTGATTTCCAATGTGGTGACGGCCACCGGTGATGTGCTTTATGAACGCCAGCTCGCCAAACCCTTGCGTGTGGTCGGCAGAGACAATGTGGCGGCGATGAATGCCATGTTGCATGCCGCGACAGTGGATGGCACGGGTCGGCGCGCGGCCATAAATGGCTTGCAGATTGGCGGCAAAACCGGCACATCGCAAAATTGGCGCGATGCTTGGTTTGTCGGCTATACGGGCGCGCTGGTGGTTGGCGTTTGGGTCGGCAATGATGACGGGCGCGCCATGCAGCGTGTAACTGGCGGTGGCCTGCCAGCGCAAATCTGGCATGATTTCATGGCGCGGCAAAAAGACCGCGCCCGCGCTGATTTGCCTGGCATGGGGTCACAGGAAGGTGATTTTCTGAAATGGCTGTTTGGCGGGTAAACGCTTTTGCGGCAAGTCAGGGCAGTTTTTGCTGCAAGCGCGCTGCCAGTTCTTGAGCCGGCAGATTATGGTCGAAATGCGCCAGATAGCGATTTTCGCCATCCATTAAATAAATAATCGAACTGTGATCCATCAAATAATCGCTGGCGCCTTCATCCATGACTTTGCTGGCATAGACGCGGTAAACGGCCAGCGTGTCGCGGATTTGTTCGGGCGAACCGGTCAGGCCGACAAGGTGCGGGTGAAAATTGGTCATATATTCGGCCAGCGCTTCGGGCGTGTCGCGCTCCGGGTCAACCGTGATGAAAAGCGGTTGCACACTGGCAGCGCGTTGCGGCGCGCTTTCGGCCAGAATATCCAGCGCACCGCCCATATGCATCAGCGCCATCGGGCAGACATCGGGGCAATAGGTGAAGCCGAAATAAATCAGCAGGTTTTTTCCGGCATATTGTGCTTGCGTGACATTCTGCCCATTCATGTCAACAAGGCTGAACGCGCCGCCAATATCCGGGCGCGACGGCGCTGCGGCGGGGCTTGTGGCCTCACGGCGAATAATATCGGCGACCAGCAAAGCCAGTATGACCAGCAAACCGGCGGCGGCCAATGCAAAGGCTGTTTTCTGCGATTTACCCATTATGCTCTCCCTGCCGCTTGCCGACGGTGCTGCGGAACGATATATCGTCTTAATGACAACTTCTTACCCATATACTGATGCGTCATGCCGCCTGCAAGCCGCCTCATGTCGCAGGTGCGGTGATTGCCGGGCAGGAATGTGACCGTATGAGCCAGACCCGTTTTCAGCAGCCGCGCCAGATTGACCCGACTTTGCAGTTTCAGGGCGGGTTGCGTTTGCGGGTGCAAATCTTTCTGCGTTGGCTGGCCGTGCTGGGGCAGACAGTTGCGGTCGTGTTCACCCATGTTGTTTTGGGCTTTGACCTGCCCCTGGCTGAATTATTGGTGATTATTGGCCTGTCAGTGGGGTTGAATGTCTATTTGGATTTCAACTATCCGGTGACACATGTGTTGTCGCGTCAGCAAACGGCGGTCTATCTGGCCTATGATTTGGCGCAATTGGCGATGCTTTTATATTTGACCGGCGGCTTGCTCAACCCGTTTGCCCTGCTCATGCTGGCACCGGTGACAATTTCCGCCAGCCTTTTGGAAGCGCGCACGACAGTTTTATTGGTTGTTTTTGCCAGCCTGTTATCAACGATTTTGCTGGTTTTCCACGAACCATTGCCTTGGCTTGGCCTGCCGCCGGATATTCCACTGCAATATCGGCTCGGCATTTGGACGGCACTTTTGCTGGCGCTGGCCTTTATTCCGGCCTATGTCTGGCGGGTCAGCCATGAGGGGCGTCGGCTGTCGGCGGCGCTGGCCAAAACCCAAGATGTGCTGGCGCGCGAGCAAAGATTGTCGGAACTGGACGGGCTGGCTGCTGCTGCTGCCCATCAGCTTGGCACGCCGCTTTCTACCATCACGCTGATTAGCGGCGAATTGCAAAACCTGACCGGCCTGCCCGATGACATGAAAGAGGATATCGCGCTGATGCACGAACAGGCCAATCGCTGCCGCGATATTCTGGCCTCGCTGACGGCGCAAAATGCCGACGACCCGGTTTTGTCGCATATGCCGCTTCACGCTTTGCTGGACGAGGCAGTGCTGGAAATCGGGCCGCATGAAAAGCAATTGGGCATTTCCTGTCAGGCTAATGGTTTGCTGGCAACAGCCGAGCCAATTGTGGCGCGTCAGCCAGAACTGATTTACGGACTTGGCAATATCATTGAAAATGCAGTTTCTTTTGCCAAAGCGCAGGTTTTTGTTCGCGCCCGCTATTCGGCGCAGCAAGTGACAATCGATGTGATAGATGATGGCCCCGGCTTTGAAGCTGATATTCTCGCGCGTTTGGGGGAACCCTATAACAGCTCGCGGCTAAGTGTGCCGGGGGGCAATAAAAGCGGCGCCGAAAGCGCAGAAGAGGGCGGTTTCGGCCTCGGCCTTGGCTTTTTTATTGCCAGCACGCTGTTGCGCCGGTCGGGCGGCAGCATCAGCGCCCGCAATATGCGGGGGCAGGAAGATGTGGATGGCAGCTTCCCGAAGGGTGCTTGTGTGCAAATCAGATGGCCGCGGAAAATGTTGGAAGAGCCGAAGGGCTTGAATTAAAGCGCAAAAATCCTATATCAGCCAAGCGAGCAACGGAGTTGTCCAATGAACGCAGTGGAGAAACCTGATTTGGCCGAAAACAACACGCTTTTGCTGGTTGATGACGACCAGCCTTGGCTGAACCGTCTGGCGCGCGCTATGGAAAGTCGCGGTTTTGAGGTGCATTGCGCCGCATCTGTGGCCGAAGGCATTGCGCTGGGTCGCAAAGTCAGACCCGGTTTTGCGGTGGTTGATATGCGCCTTGACGACGGCAATGGGCTTGATGTGGTTGAAAAACTGCAAGCCGACAATTCCGATGCGCGCATTATCATGCTGACCGGCTATGGCAACATCGCCACCGCAGTTGAGGCGGTCAAACGCGGCGCGGTGGATTATCTGGCTAAACCGGCTGATGCCAATGAGGTTTTTGCCGCACTGATGGCGGAGACCGGCAATCGCGCCGCGCCGCCGGAAAACCCAATGTCGGCTGACCGTGTGCGCTGGGAGCATATTCAGCGTGTGTTTGAACTGTGTGACCGTAATGTGTCGGAAACGGCGCGGCGGCTCAATATGCACCGGCGGACATTGCAACGGATTCTTGCCAAGCGCGCGCCGCGCTAGTCTTTATTGCCTTCAAAAATCATATTGCGCCGCCTTGGGTCGGCCTGTCGCATGGCGCGAAATGCGCCAATCCGCGCCAAACGGCGCGTCATGGCGTGGCGGCGGGCGGCAGCCAGCTTGTGGTGGGGCGCTTCGACAATAATGTCGGCATCATAAGCATCGGCCAAAATAATGCCGGTATTGTCGGGCAGGCGGTCGCGCGGAAAATCAGCGTCAATGGCGAAGAAAAACCGGTCGCAAAAGGCCAGATAATCCGGCCATTTTTGGTCGGCCTGAAAATCCGGCAGGCCGCTTTTTATCTCAATAATCCATAATTCGCCCTTGGGCAGCACGGCCACAAGGTCGGCGCGGCGCTTATTGGGCAGGCTAACCTCCTGTAAACAAGCGATATTTTGTCGCCCCAACATGCGCGAAACCCCGCGCTGCACCATTAATGCGGCTTGCGACAGATTACCGACCGGTGCAAGCGCGTCATCTTCTCCAATATCTTCCATGCACCCAATCTAGCAGGCGCATGGGCTTCGGGGAATGAAAACAAAACTTTGTTTGAAAAACCCGCCTCGATGGCCGCTAAAAAATCATGATTTATTGACGGATGCGTCATTTTTTTCCTAGCCTTGCGCGCCTAATTTGCTATAGCTTGAGGCCAATTTGTATCGGAGTGTGTGTTGCGTCTGCTCGGTCACAAAACTTTTCTTACGGGAGGGTAAGATGGTAGAAAAACTCGAACAAATCCTATTCAAATACCGCACTTTTATTCTGGCGGCCTTTGCAGCTTTCACTGTTTACAGCGGCTATTACGCGACCAATTTGCGAATGGATGCCGGCTTTGAAAAGCAATTGCCATCCGGCCATGAATATATCCAGACATTTCAGGAATATCGTGACCGCTTATTCGGCTCAAACCGCATTATTGTGGTGCTGAAGCAGCGCGACGGGGTTATCTGGAACAAGGATTTTTTCGGCACTTACAAAGACCTGACCGATGCGCTGTTTTATATGCCCGGCGTGGCGCGTCATACGCTGACCTCGTTGTGGACGCCCAATTCGCGCTATTTTGAGATTACCGAAGATGGCTTTGTCGCCGATGATGTGATACCCGGCACTATCACGGTTGATACGCTGGACAATCAATGCGTATCGCGGCTGAAAACCGCCAGCCTTGTGACCAGCTGTGAACCGGCGCTGGACATTATCGAAAATAATGTGGTGCGCGGCGGCTTTGTCGGGCGTCTTGTAGCCAATGATTTTACCGCCGCTATGGTGCGCGCCGAATTGCTCGATTTCAATGTTAAAACCGGCGAAAGGCTTGATTATTTCGACCTTGCCGACAAGCTGGAATCGGAAATTCGTGGCAAGTTTGAGAATGATAAATATGAGATTCAAATTATCGGCTTTGCCAAGCTGATTGGCGATATTGCCGATGGCGCACGCACAGTTGTGCAGTTTTTCGGCATTGCCTTCCTGCTCACCATTATGGCGGTTTATGTCTATGCGCGCTCTGCTGTGCTGACTTTCCTGCCGCTGTTTTGTTCGCTGACCTCACTGGTCTGGCAATTCGGCATTTTGAACATTCTCGGTTATGGCCTCGACCCGCTGGCCATTCTTGTGCCATTTCTCGTCTTTGCGATTGGTGTGAGCCACGGTGTGCAGCAAATCAATCTCATCACGGCGGAAATATCCAATGGCAAGTCAAGCGATGAAGCGGCGCGTTCAAGTTTTCGCGGCCTGTTAATACCCGGCTCCATGGCGCTGGTCACCGACCTTGTCGGCTTTGGCACGCTCTATATCATCCCGATTCAGATGATTAAAGAATTGTCGGTGACTGCCTCAATCGGCGTCGCGCTGAAAATCCTGACCAATCTGGTCATGCTGCCGCTTTTGGCGTCTTATTTCAAAGTAGATGATAATTTCGTTGAGCGTGCCGCCAAGGCGCGCGCCACACGGGTCAAGCTGATGGAGCGTCTCAGCATGATTGCCCAGCCCCGCATTGCGGTCGGTGTGGTGATATTGTCGAGCCTGTTATTCGTCACGGCCTTTATTCAAAGCCAAGATCGCCATGTCGGCGCGCTGCATGCCGGTTCGCCGGAATTACGCAAGGAAGCGCGCTATAATCAGGACAGCCGCGCCGTGGCTGAAAAATTCGCGCTGGGGCTGAATTTGCTGACCGTCATTGTCGAAACACCGCGCGAGGCCTGCATCAACTACCCTTATATGAAATATCTGAACGAGTTCACCTGGTATTTGCGGAATGTGGAGGGCGTGTCGCTGGTGCTGTCCCTGCCCTATATTACCCGCCAGTCCAGTTCCGGCTTTAATGAGGGCAATCTGAAATGGCAGGCGCTGCCGCGCAATAAATATGCGTTGGTGCAGGCGCAATCGCCGATTGGCACATCAACCGGCCTGCTGAATGAGGAATGCACATTGCTGACACAGCTTGTCTTCCTTGATGATGCCAAGGCGACAACGATTAAAGCCGTGACCGATGCGGTAAAAACCTTCCGCGATGAACATCCGGCGCCGATTGCCAATGTCAATATACTCACTGACCCGCCCATGCGCGATGCCGGTGACATTGAGTTGGGCATTACAACGGATATTGTCGATGATGGCGTGCGCTCGGCGCTGGCCATTACCTATGATGTTGAAAAAGATGACCCTGATGCGCTGGTCAAAGCCGTTGCGGCGCGCGGCATAAATGTTGTGAGCCATGAAATTGTGCCGGTTCAAATCCGTCTGGCGTCGGGCAATATGGGTGTTCAGGCGGCGGTGAATGAGGAAATCGAAGCCTCTGAATTGCCGATGATGATTTATGTTTACATGACCATTATTGCGCTGGTTATTTTCACCTATCGCGATTGGCGGGCGACGCTGGCCTGTTGTGTGCCGCTGACTTTGGCGACTTTCATGGGCTATTGGTTTATGGAAGTGCTGGAAATCGGCCTGACCGTTGCGACATTGCCGGTTATGGTGCTGGCGGTTGGCCTTGGGGTGGATTACGCCTTTTATATCTACAACCGTATCCAGTTCCATTTGTCGGAAGGTCTGAATGTGACCGAAAGTTTCCGCAATACGCTGACCGAAACCGGCATGGCCGTGGTGTTTACCGCGCTGACAATGGCGGTCGGTGTCTCGACTTGGGCGTTTTCGGCGCTCAAGTTCCAAGCCGATATGGGGCTGCTGCTGACTTTCATGTTCATGATTAACATGTTTATGGCGGTCACAGTGCTGCCCGCATTGGCAGTCGTGCTTGAAATGCTGATGCCGCGCAAAACGCCGCCGCGCGCACCGTCAGGGGCGCTGGCGCATTAGCGCGACAGATGAGCGAATATAAAACCCCGCCTCAAAAGGGCGGGGTTTTTTCTTATGACAATTCATGTCATTCAGGGCAAATCATGGCCGAGCAGCGCCGATAAATCGGCAATCGCCTGAGCCGCGCCAGTCACTTTGATTGTCCCCATGCCAAGCGCTTTGGCCGGTTTCAGATTGATGCCCAAATCATCCAGAAACACACATTTGTCCGGCGCGACATCCAGCGCCTCGCAGGCCATTTGATAAATTGCCGGATCGGGTTTGCGTAAGCCGACTTTGGAGCTTTCGACCACATGGGCAAACAGCGCCATCACCTCGGCCACTTCCGCCGCCATGTCAGCGCTGCGCGCCATGCCTGCGCCTGTGCCGGTATTAACATTATTGGTGATACAGCCAATGCGATAGGCGCGCGCTTTCAGCCCGTGCAGAACCGCGACCATTTCCGGGCGAATAGTGCCGGCCAGCAAAGCCAGCACATCACTGCCCGGCACACTGTGGCCCTGCGCTTCCGCCTCGGCCAGAAACGCGGCATCAAATTGCGCCGCGTCAATTTCGCTGCGCTCAAAGCGCGCCCAGGCATTTGTGTCTGGGTCGCGCGCATTGATGCCGCGAATGAAATTCTCCGGCAGGCCGTTTGCTTTTTCATAAACATTGAAGGCTTCAAACGGGCTGGAGGTGATAACGCCGCCAAAATCCCATAAAACAGCGTCAAAGCGCGCGCTCTTGTCTGACATGATAATCTCCGGAAGGCTGACAAACTATTTGCCGCATGATAGCCTGCACGGACGGTAAGAGAAACAAAATAGCGCGCCGGTCAACCAGGCGTGCGGCGGGAGATAAAATGACAGGTTTTGAAAACTGGCTCGGTCGCCGGAAAATCGTGTTGCTGACACTGGTCGGCATTATTGTGTGCCTTGTTCTTTTTGATGATTTGGAAGACCGCTTGGGGCGTCCCATTTTGGATGTGCAGAACGGCTATACAATAGAGAGTGTGCGCGAGGATATGCTCGGCTACGGGCCGGAAGGGCGCGCTCATTATGCGCTGATGGCGGTGACGCTCGACTTTGTCTTTCCCGCCTTTTATGGCGGATTTTTGTGCGCCATTATCATTTTATCGCTGCCGGTTTCCAATCATATGAATCGCGGCGCGCGCGCTTTGCGGGCAGATGTCTGGCGTCGCCGTTTGCTGTTGCTGCCGGTTTTGTCAGTGGCGGTTGATTTGGCTGAAAATATCCAGATTTTCCTTATGCTGCGCCAATTCCCCGATATTACGGCAGTTCAGGTGGCATTGGCCGATATCACAACACGCAGCAAGTTTATGGTCTTGAATGTGACCCTTATTGCGATTTTTCTGCTGGTCGTGGTGCAGGTCATCAGGGGCTTGCGCCGACCATAAGGGTCAGGCTGCGATATCGCCCTTTTGCGTGGCCTTGAATTCGCGCATGCCGCGAAAAGTCAGCGGCAATTGCGCCAGCATAAACAGGCCGGTTGCCGGCGCCATTACCACCACGCGGAAGAACACCCAATCATCATCGCTGAGTGCGCGCCAGGCCATTTCATTGGCCAGCCCGGCGGTAAGAAAAAACAACCCCCAACGCAGGCTGAGCAGCCACCAAACGCGGTCAGAAAGGGTGAATTGGGTTTTGAAAAAGACTTTCATCATGGCGCGCCCGCGCAACACGCCGCCAAGCAGCACAGCAGCAAAGCAAAAAGAAAACAGGCTGGGCTGGATTTTGATATAGGTTTTTTCCTCGGTGAAAATCGCCGCCGCTGTCAGCACCGCATAGACCAGCGTTGAGAATACAACAAACCGCGCCAGTCTTTTTTCGCGGATGCGGTAAATCAGAATCAACAGCGCCGAGGTCGCAATGGCAGCCACAGCGGCCATATACAGGCCATAGCTCTGATTGACGATAAAAAACGAGGCCAGCGGCAAAATCTCGCCAAACATGGAGCCAAGTTTCATTTTCGGGCGCGCAAGGGCTTGGTCATCCGATGCGGGAGGGGCAGGGTCGGTTTGCATATTCGGTTTACGCAAAAAAGGGGCAGTCGGATTGCCCCGACCGCCCCTGAATTGGCTTATTTTACAATCGCCTATTCATGCACCAAATCATCCTTCAAATAGCGACCGGCCATGAAATAGTGAAACGCCCCCCAAATATAGACAAGGCTGCAAATGAACAGCGCATAGCGCAACGACTCAACGCCATATTGGTCGGATAAAAGGTCGGAAATCACCCCGACAAGCTGCGGGCCAAGGCCAAGGCCGATAATGTTGATGATGAACAACAAAATACCGGCGGCAACAGCGCGCATCCGCAAAGATGAGATGCCCTGCGTTTGCGAGAAAGTTGTGGCCTGATAGAAATTGCCGAGCAAAACCGGCAAAACCATTGCCCAAAGCGAAACAAAGGCGGTGTCGGCGGCATAGACGACATAGTTAAGCGGCACGCAGGCAACCAGCGCAATGGCGGTCGTCCACAAATACCATCTTGTGTCCTTGGCACCGAATCTGTCGGCCAGATAGCCGCCCAACGCAATGCCGATGCCGCCCGGAATGCCCAATATCAGGCCAAACCATGTGCCGACTTCACCCGTGCTCATGCCATAGGAGCGAATAAGAAAGGCCGGCGCCCAGACAATAAAGCCATAGCCGACAAAAGCGGTCAGCGCGGCAGCAAAGGACATGTGGCGAAAGCTCTTTTTCTGCCACAAATAAACCAGCGTTTCTTTAACGCCGGGCTGGTCAGCCGTATCGGCGCGCCCTTCAGCCATGCCGCGCGGCGGCTCCTGCAAGGAAAAGCGCACAATCAGTGCCAGCAAAATGCCGGGCAGGCCGACCACGAAAAATGCCATGCGCCAGCCGAAATACTCATTTATCCAGCCACCGGCAAACAGGCCGAACATTATGCCAAAGGGAATACCGAGCGAATAAATGCCCAATGCCGTGGCGCGCTGCTCAGCCGGATAATAATCGGCAATCATCGAATGGGCGGGCGGGCTGCACCCGGCTTCGCCCACGCCGACACCAATGCGGGCAATCAGCAAATGCCAGAAATTTGCGGCCAGACCGGAAAGGGCGGTAAAAAAGCTCCAAATGCCAAGCGCGGCCGCAATCAGATTGCGCCGATTGCTGCGGTCAGCATAGCGCGCAATTGGAATGCCCAGCGTCGCGTAAAACATGGCAAAGGCAAAGCCGGTCAACATGCCCATAGCCGTGTCAGACAGGCCAAGCTCGGTTTTCACCGGCTCCAGCAAAATCGACAGGATTTGCCGGTCAATAAAATTGAATGTGTAAACAACGACCAAAATTGCCAGCGCGTAGTGGCGCGATTTATAGATTTGGTCATGTTGTGTCGTTGAACTCATTATAGATACCTCCCAAGATGTTCATAAATCTATCAAAATTGCCCCGCCAAGAAAGTGCTAATTTTATTTGTCAGTAAAAATATGCGCCCTTGTCTTTGGACAGGGTTCTGGCCTAATCTCGCGCAAGCTTATATGGGAGGCCGATAATGAATGAAAATGCCAAATTTGATGTGATAATTTATGGAGCCAGCGGGTTTACCGGTCGTTTGGTGGCTGAATATATGGCCGCGCAATATGGCAGAACACTGAATTGGGCGATGGCCGGGCGCGATGGCGACAAGCTGGCTGCTGTGCGCGATGAGATTGGCGCCGGCGCGGAGACACCGCTTGTCATTGCCGATGCCGACAATCCCGACACGCTGCGCGATATGGTGGCACGGGCAAAGGTGATTTGCTCAACAGTCGGCCCCTATCAGCTTTATGGCTCGGCGCTGGTCGCAGCCTGCGCTGAACTTGGCACAGATTATGTTGACCTGTCCGGTGAGCCGGGCTGGATGCATGAAATGATTGAAAAGCATGATGCGGCAGCGAAAGCCTCCGGCGCGCGGATTGTTCATAGTTGCGGCTTTGACTCAATACCGTTTGATTTGGGCGTTTTCTTTTTGCAAAACGCCGCCAAGGCGCAATTTGGTGCGCCCTGCCCGCGTGTCCGCACCCGCGTTCTGGCAATGAATGGCGGGTTTTCCGGCGGCACGGCGGCATCGCTGTCAGCGACAATGGCGGCTTTGGGGCGCAATCCCGATTTGCTGCAAGTGCTGGCCAATCCGTTTTCGCTGTCAAACGGGTTTCAAGGCCCTGACCAGCCGGTGGACAATGCGCCTTACGAGGATAGCGTTCTCGGCCAATGGGTTACGCCGTTTATTATGGCGCCGATTAACACCAAAAATGTCCACCGTTCCAATGCCCTGCTCGGTCATGCCTATGGCACGGATTTTCAATATGATGAAATGATGGCCGCCGGTGCTGGCGAGGCCGGCGCGCAAATGGCAAAAGCTATGGCGTCGGTCAATCCCTTGGCCGGTGATGATGTGCCGCAGCCGGGCGAAGGCCCGTCCAAAGAGGAGCGCGAGGCCGGTCATTATGATGTGTTGCTTATCGGCACAATGGAAGATGGCCGCGAAATCCGCGCCGAAGTGGGCGGTGACAAGGATCCGGGTTATGGCTCAACCTCGAAAATGATTGCCGAAAGCGCGGTCTGCCTGATTGAGGATTGCGCGGCGTTGCCGGGCGGCATTTACACCAGCGCACCGGCTATGGGCGACAAGTTAATTGACCGGCTGGTGAAGAATGCCGGCCTGTATTTCCGCTTGGCGCAATAGGCACGCAGCGCGGTAATCGGTTGGTCAGGGTAGGATATGACGGCGAAATTGCGCGTTAAAATCATTTCTAAAAACACCATTGCCGG
The DNA here is from genome assembly GCA_038123715.1 of Rhodobiaceae bacterium. Lineage (GTDB taxonomy): Bacteria > Pseudomonadota > Alphaproteobacteria > RS24 > RS24 > JAYPAN01. The sequence continues at coordinate 4,724 of JAYPAN010000016.1, read as the reverse complement.
TTTTCAGCTTTTTGACTTGCCGCAATTCTTCGCTGACAAGCTGGTCTTTGTCACCGACCGGCAGGCGCGCGATTATGATTGGCTGGTGGTTTATGATGATTTGCCGCCGCGCGGTGATGAGCGTTTGTCTCTGGGTGAGGAAATACTGGCCTGTCCGCGCGCGAACACCGCGCTGATAACCTATGAGCCTTCCTCGCTGAAATTTTACGGCGACGATTATATCAAGCAATTCGGGCTGGTATTGACCAGCCAAGGGGTTGATTATCTGGCGCATGACGGGCGGCGCGACATGCCACCGGTCGGCTTTTGGTATTATGGCGGCATGGCGCAACTGGCCGAAAATGACCAAGTGCCGGAAAAAACCGGTCTGATTTCCATGTTTGGGTCGCCCAAGGCCGAAAAATTCACCCTGCACCAGCGGCGCGCTGAATTTCTGGTCGAACTGGCCGACGCACTGGGCGGGCAGGTGGATGTGTTTGGCAAAGGCCATCGCTGGGTCGAGCATAAGGCGGAAGGCATTGACGCTTATCGCTATCATATTGCGGTAGAAAACCATATCGGCCCGCATCACTGGACGGAAAAGCTGTCCGATGCGTTTCTCGGCTACAGCCTGCCCTTTTATGTTGGCTGTTCCAATGCGGCTGATTATTTCCCCGAAGACAGTTTTATCGCGCTTGATATTCGAGATACGCAAGAGACTTTGGCGCGGATTCGGCAGGCTGTGGCGGATAATGAATATGAGCGCCGCTTGCCGGCCATTATTGAGGCGCGGCGGCGGGTTCTGGAAGATTACAATCTCGGCAATATGGTGGCGCGGCATATTTTGGCGGCGCAAGAGAACACAGCGCGGGTGGCCTTGCCGGTCGGTGCGAAAAATCAAAACCGCCTGTTAAGCCGCCATGCCACCATGCGGCAAGGTCTGGGCGTGTTTTTGCGTTATGCGCTGGGCAAGCGCGCGGCGCGACGGCAGGGGCGGCGTTTTTATGCCGATTATCTGGCCGGGCGCGGGTGACATATCGCGTCAGTCAAAAGCGACATAGGATTTCTCTTCAACAATACTGGCGCCGGTCAGCAGATTGATTTGCTTTTTCAGCGCGGCGCGATGGTCATTGGTTTTGTAAACCGCGCGCGCCAATTCAATAAAGCGCACGCTGAAATCTTTTTCCGCCTCGCAGCGGCGAATATCATCTTCAATATCCCATAATGTCTCATTGACGCTTTTCAGTTCGCGCGTCAGGCGGGTCAGCGTGTCCGAAGCGGGCAAAGCGCGGTCGCGGGTCGTCGCCAGCGTTTCCAGCTCATAGCGGATGTTTTTGAGTTTTTGCGGGTCTTCAATGCGCGCCAATTTGATTTCCAAAATGGTTATTTTGTCAATCAGCTCGCCGCTGCCGGCTTCAATATATATTTTTTCGCCTGTCATGGCGCGCCTCCTTGGTTTTATTACTTACAGGCTCTTATTGATTTTGAGCGATGACTCTCCTCATACTGCTACTTAGCTTTTACCGAACCTCAAGCGGGTTTATCTTCGCGCGGCAGGAACAAAAAAACGTTAATGCGCGGCCAGCGTTTTTTCCGTGACCTGCCACAATCTTTCGGCAAGGTTCCGGTCAACCGCCCAGCCCCGCACACCGGCCGGGCTGGCATCATCATCTGCCACCAATGCGGCGATGTCGCAATCCTCGCAATAAACCCCGCCCATGCCGTCAAGCGCGCCGGCCGTGGCGCACCACAGGCTTGTGCCAGCGCCCTGCAAAGGCGTTTTGAAGAAACTGGCCGCGCGTTCTGATGGTGTGCCATCTTCATTTGTCCAGCCCAACACCACCATTTCCTCATTTGCCAAATGGCGTTGCAGCGGGGTGAAAATCCCGCCCGGATGAACGGCAAAGGCGCGGATGCCATTGCCCTGTTCCAACGCATCCAAATGCACGGCGAGCAGTGATTTGGCGGTTTTGGACTGACCATAGGCCGACCATTTTTCATAAGGTTTTTGGGTGTAATGCATATCGTCAAAATCAATGCCGCCAAGCCGGTGGCCAATGGATGACAATGTCACCACACGCGCCTGCCCGCTTTCACCGGCGCGGCGCAAAAGCGGCAAAAGCCCCTGCAGCAGAGCAAAATGGCCGAAATGATTAACCCCGATTTGCCATTCCCAACCGGTTTGCGTGCGCTGTTCGGGGCAGGCCATGACACCGGCATTGGCAATCAAAATATCAAGCTGTGTATGATTGTCGCCAAAAGCCTCGGCAACGCGGCGGACATGGCCGATATCGGCCAAATCCATATCGCCAATATGGTCGGGCGGGATGATGCCCCCCAACGCCTCAATGGCGCGGGCGCGGTCGCGTGCCGGCACATAGACTTGCGCGCCGGCATTGGCTAAAGCGCGCACGGTTTCAAGCCCAATGCCCGAATAGCCGCCAGTGACCAAAGCGGTTTTGCCAGTCAGGTCAATATCGGCCAGAAAGCTGTTCGGGTCGGTTTTGCCGTCAAACCCTGTATTTAAGGGCTTTTGCTGTTCAGATATGCTCATGTCGCGCTCCCATGCCCGGTTGCGGGCTTTCCTCTTGGCATTCAGCCTCGTTGATTAGCCCGATGCTGTCAAGCCGTGAGCTAGGGCGATATGACGGGGTTTTGAAGAAAGCGGCGTCAGAATGCGTAGGCAAAGCCGGTGGACAGCCGTTTTTTCTCGCGCGGGATATCGTCAAACGGCATGTCATTATAGCGGTAATAATAGCCCGCGCGCAGGCTCAGCCGGTCGCTCAACGGAATGGCCAGCGACAATTCCGCCGTCACCCGCATATCATTTTCCGGCGTGTCGATATTGGGCTGCAAATAGGAAATGAAATAAAGCTTATTGTCGCGCGGCAAAAGCCAGCTCATTTGTAGCGAAGAGGTGATGCGGGTGACTTCGCGGTCAAGCGCGTTATTGGTCAAATGCTCTTCGCTTTCGCGCATCAGTCCGACCATGGCCAGCACGCGGCGCTCACCGTCATCGCTGTTGAAAAACCGGCTGACTACGCCGCCCAACAGGCTGCGCTCGGCCATATTGGCGAAATCATCCTGCTCGGTCTGGATAAAGGTCTCAACCCGCAATGGGCTGCCGGTCAGCGCCCGCACATAGCGGATATGGACAAGACCCTGATTTTCATTTTCAACACTATTGACCCGCCCATAGGCAAGGCTGCCAAAGGCGCGCAGCTCATGGACGCCAGTCTTACGCAGCACATTAAAGGCGGCGCTGTAATCGCGTTTTTCCGTGCTGCCGCTTTGGTCGTCATAACTGCCTTCCAGACCGATGCTCCAGCCTTCCGGTGTCGGGTCAAGCTGGCGCACAATAACCGTGGCATGGGCGGTGCCAGCCATCAGCCAGACCAATGCGGACAGCACGAAAAGCCTGCCCAAATGACCGCCAAGCCGGTGACGAAAACTGCTGACTGTGACGCCTGGCTTGCCCATTATCTCTCTCCCTCAACGCAACAAAACACGCTTTGTTTGGCCTGCGCCGCGCCGTCAGTCAAGCTTGTCCGGATTAAATTGCTCGCGCATGCTGGAGAAAATATCGCGCTGTCGCGGCGAGGATGAGCAATCGGCCACCAGCTTGATATTCGGGGCGACCGCCACCAATTCGCCATCATAGCGGAAGTCTTTATATTTCGGGTTTATCGCCAGGCGCACCTGCTTGTCAGTGGCAAGCTGCATCCGCGCCAGACCATTGCTGAAATGGGCGGTCATGCCGGTTTCCGGCTCTTTGACAATGAACACATTTTCATCCATCCGGCACAGATTGACCAGTTCGACCTGCATGATGATGATTTCGGGCTGGCGCATATTCTCGCGCATTTGCGGAATGGCCTGCCAGATTGCGGTGGCGAAAACAAGGCTCACCACCACTGCCAGAAAAATACCGCCGGTCTTGTCCATAACGCGCTCCGCAACTGCTACTTGCCTTATTTTATCAGAGATTGCATGGCAGCGGAATAATGCTAGCCTGCTGGTAGCTTGTATTTTTTGCATCAGGGATTTCATGACCAATCAACAATTTCGCTGGGGCATTTGGGCGACCGGCAGTATTGCCGCCACATTTGCCGGGGATTTAACGCAGTCGCGCCATGGTGTGCTGGCCGGTGTGGCCGCCCGCGATAGGCAAAAAGCGGCTGATTTCTGCGCTAAGCATGGCGGCACACCATCGGATGACTTGGCCGCGCTTTTGGCGCGCGACGATATTGACGCTGTCTATATCGCGACGCCGCATAATGCCCACAGCGCCAATGCCCATAGCGTGCTGGCCGCCGGTAAGCCGGTTTTGTGCGAAAAGCCCTTGGGGCTGAATCAGGGCGAGGTTTTGAGCCTTTACGGCGCGGCTGACCGGCAGGGCGTTTTGCTGGTCGAGGCGCTGATGTATCTCATGCATCCGCGCATGCATTTGGCGAAATCACTGCTTGATTCGGGAATTATCGGCAATGTCACCGGCTTTGCTTCCGCCTTTGGTTTTGCTTTTCCCTATATGCCGACGCACAGGCTTTATGACCCGCAATTGGCCGGTGGCGGCATATTGGATATCGGCATTTATCCGCTAACCGCGGCGCGCTATTTTCTCGGCGAGCCGAATGCGCTGTCGGGTGCGGCGCGGCTGACCCCGGACGGGGTGGATGCCGAAGCGCAAGCGACATTAAGCTATGACGGGTTTGAGGCGCATTTGCATTGCGCCATAGACACGGCGC
>JAYPAN010000015.1:2555-43488 GCA_038123715.1 Rhodobiaceae bacterium | reverse complement strand
GAGCCGGTCGCACAGGCCGTTCCGGCAGCAGCGCCGGATAATCTTCCCAAGCAAGCCTTTGTGCCGCAGCTCAACAATTTTGCCGATATTGTCGCGCTGGCCGCCGAAAAGCGCGATATTTCGTTAAAACATGCGCTGGAAAGCGGCGTGCATCTGGTCAATTTTGAAGCGGCGCGCGGCGACCGGCAGGGGCGGCTCGAAATCCGCCTGAATGGCGCTTATGACGGGCTGGCGCAAGAACTGACCCGCAAATTGCGCGATTGGACGGGGCAGCATTGGGTGGTGTCGCTGTCGCAAGCGGCAGGGGCGGCGACAATTGAAAGCACACGTCAAGCGGTCGCTGACCAAAGGCAGCAATCGGCCTTGGCCGACCCGCATGTGCAATCCGCCTTGGCGGCGTTTCCCGGTGCCGAAATTGTCTCTATTACTGATTTTGACATGCAGGCCAATGCCGATGGTGAGATGGGTGCGGATATCGGCGAGGGCGATTCTGACACGGATAATAATGCGCCGGAAACGGACGCATAGGCGGCATGGCAGGGCAGGAAATTGAGGAATTGGTCAAATATCTCGCCCGCCTGCCGGGGCTGGGGCCGCGCTCGGCGCGCCGTGCCGTGCTACAACTCATGCGGCGGCGCGAGACGCTGCTCAACCCGTTGACCGATGCGCTGCTGGCGGCGCGTGACGCGATAAAAACCTGTCAGATTTGCGGCAATATCGACACGATTGACCCTTGTGCGATTTGCGCCGACCCGCGCCGCGATTCAAGCGTAATTTGCGTGGTTGAAGATGTTGGCGATTTATGGGCTTTGGAGCGCGCCCAAGCCTTGCGCGGGCGCTATCATGTGCTGGGCGGCACGCTGTCGGCGCTGGATGGCGTCGGGCCGGAGGAGCTGAATATGGCTGGCTTGCAAACAAGGGTTGCGGCAGGCGATGTGCAAGAAGTGATTTTGGCGACCAATGCCACGGTCGAAGGGCAGACAACGGCGCATTATATCACTGATATGCTGGACGGGCGCGGCTTGACCATTTCGCGTCTGGCACATGGCGTGCCGGTTGGCGGCGAATTGGATTATCTCGATGATGGCACGCTGGTCGCAGCGATGAAATCGCGCCGGACAAGCTGACAATCGCCCGAAAAATGCCGGTAAACTTGTCAAAACGACATCAAAAGTGGCGTTTTTCGTTAAAAATGATAACAAATTGACATCGTTGTCAGCTCTGGTTAAAAAAAAGGACAGTTTGCCGGAAGTCCGGCATTTGCGGTGTTCCGTATCGGCATTTGCGCCGAGGGATGCCTTGAGGGAAATTAAAGGGGGGCGGCGTCATGCTGACATCAATCGATTTAACCATTATCGCGCTTTATGCGCTGACTTTGCTGGCGGTTGCGCTTTATGTGTCGCGCGCCACGCCCGGTCATGAAATCAACAGCGAGGATTATTTTCTGGCTGGCAAAAGTCTGCCTTGGTGGGCGATTGGCGCGTCGCTGATTGCCGCCAATATCTCGGCCGAGCAGATTATCGGCCAATCGGGACAGGGTTTTGTGGTTGGTCTGGCAATCGCCGCCTATGAATGGCAAGCCGCTATTGTGCTGATTATTGTCGCCAAATATTTCCTGCCGATTTTTCTGGAGAAGAAGATTTACACTATGCCGCAATTCCTCGAATTGCGCTTTGGCCCGCAAATCAAGTCGATTTTGGCAGTTTTCTGGGTGGTGCTTTACACCGCCGTTAATCTGACGGCTGTTTTGTGGCTGGGCGGTTTGGCGCTCAATGCGCTGACCGGTTGGAGTGTGATGTATGCCATGATGGGGCTGGCTTTGTTCGCCGTTCTTTATTCCTTTTATGGCGGTCTGAAAGCGGTTGCGCTGACCGATATTATTCAAGTCGTGGTGTTGGTCGCCGGTGGTTTTGCCATTACCGGCATTGTGCTGGCGCTGGTCGGGCAGGGCAGTGGCGTGTTTGGTGGCCTTGGCGTGCTGATGGGCGAGATTCCCGGCCATTTCAAAATGATTCTGGCCGATGACCACCCCAGCTATAATAATCTGCCTGGCATTTGGACATTGCTTGGCGGTTTATGGGTGCTGCATTTCTCCTATTGGGGTTTCAATCAATATATCATCCAGCGGGCGCTGGGCGCGGAAAGTCTGGCCGAGGCGCAAAAAGGTTTAGCTTTTGCCGCCTTTTTGAAATTGCTGATACCGGTGATTGTGGTGCTGCCGGGCATTGCCGCTTTGTGGTTGGCGCAAAATGGCAAGCTTGATATGGCGGCCTTGCAGGCCAGTCCTGACACCACTTATGGCGTGCTGATGACGCTGGTGCCGGAAGGCTTGCGCGGGCTGGTTTTTGCCGCACTGATTGCCGCTATTGTGTCATCTTTGGCGTCAATGATGAACTCCATATCCACCATTTTCACCATGGATATTTATCGTGACTATCTGGCGAAAGACCGCACAGAGAGCCATTATGTGATGGTAGGACGGGCAACTGCTGTCGCTGCTATTGTCATTGCGGTTATTCTGGCGCGCCCCTTTCTCGGTGGCATGGAAAGCGCGTTTCAGACTATTCAAGAGTATACCGGCTTTATCGCGCCGGGTATTGTTTCGGTGTTTTTGCTTGGCATGTTCTGGCAGCGTTGCAATGCGGCCGGTGCCTTTGCAATGCTGATTGTCTCCGTGCTGGCTAATATCGCCATGAAAATCGGTGCGCCGGATATGGCTTTTGTCATCCGGATTTGGATTGTTTTCCTCGCTTGTCTGGTGGTGGGTTTTGTGGTTTCAACCCGCACCGCGCCGCCGGCCGCGTCGCAAGTGGTCGATACGCAAGGCATCAGCTTTGACAGCGCGCCTGTATTCAACCGGCTGGCGATTAGCGTGGCCGTCCTGCTGACGCTGATTTATGTGGTCTTCTGGTAACGGACGACCCGGATGAAAACATCTGCTTTATTGACGGGGGCGACGACGCTCGCCCTCGTCACAAGCCCGGCACTGGCTGGGCCTCATTCGGTGTTGTCGGAAAAGGCGGAGCGCTTAGCCCCGCTTTTTACCGCTTTGCCGACCTCCAATTTACAAGAGCTTTATTTTGACGAGCGCGGCGGGGCGCTGGAAATTGCCATGCCGCTGCCTTTGCTGCCCGGCGTGACTTACCACCATCGCAGCTTCACCCGGCACAGCCGGTTTGCCGATGGTGGCGCGCAAAATGGCCATGCACGCAGTCTGTCGGCTGATTTGCCATTCGGGCTAAATCTGAAGTTTGGCACAACATATTATGATGATATTGGCCGCGATGATGTTTTTGTTGGGCTGACATTCACCCTGTCGGGCTGGCGCGCCGGCCAAAATCGCGATTATAGCGATTGGCGGCATTGGACGGGTTATCCCAGCTATGGTGTGGCTGAATCTGGCGGTGGCACGATGGTCAAAACCGCCGGCACGCTGGCGCTGGTTGCCCTTGCCCTCGGGGGCGGCGGAGGCGGCAGTTCGACTCCGCAACCATCCCCACCGAGCGATAACAGCAGCGATAATGGCGGCAGCAATAATGGCGGCAGCGATAATGGCGGCAGCGATAATGGCGGCAGCAATAATGGCGGCAGCGATAATGGCGGCAGCAATAATGGCGGCAGCGATAATGGAGGCGGTGATAATCCGACCAGCAATTGGAGCCTGTTGTGGTTCGACGAATTTGACGGCGACAGCCTTGATTTGGCGAAATGGAATACCACGGATAGTTGGGGCCGTGACCAATGCTTTGGCGGCGGCAACAATGAAGCACAATGCTATTCGGACAGCGCCGATAATATATCTATTGTTGACGGCAATCTGGTTCTGACAGCACGGCCGGAAACCGGTCTGGGGCAGGGTCGATCCTACACCTCGGGTCGCGTGCAATCATCAGGCAAGGGTGACTGGACTTATGGTAAGTTTGAAATTCGCGCCAAAATGCCGACCGGGCAAGGCACGTGGCCCGCTATCTGGATGTTGCCGACTGCGCAAGCCTATGGCGGTTGGGCTGCATCCGGCGAGATTGATATTGTGGAAACGGTCAATCTCGGCGCTAGCGGTTGCGGCAGCTGTGACAATGGCATTGAAGACCGCGCGCATGGCACGATTCATTTTGGCGGTGAATGGCCGCGTCAAAGGCGCACGGGCGGCTCAACTCATTTGGATGATATTAATGCCTTCCATACTTACACACTGGAATGGTATCGCGACGAAATGCGTTGGCTGATTGACGGCGAGGAATATGTGCGCCGTTCAAACACACAATGGCGCTCCGATGCGGCACCGGGCAATGCCTATGCGCCATTTGATGAGCGGTTTCACCTGATTTTGAATTTGGCGATAGGTGGTGATTGGCCTACCGGTGCCAATGAGCGTGGCATTGATCCGACCGGTTTCCCCAAGCAAATGTTGGTTGATTATGTTCGCGTCTATGAATGCGAGGGTGATACGGATACGGCGACTGCCTGTCGCGGCAATTAGCCAGCCTTGCATTTTCATGCAAATTAAAAGCCCGGCGCTTGCGCCGGGCTTTTGTTCTCTGCTTGGGGCCAATATGTTTTAGGCTGTGGCTTATGGGCAGCGCACGCCTTTGGCTGTGCCGAGCCGTGCATCATGCACGGATATTTGCCATTGAGCGGCCGTCTCCATGGCCAGCGGCACAGTGACATTGCTGGCATCCAGACCGGCTTTGGTGAAGCAGGAAAGCGGAATTGCCGCTTCGCGCCATTCGCCAATCGCGCCTTCACCCAACAGCTTGGTCATATCAACCCGTGCGCCGCAATTATCACCACAAGCCATGCCGGCAAATATCGGGCCATTGCCTGCCGCATCAACCCGTAAGGTCAGCTTAAGCGCCAGCTCGGCGGTCGCGCCGATACGGGCAAAATCGACAGGGCGCGGTGCGCGCACGGATAGGGTGGCTTCATTGTCACCGGCCCAGCTCAGACGCCGCGCATCTTCCTGCGCGCGATAGTCAACGCCGGATGAGGTAATGCTGCCGCCAAGGCTGGCCGTGTTAAAGGCCGGAGCCGGTGAATTGGCATTGGTCTGGTCGCCAAGGAATACACTAAGCGGTGCTGATGCCGCCCCGCGTGCCACAATCTGTCCGGTAAAGGCGTCAGAGGCTTTCTCAATGCCGGGATTTTCTGAAAAAGCAGCCGTTTGTGTGGCTTGCCTATAGTTCAGGCCATAGCCCAGCGCGAATTGTGCGCCGGTCGCCTCAGCGCCATTTATCGGCATGCCTGTGCCGTCGCCGGGCCAAGAAAAGGACAGGCGACCGGCAAAGTCATGGCGCGCCTTGCCCTGTTTGTCAGCGACAAGCACATCAGCCACGCCGCCTGCTTCCGTGCCGGGCAACCAGGCCACGACAAAAGCGTCTGACGCATTAATATGTGGATTGACCCAAAGCGGACGACCGGTGATGAAAACCGACACGACAGGAATATCTTGCGCTTTCAGCTTGTTAATCACCGCCAAATGCGCGCCATCTTCAAATTCATAGACTGTGTCTTGGCGGTCACCAACAAATTCGGCATAGGGTTGTTCGCCAAACACAAAAATCGCCATATCCGGCTTTTGGTCAAAACTGCCATCGGCAGAAAAATCAATTTGGCCACCGGCTTGGGTAATGGCGGTTGCCAGCCCCTGATAAATGGTTTCGCCGGTTTTGAACTCTTCATTGGCATTGTCATTGCCCTGCCATGATAATGTCCAGCCGCCGGTTTGTTGCTGCATGGAATTGGCCGCATCGCCCACCACCAAAATCCGCTTGGTCGGATTGACCGGCAATGTGGCATCATTATTTTTCAACAATACCAGCGATTTGCGCACTGCTTCGCGGGCGACGGCGCGGTTGGCTTCAGTGCCGAGCGCGGTCTCATCTGTGCCGACGCGCTGGGAGGGCAGGCCGGCATCAAACACACCGGCGCGCAATTTGACTTCCAGAATACGCAACACGGCTTCGTCAAGGCGCGCCATTGGCAGTTCGCCGGATTTGGCTTGTGCCAGCAATGTCTCATACAGCCCTTTCCAGCTATCAGGTGCCATATACATATCCACACCGGCCAGCAAGGCATCAGGGCAATCGGTTGAGGTGCAGCCGGGGATTTCGGCATGGCCGTTCCAGTCGCCAATCACAAAACCGTCAAATTTCATCTCATCGCGCAGCAGGCCGGTCAGCAAATCCTTCGCGCCATGCATTTTCACGCCATTGACGCTAGAGAAAGAAGACATGACGGTTTGCGCATCATTGCCTATTGCCGCTTCATAGGGATAGGCATGGGTGGCGCGGACAGTTGCCGGCGTGCCAATCAAATCGCCCTTGTCAATGCCATATTGCGTGCCGCCATCACCAACAAAATGTTTGGCAGTGGCAATAACGTGATATTCATCAAGAAACGCATCGCTGTTCGGCGCGCCTTGCAGGCCAACCAGCATGGCCGCGCCCAGCCGCGAGACAATTTTAGGGTCTTCGGAATAGCCTTCATAGCTGCGGCCCCAGCGATCATCCTGCACCACGGCCAATGTCGGCGCGAAAGTCCAGTCAAGACCGGTGCCGCGCACTTCGCGCGCTGTGACTTCCCCAATGCGGCGCACCAAATCGGCATCATTGGCCGCGCCAAGACCGATATTATGCGGGAAAATCGTCGCTGTTTGCAGATTATTATGGCCATGCACCGCGTCGGTTCCCCAAATATAGGGAATCGCCACACCGCCATCAGAGGCATCGGTTGAGGCCTGCCAATAAGCATCAGCCAAATCGACCCATTCTTGCCAGTCGGCGGTTTTGCCACCTTTTGGCGCAGAATTGCCGCCATTCAGCACTGAGCCGAGATTATATTTGCGGACATCTTCCGGTGATGTTGCCGAAATATCGCCCTGCAGCACTTGGCCAATTTTTTCTTCCAAAGTCATTTTGGCCAATATTGCCTTGGCTTTTTCGTCAAACTGGCTTTGCTGCGCAGGCTCACACGCTGCTAATGCAAGAGCGCCGGCAAGAAAAATGAATTTGCAAATAGCTTGGCTGGGAAAAAATTTTTTCTTGCTATATCTCTGGTTAGTGAGCGCGTCTATTGGACGCTTTTTAATTAACATCATTTTGACCTCCCAATGACGAAGTTAATGAGTTATTGTCTTTACTGGACAATGTCAACATATTATGGGACATTTTGAAGACAAAACAGGTGAGAGCTCTATGCCCGTTGCGTATTAGCCTTTTGGCATTTGCGGTGTCAATTAATTTATTGGCTTGAGTGAGTCTATGAGTTTATAGTTTTGTCGAATTAGGGGGTAACGTTGCCAATAATCTAGCTTTAGCTGATTAAATGCAGCAGCGTAGGGGAAAGTGAGAATAGCATATGAGCACGATTCACGATGTTGCTGCTAAGGCAGGCGTATCCATCAAAACCGTTTCGCGAGTTTTAAACAATTATAAACATATCAGCCAGCGCACGCGGAGCAAGGTGCAGGCGGCGATTGATGAGCTTGATTATTCGCCAAGTTCCATTGCCCGGCAAATGCGGCTTGGTGATTCATTAAGTATCGGTATGCTGTATGGCGATCCGAGTAGCGGCTATCAGGCCAGCCTTAATCATGCCTTTTTGAGCGCCTGTTCCAATGCGAGGCGCTATTTGGTGGTTGAATTATTTGACGAAACCAGCAGTGACTGGGCGAGCCAAGTTGATTCTTTTCTGACCCGCACGAAGATAAAAAACATGGTTCTAGTGCCGCCGCTTTGCGACTCCACTGAATTACATGACCTATTGCGCGCTAACGGTGTTAATTTTGTTCTTATTTCCCCTTCTAGGACCGTGTCGTCAACGGTTTCTGTGCTGATAGATGAAAAGCAGGCGGCAACTGAAGTGACCAATTTGCTGATTAATTTGGGTCATAAGCGAATTGCCCATATTTCCGGTGATATGGGGCATGTCGCTACTCTATTGCGCTACCAAGGTTTTGAAGATGCCATTTTGCGGGCGAAACTAAATTATAATCCACAAGATTTAACGCGCGAGGGGCAATTCAGTTTCAAGCTGGCGCTGCGCTGCGCCGAAGAATTGTTGTCCCTGCCAGAAGATCAGCGGCCAACCGCCATTTTTTGTGCGAATGATGAGATGGCCGCAGCCGCGCTGATGATTGCCAATCGCATGGGCTATCGTGTGCCGGAAGATTTGTCCATTGTGGGGTTCGATGATTCCTATATTTCGAAAGTGATTTGGCCGCAATTGACAACTGTTTCGCAGCCATTTGAGGATATAGCGGCCGAGGCGGTCAACCAGCTTGGCAAATATCCAGAAATTGACCAATTTGACCCCATTATCCGCATTTTACCCCATAAGTTACATGTGCGCCAATCAACCGCGGATGCGCCAATTTCTGGGGGAGTACCATCCGCTATGGCCGGTCAATAGCCGTTTAGTAAACCTTTACCCATCTGTGTGCTTTGCTCCAGCCGGTGCGCACTTGACCATTGCCTAATCGGCGGAAGTGGACTTTTGATTCTGTGGCATTGTCTTGCTTGAAAAGGGTTTTATTGCCCTATCAATGTGTGACATTTTTGTCTCAGTACTTATACTGCAAAATTATTGTGACAATATTATTGTCCTTCAGTGAAAAGTTTTATTGACAATGATGGACAATTGCGCTTTTTTCTTCGCAATCCAGCTATTCTGTCTGGAGAGAGGGAAATTTCGAGGAGGGAGTCTTATGAAATTCGTTTCTTCTAACCGCACCATGAAGGGTGCACTGCTGACGGGCGCTTCTGCCGCAGCAATCGTACTAACAACGGGTGCCTCATTGGCCCAGGAAGCCTCAAACGGTGTCGATGAAGTCGTCGTTAAAGGTATTCGGGGCAGTCTGGAGCGCTCTCTTGATATTAAACGTAATGCAAAGGGTGTTGTTGATGCCATTTCATCTGAAGAAATGGGCAAGTTCCCTGATTCCAATCTGGCGGAATCCTTGCAGCGTGTATCAGGTGTGTCCATTGACCGGGAACGTGGCGAAGGCTCGCGCGTAACCGTTCGTGGTTGGGGCCCGGAATACAATTTGGTCACGCTGAACGGTCGCTTTATGCCAACATCGACTCTCGGTGATGGCGCTAGTGCTCCGTCAACCCGCTCTTTCGATTTTGCGAATTTGGCTTCAGAAGCTATCGCAGGTGTAGAAATCTACAAGACAGGTAGAGCTGACATTCCGACTGGTGGCATTGGTTCAACGATTAACATCAAAACCACCAAGCCGCTTGATGCTCCTGGCTTTAAGGCTACGGCCTCTGCAAAATTGGTTTCCGATACATCTCGTAACAATAATGCCGACTTCCTGCCTACATTGGCCGGTGCAGGGGTGGAGCAGGAGTTTTCAGCTCTCATTAGCAACACTTGGGATGACAAACTTGGTGTCGCACTATCTTTGAGCACTCAGAAGCGTGACAGCAGCGATTATCAGGCTACTGTTGGCTGGCGTGAAGCATATAACGAAAACTATGGAGACGCATGGGGCAGTATCCACAATAGCTGGGGTCGCTCTGCTGATTGGTCAACTAATGCTCCGTCCGGTGATACAATCTACCGTGTGCCGCAGAACATGGGTTACAATCTGGTTGATTACTCTCTTGACCGCACAAATGGTCAGTTGACGGTTCAATATGATGTCACCGACACATTGCGTGCTACGGTTGATTACACATATTCCAAATATGAAATCACCGCGCGCGGCAATGATGTCAGCATTTGGTTCGACCATAACGGCCCGACCAGTGTTTGGGCATCGGAAGGCAATCCGCGCCCAATCGTGTCTTATGTAGAAAACTGGGCAGGTGCGGAAAACCCGACAGACTTGTCCATGGGCGCGTCTTTGACGGCCAACCAGAATGAGAATACCAGCGTTGGTTTGAATCTCGCCTGGGATCCGAGCGACAAACTGTCTTTGGAGTTTGATTTCCACGACTCTAGTGCGGAATCGACACCGAACAGCCCGTATGGTTCAAACAATGTGATCGGAACTGCGGCTATTGCAATCCTGAACCAGGGTATAAACTTTGAAAATTATATCCCGGTAATGAGTTTTGCAACTGACCCGCGCGGAGCTGGTCAACTTGATGTAACCGACCCGTCACTGCGCCAGTTCACTGGTAATTCGTTCCGCTATGCATTGTTTACAAATGATGCCACGCAAATGCAGGTTAATGGCTCTTATGAAGCAGACTTTACTGACTTCATTGATAGCATTGACTTTGGTGTGTCAACAATCGAACAGGATGTGCGCTCTGCCTATGGCTTTAGTCAAAACGACGCTTGGGGCGGTCTGACCACTCCTGCTCAAACGCCTGACAATCTGTTCACGCCGGAAACACTGCGTGACAAGTTTAAGGGCCTGAGCGGTGCTGACCAAATTCCAGTTGGCTTTAGTCGTGTAAACTTTGAGCAAGCAGCTAACTTCATCATTAATGACCCGGCTATTCTGAACTGCGGCGCCGACCTTACTTGTGTGCCGGATGTTCTCGACACTGACCGGAAAATCAATGAGAAGACGACCTCTGTCTATCTGCAATTCAGCAAAGAGTTTGAATTGATGGATATGCCTGCGAGCGTTGTATTGGGTGTACGGAATGAGACCACTGAGATTGAATCAAGTGCTATTGTTCCCCAACCTGATCCGTCAACTGCGCGTTGGGTAGCGGCCAATGAGTTTTATTGGACAGCGGATGGAACCGCCTTCTCCACACTTAATGGTGAGTATGATTACACACTGCCTTCACTCGATTTTGACATTGATGTGATGGACGACGTGAAATTGCGTGCTTCCTATAGTGAAACCATTGCGCGTCCGTCATGGGCTGACATGCAGGGCGGTGTTGCTCTGGCAACTTTGTTCCGCGTAAATGAGGGTTCAGGTAGTTCGGGTAACCCGAATCTGCTGCCTTACGAATCGGAAAACCTCGATGTGTCTGCCGAGTGGTATTATGACGATGTGAGCTACGTCTCTGTTGGTTACTACACCAAAGACGTGTCGAATTGGGCTTCGTCAAATGCAACATTGCGGCCAACCACAGACTTCTTCAACTTCACTGTTCCTCATCCGGGACAGGGCGTGCTCGTTGATGAGGCCAAAGCGGCTATTACGGCTGCCGGTGGCGACGCCAATGACTCAGGTGCCATCCGTGCTTGGCTAGAAACCAATCGTGCTGATAATGCATTGGTCGATACTTCCGGCAATGCGGTAGCGATCTTTGGTGACGTTGCAAATGACCCGGATATCCAGTGGCGCATTACATCGCCGAGCAACCAGGAAGATCAAGTTCAGACCATTGATGGTATTGAATTTGCCTGGCAGCATGAATTTGGCGATGATTTCTTTGGTGTTGACCTGTCGGGCTTCGGCTTTATTACCAACTACACAGTAGTTGACGGTGATGCCGAATTTGATCCTCTGCAGGTATTCACAGTGCCGCAATTTGTTCTGGTAGGTCTCTCTGATAGTGCCAACCTTATTGGTTATTATGAAGCTGGAGGATTCCAGGCGCGTGTTGCTTATAACTGGCGCGATGAGTTTGCTTCCGGTTACGGTGGCGGAAGCGTTTCCATCACTGAGGAATATGACCAGCTTGACATGCACCTCTCTTATGATGTGTCAGATAATTTGAACGTCTTCTTTGACGCCATCAATCTGACCGAAGAGAGCAAGCGCGTAACACATCGGGACTCGACATATGTAAATTATGCGGCTCCGGGTCACGCTCGCTACTATATGGGTGTTCGTTATAGCTATTAGGCTGTAGGTTCATTGCGAACCAACCATGAATAATTTGGGCGGCGCCAGAGTATTTGTTATTCTGGCGCCGTTCTTAATTTTAAATGGCTCCTGTAAGAAAGGGGCCACTTCTGATAAAAGAAATTTCTAACTTAATTCTTTGAGGAAATTATGGCGCCGGTTTTACTGTCAAAAGAGGATCATAAAGAACTTAAAATCCAGACTGGGCGGTCTGAAGAAATGGGCGATATTGTTTCTTATTGCATGGTAGTGCCCCATGAATTCCGTGATGTGCAGCATCACTATCCGATATTTTTCCGGCAATTGCCCGACCAAGATGTGTTTTTGCCAATGGCAATGCTTGGCCTTGAGCCGAATGAAAACCTGTTTATCGCCGATGGCCATTGGCAGTGCCGCTATATTCCCCTGATCATGGCGGTGCAACCCTTTGTGATAGGCCGGGCGGATGAAAATTCCGATGAGGGGCGTGTGTTTATCGATGAGGATAGCCCGCGCATTGCGAAAAATGCCAATGAGGGCGTGCGTATTTTTGACGATTTCGGTAATGAAACACCCTTTATGCAGGGGATTGTTGGTGGCCTTGAAACCCTGCATCAGGGTGACAGGGCGGCACGCGCCATGTCGGAATGGCTGCAAAAATATGATTTGCTTGAATCTTTCGCATTGGAAGTAGAATTGAAAGACGGCTCGCGCAATCGCTTGCTTGGCTTCCACACCATAAACGAAAAGAAAATTGCTGAGCTGGAAGAGGCGGCGCTCAAGGAAATGGTAGAAAAAGGCTATATGATGCCAATTCACATGATATTGGCGTCCCTTGCGTCGATTTCTGACCTGATTGAATTAAAAAACCAACGCATGTAAGGGGTTAAAATGGGTGGCGCGACGGCAATCACTGAGATAGCCAAATCGGCTCTCCAAGGCCCAGACCCCTTTGCCGCCCTTTTACAACAAAATGAACCCTTCATTGTGCGGGGTCTGGTTGATGACTGGCCAATCGTTGAAAAGGGCCGCCACTCGGGCGCCGCTTTGCGCGCTTATCTGCAAGAGCACGCGTTGGCGCGGCGTTTTTCGGTCTGGTTTGGCCCGCCAGAAAATAACGGCAAGCCGGGTTATCTTGAAAATATGCAGGTTAATTTTGTCGAACAGTCACTGCCATTTGACGAAATATGTGCGGCGATTGAAGAGTTTGAAAAAGCCGATGCCCAGCCGATGATATATTGCGGTTCGATAGACATATCAAAATACTTTGATGGGCTGGCTGATAATCTGGCGCTGGCTATGGGCGGGCGCGATTGCCGGAAAGGTTTGTGGATGGGGTTGCGCTCCAACACACCGGCCCATAATGACTATGCTGACAATATGGTTTGCAATGTCTATGGCACGCGCCGCATTACCTTGTTCCCACCAAACCAGACGGCCAATCTCTATATTGGACCGCTCGACAATACACCGGCCGGTAGGGCAGTGACATTGGTGGATTTGAAAAACCCTGATTTTGACCGCCATCCGAATTTCGCTGAGGCGCAGACACATGCGGTATGCGTCGATTTGGCACCCGGCGATGTGCTTCATATTCCGTCCATGTGGTGGCACAATGTTGAAAGTTTAGATGACTTTAACGTCATGGTGAACTTTTGGTGGCGGGATAATCGGCTTTTGGGTGACCCGGATGCGGCGCTGGTCAATGCAATATTTGCCTGGCGCGACCTGCCACCGGATGAAAAGGAAATATGGCGGGATTTACTCGACCATTATGTATTTAACGATGCAGAAAATGCGGTTGAACATATTCCGCCAATTGGTCGCGGTGTGCTTGGCGAATTGACACCCGACACTGCAGAAAAAATGAGACTGTTTGTGTTACGCTGTTTGAATAGGTGAGGAAAATGACTGAAGAGATGAAAGCCAGAAAAAAAGTGGTTATTGCCGGCGGTGGCACTGCGGGCTGGATGGCGGCTGCTGCCTTGTCGAAAACCTTTGGTGAGA
Source organism: Rhodobiaceae bacterium (assembly GCA_038123715.1). Lineage (GTDB taxonomy): Bacteria > Pseudomonadota > Alphaproteobacteria > RS24 > RS24 > JAYPAN01. The sequence goes on along the minus strand of JAYPAN010000015.1, from coordinate 29,735 downwards.
CGATTGATTTGACGCTGATTGAATCGGAACAAATCGGAACAATTGGTGTGGGCGAGGCAACGATTCCGCCTTTGCAACGTTACAATGATATTATCGGCATCACCGAAATTGACTTTATGAAACAGACCAAAGGCACGTTCAAACTCGGCATTAATTTCGAGAATTGGACCAAGAAAGATCATGCTTATTTTCATTCCTTTGGTAGCACTGGCAAAGACCATTGGACATGTACCTTTAACCATTTCTGGATGAGCGGTTTGGCTCGCGGCCATAACCAGCCTTATGGCGACTATTGCTTGGAACTTGTGGCTGCTGAGCAGAATAAATTTGCCCATTTGCCGGATAATAGTCTGAATTATGCCTTCCATTTGGATTCCGCCCAATATGCTCGGTTCCTGCGCGAATTGTCGGAAGCCAATGGGGCGGTGCGCCGCGAGGGCAAAATTGGTGAGGTTCATCTTGATCCCGAAACCGGCAATATCGCCTCAATCACCATGGAAGATGGCGGCGAGGTGCCTGGCGATTTGTTCATTGATTGCACCGGTTTTCGAGCTTTGTTGATTGGTCAGGCGCTTGGCACAGATTATGACGATTGGAGCCATTATCTGCCTTGCGACAGCGCCATTGCCATTCAGACCAAATCGGTTGGCCCGCCCATACCCTACACGCGCTCTATTGCCCATGAGGCTGGCTGGCAGTGGCGTATCCCGCTACAACACCGCACCGGCAACGGGATTGTTTATTGCAGCAAATATATTTCGCAAGATGAGGCATTGCAGAAAATCAGCGATACGGTGGAAGGTGAAAAACTCACCGACCCAAATTTCATCAAATTCCAAACCGGTGCGCGTCAAAAGCAATGGGTGAAAAATTGCGTGGCAGTCGGCCTGTCCAGCGGCTTTATGGAGCCATTGGAATCGACCAGTATTCACCTTATTCAGCGGAATATATTACGGCTCATCCAACTTATGCCAAATGGCGATATTTCGGAGCGCGATATTGACCAGTTCAACAAACAGGCCGAGTGGGACATGGAAACCATCCGGGATTTCCTGATTTTGCACTATGTCGCTAATGAGCGCACGGAGCCGTTTTGGACGTATTGCCGCGAAATGCCGATACCAGATAGCTTGCAGCATAAAATTGAATTGTTCCGTGAAACGGGGCGTGTGTTTCGCGAAAATGAAGAATTATTCGCCGAAAACTCATGGATTCAGGTGATGATGGGGCAAGGCATTGTGCCGAAAGCCTATCACCCGCTGGCCGATAAAATGAGTGACAAGGAATTGGAATATTTCCTCAGTGAAATTCGCAGCCGCGTGGCCAAGACCGTTTCATCGCTGCCGCCGCATGATACCTATGTTAAACAATACTGCCCAACCAATGATGTGATTTAGGAACTTATGATGGCGAACAAAATCCTTGGGCGGAGCATGGCCGTCGCTATTTTGGCGTTTTTTATGCAGGCTGCTGTGCCGGCTCTGGCCGATCCGAGTGAGACTGGCTGGCAGCTTGTCTGGTCGGATGAATTTGACGGTGACAGCTTGGATACAACCAAGTGGAATTATGAAGAAGATTGCTGGGGTGGCGGCAATAATGAGCGCCAATGCTATACCGACAAGACGGAAAATGTGTCGGTCAAAGACGGGGTTTTGAATATCACCGCGCTGAAAAAAACTACACGAGGCTACGCTTGGCCTAAAAGCTGGCGAGCCAGCTCCGAAGGCATATGGCAAGAAGGTTTGAAACTTAAGGGCAAGAAGCGCTTTGAAAAAGCCAAGCGACCTTTTTCGTCTGGTCGCATAACTACAAGATATAAGGGTGATTGGAAGTATGGTCGCTTCGAAGCCAGAATAAAACTGCCAACAGGTCAGGGAGCATGGCCAGCTTTCTGGATGCTGCCATCAGACTGGGTCTATGGAGGTTGGCCACTATCTGGTGAAATTGACATAATGGAAGCAATTAATCTTGGTATGAGCTGCCCCGAATGTGAGGATGGGCGCGAAGATCGGGTTCATGGCACGCTGCACTTTGGCAAGGCACCTCCAAAAAACTCGTATAAAGGCAAAGAAACACATCTGGCAGCTCCAGTAACAGGCTTTCACACCTATGCAATTGAATGGGAGCCGACGCAAATGCGCTGGTATGTTGACGGCAAGCATTTTTCAACTTTGTCTCAGGATGACTGGTTTACAGATGCCGATAATGCAGAAACAGATCACTCGCCGTTTGACCAGCGCTTTCATATAATCTTGAATCTCGCGATTGGTGGCAAGTGGCCAGAAGAGAGCAATGATGTCGGCTTCTTCTCAATGGATTTCCCGAAATCGCTGGTGGTCGATTATGTGCGCGTCTATCAATGCCCGGACGGCACGGGCGAAGCGTGTCGTTCAAGCAATTAATATACGCCAATCAAAGTGCGTCGGCGTCCGGTGCGTAAAAATTGATGAAGATCGAGCTGGTCAATCGCCCTTGCGAAGGGTCAGGGTTTAAATCAGCCGGTACGTTTATCAGGCCGGAATGCAGCAGACCGGACGGGTAAATTAGTAGCCGGTTGGGTGCATAATCGACCGCATCAAGCAGCGTGTAATGATCTTGTTGTGTCATATCATAGCCTTGCGGCAGGCCATGTTCTAACAAAAACCCATCAACCGAACGGTGATAGTCTTTTTGATTGTCACTGGTAATCAGTTCGAAACCGGAAGGAACATGCCGGAAAAAGCCGGTGCCGCCAAATTGTCCGGGATTGACATAATGCAAAACCGCAAAAGAACAGGGCAGGGCGTGGTCATAATGCGGTCGGCTTTGCGTGGCATCCAGCGTGTCGGCGGGGTTCGACACAATTCCGAAAAAGGCTGATATCACATTGATGCGTAAATCGCGCGGCACGGCATAATGCCGGTAAATATCGGGCAGCACGGCGCGCAGCATGTCCAAGGTCAAATCTTGCGGCAGCGCCGCCTTGTAGCCCGGAAAGGCATCACCCGGGGCATTGGTGAAATCAGCTTTATTGACGGCGTAATCGGCAATTTCAGTACAATCTTCGTGGAAGTCATCAATCACCAGAACCGGCGTCCGGCTCTTGCCGACATATTGCACATGGCATGATTGTGAAGACATATTGCCCCTGCTCTCTTTGCCGTTCACCCGAAATCAACCACTCCGACGCCTCGCGCCCGACCCTTGCGCGTCGGAGCTATGTCTTTTGGTGTATGCAATCCCCGCAAATCTGTCAAATTCAAGTTATAACGGTTAGAAATTTAATTGTCTTTAAGACAATAAAAAAATTGACAATGTTGGACAATATGCTATTTAGACCATGATACCTGCGCGTATCCATTCGGGTGGTACTGCTTCTTTTCTCCCCAGCGGTATCACCCATTTTGTTTCTGCCGACACATTCTTATCCGCTTTGGCGCGCGACCAAAAAAAACTATAGTCAAAGCAGGAAAATGTCGGCTCAATCGGGAGGGATTTATGGCCGGTCTGGATTATCTGGTGCTGATAAGCCTTGTCGCGGGTTTTGTGCTGCTTGGCCTGACCGGTAAGCGGCGCCATGACAGGGCAGAAGATTATTTCTTGGCGGGTCGCTCTTTGCGCTGGTATCACATTGGCGCTTCGCTGTTTGCCACTAATTTTTCCGCCTCGGCGCTGATTGGCATTACCGGCGCTGCCTATCTGACCGGCGTGGCGATTTACAATTATGAATGGGTGGGCATATTTGCGCTGATTTTCATGGCGCTGGTGCTGGTCAAAGTGCTGCGCGGCAGCCGTATTTTCACCGTGGCAGAGTTTCTCGCCCGCCGCTATGACCAGCGCAGCATGGTGATTTATTCCATATTCCTCGTATTTCTGCTGATTTTTATCGATCTTGCCGGCGCGCTTTATGTTGGCGGGCTTTTGATAAGCTCCATCATCCCTTCCTTATCGCCCAGCATGGTGATTTTTCTGGTGGTCAGTTTTACCGGCATTTATTCCATTGCCGGCGGGATGCGCGCAGTGTCGCGCACCGATACGCTGCAATCCAGCGTGGTGATTGCCGGTGCGGTTGTTATATCGGTTTTTGCCTTTTTTCGGGTCAGTGCTTTGCCCGATTGGCGCGCCGACTTGCCCGATAATGCATTGTCCCTGTTCCGACCGATGGATGACCGTGCCGTGCCATGGCCGGGTCTGTTGACCGGTATTCCGGTTTTATGCGCCTATTTCTGGCTGACCAATCAGAATATGGTGCAATGGGTATTGAGCGCGCGCAGCGCCCGCGACGCGCAATTTGGCGTCTTGTTTGCCGGATTGCTGAAATTGCCGGTCATGTTCATTATCGTGCTGCCCGGCGTGTTTGCCGCGATATTGTTTCCCGGCATGACCGAGCCTGACCGGATATATCCGGTTTTGATGACCGAATTATTGCCGGTTGGGGCGATGGGGCTGGTTATGGCCGGGCTTGCCGCTGCGCTCATGTCAAATACGGACAGCACGCTGCACGCCGCTTCGACCATATTCACTATGGATTTTGTGCGCCGCCTGCGCCCGGACACATCGGCGCGCGCACTTATTTATGTGGCGCGGATTGTCATTGTTTCAACAATACTGATAAGTGCGCTTTGGGCGCCCAATATAGGCAGTTTCGGCTCGTTGTTTGAATATGTGCAGGGCGTGTTGTCTTATTCCGTCACGCCTTTTGTGGTGGTCTATTTGACCGGTATTTTCTGGCCGCGCGCCACCGCCCGCGCGGCCTTTTACACGCTGGTTCTGGGGCTGGCGGCGGCCATATTTATCGCCATCTGCAATAATGTGCTGAATGTGATTGATATCCATTATTTATTTGTGCCATTGCCGGTCGCGCTTTTGTGCCTCGGCATTATGCTGATTGTCAGCCTGTCCGACACGCCGCCCGCGCCAGAGCCGGATTTGCTGTGGCAACATTACCGCGACGCCCCGCCCCATGCCATGACCGACCGACCCTTGCTGGTTGCAATTGCCGGTTTGACCGCGCTGACTTGCGCGCTGGTTCTGCTGTTTGTTTAAGCCTTGTCTGCCGGGGCAAGCGGCAGCCGCAGACGCACTTGCAGGCCGGAGCCGGTATTGGTCAGTTCAAGCGTGCCATGATGGGCGGTGATGATGGCATTGGTAATGGCCAGCCCCATTCCAATACCCTTGCCAATACCCGTGCCAATCCCCTCGCCAATCCCCGCCCCTGCCTTATTGCGGCTGCGCGCCTTATCGCTTGTGAAAAACGGCTGCACCGCATCGCCAATATGGGCGGCATCAATGCCCGGCCCGTTATCGCGCAGGATGATATCAACCCAATCGGCTTCCACTCCAAGGTCAATTGTGACGCGGGACCCATAATGCAGCCCATTGTCAATGACATTCCGCAAAGCGCGTCGCAGGGAAATATCATGGCCGATAATGCTGACCGGTGATGGCGGCGCGCTTTCGAGATGACACGCTCTGCCGGTTTCCTGATAATCTTCGACCAGCGATGAGACCAGCGCATCAATAGCAAGCGGCGTTTGCGCCGGCGCCGCGCCAGCCATGTCATCACCAGCCTGGGTGACAGCATATTGTAAAATTGTATTCACCATTTCCGCCATTTCATCCAGCGTGGCGATTATTTTCGCGCGTGCCGAGCTGTCGGGCAAGGTTTCGGCACGCAGCCGCAGACTGGTCAGTGGCGAGCGCAAATCATGGCCGATGGCCGTCAGCATTTGCTTTTGCGCGCGCATGGCCTCCAGCAGGCGCACATTCATCTCATTAAAGGCGGCAATAGCTTGGCGAATATCGGCGGGGCCGGTCTCGGCCAAGACCGGCACGGATTTGCCCGCCCCAAAATCGGCCGACGCGCGGGTCAATGCCGCCAGCGGGCGGGTGATATTGGCCGAAATCACAATGCCGGTCACGGCAATCAAGGCCAGGCTGAGCAGCATAACGCCGAGCAAACGCCCTTGCAGGGAAAGCGAAATACGGGTCAGGCCGAAACGAGCCGAAAGATAGTCGCCCGACGGCATTTGCGCTTCAATTTCAAGCCATTCAACCGAAGCATCATGTCCGAAAAATCCTCTATCCGCCGCGCCCGACCGGTCGTCGGACAGGGCAATGGTCGGGTTGCCAAGGCCGTAATCCATTTTATCAAGATAGGCAAAAAACCGCGCGCTGATTTCTGCCGACAAGCGCGCATCCAAGTCGCTGATAAGCTGACGGCTGTCGGATAAGCGGAATTGCGCCCGCCCGTCACTATTGGACAGCAATATCTCCTCATGCAAATAGCCCGGCGTCGTGTCCAGCAAATTGGCCAGAGTGACAAATTGATAGGCGGCATTGTCAACCTGCTGGGCGCGGTCAATAAACAGTTTTTCACCGACCAGCAAATACAGCGTCGCCAATTGCGCCGCCGCCAATACAGCCAGCAATAAGGTAACAATCTGCCAGCGTAAGGATAGCCGCATCATGCGTTTTTGCCCTGTCCTGTGACCGGCGCAGCAAACCGATAGCCGCCGCCGCGCACGGTTTTAATCAATTCCGGCTTTTTCGGATCGGTCTCGATTTTTTTGCGTAAGCGGGCGATTTGATTGTCAATGCTGCGGTCAAACACACCAAGCGCGCGATTGCTGGTTTGCGCCAGCAAAGTTTCGCGCGAGAAAACCCGCCCCGGCGCTTCGGCCAAAAGCGCCAGCAAGCGCGCTTCCGCACTGCTCAATTCGACAATCTCGCCGGTCGCGCGGGTCAATTTTTGCTGCAACAGGTCAAAGTGAAAATCACCAAAACACAACAGCTCGCTTGTCGCGTCATCCGCATGCTTTGCGCCTGCGCTGCGCCGCAGCACGGCTTTGATGCGCGCCAGCAATTCGCGCGGGTTGAACGGCTTGGTCAGATAGTCATCAGCGCCGATTTCCAGCCCGATAATCCTGTCCATATCCTCGGCCAGCGCGGTCAGTAAAATCACCGGCACGCCGACATGTTCGCAAATATGGCGGCACAGGCTCAAGCCATCCTCGCCCGGCATCATGACATCGACAATTGCCAAATCAATCTGCCCGTCGCGCAGGCGGGCGCGTGCTTCCTCGGCATTGGCAGCCAGCGCGACATCATGACCATTTTGTCCGAGATAGTCGCCAAGACTGTCGCGGATATCGGCATCATCATCAACCACCAAAAGCATTTATTATCTCCTAACCGTAACATTATAACGAAAAATGCGCCCCCAAGAAGAGGGGACGCATTTCTGTGCAATCATATGGGAGGGGTCATGCAATTAAAATTGCGATTGCACAAATTCGCTATTTCAGTCGCGGAAAGCCCGTCTGCGCTCCTTTATGTTGTCGCGCATTTCCTTCCGCAATTCCTTGGTCGCTTCGCGGACATTTTCCCGCACTGACGCGAAACTTTCACCGGCGGCTTCGCGCGCTGCACGGGCAGCTTCGCGGGCGGCTTCGCGGGCGGCTTTGGCCGCTTCGCGCGCGGCCAGTGAGGCTTCATCCACCTCAAGACCTGCTGCCGAGACAGCCTCGCGCGCTGCGTCGCGTGTCGCTTCGCGGGCGGCCATTTTGGCCGCTTTGCGCGCTTCACGGCTTGAAGCCCCGCCAGCCAGCGCTTCTTCAAGTGCTGCATCGGCGGCGGTTTCCGCGGCTTGGCGTGCCTCACCGCGATTGGCTTTCATGACCTCACGCACTTCCGGTGACAAGGCTTTGCGCGCCGCCTTATTGGCATCGCGCGCCGCTTTATTGGCTGCTACTGCCGAGCGCAGAGCCGCTTCGGCGGCGTCAATGCCGGCTTGGCTGCCCGCTTCTGCCGCATTTGCCGTTTGCGCCGCCGCAAGCGCATTGGCAGCGGCCTGTTGGGCGGCCTCAATTTCGCTGTCCTGCGCCCGCGCCGATGTCAGGCCGGTCAGCATGGTCGTGGCCAGCACCAAACATACAGCCAGCGCGCCACGTGGCAAAACACGCATTGAAAGATTCGGTTTCATCAGTGTCAACATGTCAAACTCCTTGCAACAGCATTTCTGATGACACGAATTAACCGCAGCCATGTATCAGGGTGATGGCACGAAACCGGAAAATTGTAACAAAATGTATCAGCCGGTGACGGGGTCTTTGTCCAACAAAGCGGGCGGTTTGTCTTGTAATTCCATATCGGTGATTTTTTCGCCGCGTCCGCTGATTTTGCGATTGGACACTTCAATTTGCTCAATGTCTTTTTCGGCCTGCTCGAAATGGCGGCGCAATTGCCCGACACGCTCAGACAGGCGCGCCACATCGTCAAGTAAAGTGCGAACTTCCTTTTGGATAAGCCCGGCCTGCTCGCGCATTTTGACATCGCGCATAATGGCGCGCACGGTATTCAGCGTCAGCGACATGGTATTGGGCGAGACCGGATAGACGCGCAAATTGCGGATTTTGTCTATCAAATCGGGCAGGCGCAAATGCAATTCGGAAAACACGCTTTCCGACGGCAGAAACATAAGCGCCGCATCGGCGGTTTCACCGGGCAGAATATATTTATCGGCAATGTCTTGGGCGTGTTTCAGCGTGTCAGATTTTAATTGGTTCAGTGCGGCGCGCATATCTGCATCATTTTCGGCAGCGCGCAATTTCTGATAGCCCTCCAAGGGGAATTTGCTGTCAATCACCACCGGCCCGGGCGGGTTGGGCAGGCGGATGAGACAGTCAGCGCGCTTGCCATTGGACAATGTGTGCTGGAATTCATAGGCCGCATCGGGCAGGCCGTCGCGCACAATATCGGCAAGTTGGCTTTCGCCAAACGCCCCGCGCGCCTGCTTATTGTCGAGAATGTGCTGCAATTCGACCACCTGCCCCGACAGGGCGGTGATTTCCTTTTGTGCCTTGTCAATCAACGACAGGCGTTCGCCCAAATCGCCAAGGCTTTTGGTGGTTTTTTCGCGGCTGTCCTTGAGGTTTTGGTTCACATTATTGGAAACCTGAATCAATTGCTCCGACAATGTGCGGGTCAATTCACCGCGCGCGGCTTCCTGCGCCTCGGCAAAAGAGGCGAGGCGACCGGCCATTTCATTTTGCTGGCGCGACATTTGCTCAAGCGCTTGCCGCATGGCCTGATTTTCCGCCTGCGCCATTGCTTCGGCTTGCAGGGCTTCAGCGCGTGCGGCCTCGGAATCCGCACCGCTTTGCCGCGATCGACCGGCTGTCCAAAGCCCTGCCAGCAAGCCGACAGCCAGCATTGCAAACAAGCCAATGACCGTTATCACATCCATGCGCCCCTCCATTTGCGTTTTCTCTTGTCACCGCGACGGCACAGGAGAGAAACCGGTTCAAAGCCCTCTCTTGACGCTCCGGCATACAGGGATTATCTGATAGATATGACGATTCGACCAATTATCGAAGTGCCGGACAAAAGGCTGCGTACCATTTCAAAGCCGGTGGATGCGGTGACCGATGAGATGCGCGTGCTGATGGATGACATGCTTGAAACCATGTATGACGCCAAAGGCATTGGGTTGGCTGCCATTCAGGTCGGCGTGGCGCAGCGCATTATCGTGATGGATTTGTCGCCCTCATTGGAAGATGCAGAGGAAAATGCGGAAACGACAACAGAAGATGAGGCTTCGGCGAATGACTTTGATAATGAAAGTGCGTCCAAGCAAGACCGCTATGATTTATCCTCTTACGCGCATGAAGGCCCGCGCTATTTTGTCAATCCGGAGATTGTCTGGGCATCGGAAGAAACCAATAATTATCAGGAAGGCTGCCTGTCCGTGCCGGGCTTTTATGATGATGTGGCGCGTCCGGCGCAATGCCGCGTCAAATTCCTAGATTATGACGGCAAGGCGCAGGAGATTGACTGCGACGGGCTTTTGGCGACCTGCATCCAGCATGAAATGGATCACCTCAACGGCATTGTCTTTCTTGACCATTTATCCCGCCTGAAGCGCGACCGGATTTTGAAAAAACTACGCAAGGCCGAACGCGAACAGGCGGTTTCCGCCTGATACAAGGCGTGAAGGAGCAGTCATGGGGCGACGGATTGTTTTTATGGGCACGCCGGATTTCGCCGTGCCATCCCTGATTGCGCTGAAACAAGCCGGACATGAGATAGCGGCGGTTTATACCCGCCCGCCGCAACGCCAAGGGCGCGGGATGAAACAGACCGTCTCGCCGGTTCACGCACAGGCCGAGCATTATGAAATTGAGGTGCAGACACCGGACACGCTGAAATCGGAGGCGGTGCAGGCGCAATTTGCCGCTTACGGCGCCGAACTGGCCGTAGTGGTCGCCTATGGGCGTATTCTGCCACAAGCGATTCTGGATATGCCGCCTTTGGGTTGTCTCAACATTCATGCCTCTTTGCTGCCGCGCTGGCGCGGTGCGGCGCCGATTCAGCGTGCCATTATGGCGGGCGACACACAGACCGGCATTGCCATTATGCAAATGGCGGCGGGGCTGGATACTGGCCCGGTGCTGTTGCAAAAAACCATGCCAATCGGCGCAGATGAGACGGCGGCATCTTTGCATGATCGGCTGTCCGACTTGGGCGCGCAAGCGATTGTTGAGACATTGGACAGGCTGGAAAATTTGACACCGCAAGCACAGACCGAGGCGGGTGTCACCTATGCGGAAAAAATCGACAAGGCCGAGGCGCGCATTGACTGGCAGCAACCGGCCGCCACGCTGGACGCGCATATTCGAGGCCTGTCGCCCTTTCCCGGCGCATGGTGCGAGATGGATGGCGCGCGGGTGAAAATCCTCGCCGCGCGGGTTGTCAATGGCGATGCTGCGCCCGGCACAGTGCTTGATGATGCGCCAAGCATTGCCTGTGGCGCGGGGGCGCTACAATTGCTGCGGGTGCAGCGCGCCGGCAAGGCAGCAATGGATGGCGCGGCTTTCATGCGCGGTGCAGCGGTGATGCCGGGGCAGGTTTTGGCGTGATGCGCTATCGCCTGACCATAGAATATGACGGTGCCGGCTTTTGCGGTTGGCAAGCGCAAGCTGACGGCGATGCCGTGCAGGATGCGCTGTCTGATGCGGTGGAAAAATTTTGCGGCGCGCGGGTGACGGTTTATGGGGCAGGGCGCACTGACTCCGGCGTTCACGCGCGCGGGCAGGTCGCCCATCTTGACCTTGAACAGGAAGTGCGCCCCGATAAATTGCGCGATGCGATGAATTTTCATTTGCGGCCGCTGCCCGTTGCGGTGACGCAGGCGGCCTATGCCCGCGCCGATTTCGATGCGCGGTTTTCGGCCATTGCGCGCCATTACCGATATCGGCTGGTCTCGCGCCGCGCGCCTTTGGCGCTGGATGCCGGTCAAAGCTGGTGGGTGCCGCAAGCATTGGATGTCGCGGCCATGCAGGCGGCAGCGCCGGTTTTTCTGGGGCAGCATGATTTCACCACTTTCCGCGCCAGCCAGTGTCAGGCTAAATCCCCCATTCGCACGCTGGACGCGCTCATAGTGCGCGCGGTCACTGATATGGCGGATGCGGGCGCAGATGGGGTGATAGAAATACACGCCTCGGCGCGGTCATTTCTGCACAATCAGGTGCGCTCATTGGTTGGTGCGCTGAAATATGTCGGCGAGGGCAAATGGTCAAAAGACGATTGCGCGGCGGCCCTGGCGGCGTGTGACCGCACCGCCTGTGCGCCGGTTGCGCCGGCATGCGGGCTGACTTTCATGTCGGTTGACTATCCCGAAGCCGTGCTGGCCGCACCGGCTCAAGCGGCGAAATAGCTGTTCAGCACCAGCCGGTAAATCTCACCGAGTTGGCGAATATCATCCACCGGCACGCGCTCATCGACTTTATGCATGGTTTTACCGACCAGGCCGAACTCAACAACGCGGCAAATATCTTTGATGAAACGCGCATCCGATGTGCCACCCGTTGTGGACAGTGTCGGCATGCGTCCGGTCACTTCCTCAATTGCCGCGCTTAATTGTTCAACAAAGGGGCCGGGTTCGGTCAAGAAGCAATCGCCCGTATGCGACAAGTCAAGCTGATAGCCGGACACACCGGCGCTTTCATCAAGCCTTGCGGCTATCCAGTCCGACACGGTTTGCGCCGTCCAATGGTCATTATAGCGAATGTTGAACCGCGCCACCGCCTGCGCCGGAATGACATTGGTGGTCATATTGCCGACATCAAAGCCGGTCAGTTCAAGATTTGACGGCTGAAAATGCGTGCTGCCTTCGTCAAGCGGGGTTTGCGCCAAATGGGTCATCATGGCGGTCAATTGCGGCACCGGATTTTCGGCCAAATGCGGATAGGCGACATGGCCTTGCGTGCCGGTGACGGTGACGACGCCATTGACGCTGCCGCGCCGGCCGATTTTTATCATATCACCCAATACATCCGGATTGGTCGGCTCACCGACAATGCAATCATCAATAATTTCATTCTGCTCTTGCAGCCAGCCAAGCATTTTGCGTGTGCCGTTAATGCTGGGGCCTTCTTCATCGCCGGTGATAAGCAGGCTGATGGAGCCATCCGGCGCGCCATGCGCGTCAAGATGGGCGGCAATGGCGGCGACAAAGGCGGCAATCGAGCCTTTCATATCGGCCGCGCCGCGTCCCCAAAGCGCTTGGTCGCGTATCTCTCCGGCAAACGGGTCAACCTGCCAGTCATCGACCGCGCCCACCGGCACAACATCAGTGTGACCGGCAAAGCATAAATGCGGGCCTTGCGTGCCAAGCCGCGCGTAAAGATTGTCAACCGGCGCCGTGCCATCCTCTTCAAATGGCAGGCGGGTGCAGGTAAATCCCATTTTTTCAAGCGCTGCCTGCAACACATCCAGCGCACCGGCATCTTCCGGCGTTACGGATGGGCAGCGTATCAATTCGGCTGCAAAAGCGACCGCATCAATGGACATATCAATCTCTCAACAACTCATTGACCGAGGTTTTGGCGCGGGTTTGCGCGTCCACGGTTTTCACAATAACCGCACAGGCCAGTGACGGCCCGCCATGCGGGTCGGGCAGGCTGCCCGGCACGACCACTGAATAGGCCGGCACTTCGCCGCGATAAATCGTGCCACTGGCGCGGTCAATAATTTTGGTTGAGCCGGACAGGAAAACCCCCATCGACAAAACCGCGCCTTCGCGCACAATCACGCCTTCGGCCACTTCCGAGCGCGCGCCGATAAAGCAATTATCCTCAATAATCACCGGGCTGGCCTGCAAGGGTTCCAACACACCGCCAATGCCTGCGCCGCCCGATATATGCACATTTTTGCCGATTTGCGCGCAGGAGCCGACTGTCGCCCAAGTATCAACCATTGTGCCGCTGTCAACATAAGCGCCGAGATTGACAAAACTCGGCATCAACACAACACCCGGCGCGATATAGGCGGAATGGCGCACCACGCAATTCGGCACGGCGCGAAATCCGGCGGCGGCGAAATCTTCCGGCTGCCAGCCATTGAATTTGGAATCGACTTTATCCCACCAAGACGCGCCATTCACATTGCCCGACATCGGTTTCATATCATTCAGACGGAATGATAACAGCACAGCTTTTTTCAGCCATTCATTGACCCGCCAGTCATTGCCGTCGCGCTCGGCCACACGCATCTCGCCTCTATCCAGCAGAGCCAAGGCGGTTTCCACCGCCGCGCGAATATCGCCTTTGGTCTCTGCCGTGACATTGGCAATATCGTCAAAAGCGGCTTCAATGGTTTGTTGAAGTTCCATCATCATGGCTCCTCTTTGATTGGGTTCTGGCGGCAAATTAACAGGCCGTGGCCGCAAGTCAATCGGGCTGATGCGCGCAGTTTTGGCGTGCTACCACCCGGTCAGCCATTATTGTGCAATTTACCGATAGAGGTCAAAAAACCGGTCAAATCATCGGTGGTGTGGTGAATAAAGCCGCTATCGGCTTGCTGGTCGCCAATATGGGCGGCGGCGCGCGCTTGCGCGTCAGCTTGGGTGTCCTGCACCAGCACAGTGGTCATGCCCAGCTCATGCGCCGGGGCGAGATTGCGCGCCATATCTTCAAAAAACGCCGATTTATCAGCGCTGATGTTAAAGCGTTCAAGCATGGCCGGATAAATATCGGCATTGGGCTTGGGGATGTAATTGGCCGCCACAATGTCGAACACATCTTCAAACAGCCCCATCACGCCAAGCCGGTTGGCGACATTTTCGGCATGGCGCGTTGTGCCATTGGTGAAAATGAATTTGCGCCCGGGCAGGGCGGCAATTGCGTCATGCAGTGCCGGGTCGGGCGTCAGCACGGACACATCAATATCATGGACAAATTCGAGAAAATTATCCGGCTTCATGCCGTGGCGTTTCATCAGCCCGGCAAGGCTGGTGCCGAATTCGCGCAAATAGCTTTTTTGCAGGAAATAGGCCTGGTCGCGGTCAACATCCAGCGCGTCTTGAATAAAGGCGGTCATGCGCTTGTCCACCTGCTCGAACAAATTATGGTGCAGCGGGTAAAGCGTATTGTCGAGGTCAAACACCCAAGCCTCAATCTCATTGAATTTACGCATCAAACCGGCCTGCCTCAATCCAAATCAATCTGCCATTTAACGGCATTTCCCGCATCGACTTTGTGAAACAGCAATTCATCAAAGCCGCGATCGGCGCAATCATTATTGCCGATAATCTGAAAACGGGTTGGCTTGGCGCAAAGCGGAAAATCGCCCGTCCATATTTTCTGCCGCCCGCCTTCCATCACCGGTTGGCCGTTTTCGGTCACCGCCTCGGCATAGTAGAAATAGAAGCGTTCGGTCAAATCGCTATTGACCGCCTGTTTGCACGCACCGGCATCAAGGCGCAGCCAGCCTTGGCTTTCAAAGCCGAAATCGCGCACTTTGCCGGTCGCTGCCCACACCAAATGGCCGGTTTTATTGCATAATATCAACCCGCGCTCACCACCGACACGGCTGGCCGTATTGTGCAATTGGCGCAGCAATTTCTCACCCGTCGGATTGCCCTCAATGCGATAGCGCAATTTGAAAGCGGATGTCGCCTCGCGTGTGCGCTCGCCGCCAAAGCCGTCAATATCGCCAATATCATAGCGCAAATCGGTCAATAGTCTTTGCACACCGGCCATGCGGGCGCGGCGGCGGCCATAATCGGCGCGCTCGGTAAAGTCAACTTGCGGGCGACCGGCGCCGACGGCAACCGGCGCAAAATCGGCTTCCATATAATCGCGGCGACGACATTCGCGCCGCCCCTCAATGGTGAAGCGCGATTCCCGCCCGCCAATGCAAAATCGCTCACTGCCATCAAAGACCAACCCGCTGCCGGCATGGGCATGGTCGGAATGGGCATAAACAAAAGCGCGCGCACCTTCCGGCATTTCTTCCAGCGCGGTTTCGCAAGAGCCGGGCATCAGCACAAACCAGCCTTCAGTTTTGCTGGCCACGCCCTGTCTGAAGGCGGCTGCCGCATGCAGCACATAGCTGGTCTCATTGCACATACGCACCTGTGCCTCTGCCGGTTGCGGCACTATCAGCAAGGCAGCCAGCATGCCCCATGCGGCAAAAGCCAAGCGTGTGAAAGGCAGTTTCAAAACCATCATGCGTGATTTATTCCGGCGGGTCATTATTCAACCAGCGTGCCGGCTCCCAAGGCGGTGAACAGTTCCAGCAAAATCGCATTTGGCACGCGCCCGTCAAGAATGGCGGTTGCGCCGACGCCGTTTTTGACCGCATCAATGGCGGTTTGCAATTTTGGTATCATGCCGCCCTGCGCTGTGCCATTGCGTATCAGCGCATTGGCCTGACGCACGCTCAGCCGCGTGACAAGATTACCCTTTTTGTCCAAAACGCCGCGCACATCGGTCAGCATGAGCAGGCGCTCGGCCTGAACAGCTGCCGCAATCGCCCCGGCTGCCGTATCGGCATTGACATTCAGCGTCTGGCCGTCGGCGGAAGTGGCAATCGGCGCAATGACCGGAATAATGTCGGAGGCCAGCATCACATCTAGCACATCAGTGGCGATGGTTTTGGGCGAGCCGACAAAACCGAGATTGGCGGCTTTCTCGACATTTGAGCGCGCATTTTTGCGGCTGCGGGTTTTTTCAGCCAATATCAAATTGCCGTCCTTGCCGGATATGCCGACCGCCCGCCCGCCTGCCTGATTAAGCGCGGTGACGATTTGCTTGTTAATGGCACCGGCCAGCACCATTTCAACGACTTCAATCGTCGCCGCATCCGTGACCCGCAAGCCGTCGCGGAACTCGCTTTTAATGTCGAGCCGGTCGAGCATGGAGGCGATTTGCGGCCCGCCGCCATGCACAATCACCGGATTGATACCGGCCTGTTTCAGCAGCACAACATCATGGGCAAACAGCTTGGACAATGTGGCATCGCCCATCGCATGACCGCCATATTTAATGACCACTGTCTTGCGGTCATAGCGTTGCATGAAGGGCAGTGCCTCGGTCAGCACATGCGCCTGTTTCAGCCATGCTTCTGGGGCTGCCGCGCCCTGCTCTGTCTTTTGTGCGGCTTTTGCCTGCGTCCGCTTTTTCGGGGCGGGGGATTTGCCGCTTGGTTTCCTGCCTGCCATTTACCTAACCTGCCTGCGTGTGGTTCAGCTCTGCCTTATACCCCAAAGCGGGCAAATCAACCAGACTTGCAATCGCCGCGCGCAAAGCATCCACGCCTTCGCCTTTTTCCGAAGAGGTGGCAAGCACTTGCGGGTGGGCAGCCGCGCGTTTTCGCAAAGCATCTTGTGTTTGCGCCATCACTGTTTCCAGCGCGCCGCGCTTCAGCTTGTCGATTTTGGTCAGCACGATTTGATAGGAGACTGCGGCCTTGTCCAAATCGGCCAGCATGGTCAAATCATTTGCCTTTAGGCCGTGGCGGCTGTCCACCAGCACAAATACGCGGCGCAAATTGGGGCGGCCTTGCAAATAGGCATTAAGCAGCCGGTTCCAGGCGGCGATTTTTGATTTGCTCTCACGGGCATAGCCATAGCCGGGCAAATCAACCAGCCAGCCTGCGCCCTCTATGGCCTCCGCGCCGGCATTATTGGCGGCCAGTAAAAAGAAATTCAGCTCTTGCGTCCGCCCCGGCGTGTTGGAGGTGCGCGCCAGCCCTTTGCGCTTTGTTATTGCATTGATAAGGCTCGATTTGCCGACATTGGAGCGCCCGGCAAAGGCGATTTCCAGCCGGTCGGCAGGCGGTAAAGCCTCAAGGCTGACCACACCTTTTTTGAACTCGCAGCCTTGGGCGAACAGCCAGCGCCCTGCTGCCAGAAGCGCTTGACCTGCCTCATTATCCGGCATCTTTGCCGCTTTGTCCGGCATCCCCGCCGGCCTCTGCCTGTGCGCGCTTGCCAAACCCCAAATTGGCCAGCAATTCAATAGCCACGCCATTGCGCCGCATGATGAACCCTTGCTGCAATATGGACAGGAAATTATTCCACGCCCAGTAAATCACCAGACCGGCCGGAAAGCTGGCCAGCAAAAAGGTAAAGAATATCGGCATGATTTGGAACATGCGCGCCTGCACCGGATCGGGCGGCGGCGGGTTCATTTGCATTTGCACAAACATGGTCACGCCCATAATCAACGGCCAGACACCAATCAGCAAGATTGCCGGCACATCATAGGGCAGCAGGCCGAACAGATTGAACAGCGAGGTCGGGTCGGGTGCTGACAAATCAGTTATCCAGCCGAAAAATGGCTGATGGCGCATGTCTATTGTGACAAACAAGACTTTGTAGAGCGCGAAGAAAACTGGAATTTGCAACAGCATGGGCAAGCAACCGGCCAGCGGGTTGAGCTTTTCCTCCCGATACATTTTCATCATTTCCTGCTGCTGCGCCTGCCGGTCATCTTTATAGACTTCACGGATTTGCAACAGGCGCGGTTGCAGTTTTTTCATTTTCGCCATTGTCTCGTAAGAGCGATTGGCGAGTGGGAAAAAGGCCAGCTTGACCAGCACAGTGACAATCAGAATGGACAGGCCGTAATTGCCGAGCAATTGATAAAATAATTGCAGCGCCTTGAACATGGGTTTGGTCAGGAAATAAAACCAGCCCCAGTCAATCATCAGGTCAAACCGCGTTACGCCATTTTCGGCATAGGCATCAACCAAATCCACCTGTTTGGCCCCGGCGAAAAACCGGCTTTCGGTTGCGGCTTGCGCCCCGGCGGCCAGCGCAATGCCGGGCAGCAGAAAATCGCTGCGATAGACAGCCTGTCCCTCGCCCGCAAGGCTGGCGACAAACCGGCCGGTAAATTTCGTGTCTTGCGGCGGAATAATGGCGCTGGCCCAGTATTTATCGGTAAAGCCGAGCCAGCCGCCCATCGCCTCATGTTTTACCTGCCCTTCGTCCAGAATATCGTCATAGTCGATTTCTTGCAGGCCGGTTTCGCCGAAATAGCCAATCGCGCCCTCATGCAGAATGAACAGATTATTATTGTCGGGCAGGCCGCGCCGTTCAATTTGGCTGAACGGGTAAAGCGTCACATTGGCGGCGCTGTCATTGACTGCCGATTGGGTGATGGTGAACATATAATTTTCATCAACGGCAATTTGCTGACGCAGGACAATGCCTTCCGGCGTGGTGTGAACCAGCGTCACCGGTGTTTGCGGCGTCAGCGTTGCGCCCTGCTCAATCTGCCAGAGCGTGTTTTCATCGGGCAGGGTGATGCCACTGTCAGCGGCGGCGACCCAGCCATGGCGCGCCTGCCAGTAAGTCTCGCCAATTGCCGGTTGCAGCACTTTCTGGCTGGCGGCATTTTCGTCAATACTCTGGCGATAGGCGGTCAGGGTCAAATCATCAATCCGCGCACCGATAAGGGCAATTGACCCTTCAAGCTGCGCTGTGCGAATTGGCAGGCGCGGGCTGTCGGCGAGAGCTTGCGTCGCCTTGTTTTGCACACCGCTTGGCGTCGGTTGCGGTGCTGCCCCGGTCAGCCCGTCGGCTTGCGGCGCATTTTCCACCTGCGGAGCCATATCCGTGCCGTTTTGTGCTGCTGCCTCTTCGCTTTGCGCGGCGGCAAGGCGTTGGGCGCGCTCGGCCGCCATGCGCGGTTCGACCACAAAAAATTGCCAGCCAAGCAAAACCGCAAGGCTGAGGACAATGGCGGCGAGAAAATTCTGTTGCTCTTTCACGGCAGGCTTCCTCTCAATGTGAACTATGTTCGGTTTTACGAGGCCGGTGGATGGCCTTCAAGGCAGAAATGACATCGCGGCGCAATTGCGACGCCTCGCGCCGCGCCGTATGGATGCGTCCAATCAATACATAATCATAGCCAGCTTGACCATGTTTCGGCAAAAGCTCATGCGCCAATGCGCGCAAGCGGCGTTTCACGCGGTTTCGGATAACGGCATTGCCGATTTTGCGGGTCGCGGTCAGGCCGAAGCGAATGGCCGGTTGCGTGTCCCCGCGCAAATACTCTTGGCGGCTGGTTTCATGCGGGCGCGCCTGCAAGACCAGCCCTTGCCGCACTTGTTTCAAACCTTTGGCGGCGGCCAAGAAATCACGCCGCGCGCGCAAGGTCAGAAGCTGCGGCGACCCGCCAACATCCGGCGCACCATGCCCCGACTTTGCCGACATGATAAAAAATCAGGCAGACAGGCTTTTGCGACCGCGTGCGCGCCGACGCGCCAGCACCAGACGCCCGCCTTTGGTAGCCATACGGGCGCGAAATCCATGGCGGCGTTTACGCACCAGATTGCTTGGTTGGAAAGTCCGTTTCACGTCACCCACTCCTTTGCCGAACCAAATCGGAAAAATGCCCGACTTGGTCACTTCAAGTGGCCGATTTAGCCAAAAATGCCCACAAAGTCAACGCATGCATGACGGAAAAATAGCGGAAATATGGCTGCCAAACCCGCTTTTGGCATAATCTTGCTGCCAGCCTTGAAATTGGCCTATTTCAAGGCTTACCCCATGCGGCAAGTCTTGTTATATCTGAGCTATGCGTAATCTTTTTTCCCCCTTTCATATGGCTGCCCCGCCAAGGCCTGATCGTGGTGCGGCGCGCCTTGTTCTGAGCGCAGTGCTGGCGGCGGCGCTGGCGCTGGTCTATGTGTTCGACCTGACCGATTATCTGAGTTTTCAGGCATTGGCTGAAAATGAAGCGGCGCTGAAGGCCTTGGTGGCGCGAATGCCAATTATTGCCGCCGCGCTTTATATGGCGGTCTATGTGCTGGCTGTCGCCCTGTCCATACCCGGTGCGATTTGGCTGAGCCTTGCCGGTGGCCTGCTTTTCGGCACGCTGCAAGGCGGCTTGCTGATTGTTGTGTCGGCCAGTTGCGGCGCGGCGCTGCTGTTTCTGGTGGCGCGCTATCTGGCCGGTGATGCGCTGCGCGCGCGCGCTGGGCCGGGTCTGAAAAACTTTGAGGCCGCTTTCAACCGCGATGCTGCCTCTTATCTGCTGGTATTGCGGCTTTTGCCGATTTTCCCGTTTTTTATTGTCAATCTGGGCGCGGCGCTGGTCGGCGCGCGGTTTTCAACTTTTGTGGTCACGACATTTTTCGGCATTATGCCCGCGACTTTTGTCTTTGCCTCTATCGGCAATGGCATTTCGGTTCTTTTGCAGGCCGGAGAAGCGCCCAATCTGTCAATTGTCACCCGCCCCGATATTATGCTGCCGCTGACCGGTCTGGCGCTTTTATCGCTAATGCCGGTGGTCTGGCGGCGGTTTTTCGGCGCGCCGGTTATATTGCCTGCGGCCTCGGATGAGGCAAGCGCGGCGGCGACAGGAGACAATATCGGGGACAATAGCGGAGACAATAAATATGAGTGAGACTGTCAAAACCGATATTTGCGTCATTGGCGGCGGGTCGGGCGGTCTGTCCGTGGCGGCAGGGGCGGCGCAAATGGGGGCTGATGTGGTGCTGGTCGAGGGCGGCAAAATGGGCGGTGATTGCCTGAATTATGGCTGCGTGCCGTCCAAGGCGCTGCTGGCGGCTGCCGCCCATGCCCATCATGGTGATGTCGCGTCTTTTGGCCTCACTGGCGGGCGGAAACGGGTCAGCTTTTCCAAAGTCATGGCGCATGTGCGCGATGTGATTGACGGCATTGCGCCAATGGACAGTGTTGAGCGTTTTTCCAAGCTTGGTGTGCGGGTGATTGAGGCTTATGGCCACTTTACCGGCCTGCGCACACTGGCCGCCGGTGATGTGACCATTCACGCCAAACGCTTTGTCATTGCCACCGGCTCCAGCGCCTTGTTGCCGCCTTTGCGTGGCCTCGACAAAACCCCCTATCTGACCAATGAAACCGTGTTTGACCTGACAGCCCAGCCCGAGCATTTGCTGGTCATTGGCGGCGGGCCGATAGGCATGGAATTGGCGCAAGCTTTCAACCGGCTCGGCAGCGCGGTCAGCGTGATTGAGGCGGGCGATTGTCTGGGCCGCGAAGACCCGGAAATCAGCCGCTTTGTGACCGACCGGCTGGCCGCGGAAGGGGTTGAAATTCACAGCAAAACCCATATTCGCAGCATCGCTTACGCCCCGCGCAGCCGAAAGGCCAAAATCACGCTGGACACGGCGCGCGGCAAGATAAGCGGCTCGCATATTTTGGTGGCGACCGGTCGGCGCGCCAATATAGACCGGCTTGAGCTTGACAAGGCCGGGGTCGAATTAACCGGTGCCGACCATGCGCCGCATATCAAAACCGATGCGCGCTTGCGCACCACAAATAAGCGGATTTTCGCCATTGGCGATGTGCGCGGCGGGCCGCAATTCACCCATGCCGCCGGTTATGATGCCGGTATTGTCATTCGAAATATATTGTTCTTCTTGCCGGCCAAGGCTGATTATCGCGCCATGCCGCGCGTCACCTATACCGCGCCGGAACTGGCGCAGGTCGGGCTGACCGAGGCGGAAGCGCGGCAGCAATTTTCCGATGTTAAATGCCTGCGCTGGCCGTTTGCCGAAAATGACCGCGCCCGCGCCGAGCGCGATGAGACCGGCATGGTTAAAATCGTCACAAGCGGCAGTGGCCGGATACTCGGCGCGTCGATTGTCGGCAAAAATGCCGGTGACTTGCTGGCCCCGTGGACATTGGCCTTGACGCAAGGCTTGTCGATTTCGGCCATGGCCAGCACGGTTGCGCCCTATCCGACACGCGGCGAGGCGGGCAAACGCGCGGCCGGCGATTATTATACGCCGAGCCTGTTCAGCCATCGCACCCGCAAAATCGTGCGCGCGCTGGCTGCCTTGCGCTGGTAAAAGTCGTTCGCCAAGCGATTTTTGATATGCCTGCCGCTGAAGTCGAAATATGGGCCCAATGAACAAGTGGAACAGGGAGAAACAGGGCTAGAAACAGGCTCGAATATAGAGGCTGCCAATAATTGATTTTCGGCCAACCGGCCTGTAGGCTTGCCCAGCATGAAGGATATTGCATGACCGGTTCTGACAGTTCACCCCGCACCGCGCAGCCTATTAAGCCGGGTGCGAAAAACCTGCTCAGCGATGTTGGTGGGCTGCGGGTTGGCAATGCCCACAACGTAGATTCGCGCACCGGTGTGACGGTTATTCTGCCTGATAGGGCGGCGGTGGCAGCGTGCGCCATACCGGGTGGCGGGCCCGGCACGCGCGAAACCGATGCGCTACAACCGGCCAATCTGGTTGACCGAGTTGACGCGCTGGTGCTGGCCGGTGGCTCGGTTTACGGGCTGGATGCCGCTTCCGGTGTGACTGCCGAATTGGGCGCGCAAGGGCGTGGTTTTCAAACCGGCGCGCCAATTGTTTCGCCCATTGTGCCGGCGGCGATTTTATTCGATTTGGCCAATGGCGGGAATAAGTCATGGGGGACGACACCGCCCTATGAGAAGCTGGGCCGCTCGGCTCTGGCCGCTTGCGATACGGATTTTGCGCTCGGCAATGCCGGTGCTGCCTATGGTGCACAGGCTGGTCAGATCAAAGGCGGGCTTGGCTCGGCCTCGGTGCAAATGGCCAATGGCAGTGCGGTGGCGGCTTTGGTGGCGGCCAATCCGGTCGGCGCGGTTTGCGATACAGCGGGGCGCTTTTGGGCGCAGCCCTTGGCGTTGATGCATGGGGGTGGGTTGGAATATGGCTATGCCGCTTTGGCCGGACAGGCGGCTGATGCGCAAGCCCATCCAATGCAGGGTGGCAAGCTGGAGGCGGCTTTGCCTGGCACCAATACCAGCATTGGTGTGGTCGCCGTGTCAGCCGATTTGACAGTCGCTGAGGCGCAGCGCGTGGCCATGATGGCGCAAGACGGGCTAGCGCGCGCCATTCGCCCCATCCATACACCGTTTGACGGCGATGCGCTGTTTGTGCTGGCGACGGGCGAAACAGCTCTGGCCGATGAGGTGGCAATGCGGCCGCTCAAACTAGCAGAATTGGGAGCGCTGGCGGCTGATTGCGTGGCGCGCGCCGTGTGTCGCGGTGTCTGGCTGGCCGATGATTTGGGCGATATACCAGCCTATCGCAGCCATTATCGCTTTGCGATTGACTGAGGGCGTCTCACGAAGCGGTCGAGGCGGCAAGCGTGGCTGCTTTGCGCTTGCAATCGTGGGGATTAGCCATTAAGACAGCCAAATCACGCACCGGTAGCTCAGCTGGATAGAGCACCAGACTACGAATCTGGGGGTCGGGAGTTCGAATCTTCCCCGGTGCGCCATTATTTTTCAAAAACTTGCTTGTTGAAAAAACCCCCGCCAATCCAAAAAGCGGCAGATTGATCGGTGCTAACTATCCCTCAATAAGCTCTTCGTGTGCTTTGCAAAAATAGTTTAATGTTCTGGTTGGTTCATGTTTATGTCAATAAAGGCGTTATGGGGAAATGAGGGAGAAAATGAGTGAATTGGATTTCAACGGCAAGAAAGTGCTGGTAGTTGGCGGCTCAAGTGGCATTGGCAATGGCATCGCGCATGGGTTTCGTGACCATGGGGCAGAGGTTTTTGTCTGGGGGACGCGGGCGACGCCAGCAGATTATGAGGGCGAACAAGGCTCGGATTTGACCGGTCTCCATTACGCGCAAATCAATGCGTCCGATTATGACGCCCTGGCCGCCTATGCGCCGCCCTTTGCCAGTCTGGATGTGCTGGTTCTGTGTCAAGGCACAGTGCGCTATGGCCGCGAAGAATTTGAAAAACAAGGCTGGGACACGGTGATGGATGTCAATATCAACTCGGTCATGCATTGCGCCAATAAATTCAAGCCTTTGCTGGCGGCAAGCGGCGGTTCGCTGATTATTGTCAGCTCCGTGTCGGGCATGCGCGCCAATCTGGGCAATCCGGCCTATGCCGCCTCCAAGGCGGGTGCGGTCAGCCTGACCAAGACTTTGGGCGAGGCTTGGGCGCGCGATGGCATCCGCGTCAATGGGCTGGCGCCGGGGTTGATACCGACCAAGCTGACAGCGGTGACTACGGAAAATGAAAAACGCAATGCCGGTGCGCTGCGCAATATACCCCTGCGCCGCGCCGGCACACCGGCGGAAATGGCTGGGGTTGCGCTGTTTCTGGCCTCGCCATTGGCTTCTTATGTTTTGGGGCAGACGATTGTCGCCGATGGTGGGCTTACTTTGTCC
Source organism: Rhodobiaceae bacterium (assembly GCA_038123715.1). Lineage (GTDB taxonomy): Bacteria > Pseudomonadota > Alphaproteobacteria > RS24 > RS24 > JAYPAN01. The sequence goes on along the minus strand of JAYPAN010000015.1, from coordinate 5,299 downwards.
TGATACCCTCTTAATTATCCGGCATGGGAAAAAAGAGCTTGTTCCGGCATCAGGGAAAGTCTAGTTTCCCGGCCATGGGAAGAGCTTTATCCATTTTCGCGGTTTTTCTGGTGCTGGCCGGCATGGTGCATGGCATGGAGCATGCCGGGCATTTCGACCATGCGCCACAACATGACGTGCATTATGATGTTCATCAAAATCCTGATGATGATGACGCGCCGCATGATGAACCGCATTATGCCGAAGATGATTGTCTGGCCTCTATGCTGTCAGCCGACATTGTGGTGGAGGCGCGTGTCTCTTTCGCCGCATGGCCGATTGGCAAATTGCCTGTTTCCCAAAATGTTGGGCCGCAAGGCGGCATTATTACCGGCTTTTGCGCCCGCGCGCCCCCTTCTCTGATTTGACCCTTATTTTTAACGTCAAATCAGGAGAGAGAGATGCAATCCTATGTTTTTGCGCGCAAGCGAGCGCGCTTTTTGCCGGCTGTTGTCGGCTCCCTGCTCGGTGTCATGCTGGCACTTATGCTATCACCGGCACAGGCCACGGATGAAATCGTGGTCAAAAGCAGCCCATTGGCTGATAATTTGAGCGATATTATTTCAACCACCCATATTCTGACCACGGAAGATATCAACCGGCTGTCCGGCGCACCGATTGGCCGTGTGCTGAACAATCTGGCCGGTGTCGATGTCGCCGCATACGGCCCCGCTGTTGGGCGACCGGTTATTCGTGGCCTGACCGGCTATCGTGTGGCGGTGCTGCAAAATGGCATGCTGCCCGGTGATGTCTCACCAACCGCCGAAGACCACGCCAATGGCGATATGACTTTTGACACGTCGCGCATTGAAGTTCTTAAAGGCCCAAGCGCCTTGCGCTATGGCGCTTATGCCGCTACCGGCGTAGTCAATAGTTTCAGCCGTCACCTTAACGGTGAGGGGGCTGCCACGACCGATTTGCAGCTATCCACCGGCACGGCGTCAGATGCCAATGGCGGCGCTTTTTTTGTCCGTCGCACGCCGGGTAATTTGTCGGTTTCTCTGTCAGGCCATCATCTTGATGCCGGCAATATACGAGTGCCGACCCATGCCGAAAGCGAATATCAATTGCGTTCGGAAGATGAGGAAATCGTCGATGCGGCCGGCGATGCGGAAAATACCGACCGGCGCTTCAATGGGATGACCGGCGCGCTTATCTGGAAAAATAATCGCGACCGGCTGAGCCTTGCTATTGGGCGCAATGAAATGCGTTATGGCATTCCCGGCCATGCCCATGAGGAACATCATCACGGCGATGATGATCACGGTGACGGCGATGACGATCACGGTGACGGCGATGACGATCACGGCGACGGCGATGACGATCACGGCGACGGCGATGACCATCATGGAGAAGAGGGCGAAGCTGTTTATATTGACATGCAGCGCACAAATATCCGCCTTGATTACAGCCGCGCCCTGACTGGTTTTGTTAAGTCAGTGAACCTACAATTGGGTTATGCCGATTATGGTCATGACGAAATTGAAGAAGGCGCAATTGGCGCCAGCTTTGAATTGGAGCAGACTGAATACAGGCTGGAAATGCCGCATCAGCCGGTCAATGGCTGGCAGGGTCTATTCGGTGTTAACGGCCTGAATTCGGAAATCTCTGTCTCAGGTGATGAGGCGTTTTTGCCGTCAAGCGATGACAGCCGCTTGGGTGTCTATCTGCTTGAAAAGCGCGAGGATGGTCAATTGCTCACCGAATTGGCGGCGCGCATTGACCAAGTGTCTTTGAAGTCCGGCGCGGAAAATCCGGATTTCAACCTGACCAATCTGTCCTTGGGGCTTGGTTACAAAACCGGCGCACAAAGCCTGATTGGCGGCTCGTTGGCGCAAACCGAACGCGCGCCTTCCGCCAATGAGCTGTTTGCCGAAGGCATGCATGTCGGGGCAAGACGCTATGAACGCGGCGATGCCAATCTCGATGCTGAAGAAGGTCTGGCCGTTGAAGCCTATTTTCGCCGTTCATTCGGCGCGACCGGTTTCACCGCTTCTGTCTTCCGCAATGATTATGACAATTTCATCTATCTGGCCGATACCGGAGAGCATGTTCCCCATGACGACGATGATGATGACGGGGATGACCACGGCGATGGGGATGACCATGGCGACGAGGATGATGAGGACACAATTTTTGCTTATCGCCAGAGTGGCGCGGAAATTGACGGGCTTGAGCTGGAAGTCACCCGCCGCGGTGAGGCTTCATTTGGTCGCTGGATGCTGCGTGCCAATTATGCCCGCCTGCGTGGCAGTCTGAGCAATGGCGCGCCTCTGCCGACCATTCCGCCGGAGAAAGTCAATCTCATGGCCGAATTGTCGCGTGGCACAGTCGATGTCAATTTGCACATGCAATATGCCGCCGACCAGACCCGCGTGCCGGAGGGTATTTTTCCGACCGATGGCTATTTCCGCACCGATATCAGCCTGAATTGGCGTCCTGCCGCCTATAATGGGCTGGATATCATCGTGTCGGCAGAAAATCTGACCGATGAGGAAATCCGCTATCATGCCAGTGCGTTGAAGGATTTACTGCCCGAAGCGGGACGTAATTTCCGCGTGACGGCGCGCTACAAATTCTAAACCGGAAGATGAAAGGGCTTGCCATGCAGGTGCAAAACCGCTTGCATGGCAAGACCACTTCCAATCGTGCAAGGAGAGCATGATGAAAAAAGCAGCCGATTTCATGGCCGAAGCCAATGCGGC
>JAYPAN010000015.1:0-2455 GCA_038123715.1 Rhodobiaceae bacterium | reverse complement strand
GATTTGGCTTTTCAGCGCATCATCAGCACCGACCGCAGCCAGCGTGCCGGGCAGTTCCAAATCGGCCACCAGACGCCGCACCGCATCACCGGCGCTCATCTCAGCCGCCCCCAAAGCCGCAGCAATCTGTTTTTGTTTGTCGGCGGTCACAGACAGGTTCCAATCCAGCACGGCGGGCAGAAACACACAGGATGTTACCCCATGCGGCACGCCGCCCAGCGCGCCGAGCAAATAGCCCAGCCCGTGACTTGCGCCATGCATGACCCGCCCGATTGACCCGGTGGCCAGCCAGACCGCATGCATGCTTTCCAGCCGCGCCGTTAAATCATCTGGCGCTTGCTTGGTGCGGCGCAAGGATTTGGCGAACAGCGCCAGCGCCCCCAAAGCCTCGGCTTGAATAAGCGGGCCGCTATTGGGCGCGCAAATGCCTTCAATGGCATGGTCAACCGAGCGTATCGCGGTGGACAGCCACAGGCTCTCCGGCGTGTAAATGGCAATGGCCGGGTCGAGTATTACCGTGTGCGGGCAAATATGCGTGCCGCCCAAAAGCTCTTTCGTGCCGGTTGCCGGATTGATGCCGCCGGCAAATTCGGTATGTTCAGCGCCAGACAATGTGGTCGGGATACAAATATGACGCGGCCCGCCCGGCCCCTCGCTGACTTGCCCGATACGCGCCGACAAAGCCGCCACCATGTCGATATTTTCGCGCAGGCAGATAAGCACCGCCTTGGCGGCGTCAATAATACTGCCGCCACCGACCGACAGCACAATATCAGGATTGGCGGCGCGCGCGGCCTGGGCGGCGGTTACAACATCACCAAAGGGCGTATGCTCGCCAATAGCATGAAACAGGCCGACGCATTGCGCGCCAAGACCGGCCTGTAATTCTTCTATCACCGGCGTTTTATTGACCAGCGACGCGGTGGTGAGAATAAAAACCCGCGCCGTATCGCCAATGTCTTCGCGCAGCGCTTCAAGGGCAGGCTGCCCCCAGATAATTCGCGCGCGCGGCACATAATCGTAAATGCCGCTTTGCGGCAATTCAAAATCCATCATGGCAGCCTCCCTGTAATCCGGTATTGCAAGTATGGCTTTCCCTGCTGTGCCTGTCAGCAGAAAAGACCGGCGATTTTCCTGCTCATTTCTGTCGCAGGCAAAAGGGTCGCCTCCGACTTTGCGGCGTGATAGCATTGGTCATGAAAGGGAGCCAGACATGGAATTCGAATTGCAGGAAGACCACCGGATGCTTTTGGATTTGGTGCAGAAATTTGTCCGCAACGAGCTTTTGCCGCTTGAACAGGAAGTGTTGATGCGCGAAGCCGATGGCGGCGATCCGGCGCTTTTGCCGGAGCAGAAAGCCCATCTCGACAAAGTGTCCAAGGAGCTTGGCCTGTGGTCGCTGGACGCGCCGGAAAGCTCCGGCGGCATGGGCATGCCCTATGTCGCGCTGGTCGGTGTCAATGAAGCTATGGGCAGCACAGTGGCGCATTACACGCTGCCGCCGGACTCGCCCAATCTGCGTATGCTGGAAGCGACCTGCAATGGTAAGCAAAAGGAAGCCTATCTCGACCCTTATTCGCGCGGCGAAACCCTGTCGGCGATTGGTATTTCCGAGCCGGGGGCGGGGGCTGACCCGTCCGGCATGAAGACCCGCGCCATACGCGATGGCGATGATTGGGTGATAAATGGCCGCAAAATCTGGATTACCCGCGCCGATGAAAGCGATTTCACCATTCTGATGGCAATTACCGACCCGGAAAAAGGGGCAAAAGGCGGCATGTCGGCCTTTCTGGTTGACCGCGACTCGCCTGGCTTCAATGTGGTGCGGCGGATTCCAATGCTGGCCGGAGAATATACTTATGAAGTGGAACTCGACAATGTGCGCGTGCCGGGTTGGAAACTGCTTGGCGAGGAAGGCTTTGGCTTTGCGCCCATGCAGGTGCGGCTTGGCACAAGGCGGATGGAGATGGCGGCCTGGTGCATTGGCTCGGCGCAGCGCGCGCTTGACATGATGACCGAATATGCCCCGCAGCGCGAAACATTTGGTCAGAAATTATCGCATCGTCAGGCGATACAATGGTGGGTTGCCGATGGCGGCACCAAAATCCATGCGGCGCGGCTGATGGCCTATGATTGCGCTTGGAAGCTTGACCAAGGCCGCGATGTCCGCAAGGAAATTTCCATGCTGAAAGTCTATGCCACGGAAATGGCGCAGGAAGTCATTGACAATGCCATGCAATGTTTCGGCGCTATGGGCATGACCAAGGAACTGCCTCTGGCGCATTTGGCCGGTCGGGTTCGCAATATGCGGATTTATGACGGCCCGTCGGAAGTGCATCGCATGGTGGTGGCGCGCAATCTGATGGATACGCGCTAGATTAACGCCTTAACGCGCCGGATAGGCCAAAGCGACGCTGGCGACATTGGCGGGCGGTGAAAATAATGTGCTGCTGAT
>JAYPAN010000014.1:23590-46913 GCA_038123715.1 Rhodobiaceae bacterium | reverse complement strand
GGATATCCATCACAGCCACAGACTAATACGCTTTGGCGTCGGGATGAAGCGGAACCTGTCAGCTCAAGTTTCGGGCGGGGATTCGGGTGGCGGTGGCGTGTCCGGCTGTCGGGTCAGCACTTTGCGTAATGCCAGCCACAGACCGAACAGCATCAGCAATAAAGGGGTCAGCCATAGCGGCGCGGTGTGCCATGCAAAAACCGGCCGGAACAAAACGAACTCGCCATAGCGGGCAACAATGGCCGCGCGAATCTCATCATCTGTGTCACCGGCCTGCAAGCGCGCACGCACAAGGACGCGTAAATCCTGCGCCAGGGGCGCATCGCTGTCATCAATGGACTGGTTCTGGCAAACCAAACAGCGCAGTTCCAGCGACAAAGCGCGGGCGCGTTTTTCCAATACTGCATCGTCGAGCGCCTCGCCGGGATTGAGCGCAAAGGCTGTTGGGGCTGTCAATATACAGGCCAGAAAAATCACGGCGACGGCCTTGGCAAACGCGGCAGAAAATGGGCGCAGGCGGGTCATGCCGCACCGCCCTGCTTGCCGATGCGCGCGCGCAAGGCAAAACTTCCGCCCAGCGCCATCAGCACACCGCCCAGCCATATCAGCGCGACAAGCGGGTGATACCAAATCCGCAAGACGCGCTTATCATCCACCGGCTCACCAATCACCGCATATAAATGACCGGCCAGATTCTTGGTAATCGCCGCTTCCGTGGTCTGGCCGCGCTCGGCCTGATAAAACCGCCTTTCGGGAAATAATTGCGCGCCGGCCATTGACCCGTTCAGATAGACCAGCCGCGCTGTTTCAGCGCGATAATTCGGCCCCTCCAAATCGCGCACCCCGTCATAGCGCAGGCTGTAACCGGCAATGTCAACGCGCGTGCCGGGGGCGGCAGCCACCACTTTTTCAACCCGCCAGACACTTGCCGCTATCACGCCGACCAGCATGACGCCGAGTCCGGCATGCGCCAGTGGCGCGGCGAACAAACCAGCCGACGGCCATGCCCGCGCACCCATGCGACCTGCCATCCAAGGGCGCAGCTTGACCGCCAAATCAGTCAGCGCCCCGAAAACCAGCCAAAGCGACGCGGCCAATAAGAGCAGCGGCAATATCGGCGCATCGCCGCGCAAAAGAAGAAAGCCGCCCGTCACCAAAAGCGCCGCCAAGGCCGCCGCGCCGAGTTTTTGCAGACCATCCATAAACATGGCTTGCCGCCAACCCATCAAGGGCGCCAGCGGCATGAGCAGCAAAAATGGCAGGGTCAGCGGCGCAAAGACAGCATTGAAATAGGGCGCCCCTACAGAGATTTTGCCCAAAGCCAGCGCATCAAGCACCAGCGGGTAAATCGTGCCGAGAAAGACGGTCACAGTCGCCGTCGCCAGAAATACATTATTCAGCAGCAAAAACCCTTCGCGGCTGACCGGCACAAAGCCGCGCTCGGCGGCAAGCCCTGGCAGGCGGTGAGCGTAAAGCGCCAAACCGCCACCGGTAAACAGCGCCAGAATAGCCAGAATAAAGACACCGCGCGCTGGGTCATTGGCGAAGGCATGAACTGAGGTCAAAACGCCGGAGCGCACCAAAAAAGTGCCGGACAGGGAAAGCGCGAAAGTCAAAATCGCCAGCAGCAATGTCCAACGCACAAGCGCGCGGCGTTTTTCCATCACAAGGGCGGAATGCAGCAGCGCCGTGCCGGACAGCCAAGGCATGAGCGAGGCGTTTTCCACCGGATCCCAGAACCAGAAACCGCCCCAACCCAGCTCGTAATAAGCCCAGAAAGAGCCGAGCGCGATGCCCAATGTCAGCGAAATCCACGCCAGCAAAATCCACGGCCTGACCCATTGCGCCCAATCGCGCCCGACCTCGCGCTGCATCAACGCGGCAATGGCAAAGGCAAAGCACAGGGAAAAACCGACATAGCCGCCATACAGCAAAGGCGGGTGCGCGGCCAGCGCCGGATCCTGCAAAATCGGCGTCAAGCCCCGCCCTTCAAATGGTGCCGGGTCGAGCCGCAAAAACGGGTTGGAGGTAAAAATCAGAAACGCCAGAAAAGCCATGCCCAGCCAGCCTTGCACCATCAGGCTGCGCCCGACAAAGCCATCAGGCAGGCGGCGGGAAAAGCGGGCAAAAGCCGCACCATAGGCAGCCAGCATCAGCACCCATAGCAGCATGGAGCCTTCATGATTGCCCCAGACACCGGCCAGCTTGTAAATGGTCGGCTTGGCTAAATGGCTGTTGGCGTGAACCAATGCAACGGAAAAATCGGAGACATAAAATGCATAAGCCAGCGCCAAAAACGCCAATAATAAGAGAGCCATTTGCAAATGGGCGGCGCGTGTCGCCAATCGCCGCGCTGACATTTCCGCCTCGTCCAGCCCCCGGCACAGCAACACAGACGCGCCCTGCACACAGGCAACGCACAGCGCCAGCAGCAGGGCGAAGTGACCCAGCTCGACAATCATTGCGCCGCGCCTTTCATATTATGCGCGTCAATATCGGGCGCATTATAGGGGGTTGTTTCGGGGTTATATTTGCCCGCCGCTTTTAACGCATCGGCGACTTCCGGCGGCATATAGGTTTCATCATGCTTGGCCAGAACAGTGTCGGCCACGAAATTGCCCTGCGCCCCGAAACGGCCTTCCACCACCACGCCCTGCCCTTCGCGGAACAAATCCGGCAACATGCCGCGATAGGCAATTGTGACATCATGCGCCAAATCGGTGACAGCAAATTGCACGTCCAGCCCGTCGCGCGTGACGCTGCCATTCCGCACCAGCCCGCCAATCCTTATCGCCTCGCCCGGCGCGGGCGGGGTTGCGGCAATATCGCTGGGCGACCGGAAAAAGACGATATTGTCCTCCAGCGCCGTCAGAGCCAGCGTCGCCGCCAATGCCAAAAACACCAGCCCGGCGGCAATCACCATAAGCCGCTTTTTTTTCGCCTGATTGATTTTGAGAGGGCGCAAGTCTTGGTTCATTCCCGCGTCTCCGCTTGCAAACCAGCCAATTCGCGCGCCAGCATAGCGCGCAAGGGTGCAGCCTCAGGCAATTCCGTCATCAGCGTGCGGAACATTTGCGTGGCGGCTTTTGTCTCGCCCTGCTGGCGATAGGCGGTGGCGCGCCAGAAGCGTGCCGCCATATGGTCGGGTTGCGCCGCCAAAGCGGCATCCAGTAAGCCGATCGCCGCCTCACCAACCAGACCTTGCTCGGTTTCAATCAGCGCTTGCGCCAGTCCTGTATAGGCTTCGGCATCCGTCGCGCCCAGCTCAAGCACCCGCCGCCACGCATCAGCCGCTTGTTCATGCGCCCCGGTTGACCGGCGTAGCCGCGCCATCAGTCGCCAGCCCTCCGCATCATCCGGACGGGCGCGCAATTCGCTTTGCAGGCGCACCAGAACCGCACCGGCAGGCAGTTCGTCCAGCGACCCGGCCAGCCTGTCGGCCAAAGGCGCATCGGCGCGCCCATTGCCACCAAGCGCCAAATAAAGCAAAAGACCGGCAAGCGGCACAAAGCCCATAATAAATGTCATAGGTAAACGGGCGGGCAGACGGGCGGGCAGACGCGCGCCTGTGCTTGGCTGCAAAGATGCTGTCAGCCACCACGCCGTGCCTGCGGCCAAAATGGCTCCGGCTATCCAGAACACCAAAGCGCCCATCAAATAATCCTAAAACCCGATATAACGCACCACTTCATCCATTGGTGCGCGCGGGCTTTCAAGCTGGTTTATATCGGCATCCGGGTCAGCATAGCCCAGTGCCAGCCCGCAAAAGAAAATCATATTATCGGGAATAGAGAGCCTCTGCTTCAAACTCGGCGCCCAAATTGCCCATGCCTCTTGTGGGCAAGAATGCAGGCCGCGCTCGCGCGCCAGCAACATGATGGACTGAATCAACATACCCATATCCGACCATTGGCCTTCCTGCATGTTTTTTTCAAGCGCGAAGAACAGCGCACAGGGCGCGCCGAAAAACTCAAAATTGCGTGCCATTTGGCCGAGCCGCCCGATTTTATCCTCGCGCGCAATGCCCAGCAACTCATACATGCGCTCGCCAATATCGCGGCGGCGGCTATTATAGGGATCCTGCAAATCGGGTGGGTAAATGTGATATTCCGAGCCTTCGCCGCCCGGTTGGTCGGCCATTTTGGCTTTAATATCAGCGACCAGCTCTTGCAGCGGGTCGCCTTGCATCGCCCAAATATGCCAGGGTTGCAAATTACCACCGGAGGGCGCGCGCGTCGCTGTCTCAATCAGATAGCGCACATCTTCGGCGGCGAGCGGTTTGTCAAGAAAGGCGCGGCAGGAAAACCGCGTATTTAGGGCATCAGATACGCTGGATGCGGCATTTGTCAGACGTGTCATTTGCTCCTCCTGCTGATAAGCCAAAGCCGACACGGGCTTATCAGCAGAAGATAGCCGAAATCAGGCGGCAGGGACAGGGAGGGAAAGCGAAAAGACACAAAGCCGCACCTGCCCGCCAGTGAAAGCACCCCCCACAGGCGTGACCAGCAAAGGCGTCGCTTGCCAATAGACGGCGGGCGGATTGGCCGGGCCGTTAATGAGCGTATCGGCAGCGACCGGCAGATTTGTGCCGAAACGGGTCGCCCCGTCCGCCACCCCCAAATGCCAGTTCGTCGCGCCTGTCAACGGATATTTCCCTTTTTTTCATATAGTTACAAAATATGAGAGGATATTTATGGAAAATTGAAACAGATTCAACGCCTTGCCGACAACCCAACACCCTATTTTTTTTCGGCCTTTTTTTCCAATAGCGGCCAGTCAACAATGCGCGCTTCCACCGCATCGGGCGAAAACGGGTCAGCCATATCGCTTTCACGCCGCACCCGCCCCTGCACCGACATGCCTGCTTCCACCACCGTCACCGCATCACCGCTGACCAGCGGATGCCAGTCGGGTAAATCGCGACCCTCATAAAGCAGACGATAGGCGCAGCTTGGCGGCATAAAGGTGAGCTGGCCGAGATTTTTCGGCGTCAGTTGCACGCAGGATGGCACAAGCTCGGTGCGGCGCGCATAATTCGCGCAACCGCATGCGGCCTCATCATACATGTCGCAAATAATATCGGTGAAAGCGATATCGCCGGTTTCCTCATCTTCCAATTTAACAAGGCAGCATTTACCGCAATGGTCGCACAATGCCTCCCATTGCGCTTTTGACATTTCCGCCAATGGCACATTTTTCCAATATGGCTGCTCTGATTTGTCGGTTTTGGTCACAAACTCATCCTTGATAGCCTCGCTATCGGCATATTGACGCTAAATCAGGCATCTGTCAGTGTTAATCATTGAAAATTGACGACGCCGAATGAAAATTATGAAACTTAGTTTCCGCCGCTTTTGGGCTGCCCTGCTGGTTTTTATGCTGTCGGGCAATATGGTCAGCGCGCTTGAGCCTGTGGTCTTTGCGACCGATTGGAAAGCGCAGGCCGAACAGGGCGGTTTTTATCAGGCCAAAGCCCTTGGGTTATATGAGAAGGCCGGTCTGGATGTGGTTATTCGCAGCGGTGGGCCAGGAGTTAACATTCCGCAATTACTGGGCGCTGGCGCGATTGATTTCGGCATGGGGTCAAACAGTTTTATTCCCCTCAATATGGTGCGCGCCGGTGTGCCGGCCAAGGCGGTGATGGCGGCGTTTCAAAAAGACCCGCAAGTGCTGATTACCCATAAGCGCGACGATATCAAAACCTTGGCCGATATGAAGGGCAAGCCGATTATGGTGGCCGATGCCACGATTGATGCGTTTTGGGCATGGCTGCGCGCCGAATATGGGTTCACCAATCGGCAAATCCGCAAATACACATTCAATCTGGCACCTTTTTTGGTTGATAAAACCGCTATTCAGCAAGGCTATGTCACCTCTGAACCTTATACGATAGAAACGCGCGGCGGCGTTACCCCGCAAGTGTTTTTGCTGTCCGATTATGGCTATCCCAGCTATGCCTCAATGGTGCTGGCGCAAAACCGGCTAGTGGCCGAGCGACCGGGGCTGGTGCAGGCTTTTGTCAATGCCTCAATTGAAGGCTGGCGCAGCTATATTTATGGCGATCCAGCTCCGGGCAATCGGCTTATCATGGCGGCCAACCCCGATATGACGGCAGATATTGTCAATCAGGCGATTGACCAAATGCGCGCGCGCGGCCTTGTTCTGTCCGGCGATGCGGTCACTTATGGCATTGGGGCGATGACGACACAGCGTTGGCGAAACTTTTTCGAGACGATGGCGGGCAGCGGCGTTTATGATAAGGATTTGGACTGGCGTGCCGCCTTTACCACGCAATTCATCAATCAGGGCGAAGACGCAAAACCATGACGGCCTTTGAAACAAACGCGCCGACGCAACCCGTTCATTCGATTATCGTTGATGCTGTCAGCTTCGACCATCAGGCACACGCCGCCGCCACGGCTGCAGCAAAGCCGCTATTCGACCGGCTGAATTGTCGGTTTGAGGCGGGCAGTTTTTCCGCTTTGGTTGGCCCATCCGGTTGCGGCAAATCAAGCCTGCTACGTCTGCTGGCCGGTCTGGCCGTGCCGCAAAACGGGGCTATCAATCGCGGCGACCATGCGGCGGTTGGCTTTGTGTTTCAGGAGCCGACTTTGCTGGCATGGCGCAATGTGCGTGCCAATATCGCTCTGCCGTTGAAATTATCCGGCCTCGCGCAAGACGCGATTGACCGGCGCGTCAGCGATGCGCTGGCACTGGTCGGCCTGCATGAGCGCGCCGATGCGCTGCCGCGGCAATTATCCGGCGGGCAGAAAATGCGCGTCTCGCTGGCCCGCGCTTTGGCGGCGCAACCGCAATTGCTTTTGCTGGACGAACCCTTTGCAGCGCTGGATGAATTGACCCGTTTCCGGCTGGATGATGATTTGCGTGCCATTTGGCAGGCGCAAGGCTGCACGATTGTCTTTGTCACCCATAGCGTCACCGAAGCGGCCTATCTGGCCGAGCGCGTATTGGTGATGACCGGTGCGGGGCATTTGGCGGCGGATATTGCCATTGCCGGTCAGGCAGCGCGCCAAACCGGCGGCAATTTCCGCGCCGCGCCTGATTTTCATACGGCCTGCGATGCGATTGCCAATGCGCTCGGCCATAATATGCAAGGCGGTGCGTGATGAATCGCTTGCGCCCCGTTTTACTTGCTGCGCTGCCAGTGCTGGTCGGGTTGGCTTTGCTGGCACTCTGGGAAATCTGGGTGGCGCGCGCCGATATTCCAGTCTTTGTGCTGCCGCCGCCCAGTGCGATTGGCGCGGCACTGATTGACCATTTGGGGCAATTGACCGCATCGCTGCTGGTGACACTGGAAATCACCCTGCTGGCTTTTTTCTGGGCAATTGTCAGCGGCATTGGGCTGGCTGTTCTGTTCACCCGTTCGCGGTTGATTGAGCGCAGCTTTTACCCTTATGTGATAACCCTGCAAGTAACGCCGGTTGTGGCGATTGCGCCGATTATTCTGATTTGGTTCGGCTTTGACAATGTCAATTCGGCTATGGTGCTGATTGCCTGGATTGTCGCCTTTTTCCCGATGTTGTCCAATTCGGTTCAAGGCTTGCGGAGTATTGACCCGCAATTGCATGATTTGTTGACATTGGCTGGCGCTGGCAGCCTGCAAAGATTGTGGCATTTGGAACTGCCCGCCGCCCTGCCGACTATTTTGACTGGCGCCAAAATCTCCGGCGGGCTGGCGCTGATTGGCGCGGTGGTAGCCGAGTTTGTCGCCGGTTCGGGCGCCAGCACCGGTCTGGCCTGGCGGATTATTGAGGCCGGAAACCGGCTTGAAATCGCCACCATGTTCGCCGCCCTGCTCTTGCTTTCCTTGCTGGGCATTGCGCTTTTTTACACGCTCACTTTTGTTGAATATCTTTGCCTGCATCGCTGGCATGACAGTTTTCAGGAAGCTAACCGCTAATTATACATTTTATTTTTGTATATTTTTATATTCTACAAACCAATTGACGGATATTGCTAAATCCTGCTAGATGCAGGGGCTTCAACGGGAGATAAAATGGCTCAGCACAGTGCAAAAAGCGCGCAATTTCAGGCCGTCACCGGCAACCGGCTGGTTGATGGCGAAGTTGTCTATTTCACCGCCTCAGGCGCATGGGCAGAAGCTTTTGACGCGGCTGCCATAGCCGAGGGCGGCGAAGCTGCCGACGCCTTGCTGGCGCAAGCCAGCCCGGCTGATATTGAGGCGCATGTGCTGGATCCCTATCTTTTTGAGGTGATTGCACAAGATGACGGCAGCTATTTGCCCGCCAGCGTGCGCGAAACCATTCGCGCCAAAGGGCCGACCATCCGTCCGGATTTGGGCAAACAGGCCGCGCAGGAGAGTGCCTGATGTATCGCTATGATGAGTTTGACCACAAACTGGTTGCTGACCGCGTAGAACAGTTTCGCGGCCAAGTGGCGCGGCGCATGGATGGCAGTCTGAGCGAGGATGCCTTCAAACCTTTGCGGCTGATGAATGGCGTCTATCTGCAATTACACGCCTATATGCTGCGCGTTGCCATACCCTATGGCACTTTATCTTCCAAACAAATGCGGATGCTGGCGCATATTGCGCGCAAATATGACCGCGGCTACGGCCATTTCACCACCCGCCAGAACATTCAATATAATTGGCCGGCGCTGAAAGATATTCCCGACCTGTTGGACGAGTTGGCCAGCGTTGAAATGCATGCCATTCAGACATCGGGCAATTGCATCCGCAATGTCACCTCTGACCAATATGCCGGCGCGATTGACGGCGAGGTTGAAGACCCACGCATTATTTCCGAGATTATCCGGCAATGGTCAACATTCCATCCGGAGTTTTCTTATTTGCCGCGCAAGTTCAAAATCGCTGTGACCGGCCATGAAAACGACCGCGCCGCCATTAAACTTCACGATATCGGCATTGTGATTGTGCAAAACCAAGCTGGCGAAACGGGTTATGAAGTGCATGTTGGCGGAGGTCAGGGGCGCACGCCTTTCATTGCCAAAAAACTGGCTGATTTTGTGCCAGCCGCGCAATTGCTGGCCTATTTGGAAGCGGTGATGCGCGTCTATAATATGCTCGGTCGGCGCGACAATAGCTATAAGGCGCGGATTAAAATTCTGGTGCATGAGACGGGCGAAGAAGAAATGCGTCGTCTGGTCGAGGCCGAATTTGCCAAAATTGACGCCTCACAAATGCTCAGCGTGCCGCAAGCCGAGCTTGAGCGCATTGCCGCCTATTTCGCCCCGCCCGCTTTTGCCGAGCTGCCCGCCACCAGCGACAAGTTTGAGGCCGTGCGCGCCGAAGATTCCGCTTTCGCCCATTGGGTGAAAACCAATGTGGTGGCGCATAAGCAGCCCGGCTATGCGATTGTCAATATCTCGCTAAAGCCGATTGGCGGTGTGCCGGGCGATGCGAGCGACACGCAAATTGACTGTGTGGCCGATATCGCCGAGCAATACAGCTTTGATGAGCTGCGCGTAACGCATGAACAAAATCTCACCCTGCCACATGTCCGGCTTGATGATGTAAAAGCCGTCTATGACGCGCTGGCCGCACACGATTTGGCAACCCCCAATCTGGGGCTGATTTCCGACGCCATTGCCTGCCCCGGCCTTGATTATTGCAATCTGGCCAATGCGCGCTCAATCCCGCTGGCGCAGGACATATCAACCCGTTTTGCCGATTTGGACAGGCAATATGATATTGGCGAATTGAAGGTCAAAATCTCCGGCTGCATAAATGCGTGCGGCCATCACCATGTCGGCCATATCGGGATTCTCGGTGTCGATAAAAAAGGCACGGAGTTTTATCAGATTTCGTTGGGCGGCGCGGCCGATGAAACCGCCAGCCTTGGCGATATTACCGGACGCGCCTTCACCGAAGATACAATTGTCGATGCGGTGGAAACCTTGGTGGAAACCTATCTTGACCAGCGCCAGACCGGTGAGCGTTTTATCGACACTTATCGCCGCGTCGGCATGGCCCCGTTTAAGGAGCGTCTTTATGCCGAGTGACTATCAGCTTGTTAAAGACCGAGCCGTCTGCGCCGATGACTGGGTTTATCTGGAAGATGACGCAGCTTTGGGTGATGCGCCTTCTATCATCTCGCTTGACCGCCTGCGCGCTGAAAGCGACGCGCTGAAAGCCCGCAATGCGCCGCTTGGCGTGGTGCTGCGCGCCGATAATCAGGGCAAGCAACAAATGGGCGAAGATGTGCATGAGCTGGCATCCTATCTCGATATGGTGCAATTGGTGGCGATTGAGTTTCCGGTCTATCGCAATGGGCGCGGCTATTCCAATGCCCGTATTTTGCGCGAGCAATTAGGCTTTACCGGTGAATTGCGCGCCACTGGCGAAGTCTTGCATGATCAATGGCAATTCATGGAACGCTGCGGCTTTAACGCTTTTGAGCTTGCACCGCATATCAGCCTAGAGGAATTCACCGCCGCTTTGGGCGAATTATCCGACGCTTACCAACCGGCAGCCGACAGCCAGCGCGGTGCGCTGTGGCGGCGTCACGGGCTGTAAGCGCATCTGGTTAAGGCGTATCTGCGCCCGGCAATTGCTCGACATAAATTGACTGGCTGGGAAAGGCAAAACCGGCATCGGCTTTTTCAACAATAGATTTTATCGCCAAGGCCAGTTCCTGCTTGTGCTTCAGCCATTCCTCCCACACCACTGTATGAGTAAAGCAATAGACCATCATGTCGATTGAGCTGGCTGAAAATTTATCGACCATCACAAAACATGGCACATTCTCATCGCCGGTGACAAAGCCCGGATGGGCGTCCAGCCAGTCCATAATGTCATCGCGAATGGTTTCCAATTGCGCTGCGCTGGTGCGATATTCAAGCCCGACCGTCCAGTAAATCCGGCGATGTTTCATCATCGAATGATTTACAAGCGCATGGTCGGAAAACATATTATTCGGCACAATAACCGGCACACTTTTGAATTGGCGCACACGGGTTGACCGAAAGCCAATATGTTCAATCGTGCCATTCACCACGCCGGGCACTTCAACCCAATCGCCGATTTTGAAACGCTTCTCAATCAATATAGACAGACCGCCGAGCAGATTTTTGAACAAGTCCTGCGCGCCCAGCGCCACGGCCACACCAAACAGGCCAAAACCGGCAATGATAGGGGCAATCTGAATACCCCAGATTTGCAGCACGGTTGCCAGACCGGTCAGAATAATTCCCCAACGCAACACTGTCAGGAGCCAAGAGACGATTTCCGGCGACAGCACATCTTCAATCCGGCGCAAGCCTATCGCCGCCGGTGTGCTGGCCGCGTAAATTGCCCAAAACAGCGCAATGGCAACCAAGGAGCGCATCACATTATCAGCCAGCTCGGCAGGCAGGCCGGTCAGTGCCAAGCTTTCCTTGGCAAAGAAAACCCCCAGCACAACGAAAAAGAATTTCAGCGGGCGTTCAATCGCCTCGCGCAGCATATCGTCAATTTCGGTCTTGGTGCGCGCCGTCAAACGCCCCAGCCAACCCAAGACAAAGCGCGCAAACAGGCCGCGCAGCACAGCAAAAAACAGGAAAATTGCCAAGGCGAGCAGCATATTGCCCATGCCAATACCGAATGAGCCAGCCGCCCAGACTTCCTGAATCAGAGTGATAAAATTTTCCATCAATTGCTGCATGGCTCGGTTTTCCTGCCTGTCTCGACCCGCCGGTCAGGGTCAGCGATTTATAGCGCGCCCTCAACCGGTTCGTCCAGAAAATGCCGCCCCTGCCGGTCTTCAATTTCGACAATCCAAATATCCGGGTCACGCGCCGTTTCACGCGCCAGCAGGGCATCGGCGTCAGCATCAGGCGTATCAAGGGCGGCCAGAACGCGCCAGACGCGCGCACCATCCATATTGGTGAAAATCGTTAACACGCCAGAATGGCCGCCCAGACAATTGACCCGCACAAAAAGGCCACCCGCATCAGCATCTCCGCGCCGCACAATATAAGCGGCAGCACCGGCGGCAAACACGCGCCGTGTCAATGCCTGAATATATATTTCCGCCTTTAATCTGACATGCATGGCCAGCCACCCCGAAATTCAGCCCGCAACCGGTTGCCGCACCCCCTTGCTCTTGGGCGCCGGCACGGCTACATCAGCACATATAGGAGAGTGACCATGCCATTGCAAAACCTGTTGGATGATTTTGCCCTGTTTGATGATTGGGAAGACCGCTATCGCTATATTATCGAATTGGGTAATAAGCTGACGCCGCTAAGTGCCGAGGAGCATAATGAGCAAAATAAAGTGCCGGGTTGCGTGAGCCAGGTTTGGCTTGTCAGCGAGGGCGACGCCGCGCAAATGCAATTTCGCGGCGACAGCGACGCCCATATTGTGCGCGGGCTGGTGGCTATTTTACTTGACCTGATGTCCGACAAGCCTGCCCAAGAAATCATCGCCTTTGACGCCGAGCAGGCTTTCACGCAATTGGGGTTGGCCGAGCATTTGACGCCGCAACGCTCCAACGGCTTTTACGCTATGGTTCAGCGTATCCGGAATGATGCCGAAGCGGCGCTGGCCGATTGAAGTCCGTAAAACACTGACAGGCGCATAAGGCCGAGTTTCAACATCAGCTTGGCCGAGCGCTGCGGCAGGGCGAACAGTTTCTCGCATTCCTCCAAGCCGCGCGCTTCGCAGCAAATGGAAACCAGCATATCGGCCAGACCGGGGCCGACATAATCCAGTGCGGCCTGCAATTTGCGCCGCGCATCTATAGCATGGGCAAGCGCCGCATCTGCCCCCTCGCCATTGCTGCCCTGCCCGCCATCACAAATCGGCCGCGACCAGTCAATGCCTGTCATCGCCTGAAAGCCCGACCGGTCATAGATTTTCAGCAATTTTTCCCCTGCGTCGAATTCAATCTCACTAATGCCAAAACGCTTGTCCGGTTTGCGATTGCGTAACCAGCCAAGCGGCGTTTGCGCGACATTCACTTTCGCCAAGGGCGCGTCCTTATGCTGTCCGGCTTTGCGGATTTGATGTTGGGCGATAAACGCCGCATCATGAAGACTGGATTATGCTGTTTATGGCATTGGCTGACGCGGCTGAGGGGCGCGCGACAGTTACCAAAAGCATTGTCGAAATCACCGGTCGCGCCTATGGCACGGTGCGCGCCTCATTGCAGCGATTTGAAAGGCTTGGCTATTTGCAGACCAAACAGCGCATTGGCCGGTCACAACTCTATGAGCCGACCGATAAAATGAAAGACACGCTGAATGAGTTTGCCGACAAGTTCTGGCCGCATGTCCAAAGCCTGCGCGACACGCAACGCAAAAAATCAGGGCGCAAGCGCGGCTAGGCAAACTATTTTTCTTGGCTTTCTTTTGGCCGCACTCTTATAGTGGCGCGCAGAAGAGAGTTTTATGAGCCAGTCCGAAAATCCATCCGATCGGTCGGAAATATCGCCCACCGTCGCCCCCGGTGCCATGCCGGCCTATCTGACCGGTGTCGGCTCATGGTTTGGCAGCATGGGTCTGCAATTTGTGATGATACCGACATTGGTAATTATCACGCTGGGTGCCAGCGCCACGCAATTGGCGATTGCCCAAATGACCCTGTCCTTGCCGCAATTATTCCTGCTGCTTTATGCCGGAGCCATTGCTGACCAGACCAATGGCCGCCGGTCGCTCATCACCATTCACTTGCTGGCCGCCATGCCGCCCGCGATTTTGGGCTGGCTGGTCTGGACGGCGTCGCTGGCCTATTGGCATATGCTGGTCTTTGCTGTGGCAATGGGCGTATTGTCGGCCTTTTCTGCCCCGACACGCGATGCGCTTTTGCCCCGCGTCACCAATAGCGACATTCAAAACGCCGTCATGAAGGCGATGATTACCCAATTTGCCGCCCAAATACTTGGCTTTACACTGGCTGGCATAATGGCGCCTCTGGCTGGCCCTTGGGCTTTGCCGGTCATGCAATCGCTGGCGCTGCTGGTCGGGCTGGCTGGCGCGCTGGCTCTACCCGATATGCCCCCGATTGCCCATAAGCCAAGCGAGGAAGACCCCGAACATATTGCCGACCATGGTTGGCGGACAGGTGTTCACATTGTCGCCAACTCTCCGACGCTTTATCCGGTAGTGTTGTCCACCTTGTCGGTCGGCATGTTTTTTATTGGCATTTTCATGGTCGCCCTGCCACTGATAGTGCGGAATGTATTTGACGGCGGTCAGCTTGAAATCAGCATAATGAGCCTGATTTTCTGGGGCGGGACGATTTGCACAACCGTGCTGATGATGCGCCTGCGGCCAATTGTCAAACGCGGGCGCGCTATGGTTTTGGCACTGTTTGTAGGCTCAATCATGCTTTTGCTGATAGGCTTTGCGCCGAGCTTTTGGATTTTTTGCCTATTGGCCGGTGGCTGGGGATTAGCCGCCGGTGTGAATATGACCATGAGCCGCACCATTGTGCAGGTGGAAGCGCCCGCCCATGCCCGCGCGCGGGTGATGGCGATTTACAATCTCGGCTTTTTGGGCGCTGCACCCTTTGGTGCGATGATAACCGGTCTGGTGGCCGAATATCTCGGCCCTCAACAGGCTTCAGCTGTTTTTGCCCTATTGATGATTGGCTTTACGATTTGGCTGTGCCTGTTCACGCCAGTGCTGAAAATCGGTCGCCATGCCAGCGAAATAGCCGCAACCGACGCTACAGACTGACGGTTTGGTCGGCTCAGCTATATTTGCGCGCTTCCCACCAAGGGTAGAATTCCGGAATATCCTTGCTCGGACTGTCGGTAAAATCAGGGTCGCGTTTTTCAAGGAAGGAATTGACCCCCTCCTTGGCATCGCTCATGCGCCCGCGCCCGAAAATCGCCTTGCTGTCAACCTTATGGGCTTCCATAGGGTGATCCGCACCGAGCATACGCCAGAGCATTTGACGGGTCAGCGCCACCGAGACCGGCGCGCTCAATTGCGTCATTTCCAGCGCAATATGCTTGGCGCGAATAAGCAGGTCGGAATGTGGCACAACCTCATTGACCAGCCCGCTGGCCAGCGCCTCCTCCGCGCCGAAAATATTGCCCGAATAGCACCATTTCAAAGCCTGCGAAATGCCGACAATGCGCGGCAGAAACCAGCTTGAGCAGGCTTCCGGCACAATGCCGCGACGGGCAAAAACAAAGCCGAAACGGGCATTTTCCGAGGCAATGCGAATATCCATTGGCAGCAACATGGTGGCGCCAACGCCAACCGCTGCGCCGTTAATTGCGCCAATAACCGGCTTCACACATTCATAAATACGCAATGTCAACACGCCACCGCTGTCGCGCACTTGCTCATTGCTCCAGTCAATTTTGCCATCATCACCGACAACGCTAGCTTTACCGGCCTCGTCCTGACGCTTCTCATAATTGAAGGTCTTGTCGCCTTGAGACAAATCCGCACCGGCGCAATAGGCGCGGTCGCCTTGACCGGTGAAAATCACCGCCCGCACCGCATCATTGCTGTCGGCCTCATCAAGTGCCGAACAAATTTCATGCATCATGCGCGCGGTAAAGGCATTCATCACATCGGGGCGATCCAGCGTGATGACCATCAACCCATTGCTGTCAATTTCCGTGCTGATTTGTTGAAAATCGCTCATTTTTTCCTCCCAGAATTGGCTTGGAACACTGACCTGTTGCCAGCAAGAATCCGTCTTGCCGAAAAATCTCATATCTCTATAGTTTCTGCAATATCTATCTGGGAGGAGATGATAACATGCACCCCTATATACATGCGGCCAATAAGCCTGACCATCCGGCCTATATTATGGCCAGCTCGCAAGAAGTGGTGACTTTCAAACAATTAAATGAAAGGTCAAATCAGATTGCCCAATTGGCACGCGCGCGTGGCCTGAAAAGAGGCGATGGCATTGCCATTTTCATGGACAATAATGTGCATTTTTTCGAGATTTGCTGGGCTGCCCAACGCGCCGGGCTTTACTTTACCGCCGTCTCGTCGCGCCTGACCGCCGGTGAAGTTGACTATATTATCCGCGATTGCGGCGCAAAATTACTGTTCACTTCCGATTATATGAAAGAAGAAGCGGTCAAACTGCTTGAGCTGTTGCCGGATGATATGGCCGGTCTGTTCATGGTCGGCGATACGGCTGATGGCTATGAACCCTATTTGCAAGCCCGTGACGCCCAACCAAGCGAACCGATTGCCGATGAGGCGCGCGGCATGGATATGCTGTATTCCTCCGGCACAACCGGACGCCCGAAGGGCATTCGCCGCGCCCTGCTGGACGGGCCGATTGAAGAAGGCGATAATCTGCTGATGCTGGCCGGAATGCTGTATCAGATAAATGACGATACGGTCTATCTCTCCCCTGCGCCACTTTATCACGCCGCGCCCTTGCGCTACACAATGGCGGTTCATTCGCTGGGCGGCACGACAATTGTGATGGAAAATTTCGACCCGGAAACCGCCTTGCAGCTGATTGAAAAATACAAGGCCAGCCACAGCCAATGGGTGCCGACCATGTTTGTTCGAATGTTGAAACTGCCGGAAGAAGTGCGGTTGAAATATGATGTGTCCAGCATGAAATTTGCCATTCACGCCGCCGCCCCCTGTCCGATACCGGTCAAGGAGCAGATGATAGATTGGTGGGGGCCGGTGATTTATGAGTATTACGCAGGCAGCGAAGGCAATGGCTTTACCCAGCTCAATTCAGAAGAATGGCTGGCGCATAAAGGCTCGGTCGGCACGGCGCTGTCCGGCATTTTGCATATTTGCGATGAGGATGGCAGCGAATTGCCGATAGGCGAGTCCGGCACGATTTATTTTGAAAGTCCGGCTGAAGCGCCGCTTTTTGAATATTACAATGACGCCCAGAAAACCAAGGACAGCCGCCATCCGGTGCATCCAAATTGGACAACATTGGGCGATGTCGGGCGGCTCGACGCGGATGGCTATCTCTATCTTACCGACCGCAAAGCCTTTATGATTATTTCCGGCGGGGTGAACATTTATCCGCAGGAGACTGAAAACCTGCTGATTACCCATCCAAAAGTCGCCGATGTGGCTGTGATTGGTGTTCCCAATGAAGATTTCGGCGAAGAGGTCAAAGCCGTGGTGCAGCCAATGAATTGGGCCGATGCGACAGAGGAACTAGCCGAGGAACTCATGGCCTTTTGTCGCGACAATTTGTCAGCGATTAAATGCCCGCGCTCGGTTGACTTTGACCGGGAATTACCGCGACATCCCACTGGAAAGCTGTATAAACGCCTTGTCCGCGACCGTTATTGGGGACATAGTGACAGCAAGATTGTCTAGCGCCCGTTCGGGCTTCATTTAACACAGGGAGATAGCAATGCGTGTTTTTGAAAATCTGGAAGAATATGCCTCACAAGTTGGGCAGGAAATCGGGGTCAGTGACTGGATGGAAGTTGACCAGGACAGAATTAACATGTTTGCCGAGGCAACCGGCGACCATCAATGGATTCACCTTGATGCCGAGCGCACCCAGAAAGAATTGGGCATGCCGACCATTGCACACGGGTTTTTGACCCTGTCCTTGTTGCCGGTTCTGTCGGGGCAGATTTCCGGCGTCAAAAGCGTGACGCGCGGCATCAATTACGGCTCCAACAAAACCCGCTTCACCAGCATGGTGCCGGTTAATTCCAAATTGCGCGCCCGCGCCAAGCTGGTCGGTGCCGAGCCGAAAGCGGGTGGTATTTTGTTCACTTCCGAAGTCTCGATTGAAGTGGAAGGCTCGGATATGCCGGCACTGGTTACTGAAAGCCTGACTTTACTGTTTGAATAGGGTCTGAAATATGGGCGGAAAAAGCGATAATACGGTCTGGCCGGAAAGCAGGACAGATAATGAATGGCGGGAAAAACTGACGCCGGAGCAATATCATGTTACCCGCGAAGCCGGCACGGAGCGCCCTTTTTCCGGCCCCTATTGGGACGACAAAACGCCCGGCATTTATCATTGCATTTGCTGTGATACGCCGCTTTTTGACGCCGATACCAAATATGACAGCGGCACGGGCTGGCCGAGTTTTTTCCAGCCCGTGTCACAAGACGCCGTGGCCGAAAAGGCAGATAACTCATTATTTTTGCGGCGCACGGAAGTCGTTTGCAACAATTGCGGCGCGCATTTGGGGCATGTTTTCCCCGACGGGCCACCGCCGACCGGCTTGCGCTATTGCATGAATGGCACCGCCCTCAGGCTGGAAGCAGCAGCGGATAAAGACTGAAACATGCCGATAAAGGCTCTTTCCGACGCGCCGCAAGCGGAACGGCGCCCTTTTTCAACCGAACATCACGCGATTTTGCGCCATGATGACTATGCGTGGCTGCGCGATGATAATTGGCAGCAAGTCATGACCGACCCGTCGGTTCTTGACGCTGATATTCGCGTCCATTTGGAAGCCGAAAACGCCTATAGCGCCAAAACACTGGCGCCGACACAAGACTTGCAGGACACGCTATTTGCCGAAATGCGCGGGCGCATTGCCGAAAATGACGCCAGCGTGCCGGTCAATGAAGGCGCATTGGCTTGGGCGGTGCGCTATATATCAGGCGGTGAACATCCGATAATTTGCTATGGCGCGCGCGATGCGGCTGCCGATGACATGCAGACCGCCATAGACGCCAATGCAGAAGCCGAAGGCCAGCCCTTTTTCAAATTGGGCGGCTATGAGGCCGACCGGCAGGGGCGCATGCTGGCTTGGTCTTTTGACAATAAGGGTTCGGAATACTTCTCCATTAAATTCAGAGATTTACCGGAAGGGGACGATACGGGCGAGACTTTGCGCGGCACAACCGGCGCTTTGGCTTGGTCGGCCTGTGGCGGCTATCTGTTTTACGGCCTGTATGATGACAATCACCGCCCCAATCGGGTGATGCGCCATAAAATCGGCACAGACCAAAGCGAAGACACATGCCTTTATGAAGAAGCCGATGCCGGCTTTTTTGTCGGCCTGTCAACCAGCCGGTCGGGTCGGTTTCTTGTCATTTCCGCCCATGACCATGAGACTGGCGAGTGTTGGCTGCTGCCGACCGACAGGCCGGAAGCCATGCCGGTTTGCGTCGCGCCGCGCCGCACGGGCATTGAATATAGTGTCGATGATGATTCAGCGCGTGACCGGCTGGTGATTGTGTCCAATTTCAATCCCGACACACCGGACGAAAAAGCCGAGGATTTCCAGATTCTGACGACGCCCTGCCCGACCGATACGGGCAATATGGCTGACTGGCAGGTGCTTGTGCCGCACCGCGCCGGTTGTCTGGTGCTGGATGCCCTGCCCTTTGCCGCGCATTTAGCGGTGCTGCTGCGCGAAAACGCCCTGCCGCGCATTGAAATAATTGCCATGCAGGACAGCCAAATGCAGCCAATCATTTTTGACGAGGCGGCCTATGATTTGAATTTCGGTGACATGGCCGAATATGACACCAATAATTTGCGCTTCACCTATGCCTCGATGACCACACCGGCGCAGATTTTCGACTATGACATGACCACAGGCGCGCGGCTGTTGCGGAAAACCCAAAATGTGCCAAGCGGCCATGACCCGCAAAATTATGTCACTGAACGCTTTATGGCGACAGGCCATGACGGGGCGCAGATTCCGGTATCGGTGCTTTATCACAAAGACACGCCGCTTGATGGCACAGCGCCGGTTTTGCAATATGGCTATGGCGCATATGGCATTACCATTCCCGCCGGTTTTTCCACAACACGGCTCAGCCTTGTTGACCGAGGCTTTATTTATGCGATTGGTCATATTCGCGGTGGCAAGGCGCGCGGCCATAATTGGTTCATGCAAGGCCGCCGCGAAAACAAACCCAATAGTTTCCGTGATTTTGTTTCTGTTGCCCGTGCGCTGATTGACAAGGGTTGGACAAAAGCCGGCAATATCACCATTCATGGCGGCAGTGCCGGTGGGCTGCTGGTCGGGGCAACGGTGAACCTCGCGCCCGACCTGTTTCGCGCCGCCGTGGCAGAAGTGCCATTTGTCGATGTGCTGACGACTATGCTGGACGACACGCTGCCCCTGACGCCGCCCGAATGGCCCGAATGGGGCAATCCGATTGCCAGCGAGGCCGATTACCGGCTGATTGAAAGCTATGCGCCATATGAAAATATTGCCGAAACGGGCTATCCGCATTTGCTGGCAACGGCCGGGCTGACCGATCCGCGTGTAACCTATTGGGAGCCAGCCAAATGGGTGGCGCGGCTGCGAGAAAAGCGCAAAGATGATGGGCTGACTTTGCTACATACGGAAATGAGCGCCGGTCATGGCGGCAAGGCAGGGCGCTTTAATCAATTGCATGAAATTGCCATGGTTTATGCTTTTGTTTTGCTGGCGCATGATAAAGTCGAATAAAAAGGGAGATGACAATGATTTTTGAAGATGCCGACAAGCTCGGTTTTGATGCTGAACGCCTCGCGCGCCTGCCTGATTTTTTCCGCAGCTATCTCGATAAGGGTCGCCTGTCGGGCATGAGCATATTGGTGGCGCGCGACGGCAAAGTCGCCCATTTGTCGCATCGCGGCAGCAGCTCGCTGGAAGATGACGGCTTCGAGATTGATGATTCCGCCATTTTCCGGATTTATTCAATGACCAAGCCGATTACCTCGGTCGCCATTATGACGCTTTATGAGCAAGGGCTTTTGCAATTGCATGACCCGATAACCAAGTTTCTGCCAGCTTTCAAAAATGTCAAAGTATTCGACAGCGGCACAGCACGCGACTACACAGTGCGCGACCCCGAACGCATGATTACGGTTCATGACTTGCTGACCCATCAATCCGGCCTGTCCTATGACTTTCTGTTCACCCATCCGGTTGACGCGATTTACCGCAATATGAAAGTTAATGGCGCGCGCTCGGAAGGCTTTGACCTGGCCGGTTTGACCGACAAGCTGGCTGAATTGCCATTGGTCTTTTCACCCGGCACAGCATGGAATTATTCGGTCGCCACAGATGTGCTGGGTCGAATTGTTGAAGTTATTTCGGGCAAGACATTGGATGTGTTTTTTCAGGAAAACATTTTTGACCCGCTTGGCATGGAGGATACCAGCTTCACCATTGCCGATAATAAGCGCCACCGCCTGACCCATAATTACAGCCGCGACCCGCTCAAAGGCACAATTGAGCTGGCTGACAGTCCGGCGCGGACAATCTATGCACCGGGACGCAAATTCCTGTCCGGCGGCGGCGGGCTGTTATCAACCTTGGGCGATTATTACAAATTTGCCGATATGGTGCGGCGCGGCGGCAGGCTGGGTGATGCGCGCATTTTGGGACGCAAAACCATTGACCAGATGACACGCAATCATTTGCCCGACAACAAAACATTGCGCGATTGCGCGATGGGGACTTTTTCCGAAGTGCATATGGGCGGCACCGGCTTCGGGCTTGGCTTTTCCGTGGTGATTGACCCGTCACAGACGCCGGTTCAATCCTCCGTGCGCGTGCATAGCTGGGGCGGCATGGCCAGCACATTTTTCTGGATTGATCCGGTTGAGGATATGATTGTCATTTTAATGACCCAGATGATGCCGGCGGCAAGCTATCCCCTGCGCCCGCAATTGCAGCAAATGGTCTATGCGGCGCTGGACTAGGCTGAAATCCTTATCTTGCCTTCTTTTTCCGCCAAACTATTTAACTAACATCTTAACGGAGAGAACATCATGGCTTTACCTGAATTTTTGGAAAACAATCTGCGCGTTCCCGTTGTCGGCTCGCCGCTATTTCTGGTTTCCGGGCCGGAACTGGTCATTGCCCAGTGCAAAGCCGGGATTATCGGCTCGTTTCCGGCTCTGAATGCGCGCCCTGCCGAGGTTTTGGACGAATGGCTGACCCGCATCAATGATGAGTTGGCTGCTTATAAGGCCGCCAATCCCGATAAAATCGTAGCCCCTTATGCGGTCAACCAGATTTGTCACAGTTCCAATGACCGGTTGATGGTCGATATGGAAACCTGCGTGAAACATAAAGTGCCAATCATCATCACCAGCCTGCGCCCACCGGCAGAAATCGTGGAAGCGGCGCACAGCTATGGCGGCGTTGTGTTCCATGATGTGATTAACGTCAAACATGCCAAAAAAGCCGCCGAACAAGGCGTTGACGGGCTGATATTGGTCTGCGCCGGTGCCGGTGGTCATGCCGGTGCGCTCAGCCCGTTTGCGCTGGTGCGCGAGGTGAAAGAATGGTTTGACGGCACGATTTTGCTGTCCGGCGCGATTGGCGACGGGCATTGCGTCGCCTCGGCTTTGGCAATGGGCGCCGACCTCGCCTATATGGGGACACGCTTTATCGCCACGGAAGAAGCCAATGCCGACCAAGGCTATAAGCAAATGCTGATTGAGTCAGCTGCCGATGATATTGTCTATTCCTCGCTGTTTACCGGCGTGCATGGCAATTATCTGAAGCCGTCCATTTCGGCAGCCGGGCTTGACCCGAATAATCTGCCCGACGCTGATAAATCCAAAATGGATTTCGGTTCCGGCGGCAATATGAAATCAAAGGCTTGGAAAGATATTTGGGGTTCCGGTCAAGGTATTGGCGGCATTAACGATGTCGCGCCGGTGGAAACCGTTGTCAGCGAGCTTGAGCGCGATTATCGCAGCGCGATTGACAGTCTGGTGCAGCGCGCCTCCTGAGGCCGTTTTCAGGCAGCTCCATGCTTGACCCGCTTATGCGCCGCCTGATTGACCCGCCTTTGGCGAAAATGGCGGCTATGGTGGTGCGTCTGCCCGTTGGCATATCCGCCAATAAGGTGACACTGGCCGGTTTTATCCTCGGCCTTGTCGCTTGCGCGCTGGCAGCACAAGGGCATTTTCTGGCCGCGCTGGGCGCGCTTTTGCTGAACCGCTTGGCCGACGGGCTGGATGGCGCCATCGCCCGCCATAATGGGGCGGAAAGTGATATTGGCGCTTATCTCGACATTGTCTGCGATTTTATCATCTGGGCTTTGCTGCCCTTGGCCTTTATTGCCCATGCGCCGGAAAACGCTTTTGCCGCCGCGCTGCTGCTGTCGAGCTTTGCCATGTCAATGACCGTGTTTCTGGCCTTTGCCATTATGGCCGAGAAAAAAGGGTTAAAGTCGCAAGCGCAAGGCAAGAAGCATTTTTTCTACCTCTCCGGTTTGGCTGAAGGCACAGAGACCATTGGCTTTTTTGTCTTTGTGATGCTGTTTCCGGCCTATTTTTCTGTTGGCGCAATGGTTTTTGCGCTTATTGTTGGCGTTTCCGTGATTGGGCGTATTCTGGCTGCCCTGTCCAGCCTGACGCAAAGCAAAGAGTGAGAGCTAACCCCATGTCCGACCTACAGCCCGACCTTACATCCGACCTTGACGATAAAATCATCATAGACAG
>JAYPAN010000014.1:0-23490 GCA_038123715.1 Rhodobiaceae bacterium | reverse complement strand
CCGACCTACAGCCCGACCTTACATCCGACCTTGACGATAAAATCATCATAGACAGCAGCGCATGGGTGCATCCGACCGCCCTTCTGCACGGCCATATCAGTCTTGCCGCGCAAGTCTCCGTCTGGCCGCATGTGGTGATGCGGGCGGAAATGTATGACATCCAAATCGGTGCGCGCACCAATATCCAAGACTTTGTCATGGTGCATGTCGGGGCAGGCACATCGACCATTATTGGCGAGGATTGCTCAATCACCCATCATGTCACACTGCATGGCTGCACGATTGGCGATAAATGCCTTATCGGTATAAATGCGACTATTATGGATGGCGCGGTGATTGGAGCGAACAGCATTGTCGCCGGTCATTCGATTGTCACCGAGGGCAGTGTGTTTCCGGATAATTCAATCATTGGCGGCAGCCCGGCCAAATTGCTGAAAAGCCGTGACAGCGGCGCGGCCAATGCCCGCAATGCGGCCTTTTATGTCCAAAATGCCGCCAATTATGCCGAGGGACGTCACCGCTTCAGCGCCGCGCAATTGGCCGATATTTTTGGCGACGGGCAAAACTGACTGCGCCTATATTTATCTGGCTGTTATCGGGAAAACTGGCTGGGGTGGCAGGATTCGAACCTGCGCATGGCGATACCAAAAACCGCTGCCTTACCACTTGGCTACACCCCAACTGAACGGGAAAATATACAAACTGCCGCCATCGGTCTAGCGCAAAATGCCCTTTAAGGTGCGTCAATTACACCGATAACGTCATTTATCGTGCTGCCAAGAAAAAGTTGACCATTTTCTTCAATCACGCTGGTCATCATGAAGATATGACCCGTGCCATCATCCAGTGACATTTGCGCCGTGCCATTGGCATCAAGCCTGACGGCGCGGCTGTGCATTTCAGCCGGAGAGCCGCCGGTCAAATCCATGATACGCCAAACCACTTTCCGCCAAAACGGCTTGTCCACCAGCGCGTCAATTTCATCCACGCGCGGCGCAACAACGGCCAGCCAATAGCCACCGCCCGGCGCTTCTGTGATATTATCAAGATAGCCGGGGAAATTATCGGCAAATATATCGGCCGTGCCGGCTTTTTCGCCACTCAGCCAATAGCGCATAATACGGTGTCCGAATGTCTCATTGACCAACACAAAAGCGTCCTGCGGCCCCATCGCCACGCCATTGGCGAAAAATAAATCATCGAGCAGAACGCGCGTTTCCTGCGTTGCCGGGTCAAAGACCAGTAGCCGACCGCTGGGGCGTCTTTCAAAGATTTCGATAATTTCATGACCATAGCTGTAATTTTGCGAAGCATCAGAAAAATAGATTTTGCCATCATCGGCAATGGCCACATCATCGACAAAAATCATCCGCCGCCCATTCACATGGGTGGTCAGCACTGTCAGCGTGCCATCCGGTGACATTGACAACAGGCCTTTTTCGGCATCGGCAATGATGAGATTGCCCTTGGCGTCAAACTCAATACCCAATGGACGCCCGCCCGTATCGGCCATTTCTTCCGGCGCGTCTTGCAAAGCCACATCAAAGCGCAAAATCCGCCCATCATGCAGGCCGGTATAAAGGCGACCGGCTGCGTCAAAAGCAATGCCTTCCGGCCCCTCACCGCTGGCAACATGGCGTGCCTCGGCCAACAAATTATTGCCGCTGTAAACACCGGTTCCAGCAGGGTTGGGCGCAAATGGTGTATCGGGAGCCGGGTCAAACGGCACGGGGGCGAAAAACAGCCAGCCCATGCCCGCGCCCAGCAATAACAGGGCGATTATCGTCACATGACGCAATGGTGAGGTCGTTTGCTTGCTCATGAGAAAACTCTATCAGCTGTATTATCGGGCGCAATACGCTATTCATATTGCACACAGACAAAGCCTTTTGTATAACCACAGCGCCGGAGCGCAAGCGCTATGGCGGAGTGTGGCGCAGCCTGGTAGCGCACCTCGTTCGGGACGAGGGGGTCGCAGGTTCAAATCCTGCCACTCCGACCACTATCGAGACCGCTATTTTGGCGAAAGGCAGCGCCCAAGGCGCTTTCGGTCTTACTGATATTTGTTCAATTGACGCCAGTAACCGGCAAAAACTGCCGTTCCGACCAATTCAAAAACAACCGCGACACTCAGCAATGGCGCATCGTGAAACAACGAGGCCAGAATCCGAAACACGGCCGCCGAGCCAAGCAGCAGCATTGCCGCCATGATGAAGTCACGCGATTCGCGCACAACGCCAATCAGCAGAAAGGCACTCAGCGCGAAGAAAAAAGCGGTAAAATCACCAATCTGGCTGTTCAATCCCATGCCCGTGACCAAATCCATAGCCAGACCTTCTGCCGCCATTTTCGGATTTGTCAGCCATTGAATGGTAGAACTGACAAAAAACAAACCGAAAAGCGCTGTGAAAATTCGAAAAAACATGACTGTCTCCCTGTTTGAGATGCATTGCCGCGATTAAAAGACATGCACCGAATCTCATTATCCTGCCACGCAGTGTGCCAATTGTTACCCACTTCCGGCAAGTAAAGTTTTGCGAAATAAATGCCGTGCCAATCGTGCCGCCAAAAGCCCCAGCACACAACCAAGCCCGTTAACGGCAAAGTCAGACCATTCCCCATATCTGTTGACCAATGGCTGCACCAGCTCAATCGCACCGCCATAGGCAATAAAAACCGCCAGAAACGGCATAAATTGGCGCGTCTCACGCAGGCTCATGGGAAACGCCAGCGCGGCATAGGCAATCAGATGCGCCAGCTTGTCACCGCCCGGTGCGGCTGGCAGCGCGGTGAGCGGCGCCAGCGACAACCAACCAATCACCAGCGCCAGCAATACCGAAAGCACCACCGCAAACCGCCTGACCAAAACCAGCACGCGACAGGCAAGCCTCCAAATCGCCCTGCCCCAAGCCGCGAATGTCTCTTTCACCATGACCAGAAACGCCTATAATACCCCCCATTCAGGGGAGAATAGCATGTCAGCCATACCATTTGTGACAGAATTCGATTTTACCTATGGCGAGGTTGACCGCTTGTCGCCGCGCATCCGTCGGGTGATTGCCAATAATCCCGGCCCCTTCACCTTCACTGGCACTGGCACTTATATTATCGGCAATGGTCAAGTCGGCGTGATTGACCCCGGCCCGATGTTGGACGCGCATGTGGACGCGATATTGGCGGCGCTGGATGAGGGCGAAACGGTCAGCCATATTTTGGTAACACACACGCATTTGGATCACTCACCGGCCAGCCTGCCCCTGCAAAAACGCACTGGCGCGCCGATTTATGCCTATGCACCACCCAATAAAGAAGATTTTGACGGGCCACGACTTGAAGAAGATGTGGATGATAGCTTTACCCCCGACCATATTCTTGCTCATGGGGACATTATCGAGGGTGCGGATTGGTCGCTGGAATGTGTGTTCACGCCCGGCCATATGGCCAATCATATGTGTTTTGCCCTGCGCGAGGAAAAGGCATTGTTCACCGGTGACCATGTGATGGGCTGGTCAACCAGCGTGATAGCCCCGCCCGATGGCAATATGCAGGATTATATGCAAGCGCTGGAAGATTTGCTGGCGCGTGATGATAAGATTTACTGGCCGACCCACGGCACATGCATTGAAAATCCGAAGCAATTTGTTCAGGCCTATATTGACCACCGGCGCGCGCGCGAGCAGCAGATAAAAGACCGCCTTGCCGCCGGTGACACGCATATACGCGATATGGTGAAAGTCATGTATGCGGCGGTGGATGAACGACTGCATCCGGCGGCGGCTCTGTCCGTGCTGGCGCATATGCATGATATGGTCGCGCGCGGCATTGTGACATGCGACGGCAAACCCTCGGTCGATGGCATTTACCATCTCGTCTGAACGGCGAAACGCCTAATCGGCAAAATCTGCCAGAAAAGCCTGAATACGCGCGGCATTCACCCCAAGGTCGGAACGGCCAAGCCGCGAGGCGGAACGCATATCAATCCTTGAGCCGCCATCCTTTGCGACAATCCGGATAACAATATCATCCTTGAAACCCAGAACAGCCGTTATCGCCGTCGCCTCAATATGCCCGTCAGCCGCTTTGGCCGTCACCACATCCCAGCCCCGCGCATTGGTCAAATCCAAGGCACGCTGAAAAGCCGCCTGTGGTGACAATGCGCTGTCCAGACCGGTAAGGTCGGTATAAAAAGCCTGCTGCGTCGCCAGCCTGTCACGGTTGAGGGTCAATTTATTGTCGCTTGCCGCCCTGACATCCGGCACGGCAATAAACACAGGCGGATTGACCAAATCGGTCGAAATATCATTGATGTGCGGCACGCTACCGAGCTTGCGCGCCATTGTCAAAGGCGCATAGGCCGCAATCAGCGCCACAACCAGCGCAATCAAAGCCGTCTGGTTCCCCCGCCGGTCGCCGCCCAGCCCGACAATCAGGGCAATAATGGCGATTAACAGCGCAAGCAAGGCCAGCAGCCCCATCAGCGCAAGGCCGCCCAAAGCCGACCAATGACCAATCAGCCCAAGCCGGAACAAAATGACCGATATGACGGCAAGCCCGATACCAGCCAGACAAAGACGCAGGCTCCACTTGCCCAGACGCGCTTTCAATGGCTGTCTGGTCATGATTATTCAGCCGCCGAACTGGCTGTCGGCAAAGTATAATCGGCAAATTGCTCACGCAGGGTGAGCTTTTGAATCTTGCCGGTCGCGGTATGGGGAATCTCATCAACAAAAGCGACATCATCGGGCATCCACCATTTGGCGATTTTGCCTTCCAAAAAGCCGAGAACCTCTTCCTTGCTGATATCAGCGCCCTCATTTTTGACAATCACCAGCAAAGGACGCTCATCCCATTTGGGGTGGGCGATACCGATAACGGCGGCTTCCTGAATTTTTTCATGGCCTACCGCGATATTTTCAATCTCAATTGATGAAATCCACTCGCCGCCCGATTTAATGACATCTTTGGAACGGTCGGTGATTTTCATAAAGCCAAGCGGGTCAATTGTTGCCACATCGCCAGTGTCGAAAAAGCCTTCCTCATCGAGAATATCGCCGCCATCGCCCTTGATATATTCGCCGACAATAAACGGCCCGCGCACTTTCAAATGGCCGAATGCCTTGCCATCGCGCGGCAATTCCTTGCCCGCATCATCGGTGATTTTCATTTCCACCAGATAAGGCACACGCCCCTGCTTGACCTTAATGTCCATTTGCTCGTCAAAGTTCATTTCTTCCATGCCGGATTTGAAGGCGGCAATTGAACCCAGCGGCGAGGTTTCCGTCATGCCCCAAGCATGCATGACCGAGACGCCATAATCGCGCTCAAACTTCTCAAGCATGACACGCGGCACGGCGGAGCCACCAATCGCCACACTGTTAAGATGCGGCAATTTGAGATTATTGGCTTCCAAATGCTGCAACAGCATCAGCCAGACAGTCGGCACGGCGGCGGTAAATGTCACCGCCTCCTCCGACAGCAATTGATAAATGCTTTCGCCATCCATATTGGGGCCGGGATTGACCACTTTAGCACCGGCAGCGGGCGCGGTGAAAGCCAGCCCCCAAGCATTTGCGTGGAACATTGGCACAACCGGCAAAACGCTGTCCGTGCTGCTAATGCCCATTACATCGGCTGAATTGGCGACCAGCGTGTGCAGCACATTGGAGCGATGCGTATAGCACACGCCTTTCGGATTGCCTGTCGTGCCGGATGTGTAGCACATGCCGCAAGGGGCGCGCTCGTCAACCTGCACCCAGTTGAAATCGCCATTTTGCCCATCGAGCAAATCTTCATAGCAATGGACATTTTTCAGCGAAGTTTCCGGCATATGCGCCGCATCGGTGAGAACAATAATCCCCTTAACATTGGGAATGTCATCGGCCAACCCTTCCAGAATCGGCAAAAAGGTCAAATCCGTCAAAATCAGCCGGTCTTGGGCGTGATTGATAATATAGGTGAGCTGGTCAGGGAACAGGCGCGGATTGAGCGTATGGTAAACCGCGCCAATACCGGTAATGCCATACCAAGCCTCAAAATGCCGGTGCGTATTCCAAGCCAGCGTGGCAATGACATCGCCCTGTCCCATGCCCAGTTTTTGAAGTGCTTGCGACAGCTTGCGGGCGCGCAAATGCATATCGGCATAAGTCTCGCGGTGGATATTGCCTTCCACCAGCCGTGAGACAATTTCGCGCTCGCCGTGATTGACCAGCGCATGATCAAGAATTGAATTGACCAGAAGCGGCACATCCTGCATTTTTCCAAACATTAAAACCTCCCTGCGTGACTTTTCAAACGGTCACTTGATATGCTGTAATTTATGCGTAAACAGAGACGCAATGTCCAGAGCAAGGGGGGAGAAAATGACATTAAATAACTTGTCCGCGACACAGATTGGCCGGCAAATTATAGGCGGCGAGCTGACCTCGCAAGAGGCAACAGCCTATTTTATCGCGCAAATCAAAACCCATAACCCTGAAATAAATGCGGTCATTGCCGAGCGTTTCGAGGCCGCTATGGAAGATGCGCGCGTCGCTGATGAAGCGCGCGACAGGGGCGATATTGCCGGGCCGTTACACGGTGTGCCAATGACCATAAAAGACGCTTTTGAAGTGACAGGCCTGACCTGCGATGTCGGCGCGCCGAATTTCGCCAATATCATTTCCGAAAATGATGCGGTTGTGGTGCAAAGGCTGAAACAGGCCGGGGCGATTATTCTTGGCAAAACCAATACACCGCTATTTTGCGCCGATTGGCAAAGCTATAACGCCCTGCATGGCACAACCAATAATCCGCATAATCTGGCGCATACGCCGGGCGGTTCCTCCGGTGGCTCTACCGCCGCGCTGGCTGCCGGCATGACGCCGCTTGAATATGGCAGCGATATTGGCGGCTCAATCCGCATACCGGCGCATTATTGCGGCCTGTTCGGCCATAAGCCGACATTGGGTATTGTGCCACCGCGCGGTCATGTGCCACCGGTTCATGGCGCGCTGGCGGCCTCCGATTTGAGTGTTGTTGGCCCGCTTGGCAAATATGTTGCTGACATCCGGTTGGCTTTTGACCTTACTGTCGGGCTGGAGCCGCCAGCCTCTCAGGCCATGCAGATTGAGCTTCAAGGGCCGCGCGCCGAAGAGCCGGAAGATTTGCGTATTGGCGTATGGGCGAGCGATGCGTTTTGCGAAGTGGACAGCGAAATTGAAGCGGCCATTATCGAAGCCGCCGACAAACTGGCCGCCAAGGGCGCGACGCTTATTCCCGTCAAGCCGGATTTCAGCCTCGCCCGCCACACGGAGGTTTATATGATGCTGCTCAACGCCACGATGGGGCGCGGCTATTCGCCCAGCGTCCATGCGCGGTTGCAGGCGGTGATTGACGCCGCACCCGAAGATGACACATCTTGGCCGGTCTTGCAGGCGCGCGGGGCGCGACTGTCGCACGCCCATTGGCAAAACTGGCATGAAGAGCGCATGCAGTTGGCCGCCAAATGGGCGGCGCTGTTCGAACAAGTCGATGTCATATTCTGCCCGGTCTCGCCGACACCGGCTATGGCGCATGACCAATCGGCTGACTTTACCGCCCGCAAAATTAGCGTGAACGGCGCGGCGCGCGATTATTTCGACAATATCGTCTGGCCGGGTGTGGCGACATTATGCGGCCTGCCGGCAACCAGCGTGCCATTGGCGCGTCATTCTTCCGGCCTGCCCTTCGGGATGCAGATTGTCGGCCCGGCCTATGAGGATAATACCCCGCTGGCCGTCGCACAAATACTGGAAGATATTGGCTATGGCTGGCTGCCGCCGGAAAATGCCGCGTAAAGCCGTTTTCAATTAGCTGCGCTCAAGCGGGGTCAATTCTTCATGACCTTCCGGGTCTTGGTGAATCATCACTTCCGCCGTCGGAAAGGCAGCCATGACCTGCGCCTCAACCGAGTCGGAAATACGGTGCGCCTGATTGAGGCTGATATCGCCATCCAGTTCAATATGGCATTGAATAAATATATTTGTGCCGGCACGCCGGGTGCGTAAATCGTGCAGGCCGCGCACCAAAGGATGCGACAGGATGATATGCTTTATCTCCGCGCGTTGCGTCTCATCCAATTCTCTGTCCATGAGTTGATTTCCGGCAGAGATAAAGACCTGCCTTGCGCTATTGGCCATCAGACCGGCCACGACCAGACCGAGCAGCGGGTCAATATGCGGCAAGCCGAATTGCCCCGACAGCACCAGCGTCACGATTATCGCCAGATTCATATATAAATCGGCTTCATAATGGGCGGAGTCCGCTTCTATGGCGACCGATTGCGTCGCTTTCGCCACCCGCTTCTGCACAAAAACCAGCCCCAAAGTCAGGACAATTGACACCAGAATAATGCCAATCCCGACAAGGCTTTCGTCAATCGGTTCGGGGTCAGACAATGCCAGTGCCGACTCATAGATCAAATAAGCGGCCAGCAGCGACAAGAACGACGCCTGCGCCAATGCCGCCAGCGCTTCGGCCTTGCCATGCCCGAAACGATGTTCGCGGTCAGCAGGGGTCTGGGCATGGCGGATGACAAAGAAATTCATCACCGACAGCGATAAATCCATTATCGCGTCAAGAAATGCCCCCAGCAGGGCGACCGAGCCGGTAACAAACCAGGCAAAGCCTTTCATCGCCACCATTATAACAGCCACACAAATAGCCAGCAAAGCGGTCAGACGCACCAGCCTGTCATCTGATGCGCGCTGCGCTCCCTCTGGCTTGTGTCGGTGCGTATTCATATTGGCTTTCCGTTAAACAGGCAGAGCCAAGACTAACACAAAATGCGGTGATTATGGAAAAAGCCGCCCATGCTGCCAAGACGCATCAGCGTTATCGCGGCGATAGGCCAGCCGGTCATGCAGGCGGTGTTCGCCATCCTGCCAGAATTCAATGTAAAGCGGGCTAACCCGCCAGCCCGACCAAAACGGCGGGCGCGGTATATCGCTTTCGGCAAATCGAGCTTCTGTGTCAGCCAGCGCCTTTTCCAAAGTTTCGCGGTCAGCCAAGGGGCGCGATTGCTGCGACGCCCAAGCGCCCAAACGGCTGCCACGGCCGCGCGAATTATAATAAGCATCTGCTTCTTCCGCCGTTACCGGACTGACCAGCCCTTGCACGCGCACTTGTCTTTGCAGGCTTTTCCAGTGAAAACACAGGCTGGCCTTGCCATTGGCAGCCAGCTCCGCACCCTTGACGCTTTCAAGATTGGTGTAAAACACAAAGCCGCGCGCATCATGCCCTTTCAGCAACACCATGCGGACATTCGGCATGTCATTTTGTGATGTGGCCAGCGCCATGGCATTGGGGTCATTCAATTCATGCGCTTCGGCAGCGCCCAGCCAAGCGTCAAAAACCGCCATCGGCTCGGCGGACGGGCTGTCAATCCATTGCCGGTCGGCAATTATGTCACTGATATCGGCCATGCGCCGTCCTTTCTCGCCAGAGCGAATTGCGCTATATATAGGCGCATGTCGCGTTGGTGCAAATATCTGCTGCCATTTTTCCTGCTGCCGGTTTTGGCGTGTGCGCCCAAGCTTACCTCAATGGATATGTCCAATCTGTTTGAAAAAGGCGTGGCCGCCTATGAGGCAGGCGATTTTCAAACCGCCTTGCAGCACTGGCGACCGCTGGCAAAAAATAACGACCTTGCCGCTTTACGCAATATCGGCCATCTCTACCGGCGCGGGCTTGGCGTTGAACGCGACCCGCAAAAAGCCGCCAATTATTATTTGCGCGCCGCCGAGCTTGGCTTTGCCCCGGCGCAATTCAATCTGGCCATGATGCAATTGTCAGGCGACGGTATCGCCGCCAATCGGGAAGAAGGAAGTTTATGGATGCAGGCGGCGGCTGACCAAAATTACCAGCCTGCCGTGGTTTGGGTTGCCTATCAAAACAGGGAGGTCACTTTGTTTGAAAATCGAGAGGCACAAGCGCAGCCCGGCACAGAAGACGAGACACAGGACTAGGCGAAACCGCCACATCAGTCTATACAATGGCCTGAACGGCAAACAGGAGATGTGATGTCATGACAAAAGATTTGATGAAGGGAAAGCGCGGCCTGATTATGGGCGTGGCCAATCAGCGGTCAATTGCCTGGGGCATTGCCAAAGCTTGCGCCGATGCCGGTGCCGAACTGGCCTTCACCTATCAGGGCGAAGCGCTGGAGCGCCGCGTCAAGCCTTTGGCCGAAAGCGTCGGCTCGGAATTGGTCATGGCCTGCGATGTCACCAATGCCGACAGTATGGACGCGGTATTTGCCGAGCTTGAGAAAGTTTGGGGGCG
This sequence comes from Rhodobiaceae bacterium, assembly GCA_038123715.1. Classification (GTDB taxonomy): domain Bacteria; phylum Pseudomonadota; class Alphaproteobacteria; order RS24; family RS24; genus JAYPAN01. The sequence goes on along the minus strand of JAYPAN010000014.1, from coordinate 13,191 downwards.
GCTGGATTTCGTGGTTCACGCCATTGCCTTTGCCGATAAAGATGAATTGACCGGACGCTATGTTGATACCTCGCCGGAAAACTTTCAAATGAGCCTGAACATTTCCTGCTATTCCTTCACCGCCGTCGCCCAACGCGCCGAAAAGCTGATGAATGAAGGCGGCTCAATGCTCACCCTGACTTATTACGGGGCGGAAAAAGTCATCCCGCATTACAATGTCATGGGCGTTGCTAAAGCGGCGCTGGAAGCCAGCGTGCGCTATCTGGCCGCCGATTTGGGCAGCAAGAATATCCGCGTCAATTCAATTTCAGCCGGCCCCATCAAAACACTGGCGGCGGCCGGTATTGCCGGTTTGCGGATGATGCTGAAATGGAATGAAGACAATGCGCCCTTGCGCCGCAATGTCACCATTGATGAGGTTGGCGGTGCAGCACTTTACCTTCTGTCCGACCTCAGCACCGGTGTGTCGGGTGAAAACCATCATGTTGATGCCGGTTATAATGCCATTGGCATGATGATGATTGACGAAGCGGAAGGCTAACAGGCTATGTCGGATAATAGTTTCGGCCATTTATTCCGCGTCACAACTTGGGGTGAAAGCCACGGGCCTGCCTTGGGCTGTGTGGTGGACGGCGTGCCGCCGCGCTTGGCCTTGCAGGCCGAGGACTTGCAGCACTGGATTGACCGGCGGCGTCCCGGCCAAAACCGGTTCACCACGCAAAGGCGCGAGCCGGATGCGGTGCAAATCCTGTCCGGCGTGTTTGAAGACCCGGATAGCGGCGCGCAAGTGACAACCGGCACACCGATATCGCTGCTGATTGAAAACACTGACCAGCGCTCGAAGGATTACAGCGACATTAAGGATAAATATCGCCCCGGCCATGCTGATTTCACTTACATGGCCAAATATGGCATTCGCGATTATCGCGGCGGCGGGCGCCAATCAGCGCGTGAAACCGCCGCGCGGGTCGCCGCTGGCGGCATTGCCCGCAAAGTGCTGGACGGGGTTGAAATACGCGGCGCGCTGGTGCAAATGGGGCCGCATCAGATTAACCGTGACAATTGGGATTGGGATGTGGTCGAGCAAAACCCGTTCTGGTGTCCCGATGCCGAAGCGGCCAAACAATGGGAAGATTATCTCGACGCAACGCGCAAGGCAGGGTCTTCTTGCGGCGCGGTGATTGAACTTGTCGCGCGTAATGTGCCGGCAGGTTGGGGCGCGCCAATATATGGCAAGCTGGACACGGATTTGGCCGCCGCCATGATGAGCATCAATGCCGTCAAAGGCGTTGAGATTGGCACAGGCTTTGCCGCCGCCGCTTTGTCGGGCGAGGAAAATGCCGATGAAATGCGTCACGGGTCGGACGGGCCGGTTTTCAGCTCCAATCATGCCGGTGGCGTGCTGGGTGGCATTTCCACCGGCCAAGAGATTGTGGTGCGCTTTGCCGTCAAACCGACTTCCTCTATTTTGACGCCGCGCAAAACAGTTTCGCAAAGCGGTGAAGAAACCGACATTGTTACCAAAGGACGCCATGACCCCTGCGTGGGGATTCGCGCTGTGCCGGTCGGTGAAGCGATGATGGCCTGCGTGCTGGCTGACCACAAGCTGCGCCATATCGGCCAGCTTGGCCGCGACAGCAGCGATTGACCGCTTGATGAGCCGCCCGCGCACCCGCCTTTATCTGATAACGCCGCCGCAAATCGACTTTACCGATTTTGACCGGACGCTGGATACTGCGCTGGCTGCCAGTGATGTCGGGGCTTTGCAATTGCGGCTGAAACAGGCTGACGGCACGCCCTGTCCGGACAGGGAAATTGAAGCGGCAGTCAAACGGCTTATGCCGGTCGCACATCGCCATAATGTCGCTTTTCTGCTCAATGACCGACCCGATTTAGCCGCAGCGCTGGGTTGTGACGGCGTGCATATTGGACAGCAGGATATGGCCTATAAGGAGGCGCGCGGGCATGTCGGCGACAAGGCGATTGTCGGCGTTACCTGCCATGACAGCCGCCATTTGGCTATGCTGGCCGGTGAGGCCGGAGCTGATTATGTCGCTTTTGGTGCATTTTTCCCGACCCAAACCAAAACCGCCACAGCCAAAGCTGAAACCGATTTGCTGAGTTGGTGGCAGGAAGTGATGGAGCCGCCTTGCGTTGCCATTGGCGGCATCACGCTAGCCAATGCCGCCCCGCTTATTGCCGCCGGTGCCGATTTTATCGCTGTCTGCGGCGGTGTCTGGAACCATCCCAACGGGCCGGCTGCGGCGATAGCAGCTTTCAACACACTGTTTGACGCGCATTTCGGACAGCAACAGGCGTGACAGGCGCTTTCCCGCGCAAAACTTGGTCTTTTGCCGCAGCGCCAACAATGCTATGTGAGAGCATATTTTGTCACAAGGAAATCTGACATGAAAATCAACGGAAATGAAATCCGCCCCGGAAATGTTATCCAGCACAATGACAGCCTGTGGGTGGCGGTTAAGCTGCAACATGTCAAACCCGGCAAGGGTGGCGCCTTTGCCCAAGTTGAATTGAAAAACCTGCTGAATGGCTCAAAACTGAATGAGCGTTTCCGGTCATCCGAAACGGTTGAGCGCGTGCGGCTTGAGCAAAGTGATTATCAGTTCCTGTTTGAAGCTGACGGCATGCTGACTTTTATGAACACGGAAAATTATGAACAAATCGAGCTGGACGCGGATTTTGTCGGCGACCGCAAGGCGTTTTTGCAAGACGGCATGATGGTGGTGGTTGAAAGCTTTGAGGGCAAACCGATTGGTGTGCGCCTGCCCGATCAGGTGACGCTGGAAGTGCGCGAGACCGAGCCGGTGGTCAAGGGGCAGACAGCAGCTTCCTCCAATAAACCGGCCATGCTTGAAAATGATGTGCGGATTATGGTGCCGCCCTTTGTTGAGGCGGGCGACAGGATTGTCGTCAATACAGAAGAGCTGACCTATCTGAAACGGGCCGACTGAGCATGTCGCAGTCGGCTATAATCAATGTCATGCGCGCCGCGGTGGAAAAGGCGGGACGTGCGCTGCGCCGCGATTTTGGCGAAATCGAACATTTGCAGGTCTCTAAAAAAGGTCAGGGTGATTTCGTTACCAATGCCGATTTGCGCGCCGAAAAAATCTTGTTTGAGGAATTATCCGAAGCGCGCCCCGGCTATGGTTTTTTGCTGGAAGAAAAAGGAATTGTTGAAGGGCCTGACAAAACCCATCGCTGGATTATTGACCCGCTGGACGGCACAACCAATTTCATGCATGGCATCCCGCATTTTGCGATTTCCGTCGCCCTTGAGCGCGACGGCACGCTGGTGGCCGGGATGGTCTATAATCCGGTGACGGATGAGCTGTATTTTGCCGAGCGCGGCCAAGGTGCATTCGGGCCAACCGGTCGTTTGCGAGTAGCTGCCCGCACCAAGCTGGCCGATGCTGTTCTGGCCTGCGGCGCACCGCATGGCGAGCGCGCCGGACGCCCTGAGTTTATCGGCGAAGTCGAGTCATTGCTGCCCGATATTGCCGGTCTGCGCCGCTTTGGTGCGGCCTCGCTGGATTTGGCCTATGTCGCCGCCGGACGCTTTGACGGCTATTGGGAGCGCGGGCTGAACGCATGGGATATGGCCGCCGGAATTGTGCTGGTGCGCGAGGCTGGCGGGCTGGTATCGGACGAGAAAAACCGCAATAAATCCCTCGAAACCGGCACAATTGTCGTTGGCAATGAGGCGATACACGCCGCCCTGCTGACGCGCTTGCCCTGATGATGGCGCTTTATTCCGCCGCCTGTTGCCCGAATTGCAATTCCGCCAGCCTTGCATAGACGCCGCCCTGCGCCAAAAGACTGTCATGCGTGCCTTGGGCGACGACGCGCCCTTCATCCATGACAATAATCCGGTCGGCCTTCAAAATCGTCGCCAGCCTGTGTGCAATCACCAAAGTCGTGCGCCCTGCCATTAAATGCCCCAAGGCGCGCTGCACCAGCGTCTCGCTTTCAGCATCCAGCGCGCTTGTCGCTTCATCCAGCAATAATATGGGCGCATCGCGCAAAATCGCCCGCGCAATGGCAAGGCGCTGCCTTTGACCACCGGAAAGTGTCACGCCGCGCTCACCCAATTGCGTGTCATAGCCCTGCGGCAAGCGCGACAAAAACCCATCAGCCTGCGCCGCTTGCGCCGCCGCCATAACATCGGCATCGCTGGCATCGGGACAGCCAAAGCGGATATTGTCACGCGCCGTTTTGGCAAAAATCGTCGTTTCCTGTGGCACCAGCGACAGGACGCTGCGGACATCTTGCGGTGACAGCGCGCGAATATCGGTATTGTCAATCTGCACGCATCCCTGTTGCGGGTCATAAAAGCGCGACAAAAGCTGAAATACGGTGCTTTTTCCCGCACCTGACGCACCGACCAGCGCGACAGTCTCACCCGGTTCAACCGTCAGGGAAAAATCGCTCAGCGCTGATATTTGCGGCCGCGTGGGATATTGGAATGTTACCTTGTCGAAAACAATCTGCCCGGTCACTGGCTCTGGCAGGGGCTTCGGGTTTTCCGGTGCTTTGATTTGCGGCTCAACTTCCAATATCTCAACCAGCCTTTCGGTTGCGCCCGCCGCCAATTGCACCTCGCCCCAGACTTCCGACAACGCCCCGATTGAGGTCGCGCACAGCACCGCATAGAGAATGAACTGGCTGAGCAAGCCGCCACTCATTTCTCCGGCCAGCACATTTTGTGCGCCGACCCATAAAATGCCAACGACACCGCCAAACACCAGCACAATGGCAATCGCCGTCATGGCGGCGCGCGCCAGCACCCGCAATTGCGCCGTTTGAAAACTGCTTTCCACCGCCGCACCGAAAACCCGCCTGTCCTCCGCCTCATGGGTGAAAGCCTGCACAATTTGCATGGATGAAATGGTTTCACCGGCATGGGCGCTGGTATCGGCAATACGGTCTTGGCTGGCTCGCGCCAGACGGCGCACCAGCCGCCCGACCGCAATCATCGGCACAATCACCGCCGGCAGGGTTAAGGCAGCCAGACCGCTTAACGCAGGGCTTGTATAGACCAGCATTATGGCCGAGCCGATAAACATAAAGGCATTACGCAACGCAATCGAGGCCGATGAGCCGACAACAGTTTTAATCAGCACTGTATCGGCGGTCAGGCGCGACAAAACCTCGCCTGTGCGGGTGACTTCAAAAAAAGCCGGACTTTGCAGGGTGATGTGGTCATAAACGGCGCGGCGCAAATCCGCCGTCACCCGTTCGCCTATCCAAGACACGAAATAAAACCGCGTCGCACTGGCCAGACCCAGCATAATGGCGACCGCCAGCATAGCCAGAAAATAGCGGTCAATTGAGGCGGTATCAGCACCGGAAAACCCGTTATCAATCATAAAACGCACGGCAACCGGCAGCGCCAATGTGGCAAGCGTCGCCATGATAAGCGCGATAAAGGCAGCCAAAAGCATGACCGGATAGCGCAGAATAAAAGGCAGCAAGGCGCGCAAAGGCTGCAAATTGCGCCCGCGCGGGCGGCGTTTGGCCTCTTCTTCCATCTGGCTGACCGTTTCGGCGGCGTTTTCTCTCGACAATTTGCTCCCCTATGGCGCAATCGATATCTGACAATGCTTTCACCTGATATAGGTCTTGCATGGCTTTCCCATAATGGCTATACAGGCGCTCGAAAGATTTGCAAAGAGGAATGAGCCGATGAAAAAGGACATTCATCCCGATTATCATGTGATTACGGTGGCCATGACCGATGGCACTACCTATCAGACGCGCTCGACCTATGGAGAAGAAGGCGCAACGCTGACTTTGGATATTGACCCGACAACCCATCCGGCTTGGACAAAAGGCCAGCAAACACTGGTTGACCGGGGCGGTCGTGTCAGCCGCTTCAACAAGAAGTTTGACGGCTTTATCGGCTGATATCTCTTACTGGTTTCAGCTTTTGAACCGGTTTCAACTTTTGAAAAAGGCTTCTGCATCGCTGCGGGAGCCTTTTTTGCTCTCCAACATGGCCGCACTGCGCGCGATTTCACTTTCCAGCGCCGTCATCCTTTGCGCCAGCTCTTCTTGACTCATAAGGCTTAAATCTTCCGCCAGCAAATTGGCCAAAGGGCTGCCCTGCCGTATTTCCGTTTCCTCTTCCATCACCGCACCTGCCTTTATATACTTGACCCTCGTATTTCGACGAAAATCCTAACGCAAAGGCTCAAAAATGCCAAACCACCCCGAAACCATGCGCGCCATTGCCATTGGCGCGGATAAATCGCCACAAAGCCTGCATATTGAAACCCGTCCCGTGCCGGAAATCAGCGATAATGAGGTTTTGGTGCGTATCGGCGCTGCCGGGGTCAATCGCGGCGATTGTGTGCAGCGCATTGGGCTGTATCCGCCACCGCCGGGCGCGTCTGACATTATGGGGTTGGAATTTGCCGGTGAGATTGTCGCCTGCGGCGCGCAAGTGACAGCATGGCAGCCCGGCGCGCGGGTGGCGGCGCTTGTGGCCGGTGGTGGCTATGGCGACTATGCCAGTGTCCACCAAGACCATATTCTGCCAATACCGGACACGATGAGCGATATTGACGCTGCCGCCCTGCCGGAGACGATATTCACTGTCTGGGCCAATATATTTGAGCTTGGCCGCCTGCAAACCGGTGATGTTTTGCTTGTTCATGGCGGCTCCAGCGGCATTGGCACAACCGCCATTCAAATGGCAAAAATGGCCGGAGCAAAAGTCATGGTGACGGCGGGGTCAGATGAAAAATGCGCTGCCTGCACCGCGCTCGGTGCCGATTTGGCAGTCAATTACCGGCAGACCGATTTTGTCGAAGCCTGCGCCGATTTTTCCGGCGGGCATGGTGCTGATATCATTCTCGACATGGTTGGCGGCGATTATGTTGACCGCAACATTAAAGCGGCGGCCAGAGGCGGGCGCATTGTCAATATCGCCTATTTGCAGGGCAGCAATGCCAGTGCCGATTTTCTGCCGGTTATGCTGAAAAACCTGACCCTGACCGGCTCAACCTTGCGGGCGCGGCCATTGGAAGAAAAAACCCGCCTCACCCGCCTGATAGCGGCGCAAATCTGGCCGCATATTGGCGACAAGATAAAGCCGGTTGTTTATCGCAGTTTTCCGTTGGAAGAAGCTGGCGCCGCGCATGAGCTGATGGAATCGAGCCAGCATATCGGCAAAATCATTCTTGATTGCCGCTGACCACCGGCAAACAAAAATCTTGGCCTGCTCGCCATACTCGTCTATATAAAAGCCATTCCTGATATGTATATCACTTGATAGCTGACATGGGTTGGCTATTGCCCAAGCGCGCAAGCGCCAAAAGGAGATTGCGATGACTGCCCCGCTTATGCCCAAGGCGACCGCCGTTTGGCTGGTTGACAATACCGCCCTGACATTTGACCAAATTGCTCTGTTTTGCGGCCTGCACCCGTTGGAGGTAAAGGGCATTGCCAATGGCGATGTGGCGCAGGGTATTAAGGGCATGGATCCGATAAATAACGGGCAAATCACCCGTGCCGAGCTGGAACGTTGCCAGAATGACCCGACCGCGCAATTGCAATTGGCCGAGCGCAAAGTCGATATTCCCGAAGCCAAACCGCAAAAAGGCGCGCGTTACACACCGCTGTCCAAGCGCCAGGAACGCCCCGATGCGATTGCTTGGCTGGTGCGTAATCATCCGGAATTGAATGATGCGGAAATCGGCCGGTTGGTTGGCACGACCAAACCGACCATTCAGAGCATCCGCGACCGGTCGCATTGGAATATGAGCAATATCACACCGGTTGACCCGGTCACGCTGGGTCTGTGCAAGCAGATGGAACTTGACGAATATGTCGAAAAAGCCGCGCGCCGCGAGGAAAGACGCCGCAAAAAAGCCGGTCTTGATGTCGCGCCTGCCGGAGAAATGTTGAAACCGGCCAGTGAAACAACAGCGATTGAATCGGCGATTGAACCGGCTGTTGACCCAATGGCGGCGTTTGAGGAAAGCGCTTCCCCAACCGCCGATGTGCCGCAACCGGCTGATGCTGTGTTTGGCACAAGCGCAGCTGAACCTGCCGATACGGCAGAGGAAGCATTGCGTCCTGAGGACGTTTTCAAATCCTGACGGCGCTTGCGCCAGTCAGCTTGCCGAAAGCGCGCTTAACGCCTCAATCTGCTCTTTGATAGCCAGTTTCTTGCGTTTGAGCGTCCAAATATCCAGCGTATCACTTGATGCGTGGGACTGAACGTTTTCAATCTCCTCTTCGAGACGCTCATGTTGGCGTCTCAGGCTTTCAAGCCGTGCGTCATGAACCATGACTATTCTCCCATATTCACTTCTTTTTATTCGTTAACTATTCCTGATAACCGCCGCTTTGTCCAGCACTACCGTTTCCAGCTTCCCAATCGCTGTCGGCGTGACCGTTACCAACTCATTATTCCAAGCAATTTAATCCCCTAAACAGCTTGAAATACTAATATATTTAGGCTTAACTCCGCGCTTTCCAAATTTCGGTTGTGTATAATCGGGAAAAGAGGACATCAGATGAGTGAACAGGCTCTTGTCGGCATTATTATGGGTAGCCAGTCTGACTGGGAGACCATGAAGCAAGCTGCTGAAATTCTTGAAGATTTACAGGTTCCCCATGAATGTCGCATTGTCTCCGCCCATCGCACACCCGACCGCATGGCCGATTATGCACAGACCGCCCGCGACAGGGGGTTGAAAGTCATTATTGCCGGTGCTGGTGGCGCCGCGCATTTGCCGGGCATGACGGCGGCGCACACATCGCTGCCTGTTTTGGGCGTTCCGGTTCAGTCAAAAGCTCTGTCCGGGCAGGATTCATTATTGTCAATTGTGCAAATGCCGGCAGGTATTCCGGTTGGCACATTGGCGATTGGTGCGCCCGGTGCCAAAAACGCCGCCTTGCTGGCCGCCGCCATTCTTGCCACAAATGATGCAGCTCTGGCCGACCGGCTTGATGCATGGCGCGCGCAACAATCCGCTTCTGTCGAGGAAACCCCGCGTGACATCTGACGCCAGACCGTCATTGCCTGAAGCCGCCATTTTGCCGCCCGGCAGTGTGATTGGCATTGTCGGCGGCGGACAATTGGGGCGGATGCTGGCTTTGGCGGCGGCCAATCTCGGCCTTAAGACCCATATTTTCACCCCCGAACATGACGCGCCAGCCTTGCAAGTCAGCGATGCCGCGACATTGGGCGATTATGAGGACAGCGCAAAATTGGCCGCTTTTGCCGATAAAGTAGATGTTGTTACTTACGAGTTTGAGAATATACCGGCTGACAGCGTGACTTTGCTCGCCAATGCAAAGCCGGTTGCGCCGCCGCCTGCTGCTTTGGCCGTATCGCAGGACAGGCTGGACGAAAAGCGCTTTCTGGACAGGCTGGGTTGCGCCGTCGCACCGTTTCACCCGATTGACAGTCTGGCTGATTTGCGCGCCGCAAGCGCCCATCAAGGCGGGCATGGCGTTTTGAAAACCCGCCGTTTCGGCTATGACGGCAAAGGGCAATGGCGGATTGCACCGGAGACCGAGCTGGAGGCCATTTTTGACGCGCTTGCAGGCCGACCGGCCATTCTGGAAGGGCTTATCGCCTTTGCGCGCGAAGTTTCGGTCATAGTGGCGCGGGCGGCCAATGGCACTCAAGCGATTTACGAACCGATAGAAAACAGCCATGAAAACCACATTTTGCGCCACTCCACCATTCCGGCCAATTTGACGCAAGACCAAGCAGGGCAAGCCGCCGACATGGCTGCAAAAATCGTTGATGCGCTGGATTATATCGGGGTTTTGGCGATTGAGTTTTTCGTCACGCCAAACGGGATGATGGTCAATGAAATTGCCCCGCGCGTTCATAATTCCGGCCATTTGACGGCGGATGCGTGTTTTTGCGGGCAATTTGAACAGCATATTCGCGCCATTGCCGGTTGGCCGCTGGGCAATCCGTCGGCGCACAGCCATGCGGTGATGACCAATTTGCTGGGTGATGAAGTCGCTGATTGGGCTGATTTGGCGCGCCAAGGCAATGCCAAACTTCATCTTTACGGCAAGCAAGACGCCAAACCCGGCCGCAAAATGGGTCATGTGACGCGGCTAACCGCGAAAAACCCCGCTTAATTGCTGTCGGATTGACCATTTTCGGGGCGCATTGCCGCGCTGGCGGTTTCTGCGGCCTTTTGTGCCGTTTTGCGCCAACCAGTCATGCCGGATAAGCCACTATCGGCGCAATCGCGGATTTTCGCCTTGGCTTTCTCAAATTGCATGACATTGTCAATGCGCCGGTCAAGAAACGCCCTTGTGACAGCCAAATCATCGCTGTCATCGCCAAACCAAGTCAGTCGCGTTGTGGTCAGCACACCGCCGAGAATCAGTCGCTTGGAGTAGTAATTATAATCGGTCGCCGTATCACCGGCCCAGCGCCAAATGAGATGGCTTGTGTGAAACAATAATTTGGCCGCCAAAGCGCCGCGTCCCGGCACGGCCAGAAAACCGGCCGCCCGTCGCGCCGCTTCCTTATGCGCCATATCGGCCTCAATCCGCGCCATCACAGCGGTGCGAATCCGGTCGCGTATTTTCATCTCATCGGGCGCGGGCAGCGCCGTCAGCATGGCCGAATCACCCTGCTCGGAAAAGGCCGCAACCAAATCGCGCACCCCGTTTGGAAAGGCAAGCGTCGCCATATTCGGCTCAATCCCTGCATTATCAATCGCCGCTTCATCTATTGCGCGAGCCAGCAAATCTTTTGACCAGCCATCAAAAGCCACATGCGGCAAAGCGGCAGCCAGCACGGCTTGGCGGGTCTCAGCATAGGGGTTTTCGGCGTCCATAAGCGCAATATGGCAGGGAAACAGCCGCTTGGAAAGAGCCAGCTTGCCGCATGAAGCGCGCTTGTCCGGGCAAAAAGGAAATGACAGGGCATAACAGGGCGCAACAGGGCTTTGACAAGTGCGGCGCGGTTTGCTATCACCCTGCCAGATGCGGGGTTTGCCCGTCTTTTGATTTTGAAAGGATGATGAAACGTGCAAGTTTCTGTTCGGGATAATAATGTTGACCAGGCCTATAAAGTTCTGAAGAAAAAGCTTCAGCGCGAAGGTGTTTTTCGTGAGATGAAGCTGCGTAACCATTACGAAAAGCCGTCCGAAAAGCGCGCCCGCGAAAAGGCGGAATCTGTGCGCCGCGTTCGCAAGCTGGCGCGCAAGGCTGCCCTGCGCGAAGGTTTGGTTATCGGCAAGCGCAAATACTAAAACGCATTTGGCGTCATCTTCCTGCGCCAATCGCGTGCGTGCATGTAAAAAGCGCTCCCCGTAGGGAGCGCTTTCCGTTTGGGTGATACGCCCGGCCGGCAAAGCCCCGGATTCACCCGTTACACTTTTTGCAGCGCTACAGCGCCTTTACAATATTCTCGACCATTTTCTTGGCGTCGGAGAACAGCATCATCGTATTGTCGCGGAAAAACAATTCATTTTCAACACCGGCATAGCCCGACCCCATGCCGCGCTTGATGAACAAAACAGTCGCAGCGCGGTCAACATCCAAAATTGGCATGCCATAAATCGGACTGGCCGGATCGGTTTTCGCCGACGGGTTGGTCACATCATTGGCACCAATCACAAAGGCGACATCGGCTTGGGGAAACTCAGAATTGATATCTTCCAGCTCAAACACTTCATCATAAGGCACATTGGCCTCGGCCAGCAGCACATTCATGTGACCCGGCATTCGGCCGGCCACTGGATGAATCGCGTAAGTGACTTTCACGCCTTCCTTTTTCAGCTCATCGGCCATTTCCCGCAAAGCGTGTTGGGCTTGCGCCACCGCCATGCCATAGCCCGGCACGATAATCACCGAGGAGGCATTTTTCATAATGAAAGCGGCATCATCGGCACTGCCCTGCTTGACCGGGCGTTGCTCGACCTGTCCCCCACCGGCAGCCGCGCCATCATCGCCGCCAAAGCCGCCGAGAATAACCGAGATGAAAGACCGGTTCATGCCCTTGCACATAATGTAAGACAGAATGGCACCGGATGAACCAACCAGCGAACCGGTGATGATTAGCGCCATATTGCCAAGCGTGAAGCCGATACCAGCCGCCGCCCAGCCCGAATAGGAATTGAGCATGGACACCACAACCGGCATATCCGCCCCGCCAATCGGGATGATAATCAGAAAACCGATAACGAAAGACAAAACCGTGATGAACAGGAATACTTCCATCAGCTGATTGGCCGGATCCATGCACAAATAGACAATGCCGCCAATAATGCTCAAAGCCATAATCAGATTGATGACATGGCGTTGCGGCAGCAAAATCGGCGCACCAGACATCGTGCCTTGTAATTTGGCAAAAGCGATAATCGAGCCGGAAAAAGTAATCGCGCCAATCGCCGCGCCAAGCGACATTTCCACCAGACTGGCGGTTTTGATAACCCCGTCGGCCAGAATCCCAAAACCCTGCGGCGATAAAAACGCCGCCCAAGCGACCAGAACAGCCGCCAAGCCAACCAGCGAGTGAAACGCGGCAACAAGCTGCGGCATGGCTGTCATGGCGATATTGCGGGCAATCAGCGCCCCGATAACCCCACCAATCGCCACACCCGACACAATAATGCCGTAAGACTCGAATGATTTTTCATCAATCAGAAACAGCGTCGTGACAACCGCCACGGCCATACCAATCATGCCAAAATAATTACCCTGACGCGAGGTTTCCGGCGAGCTTAACCCGCGCAAAGCAAGGATGAAAAAGACACCCGAAACCAGATAAAGAAGGGAGGAGATGTTTTCACTCATAACGGTCTCACTTGTCCTTTTTACGATACATGGCAAGCATGCGCTGGGTTACCAGAAAGCCGCCAAATATATTGACCGACGCCAATATAATGGCACCAAAACCAAGCCAGCGCGGCAAGGCGCCATATTCACTGACCGCCAGTGTTTCCACACCAACCGCGACCAGCGCACCAACAATAATCACTGAAGAAATCGCATTGGTCACCGACATAAGCGGTGTATGCAAAGCCGGTGTCACCGACCAGACGACATAATAGCCAACGAAAACGGCCATTACGAAAATGCTGATAAGATAAATAATTGCGTCAACGCCCATTATGCGGCTCCTGTCTTGCGTGTCGTTTTGCGTGTCGCCGTTTTGGCTTTCGCCGGTGCTTTAGCTTT
>JAYPAN010000013.1:42067-47336 GCA_038123715.1 Rhodobiaceae bacterium | reverse complement strand
ACTGTCCAGTTAAACCGATCTGGCGCGCCATTATAACCGCCAAAACTGTCTGATGTGGTAATGCCATCGCTATTGGTGCCCGGATTGTCATAGGCAATGGTCGGCGCGCGGCGCACTCGCCTTGTTCCCGGGCTGTAAGTCCAGGCGCGGCGCGCTTCAACCGCCATATTTAGAGTTTCCTGGACCAACACCACATAACCGGCCGATCGCGAGGGCGCTTTGGTCTGCAGCAGATATAGAATGGAGATATTGTCGAGATCTTCTGCCGCGCCCATTTGCGGGTCAGACCATCGCAAAATCGCGTCATCATGAACGGTAATCTGGTAATAATCGCCATTCTGGTTGACCGGGATAGCAGTAAATTCTCGCTGCAATTTATAGCCGCGATAGCGCAAAGTGTGATTCCAGACAATCTCCAGCCCATTATTGGGTATCGGAAAAGGCGAGGCCATAATAGCTTTAGCGACGCCATTGCCGTCGGCGACCAATTCACCAGTTTGCGTATTTTTGGCAGCAGCTTTGTAAACAAAGTCCGGCAGCGCGCAACTGCGGCGAGTCGGATAGATATCCAAGAAATAGCTTGGATGGCGCTCCAGCAGTGCTTTTTGCCCGCGTGTAATATAGGCGTCATGGGAGGCCGCATTGGCGCCTGTCACGCGCACAAGCGGCTTGTCCGCGGCAAACGGGTCGGGCAAATGGGCGCCGGCCTTATAGCCTATTCCTTCCGGCGGGGCGCTAATACCACCTGTCCAAGCCGGTATTGAGCCATCGGCATTACCGCCACGTTCCGAGCCAAGCGGGGTTAAATCTATTTGCAACCGGTCAGTCTGCGCTTGCGGCACTTTAGCCGAGACCGCTCCCGAAAAGAGCGTCGCCGCTATTGCTGCCATGATTGTCAGATTTTTGCCGCGCATCATATCTTTTCTCCCGAACAGGCGCTCAGGTTAACCACGCAGGCCGCCCTTGGCAATCGCAAACCACGGGCCTCAAAACAAAAGGGCGACGCCGAAGCGCCGCCCCCTGTTTTGCATCCGCCAAGCGGCTGTCCGGATTAACGTCCCAGACGGCGTACATTGGCCGGCGTGTAATAATCCGGTGTCAGATATTCCAGACCATTGACCACATTGGCCGGACGGTCAGATTTAAGCTGCAGAGCGATATAACGCCCAGCCAGAAGGTCGTAAACCCACTCACCGCCTGTTGTCCAGCAAGTCTGGGCTTGCGGGCGGTAATCCGGAGCCTGGCCGATTTCCTGCACACGCCACAGCTCACCGCGGCCATCATACATCTCACCGGCGGTCATCTGATTGCTGTCCTCATCAAGGCGCAGCACACGGCGGGCGTAAATATGACGCGCGCCACCTTTCAGATTGCCCTCAACAACCCATTGACGACGCATCTCATAACGCACAGCGTCCTGATTAGCGTGGCCGCGTTGCAGCAATTGGGCAACCGGTGTTGTGTTGACATTGTAATTATTTTGGATTGACAGCTTCTCTTGCTTGCCAACCAGCTTCCATGTGTAACGGTCAGGCGCACCATTATAACCATCATATTGGTCAGATGTGCCAAGCCCGTCACCATTTGTCAGCGGATTGTCATAAGCAATATTCGGCGCACGGCGCACGCGGCGCGTGCCGGGGCTGTAAGTCCAGGCTTTCCGCCCTTCTTTAGCCATATTCAGCGTCTCATGCACCAGCACCACATTACCGGCACGCCGCGCCGGAGCCGAGGTGTAGGCGACAAAGTAAATCGAGATATTGTTCAAATCCTCAGCACGCTGATTTTGTGCGTTAGAATAGGGGAACACAACCTCATCACGAGTGAATGTCAGCGTATAGTCGCCCGTACGTGTCGGCGCGGCATAGTTGAAGTCACGCGCGACCCGCTCACCACGATAGCGCAGATTGTGGTTCCATACCACTTCCTGGCCGGATGAAGGAATCGGGAAGGGCGAAGACATAATGGCTTCGGAAATCCCGTTGCCACCATCGACCAGCTTGCCGACTGTTGCATTGCGAGCCGCAGCTTTATAGACAAAATCCGGATAGACACAAGCGCGACGTGATTGATAGACGTTCAGCTTGTAAGTATCCGGATAGGTTGCCAGCATGGCTTTTTGGCCGGTTGTCAACTGACTGTCATACTGTCCGGCATTGCCTGCCGTGATTGTATAAAGCGGCTTGTCCGAGGCAAATGGATTGGGCAGAGCCTCCCCGCCATAGCCATTCAACAGACTGGAGCCGTCAATACCTCTGCCCGTCCAGGCGGAAACGCCCGAAGACGAGCCAGCCTTTTCTGCTCCCATTGGGGTCAAATCCTGACCCAGGCGCCCTGCCACGCTTCCCGGCACTTCTGCCAAAGCGGCACCGGCCGTAAGGCTCAGTGTCAAGGCTGTGGTTAAAATTTGGATTTTCATTTCAATTTCCTCCAAAGTTGGTTGCCGAGGGCGGGACAACCCGCCCCCGTTTGACACTGATTAAAATGCGTAGGTCAAGCTGACCGACATTGTATCCCGATCCAGCATACGAGTACGGTCTAAATCGCCGTGATAGGTGCGATAAGACAGGTTACCAGTCCACTTTCCAAGATAGTCAGCAGAAATACTAACGGCCGTACTTCCCGTACCCTCACGCCAGGAACCGATCGGGCCCGGTGAATAGCCGCTCAGACCCGTTGAATAGATGATCTGAGGACGAAGGCCAATCGGCGAACCAAATACATTGTTGTACTGAAGCTGCGCCATCAGAACCATACCATATGAGTTGTCGGTCGGACGGCAATATCCTTTTGGATTGTCGTCAGACGGATCTGCCGCATTGCCTACCGTGCGGTCATCAATTGACAGAATGCCGTTCAGTGGCAAATCACTGCCGCCGACACAAACATTGCTCAGCGGTGCATTGCCCGCGGCGCCAATGGCGCCTGTGTCGCCGCGATCATCTTCAATTCCATCAACCATCACGCCTTGGAACTCTGTCAGGAAAATGCCCAAATCCGAGCGCAGGAAAGATACAACGGGATTTGAACGCGTAAACGTTGCGGTCGTACCGATATCCCAAGTTATTGCATCATGCTCAGTGGTGTAACCGGGCATAAAGCGATCCTGATCCGTGCACCCAATTGTGCCATATTCTTTAGCATAGGTGCTGCCCGACTGATAGGTCATTTCCAGACCGGACACAGTGGTAAACGCACAATTGTTGAACAAGGCCGCAATCGTCAGCGAGTCTGTGTCATGCTGCAATGGCACTTCAGGCCGGAACGTGAAGTCACCCTGCACGCCCCAACCAGCAACAGTCGTGTTAAAGCTCAGGCCATAAGTTTCTACTTCCGGGAAAGCCAGTTGAAGGGCTATGTTCGGTGTCGCCCCCAGATTTGTGGCTCCTGTTGGCAATTGGCCCAATGCGTCAAAATCTGACCCGAAGCCAACACCCGGAACCAGCTGAGCCATTGTCAACAAGCAAACTGTTTCCTGGAATTTGGCAACGCTCAAATCAGGCAAACCAGCCGCCCGAGTATAGCCATTAAATGCCAAGAACGGAGCTGCCGCTGCAACGCCCGCCGCCGCGGCGGCACCGTTTTGGGCCAAACCAGCTGCAGAGGCATCTGCAATCGCCTGAATAGCAGGGCTTGCCAAAAGGCCATGCTCATCATTCATCATTGTTGTCGCATATGCTGCGTTAGAGATAAATGACGCGGGCAGGCCAGCTGCTGCCGCGCCGGTTGCCTGCAAATAACAGCCAACAGCACCGGCGCCGCGCCCAACAGTCGATGATTTACTCGATGTGGAAATGGCTTTCACACCGGCTTTGCCTGTATGATAGTTAATATAAGGAAGCCGGCTATCGGTTTTTTGATAATACAGTGCGAATTCAGTTGAATTCAGATTTTCTGCATACCAGCGTACAGCCAGACCCATTGATGCGTCACCTTCATCATCGGCAAGGCCTCTGACGACATTGGTGTCGCCGGCTGCAACACGCTCGGCTTCAGCCATGCCCGTTGTCCAGTCACGCGTCGCATCCAAATTCGGGTTATTGGCACAGTCCCACATTGTCGTCGCGAGAACCGCGTTAATAACACCGGCGGTTGCCAGAGATTGCGCTGTGTTCACAGCGGCCATGGGTGCTGCTCCATTACAGGCAAATTGGTCACCTGATTTCGGGCCGCCACCAATGAAGTAAATGTCTTGCGGGTTACCGCTTGCCGTGCCTTCAAACGCACTGTCGCTAATGGCATTGGGCGTTCCACCACCCTCAAGGCGGTAATCATCCCAGCCGCCGACATAGGCTTCAACGGAGATATCCTCGGTCAATGCGATGGAGCCGTAAAGCGCCTCCACCGGCAGCAAGGCTTCCTTGATTTCAGAGCCCGGGCGGCGCAGCGTGGCTACGTCAATCGGGTTAAAGGCCGAGTTACCGCCGGGAATAAAGGTCGCCTCACCCCAGTTAATCACTTGCCGGCCGGCCCGCAATGTAAAGGGCATATTGCCAATATCACCGTCATAGGAGATATAAAAGTCAAGAATTTCGGCATTCTGGCCAACATTTTCTTCGCCATCATCAGTCAAAGAACCGCCACGATTATAGGCGTCCTCATCCATTGCGGCCATATCATGCCAGATATTCAATTTCGCAAATGCGGTGAATGCGCCATTGCGGCCTTCCACTTCAGTCGTCAGACGGAAAGGCGAAGAAAATAAATCCCCTTGGTCGAAGTTTAACCGGCCGTCATCAGCATTGATGGAGCCATCAAAATTCGGCCTGGCTTGCGTCGACAATTCCTGACAAAAGGCACCATAACCGGTGTCGCAAGCACCCGGCGCGCCGCCAGCGACGGGCGCACCAACATAAACACTATTATCAGCAGGGCCGCCATTTGAAAGCGGGATAAACTGTTTTTCGCGCTCTTTCATCAGCCAAGAGGCACCAAAGGACACAGTATTGTCCACCTGTACATCCCAACCGCCAAGATTGTAGTCCGCTGCAGATGCTGAAGGCGAAATGGCCGTAACGGCCGCCCCCACAAGTGCAGTCGCGCCCAATAGACGCATTGTTTTTGTAAACATAGAAGCCCTCCTCAAATGCTCCCAAACCGAACCTGCTTTTGATCCACTCCCTCACAAAAGCTTTTGTTTTCGGTTTATCACATATTGAGCATGCTTCACGAAAATCGCATTCGTCAACTAATTTCTTCAAAAAACTTGTTGTTTATAAGTAAATGAAAATATGATGCACAAAAGCAACAATTAGAATTCCATTAGAAA
>JAYPAN010000013.1:0-41967 GCA_038123715.1 Rhodobiaceae bacterium | reverse complement strand
CCTCGTCCAAAATCCATACGACAACATAGGCGATGAAAAAGAAAAGAATGAAGAACCAGAACTCACGCTTGCTCGCCGTGTCTGAAAAATTGAAGGCATTCTTAAATCCTGCAAATATTGATTGCCCAAATTCTAGAATAAAATTATTCATCCCCCCACCCTTTCGCGTGCGTCTGTCCAGCAGCATCCATTAATTCGCCGCTGCCACCTCATTGCAACTCCAACAAAACTAATTTTTGGAAAAGCAACAACTACTTTGATAACCAACTCCCCACCCACCGAAAAAAGCCCGAAAATCTTAAAGTTGATAAATAAATAAACCTGCTTATAGTCAGTTGTAAGGTTGAAGTACTATTCGCTCGTACATTCATAGTAGTAGGGGCAATGCTGTGCCTCACTGCTATTACCGCTAAATACAATAAATATTTCGAGACCACCTATGAGGGTGTCGCGACTATTATTATCAGCTTTTTACTATTTTTTCTGATTTATGGGTATTCTAATACTTACCCCTTAAACCTCTTTCTCACTGCGGCCTTCGCTCTAGCTATGGGGTGGATGATTGGGCCAACAATAGAAATGATTGGTTTAAATTTTAAAATAACAAAATATCTCCGAGAGAAGGGCGAGCCTCTGGAAAAAAATCAACGTCCAACGCCAGACCAAGTGGCAGAATTCCGAAAAGCAACTAATTTCGATGCCTACCATAAGCAGTGGCAGAATATAATTTTTCAAGCCATGGCGGGAACGGCATCAGCCGTCCTCGCATGCGCATTACTAGCCTTTCTTTCCGATATCGACTTCAGCTTTTTGGAACAATTTTTATTTGTCGGCCTCCTCACGTTGATAATCATGGGGACTTTAAATTTAATATTTTTCCGCTCGAGGGTTTTACGTCTAGCGCAGGCTTATGCAGGTGCCATGATATTTACTCTTTATCTGATTTTTGACTTTCACCAACTCAAGACGCGGGCTGGTGACGACAGCTGGTCAGCCGCAATAGACATCGCTGTCCAAATCTACATAAACATTATAAATTTATTCATCGAGCTACTTATAGCAATGGCAGAGAGCCAGTAGCACACCCTCTCTCACCGCCGAGCTAAATAATCCTATTTTTATTTTTAGCGACTTTGAGCCTGGCACAATCTTGGCACAGTGAGAGGCAAAAATCACCCTGAATCCTTTTTCGGTGATTTACTGAACATGTCATGTTAAACTCTACGCTATAGCCGATGGGTGCTGTAAAGGTTTGTTTTAGCTTATACTACAGGCTAGAACTGCCGACGCAAGAACCGGAGCCGCTTTAGCTCAGTTGGTAGAGCACATCATTCGTAATGATGGGGTCGCGTGTTCAAGTCACGCAAGCGGCACCGGTTTTTCTCCCGCTTCCATCATGCCAGGCGACAAAGGGCCAGGCGACAAAGGGTCAGGCGACAAAAATCCAAGTTCCGGACGCGCCCAGACAACCCCGCCTATCCGGCCACTGACCGGACAGACCGGCGACCAATCTTCAAGCATCATGCCACCCGCCATCCAACCTGCATCGGGCGGCGCTTGTCGCGCCCGATTGCGCCAGATTTGCGCGTTTTGCGGTTCACCCAGACCCGTCTCCGCCTCGGCCATAAGATAACAGACACGCCGTTCCGGCATATCGATTTCGGCATGCGGGTAGAGCAATGCCTTGGCAAGGCTGAAGCGGCCACCCTGCAAAGCAATGCGCGCTTTCAGAATATGGCTTTCAATATGCGCCTCCTGCTTGCCGACAAATTGGCCGACGGCACGCTGGCGGGTGCTGGCTGCCTGACCGGCATAAATATCCAGCCATGCCCTCGCCAGTTCAGCATGCGGGTTTTGCGCCCAAGCCTGCCGCAGACCACGGCGCGCCTTGGCCATTTGCCCCTGCGCTGCCTGCACGCGCGCCATATGGGCAATGGCCGGTATCAGTTGCGGTGCCAGTCGCGCCGCCTGAACCAATTTTTCCAAAGCGGGTTTTTGATTGCCCGTATCATCATCGGCCAATGCCGCCAGCGCCGCACCTGTCAGCAATATGGCTTCGCGGTCGCGCTTTTGTTGACGGGTGACGCCGCTGCGCGCCCAGCGCTTGAACCATTTCATCGCCGCTGGCCAATCGCCAATTTCAACCGCCAGCGCCATCAGCCCATCCAAAGCCCATTTGCTTTTCGGCGCCAGCTCCAAAGCCTGCAACGCATAAGTGGCGGCCGGTTCGCGCCGATTTTGCCGTTTCGCCAAATAATACAGCCCTTCAAGGCCAAGGCTGCGCCGGTCATTATCCGCATTGGCGGCCAGCAATTGCCGGTAATGCGTCTCGGCTTCGGCAAAACTGTCATTTTGAATGGCCGCCTGCGCGGCCAACAAATGCGGCAAAGCCTGTTGCGGCAAAAACTGCTGTGCCTGACGCGCGGCGCGGTCGGCAGCAGCTCCATCGCCGCGCGCCAAAGCCATTAAGGCAAGCGCCATATCGGCCTCACCTTTTTCGCGCAAGCGCGCCGCCCGCCTGCGCGCCAGCCGTGTCGGCAGGCCGGACAAATAATGCCCCAAGGCAAACAGCGCAATCGCCGCCAATGTGAGCAGCAAAAACCCGCCCAGCAAAACCGGCAAGCGCATGACCAACTCATAGTCCTGCAAAGCCAGCCTTGCTTCACCGCCAAGACCGGCGACCAGACTTGCCAGTCCGGCCACAATCACAAGGAAAAGAAACGCGGCCACAAGGCGGGTCATCGTGTTTGCCTTTCCGTGCCATTAACAAAGGCCGCGCCAATAGGGTCGGCATCAAGGAAACGGCGGCGCAAATCAGCCAGCAATGGTGCTACATATAAATGCGCCTGCGTATCGGCGCGCCAACGGCGCAAATCAGGCTTGGCGGCGGCAATATCAGCGCGCATTGCAAGATTGTCCAACTCGGCCAGCGCATTGGCAAAATCCTGCTGCGCCACCAGAAAGTCGAGCCGCGCCAAGCCAAGACTGTCGGCCTGGTCGCGCCGCGCCCGCAATTGCACCAGCCCGCTGCTATTGCGCGCCAGCCACGCCAACCAGCCGGGCGGTGCGGGTGCGTTCTGCGCTGCTGCCAGCAGGCTGTCGCGCAAGGCTGCATATTTGTGCTGCAAATGGGCGGCGGGGACAACCCCGAAACCGGCATAAGCATAGAGGCGGTCATATTCATCATCCGTCAGCCCGCCGGATTGACGCGCGCGCGCCAATTCCAACATAAAAGGCGCGCCGCTTTCCACCCGCAGCAAAAGCGCCGGCAGCGCCAATGGCGTCGTATCCGGCGGCGATGGCGCATTATAAGCGGGCGGGCGCAGCAAATTGGCAGCAGGCGGCACAAGCGGCTGGGCGTTTTCCGGTATTTGCACGGCGGCCTGTTCAGCGCCTTTCGGGTCGGGTGCGGCTACAGAAACCGGCGGTGACGAAGCTGGTATATCGGAGGCTGGTTCTGGCTTTTGTTGCGGAACCGGTCGAAGCCGGGGATGCTCGACCGGTTGTGTCCGCGCCGTCGCAAGCCGGTCGAAAAGCGCCGCCGCCGCGACCCTGCCGCGATCCAACAGGGCGGAAAGTTCAGCCATTGGCAGGCGCGGCACAGTGGTGTCGATTTCGCCGCGATTATGCCAAATGCCATAGCCGACCAATGCAAGGCTGGCGCAGATAAGCAGCAGCACCAAAAGCCGGTAAGTCAAAGTCCAGGTGAAATCCCATATATGGTGCGGCCAGCCAGCTATGTGATGGCCGGCGCGGCTGGCGCCTTCTCCGATATTTGTGCCGAGATTGCCGGTCATGCCGACGGCTTTGTCGGCGCTGGTCGCCCAGAGTTTTTTCAGCCTTTGCAGAAACGGATTATGCTCAACCACCGGCGGCATACGCAGCCGGTCTTGCGCCGCCGACCCCTCAGTCTCAGCGGCGTTTTCCGGGGGGAGGATATCAACCTCCGCATCGCGCGGCTTCTTGGTTTTTTTCATAGGCTTATTTTGACCCTGTTCGGCGGGCGGTGCAATGGCAATGCTGTTCTTTATGCTGGTTGTATCAGGCCGTTGCCATAGCGCGCAAAAGCTCTTTCATGCCTGCGCTGTCCGGGCGGGCGGCAACATCGGTCTGCCAGCCGCAGTCAACAAATGGGCCGGTGACTTGCGGCGACAGGGCAAAAATGCGCGGTCGCGCAATTTGGCGGCCATCCGGTGTGGCGGTCAGGGCTTGCCACAGGCTCAGAAAGATTTCGGCGCTGCGTTGGGAATAAACCAGCACGCCATCAACTTCTCCGCCCAGAAGCGCGGCTTGCGCGTCGGCGGTGAAACCTTGTGCCGCTTGCGCTTCATAGGCGCGCACAGATGACGCCCGACAGCCCTGTTCCGACAGGGTTGAGACCAAATGGCCTGCCTGATGCGTGCCGACAATATGCCAAATATGGGTTTGGCTGTCCGGCTCATCGGCCATAATGCGGGCGGCCAGCAATTCGACATTGCCGCCACCGACACGAATATCTGTCCAGCCATATTGGCGCAATGCCTCGCCGGTTTGCGGGCCGACCGCATAGGCGGGCATGATTGTCCAATCAGCCATTGCGTCGGGCGGCGGAGTGGCGGCCAGCGCACGCACCCCATTGGCGCTGGTAAAGGCAATCGCGCTTGGCGCGGCATGGGGGAAATCCGGCGCGGCGATATGGGCAATATGGGTCAAGGGCGACAGCACAATATCATGGCCTTCGCCAGCCGCCAGCGCAGCCAATTGGCTGGCATCCGGCTCCGGTCTGGTGACCAGAAGCCGCATCACGCCGCACCTTTGGGCATTAAATGGGGGGCGCGGGCTTTCATGTCCTGCGCCAGCGTCGCACCCAATTGTGCCGCTTCTGTCGCGTCAATCGGGCAATGACCGGTGGCGGTGCATATATCCGAGCCATTTTCGGCCAGCAGGCGGGCTTGCATTTTTATCTTATTGGCCTCAATGACAGCCAGCGCGGCAATCGGTGTGCGGCAGGAGCCGTCCAGCCCGGCCAGCAAGGCGCGCTCACCGGCGACGCAAGCGGCAGTCTGCGCGCAATGCAATGGGTGCAGCGCCTCGCGCATATAAGTGTCATCGCTGCGGCATTGAATGGCCAGCGCCCCTTGCGCGGCGGCGGGCAATATAATGTAAGGCGATAAAATCACCTTATTGGGCGGGGTTAGCGCCAGCCTGTGCAAACCGGCCTCGGCCAGCAATGTCGCCGCCAGATTTTCGGTTTCGAGCTTTTTCAGCCTTGTGCCGACATTGCCGCGCAATGGCACAATTTCAAAATCCGGACGATGATGCAGCAATTGTGCCTTGCGCCGCAAAGACGATGTGCCGATACGCGCCTTAGGTGGCAGGGCGTCAAGCGAGCTTGCCTCAAGATTGGGATGAACAATAAGGGCATCAGCGACGGGCGCGCGCGCCATAATGGCGGCCATTGCCAACCCCGGCGCGTCTTGTGTCGGCAAATCTTTCAGCGAATGAACGGCGAAATCTATATCACCGGTGCGCAAGCCTTCATCCAGCTCTTCGGTGAACAGACCCTTTCCGCCAATTTCGGCCAAAGGCACAGACAGGTTTTTATCGCCGCGCGTAACAATTTCTTTTATTTGCAGATAATCTGATGGCCAATCATGCGCCGCCGCCAAAGCCGCGCGCACAATTTCCGTTTGCGCCAGTGCCAAGGGCGAAGCGCGCGTGCCAATATGCAATATCCTGTCCAATTTCTGCTCTGCTCTTGCTGTTAAAGGCTCTCCTATATGGCGCGTTTGCCAGTGCCGGTCAATTGCCGAGGCGTCGGGGTGCGGCTTTGTGAGACCGCTTGGCGGGAAACCAAAATTGGGCTAAGGCAGAAGTGATGACAGAGGCGATGACAGATACGCACACCATACTCGGCCTTGAAACAAGCTGCGATGAGACGGCGGTAGCGATTGTGCGCCGCGCGGCAAGCGGCAAGGGCGAGGTGTTGGCCAATCTGGTGCTGAGCCAAATTGACATGCATGCGCCCTATGGCGGTGTTGTGCCGGAACTGGCGGCACGCGCCCATATTGACCATCTTGACCGGCTGGTGGCCGAGGCGTTGGCGGCGGCAGAGATGCAGCTGGGCGATATGGACGCGATTGCGGCGACCGCAGGGCCGGGGCTGATAGGCGGCGTGCTGGTCGGTCTGACGCTTGGCAAGGCGCTGGCGCTGGGTGCCGGTCTGCCCTTTATCGGCATTAACCATTTGGAAGGTCATGCGCTGACCATAAGGCTTGTTGCGCCAATGCCCTTTCCCTATTTATTGCTGCTGGTCTCCGGCGGCCATTGCCAATTGCTTGAAGTGACCGGCCTTGGTCAATACACCGAATATGGTGCAACCCGCGATGATGCGGTTGGCGAGGCGTTTGACAAGGCGGCCAAGCTGATGGGGCTGGGCTATCCCGGCGGGCCGGAGATTGAAAAACAAGCCCAACAAGGCAATCCGCAAGCCTTTGCGCTGCCGCGTCCGCTGACGCGGGAAGCCGATATTCCCTATGATTTCTCCTTTTCCGGCCTGAAAACGGCGCTGCGCCATCAAGCCGAGCAATGCCAGCCGCTTACAGACAGCCATATTGCCGATTTATCGGCCAGCTTTCAGGCGGCGGTGCTTGATTGTCTGGCCGACCGCACTTGCCATGCCATGCAGCGCTTTGCCGACACGCATAACAAAGAGTCTGTCGGCGGCTATCGCTTTGTGGTGGCTGGCGGCGTGGCGGCCAATCAGGCCTTGCGCGGGCGCTTGCAGGAGGAAGCGAAAGCGGCCGGGTTTTCGCTGGCCGTCGCACCGCCCGCCCTTTGCACTGACAATGCGGCCATGATTGCCTGGGCCGGTGCCGAACGTCTGGCCGGTGCTGACATGCCGAACTTTGGGCAGGGCGTGGCGGCAAAGGCGCGCTGGCCGCTGACTGAAATCGGCGCCTAGCCGTTCATTTTTGCCTGTATTTTTTCAATTTTCCAAAAAAAAGCACCGATGGGGGAGGGTCCACCGGTGCCAGTTTGGCCTTTAGGCCTGGGTGCTTAAGGGAGGGAGGGGCACCCAATCTTCCGCTGGGGGGAGGGACCCAACGTTAGAATATCGTAACGCCTGCAACAGTGCGGGTGACAAGTGCCACGCCGTAAATAGCAAGCAGAACAGATACAACGGCGGGAGCGTCGATGTACCGGTTAATTTCTTTGAAATACTTGCTCATGGTCATATCTCACATGGTTTAGGTTTCGGGAGGACATTTCTCAATGTCACAACTACTATATAGGGCAAGATGAATAAAAAAACAATGAATAATTTCAATTTTATTCATTATTTTTTATGAATTTTTTGTGAACCAGCCAAGCCATTGAAAAATAATGTATATTTACCAGCTTGGCGGGTGAAAACAACCTTTCATCCGTCCTGATATACTCATAAAACGCTGCGTTGGCGGAAATCCGTCACGCAAATTGATATTTTTTCGGATTTGGATGAGAATGCGCCCCAATCCGGCGTCAGGCTTTTTGGCGGAAACTCTCGGCGCTGGTCGGCACGGCGACAATATCACTGGCATTGGCGGCAGGGCGCGCCTTCAGCCCCCGCAAAACAAGCGTCAGCACATGCGCCAGCTCGCGCTCCAGCTCGTCCAATGTCTGATTGGTGAATAATTGCGCGTAGCGATATTTCAATGTCGCCGCATGCAGCGCGGTTGTCGTATGGGCGATATTGTCAATCTGAAACTCGCCGGCAGCCACGCCTTCCTTCAAAATACGTTGCAGGGCGCGGCGTTCGCGGCGCAGGCTTTCAATCTGAAAATGCGGCCTTTCCTGCATCACCACTTGCGCCAGCTCCAGCTTTTTCGGCTCATTGGCGAGCAAATGATAAGTGTAGCGCAAATCGGCAAACACCAAATCCACCAGCCTTTGCGAGGAATCGCGATAGGGACATTCGAGAATAGCCTCAAGGATTTCCACCGCCGACAAGGCTTCGCGGCGGGCAATTTCCACCGCAATATCAATTTTACCTTTGAAAAACCGGTATATATTGCCCGACGACATGGCGCAATCGCCAGCCAAATCCGCTATCGTGGTCTTGCCATAGCCATAATGGCTGAACCGATTGACTGCCGCGCCGATGATTTTCTCGCGCTTTCCATCCAACTCACTCATTTGCCCAAGATAAATCACCTAACAGTGAATAATCAATAAATTATTCATTTTGTTCACATGCGGCCATTTTCTGACGCATTTCCGGCGTCACCGGTCAAATGGTTTTGCGCCACTCTATTGCCAGTTGCGCCGCAGACCGCTATCAATCGACAGGAGGCGCGGCACAATCGGGCGGCACGGGGGACAAATGGCAAATCATTCCACTATCGACAACAGGCGTATCGGTATTGTCGGGGCAGGCGCTTGGGGAACCGCGCTGGCCTGTGTGATGGCGCAGCATACAACCGGCGAGGCCGCTCCGCCGCTTATGCTGTGGGCGCATGAAGAAGAAACCGCGCAAGCGATAAATGCTGACCGGCAAAATCCGGTTTTCCTGCCCAATGTTGATTTACCGCCCAATATCAAGGCCACCACGCAATTGGCCGAGCTGGCCGAATGCACCATTGTCTTGCTGGTTGTGCCGGCCCAGTTTTTACGACCGGTGCTGGCCGAACTGGCGGAGCTGCTGGCCGATAACGCCATGCTTGTTTTATGCGCCAAGGGCATTGAGCGCGGCAAGCTGAATTTCATGTCGCAACTGGCCGCTGATTATGTCGATGAAAGCCGCATTGCGGTTTTATCCGGCCCCAGCTTTGCCGCCGATGTCGCGCGCGATTTGCCGACAGCGGTGACATTGGCAGCGCATGATATGGCAATCGCCGAAACACTCGCCGCCCGCCTCGGCACAGCCCATTTCCGGCCTTATGCCGCCAATGATGTGATTGGCGCAGAAATTGGCGGGGCGATTAAAAATGTGCTGGCCATTGCCTGCGGCATTGTTATCGGGCGCGGGCTGGGGGAAAGCGCCCGTGCGGCCATCACGGCGCGCGGCTTTGTCGAAATGACGCGGCTTGGCGAAGCGCTGGGCGCGCGGCGCGACACGCTGGCCGGTCTGTCGGGTCTCGGAGACCTAATCCTGACCTGTGCCAGCCCGACCTCGCGCAATTTTTCACTCGGCGTGGAATTGGGCAAAGGCCGCGCCATGGCTGATATTTTGGCGACCCGCCAATCCGTCTCGGAAGGGGCGATGAGCGCCGAAGCCGTGCAGGCATTGGCCGCGCGCCATGCGCTTGACATGCCGATTTGCGCGGCGGTCGATACCATTCTGGCCGGGCGCAGCACGGTTGATGAAGCAATCGCCGCCTTGCTGGCGCGCCCGCTGACCAGAGAATAAACGGCCGGAGAAAACAGGTGGATATGGAGCAGCACAGATATTTTCAGCAACATGGCCGCGGCAATGGCCGGTGTTGCGAAAAAGCGCAATTGAGCCGCCCGCTTTTGCCGTCTAGATTATGGGCTTGTATGCGTAAGGAGTATTTATGTTCTGTTTAATTTGTATGGACAAGCCGGGCCATATTGAGGTGCGGCTTGAAAACCGCACTGCCCATATCAATTATGTGTTGGCCTCGCCGCAAGTCAAAATCGCTGGGCCATTTGTCGCCGAGGATGGCGAAACCATGATTGGCACTATGCTGGTGCTGGATGTTGCGAGCCGCGAGGCGGCGGAAGATTGGGCGGCCAAAGACCCTTACGCCTTGGCCGGCCTTTTCGACCGGGTGGAAATCCATCCGTGGAAACATTTGCTGGGCGGCCTGCCCAAACCGGACGGGCAGTAGCGGCGCAACCGAAAATGAGGGACTCATGGCTTTCTGGCTTTTCAAATCGGAACCGAATACTTGGGGTTGGCAAGACCAGCTCAAACGCGGGCGCAAGGGCGAACATTGGGACGGCGTTCGCAATTTTCTGGCCAATAAAAATATGAAGCAGATGAAAATCGGCGATCGCGGGTTTTTCTATCACTCGGTCAATGAAAAGCGAATTATGGGCAGTGTCAGCATTATCCGCGAACATTATCCCGACCATACCGACCCGAAAGGCCGCTTCGTCATGGTTGATATTATGGCGCTGGAAACGGCGGCGCATCATGTGACTTTGGCCGAGATAAAGGCCGAGCCAAGACTGGAGGAGATGGTGTTGGTCAATAATTCGCGCCTGTCCGTGCAGCCGGTCAGCACCGCCGAATGGGAATTGGTCTGCGCCATGGCCGGGCTTGACCCGAAACGCACCAAGCCGGTTGTCTGACAAAATGACCGCCCCAACAGGGTCGCCAAACGCGCCGGCAGATTTTCCGTCGGATATTTGGCTGCCGCCCTCCGGCACGGTAATTTGTTCCGCCAGTGACATTGAAGAGGGTGAAGCGCGCGGCTTTGTTTTGCATGGCGACAGCGCGGCGCGACGCCTCGACATGATTGTCTGGCACAGGCCGGAAGGGTTTCGCGGCTTTGTCAATCGCTGCCCGCATTTGTTTTTGCCGCTTGAAACCTTCCCCGACCGGTTTTTGACCGCCAATGGCGCGGCGCTGGTCTGCTCGGCGCATGGCGCCATTTTTGATGGCACCGGCCAGTGCTTTGCCGGCCCCTGCATGGGCGACCGGCTCTTGCGATTGGATATTGAGCTTGATGATGCAAAAAACATTGTGCTGATGGGCTGGCTTCGCGCATAGTATGGGTAAGGAGCATTGAGGGGGGGGGAACCAGATGAGCCAGCAAAATACCAGCGAGGCAGTGTCGGCCATGGACGAACCGGCGGCGCGGTCGCGCGATTATGCGATATTGTGCCTGCTCGCCTTTATCAATGTGATGAATTTTGTTGACCGGCAATTGCTGGCCAGCTTTGCCAATTTCATTGTGCCGGATTTGGGTCTCAGCAATA
This sequence comes from Rhodobiaceae bacterium, assembly GCA_038123715.1. Taxonomy (GTDB): domain Bacteria; phylum Pseudomonadota; class Alphaproteobacteria; order RS24; family RS24; genus JAYPAN01. The sequence continues at coordinate 31,059 of JAYPAN010000013.1, read as the reverse complement.
CCCAATTCGGCCTGCTGACCGGCTTTGCCTTTATTGTCTTTTATTCGGTGATGGGACTGTTTATGGGGACGCTGGCCGACCGGTTGCACCGCCCGCGCCTGCTGGCTTTCGGGCTGGCCTTATGGAGTGCGCTGACGGCGGCATCGGGCGCGGCACGCGGCTTCATGACCATGCTGATACCGCGCATGTTGATTGGCATTGGCGAAAGCGCGGCGACACCAACTTCCATGTCCATGCTGGCCGACAGGTTTCCGGCGCGCCAATTGGGCTTTGCGGCAGGCTTTTATTATATGGGCGTGCCGATTGGGGTGGCGGCCAGCCTGCTGATTGCCGGTTATCTCGGCCCTGCCATTGGTTGGCGCGCCTGCTTTTATTTGCTCGGTGGGCTTGGCCTTGTGGTGGCCGCCGGTCTGTTATTTCTCGGCGAAACCCCGCGCAAGGGCGTGACCGGCGACCAGACTGTCGGCAAATTGAGTTTCAAGGAAATTGTCGCCATATTATTTGGCGCGCTGAAACAGTCACCGGCTTTGTGCTGCACAATTGGCGGCGGCGTGGCGTTTCATTTCATTCTTGGCGCTGCCGCTTTTGACCAGCTTTGGTTTGTCAATGAGCGCGGCTTTGAGCGCGCCGAAATTGCGGTGCGCTCCGGCTGGCTGGCGGCGGCTGGTGGCGTATTGGGTAATTTGCTTGGCGGCCTGCTCGGTGATTGGTGGCAGGCTCGTTTCAAAAGCGGGCGACCCATGTTTTTATTTTGGACATCGCTCTTGTTGTCGCCTTTCGCGGTCGCCTATCGCATTGTGCCGGCAGAGCATATTCTGTTCGATCTTGGCATTTTCCTCGGCTTTTTGCAGCTTGGCCTATTTTATGGCCCGACTTTCTCAACCGTGCAGGAATTGGTGCCAGCGCGCATCCGCGCCACAGTGGTTGCCTTTTACATTCTGACGTTGAACCTTATCGGCCTTGGTATTGGCATTACCGGCGGCGGCATTATGGCCGATTATCTGATTGCCCAAGGCTCGACGGAGCCTTACAGCATTACCCTGCTTGGCTTTACCTTTTTGTCCATGCTGGCCATTCCCCTCATGTATATTGCGGGCAAGCGGTTCCACAGTGACCGGGCGCGGCTGTTTGGCGAAAATGGCAGCGCATAAGGCCACAGGCTGACGGAAAGGGTGAAGAAACGGAAAGCGGAAATCATGGCGGATGATATGAAATTTGATGTGCCGGAAGAGATTGCCGCGCGCGCATTGGTCAATGCGGCAGGCTATCAAGAAATATATGGCGAAAGTCTGGCTGACCCGGAGGCGTTTTGGCGCCATCACGGCCAGCGCATTGACTGGATACAACCCTATACAATTGTTAAAAATACCCGTTTCACCAAAAATGATGTCTCGATTAAATGGTATGAGGACGGCACGCTGAATGCCTGCGTCAATTGCGTTGACCGGCATTTGCCGCGCCGCGCCGAGCAAACAGCGATTATCTGGGAAGGCGACGAACCTGATATGGATGCGCGCATTACCTACCGGCAATTGCATGAGGAAGTGTGCCGTTTCGCCAATGTGATGAAAGCGCAGGGCGTCAAAAAAGGCGACCGCGTGACAATTTACATGCCGATGATACCCGAAGCGACCTATGCCATGCTGGCCTGCGCCCGCATTGGGGCAGTTCACTCCGTCGTGTTTGGCGGCTTTTCACCCGATGCGCTGGCCGGGCGCATTGTCGATTGCGACAGCACTTGTGTGATTACCGCCGATGAAGGCGTGCGCGGCGGGCGCACAATACCGCTAAAGGCCAATACCGATGCCGCGCTGGCGCAATGCCCCGGCGTGACCAGTGTGATTGTGGTGCAGCGCACGGGCAATAGCGTGGATATGCAGGCCGGGCGCGATGTCTGGTATCATGCCGAAAAGGAAAAAGTCAGCGCTGATTGTCCGGCTGAAGAAATGAGCGCCGAAGACCCGCTCTTTATCCTTTACACATCCGGCTCCACCGGCAAGCCCAAAGGCGTGCTGCATACGACCGGCGGCTATATGGTCTATGCCTCCATGACGCATGAATATGTGTTCGACTATCATGAGGGCGATATTTACTGGTGCACCGCCGATGTCGGCTGGGTGACCGGCCACAGCTATATTGTCTATGGGCCGCTGGGCAATGGCGCGACCACGCTGATGTTTGAAGGCGTGCCGAATTATCCCGACAATAGCCGTTTCTGGCAGGTCTGCGACAAGCATCAGGTCAATATATTTTATACCGCGCCAACGGCCTTGCGGGCGCTGATGCGCGAAGGTGACGGGCCAGTGAAAAGCACCAGCCGCGCTTCGCTGCGCCTGCTCGGCTCGGTCGGTGAGCCGATAAATCCGGAAGCCTGGCTGTGGTATTACCGCACGGTCGGCGACAGCAAATGCCCGATTGTCGATACATGGTGGCAGACCGAAACCGGCGGCATATTGATAACCCCGCTGCCCGGGGCGACCGCGCTGAAACCCGGCTCAGCAACGCAGCCCTTTTTCGCGGTGCAACCGCTATTGGTCGATAATGAGGGCAATGTTCTGGAAGGTGCGGCTTCCGGCAATCTGTGTCTGGCCGATAGCTGGCCGGGTCAGATGCGAACTGTCTATGGCGACCATCAGCGTTTTATGGACACTTATTTCTCGCAATATGACGGGCTGTATTTCACCGGCGATGGCTGCCGCCGCGATGATGAAGGCTATTACTGGATTACCGGTCGCGTCGATGATGTGCTGAACATTTCCGGCCACCGGCTCGGCACGGCGGAAGTGGAAAGCGCGCTGGTGGCGCATCAACAAGTGGCCGAGGCCGCTGTGGTTGGCTATCCGCATGATATTAAAGGGCAGGGCATTTATTGTTATGTGACGCTGAATGCCGGCTTGGAGGGCGATGACGGGCTGAAACAGATATTGGTGCAATGGGTTCGCAAGGAAATCGGGCCGATTGCGACGCCGGATTTGATTCAATTCGCACCCGGCCTGCCAAAAACCCGTTCCGGCAAAATCATGCGCCGTATTTTACGCAAAATCGCCGAGGATGATTTTGACAATCTCGGCGACACCTCAACTTTGGCCGACCCGGCCGTGGTCGATGATTTGATTGAAAACCGGCAAAATCGCGCCGAATAGCCTCAAAAATCAGACACAATGCCGTCTTTTTCCCAATCGCCATAGCGGGTCGGCTCGGGGCCGGACTGGCCGCCGCTTTCTTTCGGGCGCGTTTTTTGCGCCGCTTCACGCTCTGTGCGCCGCGCCTGCGCCTCGGCCAAGGCGCGCGCTGCCGCCTGCTTGACCGCATTTTGCTTTTTCGTTTCCATCCACTCAATATGGAGCCTTGCGCGGCAATTGCCAAGATGGTCTAACCGTCGCATGACAAAAGCCCCTCAAACTGACAAGCGCAAGGCTGATGCGCCGCGGACGCCCCGCAAATCCGGACGCGGCAAAACCGCCAGCCGCCGCGCCGCCGCCGCCATGCTGGCCGCCATTGAGCGCGGCAAAACGCTGGATGAGGCACGCGACCGCTTGCAGGATTTACCGGCCAATGACCGCGCTTTTGCCGATTTGATGGTGCTGACCGCTTTGCGCCATTATGGCGAGATAGAGGCGACGCTGGCACCCTGTTTGGCGCGACCACTGCCGGCGCGGCCGCATCTGGCGCGCGCTCTACTGTATATTGGCGCGGTGCAATTGCTCTATCTCGACACGCCCGCCCATGCCGCGATAAATGAAACCGTGGCCGCCACCGGTCGGCGCGAGCAGCCTTTTCGCGGTCTGATAAATGCGATTTTGCGCCGCCTTGACCGGGAGGCTGAGGCTTTGCGCGTCACTGACCCGCTGCGCGCCTGGCCCGACTGGCTGGCAGCAAGCTGGCAAGCGCATTATGGCGCGCCGACCACGCAAACCATCGCCCGCACCATGCAGACCCATGCGCCGACCGATTTGTGTTTTATCTCTGAGGACGACGCCGACGCATTTATGGCCGCCCTGCCCGACACGCTGAAGGCCAGCCGTTTGGCAGCGCGAAACTTGCGGCTGTCCGGCTCACTATCCGTGCCGGAACTGCCATTTTACGAAACAGGCACTTGGTGGGTGCAGGATATTGCAGCGACACTGGCCGCGCAGATTTTGGCAGTGCCGACAGGGGCTGACGCGCTTGATTTATGCGCTGCGCCGGGCGGCAAGACACTGCAAATGGCGGCTGGCGGCGCGCAGGTAACGGCGTTGGATATGTCGGCGCAAAGGCTTGAGCGCTTGCGCGCCAATCTGGCGCGGACCGGCCTGTCGGCGCACACAATATGTGCCGCGCTGGAAGATTGGTCGCCGCAAGACCGGCAATGGCCTTATGTCTTGCTGGACGCGCCCTGCTCGGCGACCGGCACAATCCGCCGCCATCCGGATTTGCCGCTGCACCGCAAGGCCAGCCATATTGCCGGTGCGGCACGGGTGCAACAAAAACTGCTGACCAAAGCAGCGGCGCTGACCGCGCCGGGCGGCCAGCTTGTTTATTGCGTCTGCTCCTTGCAGCCCGAAGAAGGCGAAGCCATTGCCGCCGATTTTCTGGCAGATGCGCCGCATTTTACCACTGTGCCGGTCAAGGCCGAAACGCTGCCGACCGGCCTGCAAGCGGCGCTTACCGGCGAGGGCTGGCTTCGCACCCATCCGGCCATGCTGGCCGAGACAGGCGGCTGTGACGGATTTTTCATTGCCCGTTTTGCACGGACAGGCTGATGCGCTTGCAAAGCCAAAATGCCCCACACACTTGCACCCCACACGCTTGGACGCGCTTGCGCCCCACACTCTTGCACCGAAGCTCAAATAGCTTTAAGTCAGATTTATGTCTGATGTAAAAATCGCACCGTCCATTTTATCTGCCGACTTTGCGAAACTGGGCGAGGAAGTTGCGGCGATTTGCGCCGCCGGATGCGATTATGTGCATGTCGATGTGATGGACGGGCATTTTGTCCCCAATCTCACTATCGGGCCGGATGTCGTCAAAGCGCTTAAGCCGCATGCCACAAAACCGCTTGATGTGCATTTGATGATTGCGCCGGTTGACCCCTATATTGCGGCCTTTGCCGGGGCCGGTGCCGATATTATCACCTTTCATCCGGAAGCTGGGCCGCACCCGCACCGCACCGCGCAGGCCATTCGCGCGCAAGGCTGCAAAGTTGGCGTGTCGCTCAATCCGGCAACACCGGTCAGCGTGCTGGATCATTTGCTCGACATGGTGGATTTGGTGCTGGTCATGTCGGTCAATCCGGGCTTTGGCGGCCAGTCTTTTATCGCTTCGCAGCTTGAGAAAATCAGCGCGATACGCGCCCGTATTGATGCCTCTGGCCGTGCCATTGAGCTTGAAGTGGATGGCGGCATTAACCGCGAAACCGCACCGCAAGCCATTGCCGCCGGAGCCAATGTGCTGGTCGCCGGAACCGCCACTTTTACCGGTGGGCCAGCCGCCTATGCTGAAAACATCGCCGCCCTGAGGCGCCAATAGTCGGCGCAATGACACGCAAACATAGACTGGCCCTGCTGATTGATATGATGACCTTGGCCGGTCGGCGGTTTCGTCAGTCTCTCAAATCCCGCTTTTTTCTGAGTGTTTTCGGCCGCGGCCTGTGGCGCGGTGCAAGCGGCACAATTATTTTCGATTATCCGCCGGACTTGCGCCCCGGCAATGGTGAGCGCGCTGTTGCTTGGCTGGATGGCGATTATACTTTGCCCGGCGGCCAAATGCCCGCCCCCGGCGAAAACCCGTTTCAGCTTGCCCCGCCTTCGGCGCGATGGCAGGCCAGCCTGCATGGCTTTGATTGGCTGCGCCATTTGGCCGATGCGGAAGAAGATGACGCCAGACAGCGCGCCGCAAGATATATTGTTGGCTGGATTGCGATGGGCGGTGAAAAGCTGCGCCCGGCCATGGCGCCGGAGATTGTCGCTTCGCGGCTGGCCGCATGGAGCCGGTTTTTGCCGCAAATGCGCGTGCTGGTCAAAAACGACACGCTGGCCAATGTGACCGCCAGCATGGCGCGACAAGCGGCCTGGCTGGATATGACCGCGCCCTTGGCCGAGGATGGCTTGCCGCGCCTGCAAGCCGCGCTTGGGCTGACGCTTTCCGGGCTGATATTTGACAATGGCACAGAGCGTGTGCGGCGCGGCATGGATATGCTGTTGCGCGAAATGAAACGGCAAATCCTGCCCGATGGCGGCCATAACAGCCGCGCGCCCGACGCGCTGATGCCACTGACCGCTGATTTGCTTGCCATTGAAAGCGGGCTGGCGGCGCGCAATATGCCCAAACCAACCTATCTCAAGCAGACGGTGGCAAATATGCAGACCCAGCTTGTGCTGATGCGCCATCGCGACGGACGGCTGGCCTGCTTTAATGGCGGGCTGGAGCATACGCAGGGCGAGTTGGCTCCCCTATTGCCGGAAGGCAAGCGTGGCCAATCCGTGCGCTATGCCCAGAAAAGCGGCTATCAGCGTATGCAGGGCGGCAAAACCTGTGTGCTTGTTGATGTCGGCCAGACCGGCCATGGCACAGAAAGCCTGAACAGCCATGCCGCCCCGCTGGCCTTTGAAATGAGCCATGACCGGCATCGGATTATTGTCAATTGCGGCCCCAATCAAGTGCATGGGCCGAATTGGCATTTGGCCTCACGCAGCATTGCCGCCCATTCAGTGCTTGGTTTTGACAGCGATATGGATGACCCTTTTCTGCGCCACGGCGCGGCGGCACGGCATTTGGGGGCAAGGCTGAAAGCGGCGCAATGGGATGTTTCCATGCGCCGATCGGAGGACAAAAACGGCATTTGGCTGGATATGGGACATGGCATGTTTCTGGCCAGTCATGGCGTGCGCCATTCGCGCCGCCTGTTCATGACAGTGACCGGCGATGATATACGCGGCGAAGACTTGCTCATGCCCGGCATGGGAAGCACGCCGTCATTCAATGCGCCGTTTCATTTGCGCTTTCATTTGCATCCGGAAGTCAGCGCCGGTCTGCAGCGCAATGGCGGTTCGATTTTGCTGGTGACACCGGGCGGACATGGCTGGCAATTTCGCGCCGCCGGTGAAGCGCCGATTGACATTGGCCTTGAAGACAGTGTCTATATGGGTCGCTATGGTCGCCCGCAGCGCAGTCGCCAGATAACCATTTCTGCCAGCCTTGGCAAAGCCGACACGCTGGTCAGATGGGCGTTGCGCTATTCGGGCAGAATGAGCAGACGACGCAAAGGCGGATAGAGCGAAAACGCAAGGCAGACCCAAAACTCACCCGATTTTCACTTAAGGAACACCCCCCAAGCAAGAGGATATTATGTCAGACATCAAACCCGTCACCCGCGCTCTTATTTCCGTTTCCGACAAGGCCGGCATTGTTGATTTTGCCGCAAAACTGGCTGCCCTTGGTGTGGAGCTTGTTTCTACCGGTGGCACGGCGAAGCTGCTCGGCGAGGCCGGGCTGGCCTGCCGCGATGTGTCGGAATTGACGGGGTTTCCTGAAATGATGGATGGTCGGGTGAAAACCCTGCACCCAATGGTGCATGGCGGCTTGCTGGCGATACGCGACAATGACGACCACGCCGCCGCCATGCAGGCGCATGGTATTGTCGGCATTGATTTGCTGGTGGTCAATCTTTACCCGTTTGAGGCGACGCTGGCGGCCGGTGGCGATTATGAGACATGCATTGAAAATATTGATATTGGCGGGCCAGCCATGATACGCGCGGCCGCCAAAAACCACGCCGATGTCGCCGTGTTGGTCGATGCCGCCGATTATGAACCGGTGTTGGCAGCCCTTGAAGCCGGTGGCACGGATATGGCACTGCGGCAAAAGCTGGCGCAAAAAGCCTATGCCCGCACCGCCGCTTATGACGCGGAAATCTCCAATTGGATGGCTGGTGAGATTGATATTGCCATGCCCGCCTATCGGGCAATTGGCGGACGGTTGCAACAAAGCCTGCGCTATGGCGAAAACCCGCACCAGCAGGCCGGATTTTATGTTGGCGGCGCGGCGCGCCCCGGCGTTGCCACGGCCACACAAGTGCAGGGCAAGGAATTATCTTATAATAATATCAATGACACAGATGCCGCCTATGAGTTGGTTGCCGAGTTTGACTCTGCCGACCGGCCAGCCTGCGCCATTATCAAACATGCCAATCCTTGCGGGGTTGCGCTGGGCGACACGCCGAGCGACGCCTTTGCCCGCGCCCTGCGCTGCGATCCGGTATCGGCCTTTGGCGGCATTATTGCGATGAACCGGCCATTGGACGCCGCTACGGCGGAAGCGATTACCGGCATTTTCACCGAAGTCATTATCGCGCCCGATGCTGATGAAGCGGCGCGGTCAGTGATTGCAACCAAGAAAAATCTGCGCCTTTTGCTGGCCGGTGGCTTGCCCGATATTTCAGCCGAAGGGCTGAGTGTTCGCAATGTCGCCGGTGGCTTGCTGGTGCAAAACCGCGATGCCGGTCATCTTGCCGCTGCCGATTTGACCTGTGTGACAAAGCGCCAGCCAAGCGCCCAAGAGCTTGAAGATTTGCTGTTTGCCTGGCGCGTCGCCAAACATGTGAAATCTAATGCCATTGTTTATGTCAAGGATGGCGCAACGGTCGGCATTGGTGCAGGACAGATGAGCCGTCTCGACAGCTCGCGCATCGCGGCGCGCAAATCGCAAGATGCAGCCGAAGCCGCCGGTCTTGATGTGCCATTGGCGCAAGGCTCAGTGGTCGCCTCGGATGCGTTTTTCCCATTTGCCGACGGCCTGTTGAGTGCCGCCGAAGCGGGAGCCACGGCGGTCATCCAGCCGGGCGGGTCAATCCGCGATGATGAGGTGATAGCCGCCGCCAATGACGCCGGACTGGCTATGGTGCTGACCGGTATGCGCCATTTCCGCCATTAATCTGCGCGCAATTATCCTGCAAAACCGACGCCCAATCGCGCACATAAGGGAAAGCGTCGCCGGTTTGCGCCCATAATTCCGCCGCTTGCGGGCGAATAAAGATTTTCCGGTGAACGGCGCAGGCCGTGTCGCGCTTGTCGAGCGCGACAAAACTGGCGGCAAGCCCAAGCCGCGCGCCCATGCCAACCGGTTCATCTGCCGCTGTGCGCTTCATCAGGCTGGACAAGGCGCGCGCCGCTTCCATTTGACGACCGGCCTGTTGCAAGGCGGCGGCACGCAAAAACCAAGCGCCGGGGCGACGCGGAAAATCGCGCGCCAGCCGGTCGGCTTTGGCAAGCGCAGCCTGTGTGTCATCGGCGTTGAGATAATGTTGTATCAGCGCTTCAAGCAAAACGGCTTGCGGACGGCCTTGCAAATCCGACAGGCCATTGGACAGAAATGGCTCATGCGCCCCGGCCTCGGCCGCCAATAGTTTTTTCCAATGACCGAGGGCGAAAGCCGCGTCATTTTCATTGGCCGGTTCGAGAAGCGTCGCCAGTCTTTCGCCATCCTGCGCCATGACCAGATAGCGCAACGCATCAGGCAGAAGCGGTCGCACATCGCCCCCCGCCACGGCAAATGCCGCCCAAGCCGTGCCGAAAGCCGGTGTCTCCAACCCGCCATAAAGCGCCAGCTCAAGAGCGGCGCGATGCACCGCCACATCATCACCACGCAGGCAATCATCATGGCAGGAGCCAACCCGCCAAAGCTGATACAGCAAATGCCCGCCACGCGCCTTTTTATTGACCGCCTGCAAGGACACACCGGCTTGATTATCGGCCTTGACCGCTTCGGCCAACAGTCTGATACGCATACCGGTGAACAGGCGGTAAACCGGCAAAGACGGGCCAAAACCGGTGAGCAGCGCGTCCGCGCGACTCCAGTCTTGCTTGGCGGCTGCCGCTTGCGCCAGCACGACGCGCGCGCGCATGGCAAGCAAATAGGGCATATCAGCACCGTCAGGCGGCAAATCCGGCAAAGTTTGGTATTTTTGCGCCAGCTTCAGCAATTTATCAGCGGGCAATTCTTGGGCGCTCAATTGCGCCAAATCAACCAACCCGTCCAGCAAAGAACCGGCCTCACCGGCAGGATAGCCGCGCCGCGCCGCCTGCAAAAACGGCAAAGCGCCCGACGGGTCATTCAGGTTTATCAGGCTGGCCCCAATATAATAATCAAGCTGCGCCTGCGCCGATTTCGGCATTAACGCTTTCCACGGGCGCAACGCTTCCCAGCCCTCGCGGACATTGGCATATTGGCCGCGCGCAAAGGCAGTTTCCAACAGCGCAAGCGGGCGCAAAGGGCTGTAATCGGCGGCAGCCCGCAAGCTGGCATCGGTCGCCGCCAAGGCAAAAGCCTGCCGCACGCTGGCCGCATCCCCGGCAAAGGCCGGTTGCAATAGCCCGGCGACAATCCCCGCCGGCAGACCTTGGGCAATCGCCTTGCGGGTTTCGACAAGGGCGCGGCGCGCCCGTGCCAGCGTCTCCGAGGATGCGCCGGAACCGGTCGCAGCCGCCATATTGTCTTCCCCCTGATTGGCTGTGTCAGCCAATGGCACGGGGGGGCGGTAATCAGGCCGGTGAATATCGGCATGAAAGGCTTTGACCGTGGCGGCAAATGCTGGCTGCCCTGCCTTTTTGAGCGAGGTGAGCAAGCGGGTCAATGTCGCCTTGGCCGCCGCCACATCGCCGCTTTCAATATGGGCAATGGCCAGCCCATACATGGCGCGCTGCACCAGCAAGGGATGGCCGAACTCAAACCCCAAACGGGCAAAGCCGTCGCGCGCCGGTGGCAGGGCTTGATGGCGCGCCTCGGCACTGACTTGTTTGGCGGCCAATGCCAATTGCCCCCAAGCATGGGCATAATGCGCCGCGACGCGAAGACTTTCCAAATCGCCCCATAAATCGGAGGCCAGCAATGCTTCATGGTCAAACTCATTGCCGCGCACTTGTGCCTCGGCCGCCTCTTGCAGCGCCTTTATTTTGTCGCCAAAAGCCGCCGCAGTCTCAACATGCGGGCGCAATTGCAAAGGCCCTGTCGGGCCGTCATAACAGGCCTCCATATCCAGCGCATAGGCATTGACCGCCTGCAAGGCCGGGGCGGCATCGGCTTTCAGGGCAGACAATAATTGCTCGACCGGCTGGTCAAAATAGGGCGGCGGCGACCCGCATGCCGCCACCGGCACAGCCCATGCAACAAGAAGCGGCAAAAATGAGGTAATTATTATGGCCAGTTTCAAGGTAGCCAGTTTCAAGCGGGCAATTTTCAAATCGGCGCGCATGGTCTATTCCAGATTTGCCAGAAACGGCGCCAGCTCGTCATGGAAGCGGTCATCAAATATCAACAGCGCCATGGTTTTCATCAATTGGCGCTCCGCCGACAATGTGGCCGCCGTGCCGCCGCCCAATTGCGCCAGACGCCGGAATTGCGGCATCACGCCGGTGGTTCGTAAATCTTCGTCGAAACGCTGATAGCTGCGTCCCAGCAATTTGCGGTTGGAGGTTACGCTTGAATCCAAAAGCGACAGGCGCGCGCCGCGCGATTTCATGCGCTCGGCAATTTGCGCCGCTTCGGCCATTTCATGCGGGTGTGGCGGTGCATCGCCAATCACAATCACCACGCGCTGCGCGCCGGCGCGCCAAGCGGTTTTCTTTTCAGCCTGCCGCAAAGCCTCGGTCACGGCTTCGGGAATATCGCCACCGCCCAACGCATCTATCTTGCCGATAAAATTGACCGCTTTGCGAATGTCGAAACTGGGCTGCGAGCTGCGAATGACAAACTCCCTATCGCTATAGTCGCGATAGGCGATAATGCCAAAGCGCGCCAATGGCACAAGGCTGCGAATATAGCGCGCCAAAGTCTGCATCCGTTCATGCACTTTCTTATGCACCCAAACCATTGAGCCGGTCGCATCTATGGCGAAAACCACATCAATGCCGGTATTTTGCAAATGCGCGATATAATCAGCGAAATTTTGCGGCACGCCGGATATCACACCGCCGCCGGGCAGGCTGCGTTGCGCGACCGACTGGCTGGGCATGGGCATGGCTGGCGCAATCGCGCTGCTGGTCGCCATATCGCGCATGGCATTGCGGAAATCAGCCTCAAGCGGCACATCGAGCAATTCCGACAAATCCATCTCCGCCGGTGGGGCTTCGATATATTCGGCCTCCTGCGGCAGCTCGGCGTCAATCTCAATATCCAGCGCGTCCTCAGCACCGGCAGAAATCACCATATCGGGTTGCGCCGCTCCGCCGCCGGTTTCCCCGCCAAACAACAGCACAATAATTATCGCCACGGCAACCCCATGCAGCATTAGCGAGCCGATAATCAGCGCCAGCCACCAGCTGCGCGGCAGATTGAGCAGGCGCGCGCGCATCACCGCAAAAGTTGACATGGTCGGCCTGGTCGCCGCCGCCCCTGCCGTTTTGGCCTGCGCTTTGGCCTTTGTGTTCATCGGCCACCACCACTGACCGGGGCTTCATATTTGGTCTTGAGGCGAATTTCGCCAATGCCCATTTGCGCCATAGCTTTGCGAAAATCCAGCAAAGCCTCGGCGGTGGCGTCGCGGTCTGCAATCAATGTGACCATCGCGCCGCTGTCGGCCAGACCGGTTTCCTCGATTGCGGCCTTGACCTCGCCAATGGTCAGGCCATCGCGGCTCTTCACAGAAAAAGAATTGTTGGCATGCAGATTAACCGCCAGCCTGCCCGCACTGTAATCGGTTTCTTGCGCTGAAGCTGCCACCTGCACCGCTTTGGGATGGTCAGTGGTCGGGCGTCCGGCAATCAAAACGAAAAGAATGAGCAGAAACACCACATTTATCAGTGGCAGCAAATCAATGCTTTTGATTTCCCTTTTCCGATAATCGATTTTCATGCGCCACCCTTAAAAATCTGACAAATCTATGTCGAAAATATCCTGCTCCAATGTCACCTGTTTGGCGCCGGCTGATTGCAATTGGTCGAGCAAGCTCACAATGGTCTGCACCGCTGCCTTGCCTTCCGGCATGACCACAAAAAGCTGCTCGGCGTCGCGCGCCACCGCGTCACCGGCCTTGCGCGACAGCCCATCATGGGTCAATGTCGCGCCATTCCATTGCACATTGCCATTGGCAGCCAGCGCGATAATGACGACTTGGCTCATCCCGTCATCGCCGCCTGCGCCGCGCGGCGGAGCCAGCTGGCTTTGCGTAAAGCGGATAAAATCCGAGCCGAGCAGAAAAAACAAGAGCAGCAGGAATATCATGTCAATCAGGGGGGTTAACCCCATAAAGGCCGGTTTGCGATTTGGCCGTTCAAGCTGCATCTTGTCCAGCCATCTTGCCGCGCGTGCCGCCTGTATCACTTTGGCTCCGCACCATGATTTCGGTCAGCGCGTCCTCGACAAAGCCGCGCACATTATCAACCGCATTATTGAACACCGCCGCCAGCATGGAAAATGGCAGGGCAACACCCAGCCCGAAAGCAGTGGTCAACAAAGCCTCCCAAATGCCGGCAGCCAATATGGCGGTATCAGCCCCCGACGCACCCGCACCGACGCCTTGAAAAGCGACAATCATGCCCAGCACTGTGCCGAGCAAACCGAAAAGCGGGGCGGAAGCGGCGATAAGCTCCAATATCCAGACATTTGACGCCAAATGCCGCAACAGATATTGCGCGCGGCGCGTCATTTCCTCGCGCAGAATATCGGCCGATAATTCAGCTTTAGCCGTTTCATTCATGGCAAAGGCCAAAAGCCCTGCCGCCGGATGCGGGTCATTTGCAAGCTGGCGCATCAGCCCCTTGCCGGTTCCGGCGCGATATTGTGCCATTGCCGCCTCCAGCCGCGCCGGACGCCAAATATCCATGCGGTAAAAATGGTAAATCTTAACCAAGGCAACCGGCAGACCAATCGCCGATAAAAGCGCAATCGCCCATGTTACCAGACCGCCCTTGTCAAACAGCAGGCTCCAAAAGCCCGGCGCATCGCTTGGTGCGGCTTGGGCTTGCTCATTTGCCTGTGCCAACACTTCGGGTGCTGCCATAAAAAACAGACAAGTGAAAGCCGCAAGAGTAACCCTGTTTTTACCGACCGCCATTTTGCGCCTCTTGTCTGAAATATCCCAAATCTGGCGCATAGCTTATCCCAAAATGACAATGCCGCCAGCAAAAACCGGCGGCCTGCCTATGTCTATGTCCATGTCTGTATCTATGTCTGTGGCTGTAGAGCCTGCCTTCTAGAGAGAACGCGCCACCAGCATACGCATAATTTCATTGGAGCCGCCATAAATGCGCTGCACCCGCGAGTCGGTAAACATGCGGCTAATCGGATATTCATCCATATAGCCCCAGCCGCCGAAAAATTGCAGGCAAGTGTCAATCACTTCATTTTCGCGCTCTGTGCACCAGAATTTCGCGGCGGCGGCGGTATTGGCATCCAGCTCGCCGCGCAATAATTGTTGGGTCAATTCATCGACCATAGCGCGTGCCGCCATCCAATCCGCCTTGCATTCGGCCAGTTTGAATTGCGTGTTCTGATAGTCAAAAATCGCATTGCCGAATGTGTTGCGCTCGCGCGTATAATCAACGGTCAATTGAATGGCGCGCTCAATCGCGGCGACCGCGCCATTAGCAATCACCAGACGCTCGGCGGGTAATTGCTGCATGAGCTGGTAAAAACCTTGGCCTTCCTCACCGCCCAGCACATTTTCCGCCGGCACTTTCACCGCGTCGAAAAACAATTCCGATGTGTCTGCCGAATGCTGACCCATTTTCTCCAAATTGCGGCCACGGGCAAAGCCATCCGCCTCCCCGGTCTCGACAATCATCAGCGAAATACCCTTGGCGCCTTGCGACGGGTCGGTTTTGGCGACGACCAACACCAAATCAGCGTGCTGACCATTGGTGATGAAGGTTTTCGAGCCATTGACGACATATTGATTGCCATCTTTCAGCGCCGTTGTTTTCACCGATTGCAGGTCGGAACCAGTGCCGGGTTCGGTCATGGCAATCGCACACACCATCTCGCCACTGGCCATTTTCGGCAGATATTTGCGCTTCTGCTCCTCCGTGCCATAGGCGAGGAAATAATGCGAGCATATCAGCGAATGAACAGACTGACCCCAGCCGCTAATGCCGAGACGGGTTTGTTCCTCGGTCAAAATCGCTTCATGACGATAATCACCGCCACCGCCGCCATATTCTTCCGGTATCGATGTCAGCAACAGACCGGCCTCACCGGCCTTTGTCCAAGCGTCGCGGTCAACCATGCCCTGCCTATGCCATTTTTCGGCCTGCGGCACAAATTCGGCCTGCATGAATTTGCTGGCCGCATCTTTGAAAATCGACAAATCTTCCGTCATCCACGGTGAGGTATAGGTTCCAAGCATCACTCTCTCCCTTGTTCACTATATCCTAGGCGCAGAGCAAAGTTTCGACAAGCCCCGCTTGGCAGGCGCACATGCGACATGTTTGCGTCCGGTCTGCTGGTCAGGAGGGGATGAAGGGGTGATGAAGGGCTTGACGGGGTCAATAATACACAATAAGACATGTATAATTATATGATATACAATTTTTTCATGTAGAATAAGGCGCGCCAATGACTGCCCCTCTGACCCATCTTGACCGGCTCGAAGCTGAAGCCATTCACATTATGCGTGAAGTGGTGGCCGAAATTGACAAGCCGGTCATGCTTTATTCGATTGGCAAGGACAGCGCGGTCATGCTGCATTTGGCGGTGAAAGCGTTTTACCCCGGACGCCTGCCCTTTCCGCTGCTGCATGTTGATACGGGGTGGAAGTTCCGCGAGATGTATGCGTTTCGCGACGCAATGGCGGCCAGTCTGGATGCTGAGCTGATTGTCCATAAAAACCCCGAAGGCGTAGCCGCCGGTATCAATCCGTTCACCCATGGCTCGGCCAAACATACTGATATAATGAAAACCGAGGCGCTGAAACAGGCCTTGGACGCGCATGGCTTTGATGCCGCTTTTGGTGGCGCACGCCGCGATGAGGAAAAAAGCCGCGCCAAGGAACGGGTGTTTTCCTTTCGCTCGG
Organism: Rhodobiaceae bacterium; assembly: GCA_038123715.1. GTDB lineage: Bacteria > Pseudomonadota > Alphaproteobacteria > RS24 > RS24 > JAYPAN01. The sequence goes on along the minus strand of JAYPAN010000013.1, from coordinate 15,077 downwards.
CGCAGCACCGGTGGGATCCGAAAAACCAGCGTCCGGAATTGTGGAGCCTCTATAATCCGCGCAAAAATCCCGGTGAGTCGATACGGGTGTTTCCCCTGTCAAATTGGACGGAGCTGGATATCTGGCAATATATCCACCGCGAAAACATTCCAATTGTGCCGCTTTATTATGCCGCCAAGCGACCCGTAGTCGAACGCGACGGGGCGCTTATCATGGTCGATGATGACCGCATGCCCTTGGCCGAAGGCGAAGTGCCGCAAATGAAATCTGTGCGCTTTCGCACGCTGGGCTGCTATCCGCTGACTGGCGCGGTGGAAAGCGAGGCCGATACGCTGGAGGGCATAATTCAGGAAATGTTGCAGGCGCGCAGCTCCGAGCGCCTAGGCCGCGTCATTGACCATGACCAATCGGCCAGCATGGAAAAAAAGAAGCAGGAAGGGTATTTCTGATGGCTCATCAGGACGCGCTGATTGACACGGATATTGCCGCTTATTTGGCCGCGCAGGAAAATAAATCGCTACTGCGCTTCATCACTTGCGGCTCGGTGGATGACGGCAAATCGACATTGATTGGCCGCCTGCTCTATGAATCCAAGCTGCTTTATGACGACCAGCTCGCCAGCCTGCAAAGCGAAAGCAAGGCACATGGCACGCAAGGCGATGACATTGACTTCGCCCTGCTGGTGGATGGTCTCGCCGCCGAGCGCGAGCAGGGCATTACGATTGATGTCGCCTATCGCTATTTCTCGACCGAAAAGCGCAAATTCATTGTCGCCGACACGCCCGGCCATGAACAATATACCCGCAATATGGCGACCGCCGCCTCAACCGCCGATTTGGCGATTCTGCTGATAGACGCGCGTCAAGGTGTTGTCACACAGACCCGCCGTCACGCCTATATTGTGTCGCTTTTGGGCATTCGCCATATTGTGTTGGCGGTCAATAAAATGGATTTGGTCGATTACAGCGCGGCGCGGTTTCAGGAGATTTGCGATGATTTTGCCGGTTTTGCCGACCGGCTTGACTTCGCCTCCGTTACCGCCATTCCGGTCTCGGCGTTAAAGGGTGACAATATCGTGGCTGAAAGCGCCATGACCGGCTGGTATGACGGGCCGGCGCTGATGCCGTTTCTGGAGACGGTTGCCGCTGAAACACCCGCAAATGCGGCAGGTTTTACCCTGCCCGTGCAATGGGTGAACCGCCCCGATATGGCGTTTCGCGGCTTTTCCGGCCAAGTGGCAAGCGGGCAAATAAGCGCCGGCGACAAGGTGCGTATTCTGCCCGGCGGGCGCGAAAGCAAGCTTGACCGCATTGTCACCGCAAATGGCGATTTGCCCATAGCACAGACCGGACAGTCAGTGACGCTGACTTTGGCTGATGAAATTGATGTCTCGCGCGGCGCGGTGATATGCGCCGCCGATGAGCCGGTTGAGGCGGCTGACCAGTTTGAGGCGCATATTTTATGGATGGCCGAAGACGCCATGCTGCCGGGGCGCCCCTATTTGATGAAAATGGGGACACAGACCGGCTCGGCGATTGTCAACACGCCGAAATATAAGGTCAATGTCAATACGCTGGAAGAGCTTGCCACGCGCACGCTGGAGCTGAACGAAATCGGCCTTGTTACCCTGTCGGTTGACCGACAAATGGCCTTTGCCCCCTATCAGAACAACCGGCTGCTGGGCAGTTTCATCCTGATTGACAAGGCGACCAATCACACGGTCGGCGCGGGCATGATACGCTTTGCCCTGCGCCGCGCCGCCAATGTGCATTGGCAAGCGCTGGATATTGACCGGCAAAAACTGGCCGAACAAAAGGGTCAAAAACCGGCTGTGCTGTGGTTCACCGGCCTGTCCGGCTCCGGCAAATCAACCATTGCCAATGCGCTGCAACAAAAAATGTTCGCCGCCGGTCGCCACACCACCCTTCTCGACGGCGATAATGTGCGCCACGGGCTGAACCGCGATTTGGGCTTTACCGATGCCGACCGAGTGGAAAATATCCGCCGCGTGGGCGAAGTCGCCAAGCTAATGCTGCATGCCGGCCTGTTCCCGCTTGTCTCCTTCATCTCGCCTTTCCGCGCCGAGCGCCAATTGGCGCGCGATTTGGTGGAAGACGGCGAGTTTATCGAAATCCATGTCGCCACGCCATTAAGTGTTGCCGAAGCGCGCGACCCGAAAGGCTTGTATAAAAAGGCGCGAGCGGGAGAAATCGCCAATTTCACCGGTATTGAGAGCCCCTATGAGCCGCCCGAATCGCCGGAAATCAGCATTGACACAACCGAGCTGTCCGCCGAGCAAGCGGCTGACAAAATCATCGCCTATTTGCGTGATAAGGGTTTGCTGGCCGGTTAGTCGCCGGTGAATTTGGCCGGGCGCTTTTCGCGGAACGCTGTCACCGCCTCCTGATGGTCGCGGCTGATATTGGTCAGCGCCTCATAGCCCATCGCGGTTTCCATCGCCTGCACAGCCACTTGCCGCAAGGGCATATTGACAATGCTTTTTGTCCAATTGATTGACTTGGTCGCGCCATTGGCCAGTTTTTCGGCAATCGCATAGCTGCGCGCCAGCACCGCATCATCGGTCACATGATGATTGACCAGACCAATCCGCATGGCGGTTTCAGCGTCAATCATCTCGCCGGTCATCAGATATTCCTTGGCGCGGTTAAAGCCTATCAAATGCGGCCATATCACCGCCCCGCCATCACCGGCCACCAGCCCCATGGCGACATGCGGGTCACCAATTTTGGCGCTGTCGCCCATCACCACAATATCGCATAGCAGGGCGATTGACGCGCCCAAGCCAGCGGCGGCTCCATTGAGCGCGCAAATGATTGGCTTTTCCAGCTCCAGCAAGCCCATCACAATAGCTTTGGCGTCAGCCGCAATAGCCGTAAACTTGGCCGGTTGGTCAATCATTTCCTGAAACCAGTCAATATCGCCGCCAGCGCAAAATGCCCGCCCGGTTCCGGTCAGCACAAACACATCGGCGCTGTCATGTTGCGCCGCGCGAAACAGCCGCGCCAGCTCCTCATGCATGGTTTCATTGACCGCGTTAAAAGCCTCGGCGCGGTCTATCCGGAATGTCACCACATTGCCGCGCGCCAAATCGGCATGGCGCTCAATCGCAATTGTGGTGAAATCACTGTCCTGCAAATCAGCCATGCCGCCCCCTATAGCTGCATTTTTGCGTGCCAGCCGCCAAGCATGACACGACCGACAAGCGCCAGTGTATCAGCATTGGTTATCATGTGCTGGGTCATGGTCTCGGCATCGCGCAAGCGGCGTTGTATCGGGCTTGTCCGGTAAACCGATGTGCCGCCCGCCAAATCATGAACCGCGCGCACCACATGAACGCAATGTCGCACAGCATGGGTCGAAACAAGCCGCAAATCCGCCCTTTTTTCCGGTGTCATCGCACCGCCGCCCTGCACATCTTCCCAAATATCGGAAATCGTGGTGACAAACAGGGCGCGGGCGGCGCGCCATTGTGCTTCAGCCTCGGCAAGACCGGCCTGCACGGCGCTTTTTTCAGCCAATATCCGCTTTTGACCCTGACCCTTTTTCGCACCGGCAAGGGCAATAAATTCATCCAGCGCAGCGCGGGCATTGCCCAAAGCCACGGCAGCCACGCCGGTCGCCAGAAAACCGAAATAGGGCATATTGTAAAGCGGCGCGTCCGGCCAAGGCGTGTCGGTCGCAATCGAATAGCTATGCGCGACCGGCACTTCAATATCGCGCACTTCAACATCGCCGGAACTGGTGCCGCACAGGCCAATCGTGTGCCATGTATCGTGAAATATCAGTGCCTCGCGCGGCACCATCAGCAAGCGCACTGTGCCGCGCTCTTCCGGGTCGTCGGTTTCCTTGGCGACGCAGCCCAGCCCGATATAATCGGCATTGGCCGAGCCGGACGCCCATGCCCAGCGCCCCGACACACGATAATTATCGCCATGACGCACCGCCACGCCATTGGGCGCAAAAATACCACAAGTGATGCGGTCTTGCGCGGCAAACATATCGACACCAATATCCGGCGCAATATAGGCCGCCCCCAGCGCGGCGGTTGAGCCAATCATCACCACCCAAGCGGCGGCAGCATCATGGCGCGCCAGTCTTTCGATTTTCTCCAAACCGGCAGGCGGGGTCATTTCGCCACCGCCGATTTGTTTCGGCACAAACATTGAAAACAGGCCGATATTGGCCATGCGTCGAGCCAATTCCGGCGATAATTGCCGCGCCTGCTCGGTCGCCTCGGCTTCACGCGCCGCCTCGGCGCACAAGGCGGCAAAGGCCGCTTCGTCAATCGCCATAGCATTATTACTTTGCGCTTGCGTCATTATTATCTCCCATCCGGTCAGCTTCGCAGCCGAACTGTCCCAACAGGCTATGACAAATCAGACGGGCAAATCAAGGTCAACAATCACCGGCGCATGGTCGGAGGGGCGTTCCCAACCGCGTGCATCGCGCAAAACCCGATAATCGGCCACCCGCGATGACAGCGCCGGTGTCACCCATATATGGTCAAGCCTGCGGCCACGGTCGGAGGCCGCCCAATCGCGCGCGCGATAGCTCCACCAGCTATAAAGTTTTTCCTCCGGCGGCACAAAACGGCGCGCCACATCATCCCAATCCAACACGCTTTGCACATCGGCCAGCACGCGGCGTTCAATGTCGGTATGGCTGACAACATTTTTCAATTGCTTGGACGACCAAACATCATGCTCGCCCGGCGCAATGTTCAAATCGCCAAGCAACACTGCCTGCATGGTTTTTTTCGCCCGCGTCTTTTTTTTGAAATTGGCCCGCATCTCCGCCAGAAAATCGAGCTTGTGACCGAATTTCGCGTTAATTTCGCGATCCGGCTCATCGCCGCCCGCCGGCACATAAAAATTATGCACATGCAGCGGGCCGGATTTGGTGTCAAAAACAGTTTCGACATGTCGGCCATCTTCGCGGTCGCAATAGAGCTGAATATGCTGCTTGGCAATTTTGTGTTTCGACATGGTCGCCACGCCGTGATAGCCCTTAATGCCGTTCAGCGCGACATGACCAAAACCGGCCTTGCGAAATGTCTTTTCGGGAAAACTGTCATTCGGACATTTGGTTTCTTGCAGGCAGACAATATCCGGCTTGACCTCTTCAATCAGCTTTTCCACCAAAGGCGCGCGCAGGCGCACCGAGTTTATATTCCAACTGACAATCCGCATCCAACCCTCCGCAGCTTAAAACAAATTCAATGTTCGCCCGGTCAAGGCAATCGGCCAACGACCCTGCTCAAACAGGCGATATTTCAGCATAAGCGGGTGGTTGAGCGCCTCCTCGCCTAGCGCCATATCATCGGCCAGCATGGCCTCAACCGCCGCCGCCGCCAGCACCAAGGCCGCGCCATGCGCCGCTTGCTGCCCGGCGCCAATCGCCAAATCAACGATATTATCCGGCAGCTCATCAGCCATATAAATTGCTTCTTCCACATGGTCTTGCAGCACCGGCCCCAGCGTCGAGGCAATATGCGTCAGCATCACGCCCAGCCCTTCCTCGCTAATGCCCTGCAAGGCCGTATCGGCCAGACCGGCGCGCAATTGCTCTTCGGCTTCCCAGGCTTCCGAGTTCAAATCAAGGCTGGCCGCCGCATCAAGCGCGTCATCCCAATTCAGCACCGGCACGGCATCGGCGTCGGGATAGCCAAGCGCATCCAGATAGGCGCGCGCCAATATCTTTGTCCGGCTGTCAGGTATCTCGCCCAATTCGGTAAACCAAGGCAAGCGCACCACCTCATCGGCAAAATTACGCAAAGCCGTCAGCACCGGTATTTCAGTCTCCAGTGCCATCAAACCAGCAGCATCGGGCTGCCATTCATCATCCTGATTATGGCTCACGCGACACCCTTTCGGCTATTTTGCCCATCGGCTCACATCTCATGCAATGCCTCACTCCCACTCATCTTCCAGCACAAAAAAGGTTGAGGCGGGCAGGCTGTCAAGCCGTTCCATCTCGCCCAGCACAATGGTTGTTTGCTGGTTTTGAGCATCGATAATATGCCATGCCGTCAGCCGCATATCGGGCTTGGCGAAATACAGGGTGATTTGCCCGCCCGATTTATTTTTCGGGTCACGCAAAGTCACGCTCAATGCTTTGGTCGTGTCATCGGCGGCGGCTATCAAGGCCGCGTCCACGCCCTTGCTGTGCGCTTCACGGAAAAACTTAAGCGGTGTCGCCGAAACGGGAAACCGGTTGGCCTCGCCGCCCGGCCCGTCCTGCACGGCGATAAACCGTCCGCTAACCGTCACAATCGCCTGCGAGCCATGCGTATAGGCAAAGCGCAAACGCTCCGGCAAATCCATCTGAAACCGCCCGCGCAATGTATCGCCATTGCCGCTTCGCTGCTCGAAACTGCCGATTGTCGGGCCAAGCGCGCGCAATGCCGCCTCCAGTTTTTTCGGCACATCCGAGCCAATCGCCGCCTTATCCGTATTGGCTGCCGCCGGAGGCGAGGCAACCAATATGGCCGTCAGGGCAAAGAAAAGGGCGCGAAAAAGCATCAATGTTTGCCCGCCAATATTTCGCGCTTGCCGGCATGATTGGGCGCGCTTATCACACCCTGTTCTTCCATTTGCTCAATCAAGCGGGCGGCGCGGTTATAGCCGATTTGCAAGCGCCTTTGCACATAGCTGGTCGAGGCGCGCCCGTCGCGCGTGACAATGGCAACGGCTTGGTCGTAAAGGCTTTCGCCTTCACCCTCGGCCATCATATCAGGCGGCAATTCTTCGGCCTCCTGCGTCACTTCCTCAACATATTCCGGCTGACCTTGCGCCTTCAGAAAGCTGACCGCTTTTTCGACATCTTCATCGGAGACAAATGGCCCATGCACACGCTGGATGCGCCCGCCGCCACTCATAAACAACATATCACCCTGACCAAGCAATTGCTCGCCGCCCTGTTCGCCCAATACGGTGCGGCTGTCAATTTTCGAAGTCACCTGAAAGGAAATGCGGCTTGGGAAATTGGCTTTAATTGTGCCGGTAATCACATCCACGGATGGGCGTTGTGTGGCGGTTATCAAATGCACGCCGGCGGCGCGCGCCATTTGCGCCAGCCTTTGCACCGCTGCCTCAATATCTTTGCCCGCCACCATCATCAAATCGGCCATTTCGTCAATCACCACGACGATAAAGGGCAGCACTTCCGGCTCAATATGCTCTTCTTCAAAAATCGCCTCGCCAGTCTCCGGGTCAAAACCGGTCTGCACGCGCCGCGACAAAGTCTCGCCCTTGCGCTGCGCCTCGCCCATGCGCTCATTAAAGCCTTCAATGTTGCGGACGCCGATTTTGGCCATTTTGCGGTAGCGGTTTTCCATTTCCTGCACCACCCATTTCAGGGCGACAACGGCTTTTTTCGGCTCGGTGACAACCGGCGCCAGCAAATGCGGAATGCCGTCATAGACCGACAGTTCCAGCATTTTCGGGTCAACCAGAATGAGGCGGCACTGGTCGGGCGTCAGCCGATAGAGCAGCGATAAAATCATTGTGTTAATGCCGACCGATTTGCCGGAGCCGGTTGTGCCAGCCACCAGCAAATGCGGCATTTTAGCCAAATCAGCCATCACGGCAGCGCCACCAATATCCTTGCCCAAGGCCATTGTCAGGCGTGACTTGCCACTTTCAAAATCCTGACTGCCCAGCAATTCGCGCAAGGAAACCAGCTCGCGGCGATTATTCGGCAATTCAATGCCAATCACATTGGCGCCCGGCACTGGCGCGACGCGGCAGCTTACCGCGCTCATTGAACGGGCAATATCATCAGCCAAACCCACCACGCGCGAGGAACGCACACCGGCGGCAGGCTCCAGCTCGTATAAGGTAACAACCGGCCCGGGGCGGACTTTGCCAATCGTGCCGCGCACACCGAAATCCTGCAACACGGTTTCGAGCAAGCGGGCATTGGCCTCCAACGCATCCTTGCTGAGACTGCTGTCGGGACGGGCGGCGGCCATTTCGGTCAGCAGCCGCAAGGGCGGCAATTCAAAACCGGTGGCTTTTTCCAGCCCAAGGCTTGGCTGTGCTTCGCGCGCCGCGCGACGGCCTTTATTAACCCCGCGCTTGCGCGCTTCAATGGCGACTTGATGACCGGCTCCGTCATCTGCTTCCGGCGCAGGTATTGGCGCAGTTTCCGCCACTGCCGGTGCGCCTTGTGCAGCAGCAGGCGCGGCATGTGACGCCATATTTGACCGGCGCAAGCGCGCCGCAACAAATCCGACACCCCGCCCCATCAATGCCAAAAGCGGCGTAAGCAGCCGCGCCAACGCAGCCATTGGGCCAGTGTCGCGCATGATGCGGATTTGGTGCGGCAAGGCTTTGGCGGCGCGCCAGAGATAATAGGGTGTTTGCATGGCACGGATAAATTGACCGCTGGCAAGCAACATGACCGCCAGCGCGACGGTAAAAAGCAGCATGGCCAAACCGGTCTGGAAAGTCGGCGAGGGATAAAAGCCCATACCGCCCAGCACGGCATCAAGGCTGTCGGCGATAAGCTGACCAAGCGCGCCGCCCGGAAATGGCATATCGGCAAAAGCCTGCCATTGGCCGGTAGCCAGCGCAAAAGCCCCCAGCACCGGCGCAAAGGCACCGGCCAGCAAGCGCGCATTGGGGCGGCTGAGTTGCCCATGCTGCCAACGCCGCAAGCCAACAAAGACCAACGGTATCAGCGCCAACCACGCGGCATGACCCAGCACCTGCATCAGCAAATCAGCAATGATAGCACCGGGCAGGCCAAGCCAGTTTTGCACCAGCCCGTCACCGGTCGTATTGAGGCTTGGGTCGGCCGGGTCATAGCTGACCAGCGCCGCCGCCAACAGCAGGGTCAGCGCCAAAATCGATACGGCCTGCACCCGTTCCACCGCCGGTCGGGCCCGGTTTATAAAACGGTCAAAGCGGCCTGTTTTGCGGCTGGTCTGGCTCATTTCGTGCCTCCTGCCACAGGCTTGCTGCCATTGGTAAAATCTTCCAGCCCTGCCACCAGGCGCGCTATGGCGGCGTGGCTTTCTTCGGGCGGCGCGACCAGCGCCACGCGAATATAATTGCTGGCCGGGTCTTGCGGCGTGTCGGCAAGGCGCGTCAGATAAGCGCCGGGCAGCACCCGCACGCCTTGTGCTTGCCATAAATGCAATGTCGCCGCCGCGCTGTCACCGACATCAAGCCACAGAAAAAAGCCGCCCGGCGGTCGGTAAAACCCAAACCGCCCGTCGCATTGGGCTTCGGCATCATCACATTTGGCGACATAAAGCGCGCGATTGGCCGCCACATGGTCATCATCTTGCCAAGCCAGCATGGCGGCATTCAGCACCGGCAAAGGCGATTGCGGGCCGGCAATTTGGCGCAAAGCGGCAAAGCGCTGCATGATATCGCGGCCACCGGCGCAAAACCCACTGCGTAAGCCGGGCAGATTTGACCGCTTGGACAGTGAGTGGAACACAATTACAGGCGCATTGTCATCGGCTTCCGCCTGCATGATTTCCAGCATGGAAACCGGTGGTGCAACATGCGGCGCGTCATAGATTTCGGCATAACATTCATCCACCAACAGCAAAAACCCATGCGCGCGCGCCAAAGCCAGTGCTTTGCGTAAATAGGCGGCATCGGCAATCGCGCCTTGCGGATTGGCCGGTGAACACAGATAAAGCGCCTGCAATTTATCGTATGTTTCCGGCGCTATCGCGTCCAAATCGGGCAGAAAGCCGGTTGCGCGCGGCGCAGGCAAATAGACCGGTTGCGCCTGCGCTGCCAATGCGGCGGCGGCATAGACTTGATAAAACGGGTCAGGCATGGCGACCCGCCCATCCGGCTTTTGGGGCGCAAGCTGCATGGCGAGAAACAGGCCTTCGCGCGTGCCATTTAAGGGCAATATCTGGCTTGGCGTTTCCAGCAAGGCGGCATCAAGGCCAAAGCGGCGACCCAGCCAGTCTGACACGGCGTGGCGCCATTCCGGCGTGCCGGTGATTGGCGGATATTTGCCGTAATCAGCCGTTGGGCGCGCCAGCTCAGCCAGCACAAAATCCGGCGCGCCATGCTGCGGCTCACCCAAAGCCAGCGACACGGGCGGCGCACCCGGCGCATGGGCGTCAAGCAGCGCGCGCAAGCGCACAAAGGGCGAGCCGGGCAGGGACGCCGATAGCGGGCTTGGCGCCAGATTATCTTGCAGCACATCCACCAGTTTAGCGTGCCTTTCTTTCGGACGAACAAATAAACCCCGTGGGGAGCTTTTCGCCGCCCGCACGGGGTTCAAAACGAATCGGCCTGTCCCAGACTAGCGCGTTGACAGCGCCTTGGTCAAAGGGACAGGCCGGGTCTTGTTAAAATAGCTGCGGTTAACCGCTGAGGCCGGTTTCCGGATTGGCGGCGATTTTGTGAATCGCCAAATCCGCACCGCGTTGTTCATCCTCTTCTTCCATGCGGATGCCAATGATTTGTTTCAACCCACCATAGACAATCAGACCGCATATCGCCGCAAAGCCACAACCGACAAATGTGCCGATAATTTGCGAGATGAGGCTGACACCGCCAAGGCCGCCAAACATTTCCTGCCCGAAAATACCGCAGGCAATACCGCCCCAAGCACCGGCCAGACCATGCAACGGCCAAACGCCAAGCACATCATCTATTTGCCATTTTTCCTGACACTGCACGAAGAAATAGACAAACAGCGCTCCGGCCACCGCGCCGGTTGCCAAAGCGCCAACCGGATGGAAAACATCAGAGCCGGCGCACACAGCGACCAGACCGGCCAATGCGCCATTATGCACAAAGCCCGGATCGGATTTGCCGACAAACAATGCGGCCAGAATGCCGCCAACCATCGCCATCAGCGAATTGACCGCAACAAGGCCGGAAACGCCTTCCAGCGATTGCGCGCTGACCACGTTAAAGCCGAACCAGCCAATGCACAAAAGCCAGCTGCCCAGCGCCAACCACGGAATCGAAGAGGGCGGGAAAGCCCTGCCGCTTGGGCCATAGCGGCCAAGCCGCGCACCCAGCATAACCACAGCCGAAAGCGCCAGCCAGCCGCCGACACCATGCACCACAACCGAACCGGCGAAATCATGGAAAGAGGCTCCGAAAGAACCTTCGAGCCAATCCTGAAAGCCAAAATTGCCGTTCCAAATCATGCCTTCAAAAATCGGATAGACCACGCCGACAATCAAGCCGGAAGCGAGAAGCTGCGGGCCGAACCGCGCGCGCTCGGCAATGCCGCCCGAAATAATGGCCGGAATGGCGGCAGCGAATGTCAGCAGGAAGAAAAACTTCACCAATGTCAGACCTTGCGCGTCAAAGCCTTCGCCCGCACCACTCAACATTTCCGCCGAAGTCAGAAAACTCAGCCCATAGGCAATGCCATAGCCGACAAAGAAATAAGCGATGGTGGACACGCCGAAATCTGAAATAATTTTAACCAGCGCATTGACCTGATTTTTGCTCCGCACCGTGCCGACTTCGAGAAAAGCAAAACCGGCATGCATGGCAAACACCAGAATGGCGCCCATAAGAATGAAAAAGACGTCGCCGCCTACTGCGTTATGCATGATAAATCCCCTAATTGTGAACCTAGGGTCATAAGCAAGCAATATGCCACACATGGAGCGCGCATAAACACCTGAAATAAAACAATAAACTCTCGGCACAGCCAAAAAGGCGGGGGCTATTGCCTAAAGTTTAGGCGGGTTAAGTCGCACTGGCTAATTTTTGGGCAATATACCGGTGGCGGGCGGCGGGCAATTGCCTGACTGCTTGCTCCTTCGCGCCGTTTCGGGCAGAGTGCGGCCATGACCGGCACAGCAAAAATCATTGTTCACGGCGCGGGCGGCACGGCGCAGCTTGTCGCGCTGGCTCTGCACCAATGCGGCTTTGCCATTGACCTAATTGACCTGATTGACCTGATTGACGGTTCGGATTTGCCTGAAGCCGCACCTGCATTGGCAACACCAAACCCCGCCGACGCGCTGCATGATGACGATTGGCAACGTGTTCTGGCGCTGGCACCGGCCTCTAAAATCTGTCTTGAAAAGCTGGGTGTCTGGGAAAATCTGGGCAAACCGGCAACGTCGATGACCGGCATGGAAGTGCGGCGCGGGCCGGTCGGGCAGGGTTTTACCGACACGCTTGACCTGACCCCGCCAGAACCGGAAACGCTGGCTCATATTGTCAGCCTTGCCGATTTGCACCGCGCCATTGCCCGCACCATTGCTGCGGCGGAAATCGCGCCCAGCAATGCCAATATAAATGCCGATACAAATGCCAATCACGCCGCCGCGCTGCATATTGAGACGAAGCGGCCGCAATCCGACAATGCGGCGGATTATCTAACCCATGATTATGGCAGCGATGCCTTGGTTTGCGCCGTGCGGGGGACGCAAGCCCATAACGGGCAGGCGCGGCAGATTTTCCTGCCCGACGGGCCGCTTGCCTTATTGCCGCTGGCCGGCGAAAAAGACATGGCGCTGGTTTGGTCTTTGCAGCACGCCCGCGCACAAGCGCTGGTTGATGTGGCCGCGCCGGTGTTTCTGCATGAGTTGAACCGCGCTGCCGCACCCTATGGCAAAATAGAGGCGGTTGGCGCGCGCGCCACCCAAGCCCTGCACATGCATTTGGCGCAAAGCTTCACCGCGCCCAATCGGGCGTTTCTTGGCGATGCCGCCCATTGTCTGCACCCGATGGCGGGGCAGGGCTTTAACATCACGCTGCGCGATATCGCCCTGCTGGTCGAGTGCTTGATGCAAGGCCGCCAGCTTGGCCTGCCGCCCAATGATGCGACCATGCTGGCGCGCTACGGGCAGGCGCGACGCGCCGACGCGACACTGGCTATTGGCCTGACGCATGGATTGAACGGGCTGTTTGGCGGGGCTGTTCCGGGTCTCGGTCTGCTGGCCGGTGCGGGGCTTGAGGCAACACACACGCTTTTGCAAAAACAGCCAAAATGGCGGCGCGCCCTGCTTGCACAGGCCGATAGCGGCATAGGCCACACGCCGCCGCTTATGCGCGTCTAATCGTCCAGCCGCCGCGCTTCTTCGGGCAGCATAATGGGGATGCCTTCGCGGATTTGATAGGCCAGACCCGCCTCTTTCGAGACCAGCTCATTTTTGGCCTTGTCATAGTCCAGCGGCCCGCGCGTGACCGGACAAACCAGTATTTCCAGCAAAGCCGCGTCCGGTTGCAATGGGCTGGCGCTATCTGAAGATGTGTCGCTCATTTTGCTGCCTCTCATGGTGTTGAATTATTGAATGGCATTGTCATTGCTGCCCATGCTGGCATCCATTTGCGCCAACACCATTTCGGTCAGCGCAATCAGGATTTCGGCGCGCTCGGCCAGACTTTCGGCCTCCAGCAAAGCCTGTTTTTCCTGCACCCCGTAAGGGCTTATGATGGACAGGGAATTAACCAGCGCCTCATTGCCGGATTGCTCAATCGCATCCCAATCGGCGGCCATATTATTGCGCTCCAAATAGCGGCGCAAAACATCCAACAAGCCCTCGCGATTGACATCCAGCGCGCCAATATCGGCGATTAAATCGCTGTTATAGGGGCGGTAATCAGCGGCAATTTGCCGATAGGGGGTGGTGACATCCAGCTCTTCCGCCACCCGAAACCGCGCAACGCCGGTCAGGCTGACAATCATCCGGCCATCTTCGGTTTCCGAAAATGAAGTAATGCGACCGATACAGCCAACTTTCTGCAATTGCGGAACGCTGTCATCTTCCTGCCCATCGACCGGTTGCAAAATACCAATCATCCGGCCACGACCCAGCGAATCCTCAAACATGTCGAGATAGCGCGGCTCGAAAATGTTCAGGGGCAATTGCCCGCGCGGCAATAAAAGCACACCGGCCAGCGGAAACACCGGCACAGTTTGGGGCAAATCATCTACCGTCTCATATTTGGACATATAATTTCCTAGCTGAACAAAAGGGAGGATAAACGCCGCCGCGCGGCCACAACAAGCGGATCGGCCGCGCCATAAGCGTCAAAAAACTCGACAAGCTGCTTGCGCGCCGCTTCTTCCTGCCAGTCGCGCTTGCGGGCGATAATCTCCAACAGGGCATCCATTGCCGCCTCGCGCTGACCGGCTGCATGCAGCGTCATCGCCAAATCAAACCGCGCCTGATGGTCGTTTTCATCTGCCGCAAGGCGCGCTTGCAGGGGCGCAAGCTCGCCCGTATCGGCTGATTTTTCAGCCAGCGCCAAAGCGGCGCGCGCGGCGGCCAATTCCGGCTCATTGCTGTGCGCCGGTGCCATCGCCAATATCTGGCCGGCCTGCTCGATATTGCCATTTGCCAAATGGCACTGCGCCAGACCGGCAATCGCGCCAATATGGTCAGGCTCACCGGCCAGAATATCGCTATAGGCTTGCGCCGCCGCAGCCGGATTATTATCGGCCAGCGCCTGCTCGGCCATAGCCAATAATTGTTCAACCGGCGAGGGCGCCAGCCCATCTTGCAAATGCGGCTCAAGCTTGGCGCGTATCTGGCTTTCGGGCAGCGCGCCCATAAAGCCGTCAACCGGCTGGCCGTTTTTGAAAAAGAAAACCGCCGGAATCGATTGCACCTGTAATTGCTGCGCCACTTCCGGATGCTCGTCAATGTTCATTTTCGCCAGTCGCACCGCGCCCTGACTTTGCGTAGCCAGCGCCTCAAGCACCGGCGTCAATTGCTTGCACGGGCCGCACCAGGGCGCCCATAAATCCAGCATAACCAGGCAGTCGCGCGACGCCTCAATGACATCGGCCATGAATGTTTGCGTGGTCACATCAATAATGGCGTGCGCCGCCGCCGGTGGCGCGGCTTCAGAAGAGATTTCCATGTGCGGTTCCTTTCCTTCCTAACATGGGGCTTTTGCCCGGTTTTGCCAACCCCTGCAGAGCCGCCATTATGTCGCCCACGCAAACCGGCGTGATTACGCCTTGCCAAAGCCGCAGTGATAAGGCATAACACGGCTCGCTGTCACTGAAAACGCGGGCGTAGCTCAGGGGTAGAGCACAACCTTGCCAAGGTTGGGGTCGTGAGTTCGAATCTCATCGCCCGCTCCAGTGAC